>DAIDLE010000003.1:0-249892 GCA_027449665.1 Acidimicrobiaceae bacterium | reverse complement strand
CATCACGACACCAGTTATCCACGACATAGGCGCACCTTCTGCACAGCCAGCGAGACCGGCGTGCGGGCCACGGGAAGTCTCGCCCGCCGTCGCCACCGCGCCGCAACGCAGTAATGCCCCGGCGCGAGGGCCGGGGCATTACTGCGACTACGCGTGTTACTGCAGCCAGAGGGGAATCGAGGTACTGAGCTTGGTCGTGATCACGAGTGGACTCGCCTTGTTCGAACCCGTCGTGTAGACCGTCTTGTCGAGTACCGCCGTGGCCGATGCGCTCTTGACCTTCACGATGTAGCCCCCACTCAGCCCTTGGTGGTTGGTCGCGCTGTAGCGCAACGGCACGAGAGCCGGCGTCTGGAAGGTGGTCGTCGTCAGCGTCTTCAAGAAACTCGCGCGCGTGAAGTTGCGCCCAGCGGCCTTTAGTGCCTCGACGAAGGCAACGCCCCAGCCAATGCCGTAGGCCATGTTGCCATCGAGCGGCGTCGTCGACGTGAAGTTCGGAAAGTCAGCCTTGTCGTTGGCTAGCACCGTGCGCATCCATCCGTTCCACACGCTGGTGTCGTTAGTCGCCGGCAGGTAACTAAAGGAGATCGCGCCGATCTCAGGGTCCGGGAACGGCTTGCCCGCGAAGGCGGCGTCGACCGTCACCGGGTCAGCTCCGACGCTCGATATAACCCACTGGGGCGAGTAGCCGAGCGCGAGCGCATTGCCGAGCGCCGCGTCGGTCGCCCCGGGAATGGTGTCGAGATAGACCACCTTGCAGCCGTCGGCCTGGAACTTCGAGATGAACGGCGTGAAGTAACCGGCGCCGCCCACGACCAGGCTGGCCACGTCGTACATCACGGAGTCAACGGGGTTCACCCCTACGTAGTTGAGTCCGAGCAAGCCGTCCTTGCCGAAGTCGTCGTTCTGACCCAAGAAGCAGACCTTCTGTCCGGCGAAGTGAGCGTTGATGTACTGGCCAAGAATCTTGCTCTCCACCGTGTAGCTCGTCTGCCAGCCGAACAGGCCCGGGTAGACCTTCGGGTTGTTCCAGTCTTTGGAGCCCGAGTTTACGAAGAGCTGAGGCACACCGTTGGCCTTCAGCAGCGCACGCACCGAGTCCTGCGTCGGCGTACCAAGCGAGCCGACGGTCGCGAAGACCGGTATCGACAAGAGCGCCTTGGTCTGGGCCACCGTGTTGGGGTTGCCAGTGCAGCCAAAGCCGGGCGTGCCGTAGCAGTCGTCCTTCAAGACGTACTTGATGGTGCGTCCGTTGATCCCACCGTGCTGGTTCACCCAGGTGAAGACCGCGTTCGCGGCCTTGGCGACTTCGCTATAGCCCTGGGACGCGATGCCGGTCAGGGGAACGGTGGCCCCGATGGTGACCTGCTTGGCGGTCACGCCGGGCGTCTTGACGTTCTTCGCGGCGCCGGCCGAACCGATCGACGTCCCGATGCTTACCATGCCCAACGTCAACGCCAGTGCCGATGCACTCACTGCCGCGCGACGGATACGTCGTACCTCCATGGTCTCTCCCCCTCCATCGACGACGATGGTCACAGGACGGTTACTGATGCGTAAGCGTCTGCGATGAACCTAGACCGCCCGCAAATCATAAGCAAGTCACCTCGGTCGCCGCGCCGCCCATCGGCGAACGACGCCGGCAATGCCCGTCGGGGCAAAGAGGATGGTCACGACGAGCAGGACGCCGAAGATGATGCCGTTCAGCTGGCTCGCGACGTTGCCTTGGGGATTGAGGCCCGTGTGCGCCGTGATCCACGCGATCACGTTGGCCGAGAAGGCGTAGATCACCCCGCCGATGATCGCGCCCGGAATCGTACCGATGCCGCCGATGACGACCAGCGACAGGATCGTGATCGAGAGGGCGAAGCCGTAGGTGGACGGCGTGACGGCGTTGTTGATAATCGTCCACAGCCCGCCCCCCAGCGCGGCGTACGCCGCCGAGACAATGAAGGCGATGACGCGGGCGCGGGGCAGTGAGATGCCCACGAGCTCGGCGGCGACGTCGTTGTCGCGCACGAGCCGCATGGCCCGACCGGTGCGGCTCGCGAAGAGGTTGGCCATGAAGAACAACGCGACACCGGTCGTCACGATCGCGACGTCGGCGAGCCACACGCTGTTGACCGTGAGTGACGACGTCGCGGACGAGTAGAAGTGGAACAGCCAACGCGGCGCGTTGACGGCGTAGGGAAGTTGCAGCCCCGAGTCCCCGCCGGTCCACGAGCCAAAGAGGTTCAAGATCGCGCCGAACGCGACGGCGAACGCGAGCGTCATGCCCGCGAGGTACGGCCCGCGCAGCCGCGTTGCCGGCAGCCCCAGCAGCAGCCCCACGAGCCCGCCCGCGACGACCGCGAGTACGAGCACCATCGCGATCGGGGTGGTCGCGTGGTGGTTCGCCCATATGGCCACGGTGAAGGCACCGACCCCCATGAAGGCGCCGTTCCCGATCGAGATCTGGCCCGACGATCCAGTGAGAAATGACAACCCGAGCAACACGATCGACATCGCCGCGCCGATGGCGAGGTTGGAGTTAACCGTCGCCGAGAAGAATCCTGATGCGGCGACGAGCACGTCGACGGTGACGAGACTCAGCACGGCCCGCGTCGCCACGGGGTGATCCCGACGAAAGCTGCGCGACGTCAGCAGTGACACGCTGATGACGAAGACGTCAACGACGACGACGAGGGCGAGCGCGACGCGCGGCGTCGCGACGCCGAGCCACGAGGCGAGAATGACCACGACGCAGAGCACCGTCGTCGCGACAAATCGCTGGGTGGCCTGGACCGGTCCCATTACACGCGCCGCTGCCGCGCGGTGGTGAAGACCCCGTTCGGCCGCACCATCAAGGAGACGACCAGCATGCCCAGCGCCACCAGGATGATCGCGTTGGAGTTCAGGTAGTCACCGACGAACTGCAAGATCACGCCCATCGCGACGCCCGATACCAGGGCACCAACCGGGCTGTCGAGTCCGCCGATCGCGGCGGCGATGAAGCCGAAGGCGAAGACCCCGTCCATCGCGGTGGGGGTAAGACCGGTGAAGTAGTTCGACGCGACGAGCACCGCGGTGATGGCGCCGACCCCACTCGAGAGCATCCAGCCCAGGGTGAGCATTCGCCCGACGCGAACGCCCAGTAGCCGCGAGACCTCCGGCGCAATCGCGGCCGCGCGAAGCCGCAGGCCGAGTTTCGTGTATTCGAACAGCACCGCGATCACCGTCATCACCGCAACTGCGGTGATGATCTCGTAGAGGGCGAACGGCGACATGGCCACGGGCTTGTGGTTCAGCTGCCAGTCGACCATGGAGAACGGGGTCGGCAGCCCGCGCGACGACGTCGACCAGATCGCGGCGGCCACCGACTCGAGCACGAGCAGGAAGCCAACCATGGCGACGACCGGGTTTATCTCGGGCTTGCCGTAGAGGGCGCGAACGATCACCCGTTCGGTAGCGCCGCCAATCGCCATCCCCGCGACAATGGCTACGGCCATCGAGACCCAGTAGTTCGTCGACGGTGCGAGCAGCGCGAAGCCGATGTAGGTCGCCATCATCGCCATCGCTCCCTGGGCGAAGTTGAGTATGCGCGTCGAGCGCCACACGAGCACGAGGCTCAGGGCGACGAGACTATAAATCACGCCGTTCGTCACGCCGCTCAAGACGTCGGCCACGTTGCGCGAGGTCAATAGGGCCGACATCACTCCACCATTCCGAGGTAGTACTGGCGCAGTTGGTCATCGCGCCCGACCGCGGCGGCCTCGTCGTCGGCGACGATGCGTCCGAGGTAGAGCACCACTGCCCGTTCGGCGATGCGCAGGGCCGATCGGGCGTTTTGCTCGACGAGAATGACGGTGAGGCCGGTTGACGCGCAGAGGTCCGCGACGGTGCGCATCAGCTGCGCCGTCACGAGCGGCGCGAGGCCGAGTGACGGCTCGTCGAGCAAGAGCACTGAGGGCCCCGCGATCAGCGCCCTCGCCATCGCGAGCATCTGGCGCTCACCGCCCGAGAGCGTCGCCGCCGCCTGCTTGCGTCGCTCCCCGAGCACGGGGAACCACTCGTACTGCTGGGCGAGCGCTTCTCGTAAGGGCCTCGAGGTGATCATGGCGCCGAGGCGAAGGTTCTCCTCCACCGTGAACTCGGCGATGACGCCGCGTCCTTCGGGCACGTGGCCGACCCCGGCGCGCACGATGTCCTCGGTCCGCTGGCCCGTAAGGCGCGCCTCGTTCATCCAGACGCTGCCCGATCGGGGCGCGACCAGCCCGCTGATGGTGCGCAACAGGGTCGTCTTGCCGGCGCCGTTCGCGCCGAGCACCGCCGTAATCGCGCCGGTCGCTGCCTCGAAGGAGACGCCACGCAGCGCGTTGACCGCGCCGTAGGCGACCGACACATCATCGACGCGAATCACTGGTCGACTCCGAGGTAGGCCTCGATGACGGCGCCGTGGTTACGAACTTCCTCGGGGACGCCCGTCGCGATCACCTCGCCGAAGTCGAGCACGACCAGCCGATCGACCAGGGGCATGACGAACTCCATGTCGTGCTCGACGAGCAGGACGCCCATGCTCGAGCGCAGCTCGCGTATCAACGCCGCGAACTCCCCCAGCTCGGACTCATCGAGCCCCGACGCCGGCTCGTCGAGCAGCAGCAGCTGGGGCTGCGCCATCAGCGCCCGGGCCACCGCGACCTTCTTCGCCACGCCGTAGGGAATCGCGCTCGGCAGCGCCGCGGCCACGTTGGCGACGCCGAGCCGTTCGAGCGCGGCCATCGCCGCCGCGCGCAGCGCCCGTTCGGCGCGAACGCCCCGTGGCAAGGCGAACAGACTCGTGGCAAAGTCACCCCCGGGTCGATGGTGACCACCGGCCATAACGTTCTCGAGGACCGTGCAGTGAGGAAAGAGCCCTATACCCTGCAGCGTTCTCGCGACACCGATTTTCGCGAGCTCGCTCGGGCGAACGTTCTTCTTGCCGGCGGCCGGGTAGCGGACGTGACCCGTCGATGGTCGTACGAACCCGCACGCGACGTTGAAGGCGGTGGTCTTGCCCGCACCGTTGGGCCCGATCAGGCCAACGACCTCGCCCGACGACACCGAGAACGACACGTCGACTAACACCCGCAGCCCGCCGAAGTGCACCGACACGTGGTCGAGTTCGAGCAACACGGAGCGCGGTTCGGAGTCCATCAGATTCCAAAGTTACCCGGCTGGCCCCGCCACCGCGCGACGTCGGCCGCGAGCAACCGGCGTGGCCGGTCAGTCGGGCGACGACTCGCGTCGCGGCGCCCGGGGCGCCACGAGCACGTCGCGAGCCACGACTTCGGGGCGTACGCGGGCGCCCAGCTCGATGTCGGCGGCGACGTCGCTGCGCAAGTCGACGCGGATCGGGACCCCGTCCACCTGCACAACGAGCCGCGTCGTCGCGCCAAGAAAGCTCTTGTGCGTGACGAAGGGCAGGGAGCCCGGATCGGGTGTCACGGTGAGGTCCTCGGGCCTCAACAGGGCGTCGACGCCGTCGGCGTTGGCGTCGACGCTGCCGCTGCGCACCCGACAGCGCTGGCCGAACAGCTCCACCTCACCGCCGACCGGCGTCACGGGGACCCGGCTCGAGACGCCAACGAATTCCGCCACGAAGGGCGTGGTGGGCCGTGAGTAGAGCACGGCGGGCGAAGCCGTCTGCTCCGCGCGGCCGTTGGACATGACGCAGACCCGGTCGGCCATCGACAGGGCCTCTTCTTGGTCGTGGGTGACAAACACGGTGGTGATCGCGAGACGTTGCTGCAATTGACGAATCTGATCTCGCAGCTCGGCGCGCACCTTGGCGTCCAGTGCCGACAACGGTTCGTCGAGCAACAAGACCCGCGGTTCGATGGCGAGGGCGCGCGCCAGGGCCACCCGCTGTTGCTGACCGCCCGACATCTGGTGGGGGTACTTCGCCGCCTGATCGCTGAGCCCGACGAGTTCCAGCAGCTCGCCGGCCTTCTGGCGACGTTGAGCCGCTCGCTGGTGGCGCATCCGCAGACCAAAGGCCACGTTGTTCAGCGCGTTCATGTTCGGAAACAACGAGTAGCTCTGAAAGACCATGCCCATGTCTCGGTGCTGCGCGCTGACCTTGACCACGTCGACGCCGTCAACGGTGACCCGGCCGCGGTCGAGGCGCTCGAAGCCGGCGAGCACCCGCAGCGCCGTCGTCTTGCCGCACCCCGATGGTCCGAGAAGCGCCACGAACTCGCCGGGTTCAACCGAGAGCGTGAAGCCGTCGAGGGCGCGCGTCGTGCCATAGATGCGCACCAGGCCTTCGAGGTTGACCCGCGCGCCCGTGACCGCACGGTTGGTGGGCGAGACCGTTGGTCCGGCGTCGTGCAGTTCAGTCACTAGCTGTTCGTCTTTCTACGATTACGGCGAGATTGTGATCGGTCCAGCGAGACGATGAACGTAATGAGGAGCCACGTGCCCAGAAGCGACACCATCGAGACGGCCGTCGACACGTGCGCGTCGACCTGTTGGAACTGATAGATCCACACCGGCAGCGTCGTCCACAGGTCGAGGCTCGCCATGGTGAACTCCCCGAGCACGAGCGCGAGCGTCAAGACGGTCGCCGACAGCAGCGCCGAACGCAGGTTCGGCACGACCACGCGCCACAACGTGTTGAGCCAGTTGCCGCCGAGTGATCGTGACGCCTCGACGAGCGTCTTCAGATCGAGGGCGCTCAGCCCCGCGTCGAGCGATCGGTACACGAAGGGCATCGACAAGATGACGTAGACGAGGCTCAAGAGGTACGGCGAGGCGCGCAGCCAGAGTGGGGCGGCCCGCAGGACGCCGAGAATCAGCACGATCGGGGGTATCACGATCGGCAGTACCGTCACGAAGTCCATGACCCGACGCAAGCGCGGGAACTTCAGGTGCACGTACACCGAGGTGGGCACCATCAGCACGAGCGTGATCGCGAGCGTCACCACCGCCAGTCGCATCGACAGCCAGAAGGCCTGGGTGAACCCCGGCTCCGACGGGATCACCTTCACCGCGTAGAGCGAGAGGTGGCCCGCGTCGTTCTCCAGCGAGAATCGCAGCCCCGCGTAGATGGGAATGAGGAAGTACGCGCCCGCGATCAACAAGACGATCAGTCGCCACGCGCGCAGGCGCGGCCAACGTCTCGTGGGCTGCTCGCCCCCATCCAGCAGGGCGTCGACGACGATATCGGGAACTAGCGAAGCCACTTGGACGCCCGGCGTCGTACGAGTCCGTAGAGGATCATGGTTAGTGCGAGCACGATGAACATGCCGAGCCCGACGGCGTAGCCAACGTTCTCCTGGCCCGCGAGCTGATTGCCCGCCAACAGCGAACCGATCTGTATCGGCGCCAACGTGACCGTTCCGGCCGTCAAGGTCTCCGCCGTGGCGTAGGCCGCGAAGCCGCTGCCGAAGAGCAGCAGCATGCCGCCGAGCACCGAGGGCATCAGGACCGGAATGCCCACGTGGCGCCAGTAGCGCCAGCTCGACGCGCCCATGTTCTCAGCCGCCTCGCGCCACGACGGCCGCAGTCCACCGAGGGCCGGCGTGATGACCAGCACCATGAGGGGAACCTGGAAGTACATGTACACGATGACCACGCCGTAGAACGTGTAGAGGTTGAAGCCGAAGTTCCACGGATTCAGGTGAATGGCGCTCAGCCACCCCGTCAGGATGCCCGTTGAGCCGAGAGTCGCGATGAACATGAAGGTGAGGTTGATGCCGCCGAAGTTGGCGAGCACACCCGAGGCCGTCGCCACGAGCCGCTTGAGAAAGCCGCTGCGCGACGTGGCGATCGCGTAGGCGAGGATCAAGCCGAGGACCCCGGGAATGATCGACGTGATCAACGCGAGCACGATGCTGTTCTCAAAGCCGAGCAGGTACGTGCCGTGCGTGACCAGTCGCAGGTTCGCCAGGGTCAGGCGGCCCTGCTCGCTGTGAAAGGCGAAGTAAATGACCGCGAGGATCGGCACGCCGAGGCCGAGGAACGAGTAGATCGAGAACGGGGCCATGGCCGCGGCCGGGCGCAGCGCGCGCGCGAGGCCCCGCAACCGCGACGCGACGACGTCGCCCCCGGCGCCGAGCGCTGGCGCGCTCGGGCCGGGGGCCCCCGAGAGTTCGGTCGACGTCGCGGGAGTCATGCTGGGGACTATGGCCCCGACGTGACCTCGGTCGGCCAGTTCGCGACCACGACGGCCTCGGCCTTGGTGATCTGCGCCTGGGTCGGGTACTGGACGGCACCCTTAGGCAGCGGCGGCAGCGCCGCGAGCGCCTTGGCGTTGGCCAGGTGGTGCGCCGTCATGTACGCCAGCTCGACGGGGCGCGCCATGCCCTGCAGCCAGATGTTCTGACCCTGGGTCGAGTACAAGAACTCTTCCCACAGGCGCGCGGCCGCGGGATCCGGTGCCGACTTGTTGATCGCCTGGGTGTAGTACTCGGCCAATGACGCGTCACTGGGAATCACGACCTTCCACTTCTTCGCGTAACCGGGCAACGTGTTGATGCCCGACGCCTGGAGGTAGTCCCACCAGATCACGATGTTGGTCGCACCGCTCTGCACCGTCGACGGTCCAGCAATCGTCGCGACGAAGTTACCCGCCGCGTTCATCTGCTTGAAGTAGTCGACGCCGGGCTTGACGTTGTTGAGCGACCCGTGATTGGCGATCGCCGCCGCCATCACCGCGGCCAACGCCGAGCTCGAAGCGGTTGGGTTGTTGTTGATGCCAATCTTGTAGCCCTGCCCCTTCTTCAGCATCTGGGCGAACGAGGTCGGGCACTTCTTCACAACCGCGCTGTTGCAGCCGATCGCCACGAACCCGCCGTAGTCGTCAAACCAGTAACCCTGGGGCTGCTTGAGCGCGGCGGGGATCTGCGACCACGTCGCAACCCGGTACGGCGCGAGCAGACCCTGCTGCTGCGCGGTGATCGCGAAGTTCGTCCCCACGTCGATCACGTCGGGGTTAGTCGAACGGCCCTTGTCGGCGATGATCGCGTTGATCTCGTCTTGGCTCGAGCCATTGGGGTTCTCCGAGTTCACCTTGATCCCGTACTTCTTCGAGAACGTCGAGATCATCGCACCGTAGTTCGCCCAGTTGGGCGGTAGCGCGATCACGTTCAACGTGCCCTCCTTCTTCGCGGCGGCTACGAGTGCCGACATCGAGGTCGGCCCGCTCTTGGCCAAGGTCTGCACCGTTGACCAGTTCACGGACGCAGCTCCGCTGGCGCCAATTGACGACCCGGTTACCGACACCACGGCGAGACTCGCCATGGTCGCACCGGCCGCCAGCGCCACCTTCACACGCTTTAGGGACATTCCCCCACCTTCCACCATTCGTGACGCCCCCGGTTTGGGGGATCGTCGCGAACACTATCCGATCGCCAGTCACTCGGTCGCGGCACTGACGTGAACGGCTCGAGAACCAATGGTGAATTCTCCGAGACCCTCGACCGCGTCTCCGCGGCCACGTTCGCGAAGGCCGAGGCGTCAACTGGCTCCACCGAGGACGAGTCTGGCCAAGGCACCGCGAAACTGGCACGTCGCTAGCGCTTCTTCTTGTTCTTCTTCTTCGATTTGGCACTCGTTGGCGCCGCGGCGCGGTCTCGTCGCTTCGCCTTCTTTGATTTAGCGCCGAGCTGCCACTCGGCGTGTTCATCGCGAACGCGCCGGGATGCATCGTTGGCGCCGGCCTCAACGTGGCTCGACGCGGCGTCGAGCTCGTGATCAGCGTCTTCCGGCGTGACCGACGAGCTCGACTCATCGAAGAACACGCGTTTGACCACCGCCATCTCGTTGCCGTGGTCGCGGCGACGGACCCTCGTCCGCGGCGCGCGGGCGGCGGGCGCCGGTTCAGTCGACGGTTCTTTCAGCAAGGCGCGTCGGGCCTGCGCGATGCACGTCGCGCCGTAGAACTCGAGCACCCGTGGAAGGCTTACGTCGAGGAACGCGGCGAGGGCCCGCAGGGTATCGGGCGCGAGGCGCCGCTCGTCACGCTCGTAGGCACCGTAGGTCGAGCGGCTTACCTCGAGCGCAGCCGCCGCGTGGGATGGATCCAGACTCAGCTGAAGGCGCCGCGTGACCAGGGCTCGACCGAGCGTCACCTCGCTATCGGGTGCGACGAGTTCCGCGTCGTTACGCGCCAGGCCCGACCCGTCGAAAGACGTCACGCCCCAGTATCGCAGTTCTGACACCCGCGGGTGCGATGGGAACCGCCACCGCTGCCCACATCACGTACGCCGTTGGCGGCCGCGTTACCCATCGCGGCCATAGCCCATTCGGGACTCGCTCGGGCCAGGTCTAGCCATGGCCAGTCGAAATTCGCCAACCACGGTTAGCCCGTGGGTCCAGATCGGCGCCCGTCCAAGACCGCGAGATCGCGCCGCACTCGTGTCGCGGTCAGCGCCGGAGGTGGATTGTCTCACCTCGCGCGAGCATGGCCACGAGTTGCTCAATGCGACGCTGACGAGTCACCGCACGCGCGACGGTAGTCACTCGGTAAATGACCGAGTAGCGATCAGCGCTGCTCAAGCACTCGAACATTGCCTTCGCCGGCGGATTGGCCTGCAGCGCCGCGGCTAGGTCCGATGGAACCTCCGCGGTCGCGCTGCTCGCGTAGGCACGGTCCCAGTGGCCGTTCGCCTTGGCCCGCTCCACCGCCATGAGACCAGCGGGCCTCATTCGACCCTCGGCAAGGAGTCGCTCGACGATGGCTACGTTACGTTTCGACCAAGCGCTGTCCGGTCGTCGCCGCGTAAATCGACGCCGATACGTTCCTTCATCACCCTTCGCGAGCTGTCCGTCCACCCAGCCGTGACAGATCGCCTCGTCAAGGGCCTCGTCGTAGGTCAACGTCGTGGCTCCGACACTTCCCTTGTTCGCCAGTACAAGCCATATGCCTTCGCCCCGGTCGACGTGATCTCGAAGCCACTCTGACCACGCCTTCGCGTCGGCCACCGTAACCACCGTTGACTCGTGGACCACGATGTTTAGCGCGCTCGTGCGGTGCGGTTACCATCGCACGCCATCAATCTCACCACCACATCCCTGGCGCAACCCTTAGCTGACTACTCGTGGTCAGGTGGCGCGGCCGCCGCGTCACCGACGGTGGCACGGCGCAAGTGGCATCACCTCGCTCCCACCCGTTCACGTCGCTCACTCGGGAATTTGCGTGGTGAAGCAGAAGGGGTGGCCAGCGGGATCGAAGAACACGCGCCAACGCTCGGGCGCCGGCTGACTGGCCGCCTTGCGTGCCCCGAGACGCAGGGCTTCGGCCTCGGCCACCTCGAGGTCGGAAGTGGCCAGGTCGAGATGAATCTGCTTGGGAACCTCGGCGGTTGGCCACGTGGGCGACCGGTAGTCGTCCACTTTCACGGCGGTGATCCAGCCATTCTCGACCTGCACTGCGCAGAACGCATCACTGCGAAAGGCGACGTTCCCACCGAGCAGCGCCGCCCAGAAGTCCGCGAGCGCGCCAGGGTCTGAACAGTCAAGCGACGTCGAGGCGAGACGGGCAACGGCCACGACGATCACCATACCAACACCAACCACCTAACAAATGGGGTCACGCATCAGCGCCCGAGAGGACCGTACGGCGAACGAGCGCAGGGACCTCGACGGCGCATCGTCCGTCTTGCACTAGCACCACGACCGGTGTGCTCGACGGGCCAACACGCGCGACCCAGCGAATCCGCGTCGCCGGCTCATCGACACCGCCAACGACTCGCCCGACGTCAGCTACCAGTGACGCCGTCGGTGGTTTGGCGTCTGAGGTCCGCGGGACCACGGTGTAGGGTGCACTCCTCATTCTGGTGAACGTTGATGGACGCTAGCGCCGTGGCCCGCCCGCGTCCGCCCAACGAGCACGTGACCGAGCCTTCACCGCCGAGCCGCGCACCGGCGGGCGAGCATGGTCCTCAATCACTGCGGGGTGCTCGAGGGTTACCGTCGTCGATCTTCGAGTGGCGCACCGACTCTTGCCGAGTTCCAGGACGTGTTCGGGCGGCCACAAGGTCCGAAACGCCCTCTCTCCCGTCAGTGCGGACGCTCTCGTGTGGACCCCGCGAGCTCGGAATCGACCGACCCCCACGTCGTCACCCATCTCCCCGATGGCGACCCGGCAAGCGGTCGCCCGGGGCGACGTTTCTCGTCGAGGTTCCACGCCTCACGCGGCGCGACGCGCCAGACTCCGTGGTCCGCATCCGTACCAGCGTCGTGCCACCAGATCAACGAGGGAATCACCATGTCGTCACCGTCGGTGCGGCGATTGCCCGTACGGGCCACCGGAGAAACGTGAATAGATCAGTCGCCGCGCAATGTCGGCGTCAGCTACGTTCCGTGGTCGGGCGTGGCGGGATAGATACCGTTCGTACAGTCCCGGTCGGTGGACCTTGGGTCACACAACAAGAACCAGTACCGGAACGTCCAAGGCACGCCAGTAGGAAGGGCGCGATACGGGATGCTGGTACCGCCGAGATAGAAACCTTTGGCCGGAGAAGGTCCGAGCAACGACCGTTGGGATTCGAAGGCGGTCGCGGGTGTCGATTATCCGTACTATAGCATATATGTACTATAATGGCTTCATGGTGAGTGGCGATCTAATCAAAGAGGCTCGATTGCGCGCCGGCCTGACACAGACCGAACTGGGTGCGCGTCTCGGAAAATCGCAGTCGGTGATAGCTCGCTGGGAACGCGATGCCGTATCACCAAGTCTTGAGACTTTGCGCGAGGTCGTGCGCGCGTGTGGATTAGATCTCACGTTCTTCATGTCCAAGTTCGATGACTCGAATGTGACGATCATTGATCAACATCTTCGAATGACGCCGGCCGAACGTTTTGCCGATCTTTTGGCACGCGTCCGATTCCACGAACGACGTGAACAACAAGGAGCGAGCCTTCATGAGTGAATTCGTCCCGTATCGTCCGGACGAAATTCTCGAAGTCCTTGAACGGCACCGGGTGCTCTACGTAGTCATAGGCGGGCTGGCTGCCGAGCTGCGCGGATCACCCTACGTCACACGCGACGTGGACGTCACGCCTGCTCGCACCCGCGAGAACTTCACGAGGCTTGCGGCTGCACTGAGGGAACTCAACGCAAGACTACGGATTCCAGATATGGAAGAACCATTGGAAGTGCCACTCGATGAGAGATCATTTGAGCAGGGCACAACCTGGACGTACGTAACGAAACACGGATACTTGGACATCGCCCTTCTTCCAGATGGCACGCGAGGCTACGATGATCTGCGTCGGTCCGCCACCAGAGAGCAACTTACGGACACCGTGACGATCGTCGTTGCCGCGCTTGCCGACGTCATCCGCTCTAAGGAGGCGGCCGGTCGAGAAAAGGACCGTGCCGTACTGCCAATACTTCGCCAAGTACTCGAACGCTCACGTAGGAACGAGCGAGAAAATCCCGGGACGGAACTCTAGCCATCGGAACATCTGGCCTTCGAGATCTACACGCGACACCAGCTGGTTCGATCAATCCCGAGACGCCGACGAGATCGTGGACCAACGAACTACGTGTCCCACGGAGTGGAGGTGATGGGATTCGAACCCACTGCCTCTACATTGCGAACGTAGCGCTCTACCAATTGAGCTACACCCCCGAAGGAGCACTCAGTTTACCCCAATGCGTAACGGTCGAATCGCACGTCGCCCGCCGATCGGGCAGGCGTCGTGTCAGCGTAGTTCCGCGAACGCGCGTTGTACGCGTCGGACCGCTCGTAGTCGTCGTAATCCGGTTCGCCGCGCCACTCGTCGTCACGTCGGTAACGATCGAGCGGCTCAACCGTCGCGAGAGACTGGCGACGTCCGCCGAGGCCAACCGACGATTCGTGTAGGTAGCCCCGGCTCACGGCGTAGAGGGCGAGGGCAACGAACGCGACGACGCCGATCCACGCCAAGATCGCGAGGTCCCACACGAACGAGTAGCCCGCGGCGACGGCGGCGACCGTGAGAACGACGGCCGCGAGGACGAGACGAATAAAGACGACACGGCGTCGGGCGCGCATGGAGCGCCGCGTGGCCCGCGCGTCGCGCAACACCGGCGACGTGGACGGCGTTGAGGAATAGGCAGCCACGTACCGGTTGCTCGCTGGGCGTGCGCGCGACGAGCGCTCGTCCGATACGCGCGAGCTCGCCGACGCTCGCCGCGGACTCGGCTCGTCGAACTCGTAGTCGGCGGCCCAGTCATCCCACGAACTGCGCGATTCGATCGTCTGGTACGTGTCGTCGTCGTGCACGACCGTCAGGCGCGGTCGCGTGACGCGCGCGCTGCCTCGGTCCGCGGGCGCCACCCGTCGCGGCGCCGGGTAGTCGTTCGCGTAGCCGTCACCGTCGCTGCCGTACTCGGTGTACGCACCGTAGTCCTCGTATTCGTCACGCTCGTCAAGGCGATGTAACGGCGCCACAACCGCTCGACGAGACAGGACGTCGTGTTCTAAGTGAAAGTGCTCGATCGACTGCTCGTTGCGCCAGTCTCGGATTTTACGGACCACGGCGGGGACGAGAAACGCACCCCACAGCAGGACGAGGATGATCAGTAGCATCCGGCCTGCGTTCGTCCGTTCTCACTCGACATCGCCGTTAAAACTACAAGGCAATTTCGTGAAAATGGTGGATGTTACACCTCGTGTAGACCACATTCGACCTTGTCGCCACCGGACCAACGACCCGATCGACGGTTCGTTGGGTCCGCGGGAGGCGTGGTTACCGCGGCGCAGCCAATCGACGCGTAGCCTCGCGCCCACAGTGGGTGCGAGGGCAAGTCGTGGTGCGAGAGGTAGTACGCGATGTCGTCGTCGGTCCAGGTGGCGAGTGGATTCACCTTGATGAGTCCAAATTTCTCGTCGACGCTCACGATCGGCGTCGACGACCTCGTTGGCGCGTCCACGCGCTTCAGGGCCGTCAACCACCCCGCCCGTCCGGCCAGAGCGGCGCGCAGCGGTGCGACCTTGCGCAACTCACAGCAACGCGACGTCCCACAAGGCCAGTCGGCGGCCTCGGGACCGGCTTGGGTTCGAGACAGGGTGATCGCCCACTCGCGCTCAATCTGGTCGACGAAGTCGAGCGTCTCGGTGAAGTGGCCGCCGGTGTCCAAGAAGACGAACCGCGCGTCGGGTTGCTGCTCGCGTACCAGGTGCACCAAGACCACGTCTTCGAACGAGCACGCCACGACCACGTCGCCGAGCCGGTCGAAGGCCCAGCGAATAATGTCAGCCGGGTCGGCCGATTCGAAGTCCGCGGCGAGCGATGCCAACTCCGCACGCGAGAAGGGGCTAGGTATCATCATGGGGAGGCCTCGATAAGTTTTATAATTCCTAGTGATATTGTAGACTATTCGAGGAACGGAACCCATGACCTTGATACCCCTGCGCCCCCCGACCTCGACCGACCACCTCTCGCTGCTCGAATCACACGCCGTCTACATTTTGCGCGAAGTGGCGGCGGAGTGCGAACGACCGGTGCTGCTCTTCTCGGGTGGCAAGGATTCCGCCGTTCTGCTCCACCTGGCCGTCAAGGCCTTCGCTCCGGGTCGCCTCCCGTTTCCGGTGATGCACGTCGACACCGGGCAGAACTTCCCCGAAGTTCTCGCCTTTCGCGACCAGACCGTAGCGACCATCGGTGCTCGCTTGATCGTAGCGAGCGTGCAGGACGCCATAGACCGTGGCCGCGCCGCCGATCCCGGTCCTCGGGGTTCGCGCAATCGCCTGCAGACGGTGGCGCTGCTCGACGCAATTGTTGAGCACGGCTTTGACGCCGCCTTTGGCGGTGCCCGACGCGACGAAGACAAGGCGCGCGCCAAGGAACGCATCTTGTCCTTTCGCAACGCCTTTGGCCAATGGGAGCCGCGCCACCAGCGACCCGAGCTGTGGCAGCTGTATCAGGGGCGCGTCAATCCCGGCGAGCACCTTCGCGCCTTTCCCCTGTCGGACTGGACCGAGCTGGACATCTGGCAGTACGTCGAACGAGAGGCCGTCGCGCTGCCATCGATCTACTTCGCCCACGAGCGCGACGTCGTCCGTCGCGACGCCATGTGGCTCGCGGTCAACGAGCACGTCGAGGCCCGCCCGAGCGAGCGAGTCGAACGCCGGCTGGTGCGCTACCGCACCGTGGGCGACGCCACGTGCACCGGTGCCGTCGAGTCCGACGCCGCGACCGTCGCCGCCATCGTGCACGAGGTGGCTACCGCCAATGTCTCCGAGCGCGGCGCGACGCGCGCCGACGACCGGTTTTCCGAGACCGCGATGGAAGACCGCAAGCGTGAGGGCTACTTCTAAGTGGCCCTGACGTCCGACCTGCTGCGCCTAGCCACCGTTGGCTCCGTTGACGACGGCAAGTCGACGCTCATCGGACGACTGCTGGTCGACACGCGACAGCTCTTCGACGACCAGCTCGACGCCGTCGTGAATGCGTCCGAGCGACGCGGCGTCGGTGACCTCGACTTGAGCTTCGTCACCGACGGGCTGCGCGCCGAGCGCGAGCAGGGCATCACCATCGACGTCGCCTATCGCTACGCCTCGACGCCGCGACGCAAGTTCATCATCGCCGACTGCCCCGGGCACGTTCAGTACACCCGCAACATGGCGACGGGCGCCTCGACGGCCGATCTCGCCCTCGTCGTCGTCGACGTGGCGCACGGTCTCAAGGAACAGACGCGACGCCACCTCTGCATCGCGGCGCTGCTCGGCGTGCGCGGACTCGTGGTCGCCGTGAACAAGATGGACACCGTGCACTGGTCACCATCGGCCTTCCAGAGCGTGGTGGACGAGGTCGAAACGGTGGCGGGCGAGCTCGGGTTCGGTGTCGTGACGTGCGTGCCGACCTCGGCGCTGCTCGGCGACAACGTCGTCGAAACCTCCGACCACACGCCCTGGTACCACGGTCCAACCGTGCTCGACGCGCTGGAGGACTCCGACGCCGGCGCGTGGACCAACGCCACCAACGGACCCCGACTGCCGATTCAGTGGGTCCTGCGCCAGCCCGGCGGCGGGCGCACGTACGCGGGAATGGTCAACGGCGACACCTTGCACGAAGGCGACGTGGTTACGCTCTTGCCGGCGGGGATCGAAACGACGATCACGGCGCTCAACACCCTGCACGGCGGACGCAGTGCCGACGCGGGGGCGGGGCTGTCCATCGACGTAGCGTTGGCCGACGAGACCGACGCCGGCCGCGGTGATCTACTGGCCCGCGCGCCCCTGCCTCGCGTGACCAACGAGCTGTCCGCCACCCTCTGCTGGTTCGGCGAACGCCCGTTAGGTTCTGGCCAGCGACTGCGCCTCAAGCACACCACGCGAGTCACGCCGGCGCGCGTCGTCGCCATCGACGGTGTCGTCGACGTGGCGACCCTCGTCGTCAACGACCACGCGGAACTGCGTACGAACGACATCGGGCTCGTCACCCTCGAGACGGCCGACCCCCTCGTCGTCGACGACTACCGAGACAATCGCGTGACGGGCAGCTTCGTGCTCATCGACGAGCTGACCAACGCCACGGTCGCGGCCGGGATGGTGGGACGAGCCTCGTTTCTCGCCTAGATCTTCTCAAAACGCTGGTACCAGTACACCTCGTCGTCAAAGCCCAGGCGTCGGTAGAGCCGTTCGGGCGCGGCGCCTTCGGTCGCGTTGATCACGTGCGTGCGCGCCGGGCTCGACGCGACCCAGCGCGCCAGCGCCCCCGACGCGTGACCCCGAGCTCGCTGGTCCGGACGTGTCGCGAGCAAGAAGACGATAGGCGTCTCGTCGTCGTAGGCGGCGAGTACGCCGACCACGTCATCGTCGAACTCGACGAGGTACCAGCTGGCCACCGACCGCTCCGCGTCGCGCGTCGCGATCTCACGCGCGAGCGCCGCCGTGCTCGGCGCCACGCCGTCGGCGAAGTAGGTGAGCTTGCGACGCGCGAAGTCCTCGACGTCGCGCGTCGCGCGCAACTCCGAGCGCGCGGGATAGGACAACGTGACCGGTCCGTCCAGCGCGAGGTAGACGGTGGCTCGCGTGGCGACGTAGCCCGCGCGCGCAAAGAGCGGCGCGAGCCGCCGAGTCCGTTCGCGGTCCTCGACCCAGATGACGTCGGGTCCCTCGCCGATAACCTCCTCGACGACGCGACCATCGGACGCGTCGTCAACCCTGATGATCGCCCGGCGGTACGGGCCGAGGTGACCGAGGACGCCCCACGGCGTCTCGCGTACCTCGTAGCCGACCTCGGGCGCGCTGTGGTGGTACCGCGCGCGTATCGCCGCCGCGACCGCAGCGTGGTGCCCCGACGCCACCGCTAGAACTGGATCAGCATCGCGAGCAGGGCCACCGCGAGCAGGGCGAGCACCGTATCCACCGATCGCCCCAATTCGCGTCCACGCTGGGGTGAAGCGGCCCCGTCGTGGGCGATGACCTCAGCGACTACCCGCTCCTGGGGCAGCGTGCGCGCCTCGAGGTGGGCGGCGGCGGCGAGGTAGCAGAGGATGCCCGTGTCGATCCAGGGACGGGTGAGTGAGACGTCGCTCGTGCCAGCGATCGACATCGCGACGCCCGTAATCGGCAGCACGTGGATCAGTCGCGCCGCCCAGTTGCGCCGATCGGGGAACCGGGTACGCTGTACCGCCGCGTCCGCTCCCCGAGCGACCTGGCCGGCGCTCGTGCGCATCACGATCAGCACCGTGAACGTCGCTACCGCAGCCAGCACGTGCGCTAGGAAGAGCAGGTCGTAGCCGACGACGGCGCCAATCACGACTCCGACAGTAACGCCTCGGCCGCTCGGTAGGGGTCGGTCTCGCCCGCGCGCAGCCGGGCGATCTGCTCGGCGTAGGCCCGTCCCGACGCCAACTCCCCGACGCGCGCCCGCAGCATCACCGCGAGCACCCGATCGAGCTCAGCGCGAGCTTGGGTATCGCGATGCTCGTCGCGCCGGTCGCCGTGAATGAGGCGGCGATGCTCGACGATCGCCGACCACAGGGCGTCCACCCCAGACCCGTCAGTCGCGACCGTCTCGAGAATGGGTGGTCGGGGGTCCTTGGACGTTCCGAGATCGAGCATTTGCTCGAGGTCACGGCGCGTCTCGCGCAGGCCGGCCCGATCGGCCTTGTTAATGACGAAGATGTCGGCCACCTCGAGCAGGCCGGCCTTGTTCGCCTGCATCGCGTCGCCCCAACCGGGGTTGGTCACGACGACGGTCGTGTCGGCCGCTGACGCGACGTCCACTTCCATCTGGCCGACGCCGACCGTTTCGACGAGCACCAGCGTGAAGCCAGCGGCCCCCAAGACGCGAACGGCGTCGGGCACCGCCAGCGACAGGCCGCCCAAATGACCCCGGGTCGCCATCGAGCGGATGAAGACGCGATCGTTCGTCGCGTGGTCCTGCATTCGAATCCGGTCACCCAGGATCGCCCCGCCGGTGAAGGGAGAGCTCGGATCGACGCAGAGCACGCCGATCTCGCTGATCGCCTCGTCGTCGACGGTGCCCCTCGCGAGGACCGTCGTGAGCAGTTGATCGGTGAGCGTGGACTTGCCCGCCCCCGGTGGTCCGGTAAGCCCGACCACGTAGGGGGCCGGCGCCCGGTAGGCGCGGGCAATGGTGGCGCGCTGGTTGGACCCGCCCGACTCCACGTAGGTGATGAGTCGGGCCAGGGCCGAGCGCGAGCCGCGACGGGCCTCGTCGAACAGCTCGTCGGGGTCGCGCGCGATCATCGAGCGATCTCCAGTCGCGCGCCGAGTGCGATGAGCCGCTCGACGAAGCTGTCGTAGCCTCGTTCGACGTGTTCGAAACCATCGACCGTCGTCGCGCCATCGGCGACCAGCCCGGCGAGCACCAGCGCGGCGGCGGCTCGAATGTCGGTCGCGCGCACGGTGGTGCCCACGAAGTGGTCCACGCCACGAATCATCGCGTGGTGACCCTCGGTGGTGATGTTCGCGCCGAGCCGGACGAGCTCGTCAACGTAGCGAAACCGCCCCACGAAGAGGTTCTCGCTGACCACCGACACGCCCTCGGCGATCGCGAGCATCGTGGTGATCAGGGGCTTATAGTCAGTTGCCACCCCCGGGTACGGCAGTGTCGCCACGTCACAGCCGCGCAGCCGCTTGGGCCCGCGCGCCACGACGCCCGGACCGGTGACGTCCACCACGCCACCCATCGCGTCGATCTTGCGCAGCAGCATCTCCATGTGGTCGGGGCGCGCGTCGATGACGCGGATGGCGCCGCCGGTGATCAGCCCGGCGGCCAAGTAGGTCGCCGCGACCACCCGATCGGGTATCACCTCGTGCTCGGCCGGCGACAACGACGCCACGCCGTCGATCGTGAGGCGCGACGTGCCCAGTCCCTCGATCCTCGCGCCCATCGCGATGAGCTGGCGGCCGAGATCCTCGACCTCGGGCTCGCGCGCGGCGTTGTCGATGACGGAACGACCGTCGGCGAGCACGCAGGCCATCAGCAGGTTGTCCGTCGCGGTGTGACTCGGGTACTCGAGCGTGATGCGCGTAGCTCGCAGTCGAGGCCGCGTCACCGTCGCACGGATCCGCGCCCGATCGTTGTCAAAGACCGCGCCCATCGCGCTCAGTCCGTCGGTGTGAAAATTGATCGGGCGCTGCCCGAAGTCGTCGCCGCCGGGCAGCGCCATGTGAGCCTCGCCGCAGCGCGCGAGCAGCGGACCCAGTACCACGATGGAGGCTCGCATGGCCTCGAAGAGGTGGGCGGGAGCCACCGGCCGAAGGCCCTCGACCTCGGGGACGATGATGCGCAGGGCGTGCGCCTCAGCCGTGACCGTGCAGCCGACCGCCTCGAGCAGCCGGGACATAACGGCGACATCACTGATCGCCGGCACATTTGTCAAGCGGTGCTCGCCGGAGGCGAGCAGACAGGCCGCCATCTGCTTCAGAACCGCGTTCTTGGCGCCAAACGCCTGGACGTCGCCGAATAACGGTCCCGCCGGCTTGACTAGCACTGAGCTCACCCACCAAGTATTGCCGGTCCGCGTTGGCGCAACTTCGACCTGGTCAACGCCGGGCGGGCTACCATCTCGAACGTGCAGCCACCGTCGAAACCAGACCGCAATCTCGCCCTGGAGATGATTCGCGTCACCGAAGCCGCTGCCATTGCCGCAGCCCGCTGGGCCGGTCGCGGCGACAAGATGGCCGCCGACGGCGCAGCGGTGGACGCCATGCGCTTCGTGCTGGGCGCGGTCGCCATGGACGGCATCGTCGTCATCGGCGAAGGCGAGAAGGACGAGGCCCCGATGCTCTTCAATGGCGAGCACATCGGCGACGGTCGCCCACCCCTCGTTGACGTCGCGGTCGACCCGATCGACGGCACGACGCTCACCGCGATGGGTCGCAAGGGAGCGGTGTCGGTGATCGCCCTCTCCGAGCGCGGCACCATGTTCAACCCTGGACCGTGCGTGTACATGCGCAAGATCGCCGTCGGGCCGAGGGGCCGCGGCGCGGTCGACGTCAACGCGACGGCGACCGACAATCTGCGCGAGCTGGCCAAGCGACTCGGCAAGCCCGTCCAGGAGCTCGGCGTCGTGGTGCTCGACCGGCCCCGCCACCACGAGCTGATCGCCGAAGTTCGCGAGGCCGGGGCTCGCGTCCTGTTGATCTCGGACGGGGACGTCACCGGCGCGATCGCCACCGGCTGGCCCAACTCGGGCGCGGACATCCTGCTCGGCATCGGCGGCACGCCCGAAGGCGTCATCGCGGCGGCGGCGCTGAAGGGACTGGGCGGCGAGATTCAGGGCGTGCTGTACCCGCGCGACGAGGTCGAACGGCAGACCGCCGAGGCGATGGGCTACGACCTCGACCGGGTGCTCACGACCGACGACCTCGTTACCGGCGACAACTGCTACTTCTCCGCGACCGCGGTCACCGACGGCGATTTTCTGAAGGGGGTGCGCTTCACCGAGTTTGGCGCCACCACGCAGTCCCTCGTCGTGCGATCGCGCTCGGGCACCGTGCGCACTATCGAAACGTTTCACCGGCACAACAAGCTCCAAGAGTTCACGACGGCCGGTTTCTGACCCACGTGAAACAGAACACGAGCCAAAACGTTGCGCGTCGGTCGGTCACGCGTTAACGTCCCCGTACGGGGAGACTCCTCGCCACTACGAAGGAGGATCGTGAACGTATCCCACCTGCTGGCGACCAAGGGCCGCGACGTCGCCACCATCAACCAGGAGCGCTCGGTGCGCGACGCCGTGGCGATGCTGAAGGAGCGCGGCATCGGCGCGCTCGTCGTCGTGGGAAGCGTGGGACCGCTCACCGGCGTCCTCAGTGAGCGTGACGTCGTGCGGGCCATCGCGCGCGACGGCGCCGACGCCCTCGATGAGCGAGTGAGCGCTCTGATGAGCACCGACGTCACCACGTGCACGGAGGCGACCTCGGTGAATCAACTGATGTCGCTCATGACCGAGAAGCGCATCCGCCACGTCCCCGTCGTCGAGTCGGCGATGCTCGTCGGTCTCGTCTCCATCGGCGACGTCGTGAAGGCTCGCGTCCACGAACTCGAGAACGAGAAGCGCGACCTGCTCGACTACGTCAGCGCGCGGTAGCTCGGAAAGCGAAACCGGCTCGTCGTGCCGTTAGGCACCTCGTTGAGCGTGCGCGTCTTCGGCGAGACGCTGTCGTTCACCGGTGGCGAGTACCTGGGGCTACTGGGTTCGTTGCTGATCGCCACGACGCTGGTCACGCTGGCGTGGGCTCTCGCCAGTGTGGTGGGGACGCCGTCAGCTACCTTCGCCCAACTCGGGCGCCGTAAGTGGCGCTGGGTCGCCGCGCTGGTGGTGCTCGCGTCGATGGGCGACGCCACCGCCGCCCTCGTAGCGCTCTACTATCTCATCCGCGTTCGGCCCCGCGTCAACGAGGCCACACGAGTGCGCCGGGGACCTACGACGTAGCGCCTAGGACGCCGCGCGCAGACGAAGCTCGGCCCGCTCGAGCGCCGAACTGGCGAGCAGCGCCGCGGCCTGGTCAGCCCCGTCAGCCTTGGTGAGGGTGGCCAGTTCGGCCTGGAGGCGCTCCTTCGCGGACTGCGCGCGCGCCACGTCGATCTCCGTCGCTCGCTCGGCCACCCCGGCGAGCACGGTGGCGCGCGTCACGCCCTCGCCGTCGCGGCCCACCTGAAAGTAGCCGCCGTGCACGGCGAAGGCCAGTTCGCCGTCGACCGTCTGCACGCGCACGACGCCGGGGACAACGTCCCCCACGGTCGCGGTGTGCTCGGCCAGAATCGTGAAGTCGCCGTCCGATGATCGCGCGATCAGCGCCGACGCCTCCCCCGACCACAGCGCCGCTTCGGGCGTCACGATCTCGACCTGCAGGGTCGCCACGGCTACTCTTTCGCCAGCTCGGCGGCCTTGCGCTCAACGTCGGCGGCGCCGCCGACGTTCAAGAAGGCCTGCTCGGGGTAGACGTCCAGGTCGCCCTTGACGAGGTGCTCGAACGACTCGATCGTCTCGGCGACGGGCACGTTGATCCCGTCGATGCCGGTGAACACCTTCGAGACGAACATCGGCTGGGACAAGAACCGCTGGATCTTGCGCGCCCGCGAGACGGTGATGCGGTCCTCTTCGGAGAGCTCGTCCAGGCCGAGAATGGCGATGATGTCCTGGAGCTCCTTGTTGCGCTGGAGGATCTGCTGGACCTGACGGGCCACCTGGTAGTGGCGCTCGCCCACGATCTCGGGTGCGAGGATGTTCGACGTCGAGGTCAGCGGGTCGACCGCCGGGTAGATGCCGAGCGCGGCGATCTGACGACTGAGCTCGGTCGTCGCGTCCAGGTGCGTGAACGTGGTGAAGGGCGCCGGGTCGGTGTAGTCGTCGGCGGGCACGTAGACGGCCTGGAGCGAGGTGATCGACCGGCCCCGCGTCGACGTGATGCGCTCTTGGAGTTCGCCCATCTCGTCGGCCAGCGTCGGCTGGTAGCCAACCGCGCTCGGCATTCGTCCGAGCAGGGTCGACACTTCGGAGCCGGCCTGCACGAAGCGAAAGATGTTGTCAATGAACAGCAGCACGTCCTGGTTTTTCACGTCGCGGAAGTACTCGGCCATCGTCAGGGCCGCGAGCGCCACGCGCAGGCGAACCCCCGGCGGCTCGTCCATCTGACCGTAGACCAGTGCGGTCTTTTCGATCACGCCCGACTCGCGCATCTCGAGCAGGAGGTCCGTACCCTCGCGCGTGCGCTCCCCCACGCCGGCGAAGACCGACACGCCGTCGTGCTGCTCAGCCACGCGACGGATCATCTCCATGATCAAAACCGTCTTGCCGACGCCGGCCCCGCCGAACAGCCCGATCTTGCCACCCTGCACGTACGGCGCAAGCAGGTCGACGACCTTGATGCCCGTCTCGAACATCGTCGCGTGGGGCTCGAGCTCGTCGAAGGCGGGCGCGCTGCGGTGGATCTCCCAGTGGTCTTCGGCGGCGCCGATGTCGTCGGTGTCCAGCGGCTGACCGATGACGTTGAAGACGTGGCCGAGCACCGCGTCGCCCACCGGCACGGTGATGCCGCGCCCCGTCTGGCGCACGACCGCGCCGCGCACGAGTCCGTCGGTCGGCTTCATGCAGACGCAGCGCACCCGGCCCTCGCCGATCTGCTGGGCCACCTCGGCCACGACGGTGATCGTCTCGCCGTCGAGCACGATGTCCATCTCGACGGCGTGGTTAATCTCGGGCAACGAGTGCGGCGGAAACTCGACGTCGACGACCGGTCCGGCGATCGCCACCACGCGACCCGTCTCGAGCGCGATCTGTTCGGGGGCCATGGTCATTGGTCTCTCACTTTCTCGAGCGGAGCGCTTCGGCGCCGCCCACGATTTCCATGATTTCGGTGGTGATCGAGTCCTGTCGGGCTCGGTTCATGATGCGCGTCAGGTTCTGACTGAGCTCGTCAGCGTTGTCGGTGGCGGCGGCCATCGCCCGCTGTTGGGAGGTGTGGAACGACGCCGCACCCTCCAGCAGGGCGCTGAAGATCTCGCTCTCCAGGGCGCGCGGCGCGAGCGACGTCAGCAGCTGTTCGACTTCGGGCTCGAATTCGGTGTAGCCCTTCAGCGCCGCGGGCGCGATCGGCGCCGCCTCGGGAGCGCTCAGCGGCAACAGCTGCTCCACCTCGACGCTCTGTGAGCCCGCCGAGTGGAAGCGCGTCGAGACGAGGAAGACCTGCTGCACCTCGCCGTCAACGAAGGGCGACGCGACGAAGGCCGCGATCGCGCGGGCGTCGGCGAAGGCCGGTCGATCGGCGAAACCAACGAAGCTGCGTTCGACCTCCAGGCCCCGAAAGCGGAAGTACGGCGCCGCCTTCTTGCCGACCACGCTGAGGCGCACCGCCGCTCCCTTCGCGCGCAGCGACGTAACCAGTCGCTCGCCCGCGCGCATGACCGACGAGTTGTAGGCGCCCGAGAGCCCTCGGTCGCCCGCGATGACCAGCACGAGCGCGGCGTCGACGCGCTCGGGTATGGCGAGGAGTCGCTGGGCCGCGGCCGGGTCTCCCTGGGCGGCCTCGATAATGATGCGCCGCATGCCGTCACGAAACGGACGGTTCGCGATGATGCGGGCCTGGCTCCGCGTGATCTGGGACGCGGCGATCAACTCCATCGCCTTGGTGATCTTGCGCGTGGCGACGACTGTCTTGATGCGACGGCGAAGGAGGCGTTCTTGTCCACCGGCCATGATTCCTCCTCTCGGCTCGCGACCTAGTTGCTGACGGCGAAGTTGGCGACGAAGTCACGCATCGCGGCGTCGATCGCGTCGGTATCGGGCAGCGTTCCGGCCGTGCGCACCTGATCGAGCAGATCGGCGTGCTTGGCGCGGAACGTGGCGAGCAGCTCGGACTCGAAGCGGCGCACGTCCTCGACCGGGATCGTGTCGAGCCAGCCCCGGGTTCCGGCGTAGATCACCATGACCTGCTCCTCCACCGGCACCGGCGCGTTGAGCCCCTGCTTCAGCAGCTCGGTGAGGCGATAGCCGCGATCCAACTGGGCCTGGGATGACTTGTCGAGTTCGGACCCGAACGTCGCGAACGACTCGAGGTCGCGGAACTGGGCGAGGTCGATCTTGAGCGTTCCGGCCACGGACTTCATCGCCTTGATCTGCGCCGCGCCGCCGACTCGCGACACCGAGTTGCCGACGTTGATCGCCGGGCGAACCCCCGAGTAGAAGAGGTCCGACTCCAAGAACACCTGGCCGTCGGTGATGGAGATCACGTTCGTCGGGATGTAGGCGGAGATATCGCCGGCCTTGGTCTCGATGATCGGCAGCGCGGTCAGCGAACCGCCGCCACGCTCGTCCGAGAGCTTCGCCGCGCGTTCGAGCAGCCGCGAGTGCAGGTAGAACACGTCGCCGGGGTAGGCCTCGCGACCCGGGGGTCGGCGCAAGAGCAGCGAGATCTGCCGGTAGGCCTCGGCCTGCTTGGAGAGGTCGTCGTAGACGACGAGCGCGTGTTCGCCGGCGTCCATCCACTGCTGGCCAATCGCGCAACCGGCGTAGGGAGCGAGAAACTTGAACGGCGCGGGGTCGCCGGCCGAGGCCACGACGACCACGGTGTAGTCGAGCGCGCCGCGATCCTCGAGGGTCTTCACGGTCTGAGCCACCGACGAGTTCTTCTGACCGATCGCCACGTAGATGCACTTCACGCCCTGACCCTTCTGGTTCAAGATCGTGTCGATGGCGACCGTGGTCTTGCCCGTCTTGCGGTCGCCGATGATCAACTCGCGCTGACCACGGCCAATCGGGGTCATCGCGTCGATCGCCTTGATGCCAGTCTGCAGTGGCTCGCTGACCGGCTGGCGACCAATGATGCCCGGCGCCTGGACCTCCATGCGGCGGGACTGCGGATTCGCCAGGGGGCCGCGGCCGTCGATCGGCTCGCCGAGGGCGTTCACGACGCGGCCGAGCAGCGCGTCGCCGACCGGCATCGACAGGATTCGACCCGTCGCTCGCACGATCTGCTCCTCTTCGATGCCGTCCACCGAACCGAGCACCACCGCCCCGATGGTCTCCTCGTCGAGGTTCATCGCCAGTCCCACGGTGCCGTCTTGGAACTCGAGCAGCTCGTTGACCTTCGCCGACGGCAGGCCCGACACTCGTGCGATGCCGTCGCCCACCTCGACAACCCGGCCAACTTGCTCCGCGCCGATGGCCGGGTTGAACTCGGCGACGTGCGCGCGTAGGGCCTCGGTGATCTCATCAGCACTAATGGTGAGCTCAGTCATCAGTTTCCTTTTCCTAGTCGTTGCGATTCATAGCGGATTCGTAGAAGTGGCCGGTCGCGACGGTATCGCGAAGCGTCTGCAAGCGTCCGCGCGTCGTCGCGTCGAGACGAAGGTCGCCAACCTCGACGAGGACGCCGCCCAGCAGCTCGGGCGACTCGGCGACCTGCAGCTCCACCGGTCCACCGGTCAGGGCTCGCAGCGAGCGCGCGAGCGCCTCTTGGGTTGGCTCGTCGAGGGGCCGCGCGCTGTGCACGCGCGCCACGCGCCAGCTTCGCGCGGCGGCTACGTGGTCAATGACGAAGTCGATGGTGCCCACCACGTCGCGGGGGCGCCCGCCGACGATGACGTACTCGGCCAGTCGCAGCGTGGCCGGGCTCACCCGGTGGGCGAGCAGTTGCGCCGTCGTGCCGAGGCGCGACTCGAGTGGGGCATCTCGGTCGACCAGCAGGCGTCGCAGCGCGTCACTCGACTCGATCGTGCGCGCCCACGTGAAGAGTTCGTGCTCGATCGCGGCGAAGTCCGACGTCGCCAGATCCTCGAGGACGGCGTCGGCAAAGCCGCCGACCCGCGAGCGCGCCTCGAGCAAGCCGAGTCCCGGCGGTTCAACGACCCCGTCGTCCAACAGGTGATGCGCGTACTGCGCGAGCTCGCCGAGCGCTCGAGCGACTTCTTGGGCCGGCGACACGGTGGCGCCAAAGACCGCGAGTCGCTCGGCGACGGCGTCGATCTTGCCAGCCAGCAGCTCGCGCAGCACGGCGCCACGCACGACGCCGGCGATGGACGTGTCGGCCAGCACCGCGCGAAGGTCGCTGCGCGCGAGCACGGTCTGTTCGAGCGACCGCAGGTCGCTCGCCACCGTGGCGAGCTCGGCCGCGTCCAACGAACCCAGGAGGGCGGCGGCGTAACCTTCGAGCTTCGCGAGCATCGTTAGCGGCTCGTTCCCCGTTGTGCTTCGGCCGTCAACGCGGCCACCGCTTCACGGATGAGGTCGTCGTGGGTGCTCTGGTCGACCTCTCGTCCCACAATCTTGTTGACGAGTTCGAAGACGATCTCCCCGATGCGCGCCGACGCCTCTTCGATCGCTCGCTGTCGAGCCATGGCGACCTCGTCGTGCGCCGACTCGACGATCCGCTCGTATTCGGCCTGACCACGGCCCCCGGCCTCGCTCTTCACCTGTTCGGCCAGCGACTGGGCGGCGGCAACGATGTCGCGGGCCTGGTCGCGGGCCTGGGCGAGCACCTGGGCTCGCTCGTCGCCCGCCGCGGCAACCTCGGCTCGCGCCTGGTCCGCCGCTTCCAGGGATGCCCGAATCTTCTCCTGGCGCGCCTCCATCGCCTTGTTGAGCGGGGGCAGCACGAACTTGGCCATGATGGCGAGGATCGCCACGAACACCAGCAGTTCGACGAAGAACGTGCCGTTGGGGAGAAGGAAGATTGATACGCCGATCATCTCGAGAGTCCTACTTTGCGTTGTGGGTGAACGCGCGGGTCATCGCGAAGGCGACCCGCGCCGTGACTACTGCTTCTTGAAGACGTAGACGAAGACCACCATGAACAGCAGGTTGATGAAGTACATCGCCTCGACCAGACCGACGGTCAAGAAGAAGTACTGGCGAGCCTTGTTCTCGATCTCGGGCTGGCGGGCAATGGCCGCGATGGTCTGGCTGCCGGCGAGGCCGTCGCCGATCGCCGCGCCAATCGCGCCGCCGCCGAGCGCGAGACCACCGCCGACGAGAGCGCCGGCGACGCGTACCGCGGACGCCACGGAGTCTGTGTTTGCCATTATTTCTTTCCTCCTGGGTTGGGTTTAGTGTGAGACCTCGACGCCGGTACCTCGTCGTGGCTGGTCGCCATGCCGAAGTAGAGAATCGTCAAGAGCATGAAGATGAAGGCCTGAATGGCTCCGAGCAGGCCGGTGTCAAAGAGTTTCCAGCCGATCTCGAAGGGCGGGCTGATGTAGATGGGCAGCAGCGTCGTCAGCACGACGACGAAGAGGCCGCCCGAGAAGAGGTTGCCGAAGAGTCGGAAGGTCAGCGTGATCGGCTTGGTGATCTCTTCGATCACGTTGATCGGGGCGAGCGCCAGATAGGGCTGGCCGTAGTGGCGAAAGTAGCCGCGAAAGCCTCGCGCGCGAAACGACTCAATGTGCACCCACACGATCACGAAGAGCGCCATGGCGAGCGGCAGGTTGACGTCGCCGGTGGGGGCGGGAAAGATCGGCCCCGACACGCCCGGGTGCATCGCGGACGGAATGAAGTCGATCCAGTTGCAAATCAGGATGAACAAAAAGATGGTGACGCCAATTGGCACGTAGCGACGTCCCTTGGGTCCAATGGCCGAGAGTGCGAGGTCAGAGACCTGCTCGACGAGAATCTCCCAGAACAATTGCAGCTTGCTCGGCACTCCCTCGGACACCCTCGCGCGCATCCGCAGGGCCAGAAACAGGAAGATCGCCGCCGCCAGCAACGTCGACAGCACGATGTCGCCGTCGATGGTGAGGCCAAAGACGCGAAAGGTCGGGTGGACGCCAACCGAGATCGTCTTGGCGGCGTACAGCATGTTCACTCCGGTCCTCCCTGGCTCGCGACCACTCGCATGACGTTGAACACGAAGACGATCTGATAAAGCACGAGCCCTGACACAATACCGATTCCCAGGGGGGCGTTTAGCCAAACGAGCGCGAGGACCGCGACGGTGACGATCGCCAGCCGGGCGCTCGTCTTGCCGCCGAGTTGGCGTCGCACCGCCTTGGTGCTCTGCTGGCCGCGAAGTTCCACGCGCGCCGCCTGGCGATCGAGAAAGCGCAAGTTGACGACCGCGAGTCCCACGCCCATCGCGACGCCGATAGCCCCGAGCGGCGGGGCGACGAACAGCGCCACCGCAAAGCCCACGAGTCCCGCCGCCAGCGCGGAGACGGTCGTGCGCCTCAAGAGGCGCGGCAGCGTATTCGTGGGTAGGTTCTCAAGCACGGGCAAATGGTTTCTAGAGGAAACGCCGGACTTGCTTCACTACGCTCACCACGGCGGCGACCGTCCCCAACACTATCCCGAAAATGAGGCCCCACGGTGAGGTGCCCCACGAGTGGTCGGCCCACAGGCCGAGCACCACGCCGACGGCCTCGGTGATCGCGATAGTCGTGCCCAGCGCAGCGAAGGCGCCGAGGCCGATCCAGGTCCCGTCGGACTCGTCTTCACGCTGGTCAGGGTCGCCGGCGGGGGGTTCGGGGGGTACCCCGCTGGCGTCGGGTCGCTCGTTCATCAGCGAACCGGCTCATCGACTCTCGGCTCAACGCGTCCCGTCCAACGAGCGAGGAGCGGACTGAACCAGGTGATGAGCCCGATCACGAGCAGCGCGACACCAAAGGGGATGAACACGTTGACGCGGGGCTCGAAGAGCGGGAACAGCACGAAGCCACAGAGCAGCGCCGTCCAGAGCCAGAGGATGATCACCGTGCGCCGGTGGCCGTGGCCGAGTCGCATCAACCGGTGGTGGATGTGGTTCTTGTCCGGCGTGTGGAAGCCCTGGCCCGACGCGGTTCGCCGCACGAAGGCCCACGTCGCGTCGACGAGGGGAACGCCGAGAATGAAGACGGGGATGAGTAGCGGCGCGAAGAAGAAGAACGTAACGCCGCTCGCCGGCGGCGTACGCCCACCGATCACCATCGTCGACGCCGACATCAGCAGGCCGAGCATCAGGGCGCCCGCGTCGCCCATGAAGAGCTTGGCCGGATAGAAGTTGTCGCGCAGAAAACCGACGCAGACGCCGAACGTCAGTGCGGCGATGAGGGGTCCGACGTTGGTGACGGGTAAGAGCCCCAAGTCCTCTAGTCGCAGACCGTAGATGCACAGGGTGCCCGAAGCGATCGCGACGATGCCGCCCGCGAGTCCGTCGAGGCCGTCAATGAGGTTGATCGCGTTGGAGATCGCGAAGACCCACACCGCGGTGATGACCGGCAAGATCGACGGTCCGAGCACGACGAAGCCCGCGAAGGGCAGCTTCAGCTGGTACATCGTGGCGCCACTGAAGTAGAGCACCGACGCCGCCAGAAACTGACCCGCCACCTTCGCCGGGGCGCTCATCTCACGAAAGTCGTCCACGACCCCGACGACGAAGATCACGCCGGACGCGACGACCACCCCGAACATCTCGTGGGACGAGGCGATGACCATGCGCAGCTCGGGAATGACGTTCGACACCGCGAGCGCGACACAGAAGCCGATGAGCATCGCCGCCCCACCGCCGTAGGGCGTGGCCGTCTGATGGACCTTGCGCTCGTCGGGCAGGGCCGTGTAGCCAACCCGTAGCGCGATGGTTCGCGCCGGACGATTCACGAGCAGGGTCACCGTCGCCCCGACGAACGCGACGACGGCGTAGGCGAGGATGTTGCGCACGGGCTACTTCACGAAGTTGGCGTACGGATTGAATCCCGAACAGAGCTCGGCGACCTCGGCGCGCACCGTTTCGATGACGGCGTCATCCGAACGTCCGCGCAGCGCTCGAGCCATGAGGTCGGCGATGAGACGAAACTCGCCTTCGCGCATGCCCGCGGTCGTCTGCGCCGCGGTGCCCACTCGTAGTCCCGAGGTAATAAAGGCACTGCGGGGGTCATTCGGGATCGTGTTTCGATTCGTCGTGATACCCGCGCGATCGAGCACCTCTTGGGCAACTTTCCCGCTCAGCTCGGCGTCGAAGTCACGCAGGTCTAAGAGCACCATGTGGTTGTCCGTGCCGCCCGAGACCAGGCGAAAGCCGTGGCCGCGCAGGGCTGCGGCGAAAGCCTGGGAGTTGGCCACGATCTGGTTGGCGTAGGTAGCGAACGAAGGCTGGGCGGCCTCGCGAAACGCGACGGCCTTGGCCGCGATGGTATTTTCGAGCGGCCCGCCCTGTTGGCCGGGAAAGACCGCCGAGTCGATCTTCTTCGCCCACTCGTCTCGCGCGAGAATCGTGCCACCTCGGGGACCGCGCAAGGTCTTGTGCGTGGTGAACGTGACGACGTCGGCGTAGGGCACGGGATTCGGGTGTGCGCCGCCGGCGATCAAACCCGCCACGTGGGCCGAGTCGAACATCAACAGCGCGCCGACCGCGTCGGCGATCTCGCGGAACGGCGCGGGATCAATGCGGCGGGCGTAGGCCGTCGCCCCGGCCACGATCAGCTTGGGTCGGTGGGTCATGGCGAGCTCGCGCACGTTGTCGAAGTCGATGAGCTCGCCGGGCTCGGCGGGGTCGTCGCAACGCGCGGTCACGCCGTACGACACGAAGTTCCATGCCTTGGACGTCATCGAGGCCGGCGAACCGTGGGTCAGGTGCCCGCCCTGATCGAGGCGCATCGCGAGAATGGTGTCGCCAGTCTCGAGGAGCGCCTGGTAGACGGCGACGTTGGCGTTGGCGCCGCTGTGGGGCTGGACGTTCGCGTGTTCGGCGCCGAACAGTGCGCTCACGCGACGTCGCGCGAGATCTTCGACCTCGTCGACGATCTGGTTCCCGCCGTAGTAGCGCCGTCCGGGGTACCCCTCGGCGTACTTGTTGGTTAGCACCGATCCGGTCGCCGCCATGACTGCGGGCGACGCGAAGTTCTCACTCGCGATCAGCTGTACCGTCGTGGTCTGACGCTGCCACTCTTGGGCGAGCAGCGACACGATCTCGTCGTCGTTGGATATCCACCCGTCGAACGGTGACGCTTCCACGGCCGCCTCTCTTCACTTGCGAACGCTGTCGAGCGCAGCGATCTTCTCAATTCGGCCCAGGTGGCGACCCTCGGCGGGCGCCGCGTCGAGCCAGGCGCGCAACGCTTCGTCAGCGACGAGGAACCCGGTCACGCGGCCGCCGAAGCACAGCACGTTGGCGTGATTGTGCTCGCGCGCGAGGTGCGCCGACGTCACGTCGTGCACGAGGGCGGCGCGAACCCCGGGCACCTTGTTAGCAGCGATCGAGACGCCGATGCCCGTGCCGCACACCGCCACGCCGAGGTTGGCTTCGCCGTCGGCCACGGCCCGACCGACCGCGGCGGCGAAGTCGGGGTAGTCGACCGCGTCTTCGCCGTTGGTCGTGCCCACGTCGGTAACGTCGTAGCCCCACGACTCGAGCGTCGCCATCAGGTGGGCCTTCAGGGGGTAGCCGGCGTGATCGGAACCCAGAACGATGTGCATCTCCTCCACCCTACCGTTTCGCCATTCTCGAGCACTGACCCGTCGGCCCTATTATCGGCCCGTGGAGCGCGTTCTGCTGGCCCCGGCCCTGGTGTCACGACTCGACGTGGGCGACGCCTACCGACAGAACCGCATTGACATGCTCGAGCAGCTGGCCGTCATCGACGGCCTGCTGGATCAAGCCAGCGCCGGCGGCGGCGAAAAGGCCATGGCCCGGTTGCGCAGCCGCCACAAGATGCCGGTTCGCGAGCGAATCGCGGCCGTGCTCGATCCCGACAGCCCATTCCTCGAGATCTCCGCCTTAGCCGCGTACGACTCGGAGTACACCATGGGTGGTGGGATGGTGGTCGGGCTGGGCGTCATCGCGGGGACCGAGTGCGTCATCATGGCCAACGACCCGTCGGTCCTCGGCGGCGCGCTGACCGTCTACTCAGCCAAGAAGTGGATGCGAGCTCTCGAGATCGCGCGCGACAACCAGATCCCCTACGTCAGCTTCGTGGAGTCCGCCGGCGCCGACCTGCGCGTCGGCAGCGGCGGCGGCGGACGCATGAATACCGGCCACTTCGCCGAAAGCGGACGCTTCTTCTACGACCTGATCGAGCTGTCCAAGATGCGCGTGCCCACGATCAGCGTCGTCTTTGGCTCCTCCACGGCGGGTGGGGCGTATCAACCAGGGCTCTCGGACTACAACATCCTGGTGAAGGACCAGTCAAAGATTTTTCTCGCTGGCCCACCGCTGGTGAAGATGGCGACCGGCGAGGAGACCGACGACGAGACGCTGGGCGGAGCGACCCTGCACACCGACGTGTCTGGACTCGGCGACTACTTCGCCGAGGACGAGATGGACGCCATTCGACTGTGCCGCGAGGTGGTCTCACACCTCAACTGGCGCAAGCGCGGCCCCGGGCCGTCGCTGCACGTGGACGAACCGGTCCTTGACCCCGACCAGCTGCTCGGCCTGGTCAGCCGGGACCTACGCCAGCCCGTCGACGTGCGCGAGATCATCGGACGGGTCGTCGACGGCTCGCGCTTCGAGGAGTTCAAGGCCCGCTACGGGCCGACGCTGATCTGCGGTTGGGCGTCGATTCACGGCTACCCCGTTGGCGTCCTCGGCAACAACGGCGTGATCTACCCACGAGCCGCGGAGAAGGCCGGCCAGTTCATCCAGCTGTGCAACCAGATCGACGTCCCGCTCGTCTTTCTCCAGAATGTCACGGGGTACATGGTCGGCCGCGAGGCCGAGGCCGAAGGAATCATCAAGAAGGGCTCTCAGATGCTGAACGCCGTTGCGAACTCGACGGTGCCCCATCTCACCGTGATCGTCGGCTCGTCGTACGGTGCGGGCACGTACGGCATGTCCGGACGGGCCTTCGGCAATCGGTTCACGTTTCTGTGGCCCACGGCCAAGATCGCGGTGATGGGGCCCAAGCAGATCGCCGGCGTCATGAGCCAAGTGCGGCGGGCCCAGGCCGAACGCAAGGGCGAGCCTTTCGACGAAGCGGAGGACGCCACGATCGTCGCCGCGGTCGAAGCGATACAAGAGAAGGGCTCGCTGGCCCTCGCCGCGACGGGCGCGGTCAGCGACGACGGCATCATCGACCCGCGCGACACGCGAACCGTACTCGGTCTCTGCCTGTCGGTGGTGCGCAGCCGACCCATCGAGGGGGCTAGAAGTTACGGGGTTTTTCGCCTATGACGCTGTCGACCGTCTTGGTCGCCAACCGAGGCGAGATCGCTCGTCGCGTGATTCGCGGTGCTCGGTCTCTCGGCTTGCGTGCGGTCGCGGTCTACGTCGACGCCGACGCCGACGCCCCCTACGTCGCCGACGCCGATCTCGCCATTCGCCTGGCGACGAGCTACCTCGACGGCGCCGCCGTTCTCGACGCCGCGCGCCTCGCTGGGGCTGACGCCGTGCATCCCGGGTATGGCTTTCTCTCCGAGAATGCCGATTTCGCCCGAGCCGTCACCAACGCCGGGTTGGTCTGGGTCGGGCCACCGCCGGCGACCATCGAGGCGATGGGCGACAAGGTAGCCGCCAAGGCGCTCGCGCGCAGCGTCGGCGTTCCGGTACTCGCCTCGAGTGACGATCCGAGCGACGCGAGCGACGTGGGCTTTCCCCTTCTCGTCAAGGCCGTGGCCGGCGGTGGGGGCAAGGGCATGCGCCTCGTCAACGAACCCGAGCAGTTGGGCGACGCGGTGGCCGCGGCGCGGCGCGAGGCGCTCGGTGGCTTTGGCGACGACCGCGTCTTTCTCGAGCGCTACGTCGCGGCCTCGCGCCACGTGGAGATTCAAATCCTCGGCGACTGCTTCGGCACGCTCGTGCACCTCGGCGAACGCGAGTGCTCCATCCAGCGGCGCCATCAAAAGCTCGTGGAGGAGTCGCCGTCCACCGCCGTCGACGACGTCACGCGCGCGGCCATGGGTGACGCCGCGCTCGCGCTGGCGCGAGCGATTGGCTATCAGTCCGCGGGCACGGTGGAGTTTCTCGTGGACGACGCCACGCGAGCCTTCTACTTCCTCGAGGTCAACACCCGGCTCCAGGTCGAACACCCGGTGACCGAGGCGGTAACCGGCGTCGACCTCGTGCGCGAGCAGTTTCGAATCGCTGACGGACGGGCGCTCGACGTCGCCGCTGACACCCCGCGCCGGGGCTGCGCCATCGAAGTCCGGCTCTGCGCCGAGGATCCCGTAAACGGCTTTCTGCCGGCCACCGGCACGCTGGCGGCTTTTGAGCCCGCGCGCGAACCTGCGGTGCGCTGGGAGTCGGGGGTTGAGGCGGGCTCGGTCGTGACCGTCGCCTTTGACTCGTTGCTCGCCAAGGTGATCGCCCACGCACCCACGCGCGACGAGGCCGCCTCGACACTGGCGCGCGCGCTGGAGCGCCTTCACCTGGGCGGGGTGACGACCAACCGTGACTTCCTCGTCGCCACCCTTCGCCACCCGGGCTTTCTCGCCGGCGACACGACGACCGACTTCATCGACCGCTACCTCCCGGACTTCCACCGTCACGCCGACGACGTCAGCAGCGCCGCGGTAGCGGGGGCGCTGTGGCTAGCCGAACGAAACCGCCACGACGCGCCGGTTCTCGCCACGTTGCCGAGCGGGTGGCGAAACGCTCGACTGCCCGATCAACGCGTCGATCTACGACACGGCGAGCGAACCATCGAGGTGCACTACCACGTCGAGCGCGACGGCACGGTCGTGCTGCCCACGGGCCGCGCCCGCGTCGTGGCGTGGCGACCCGACGCCATCGACGTGGAGGTCAACGGGCGCCGCTGGCTCGCGCGAGTCACCGCGACGCGGACCCACCTCTACGTCCAGGTCCCCACGGGCACCGTCGACTTCGAACGAGTAGCGCGCTTCGCGCCGCCGAGCGCGGCGACCGTCGTCGGTGGCCTCGTCGCACCAATGCCCGGCGTCGTCATCGACTTGCGCGCGCAGGTCGGCCAACGCGTCAAGGCTGGCACGACGCTCGTCGTGCTCGAGGCGATGAAGATGGAGCACCCGATCGCGGCGCCGGTGGACGGTGTGGTCACCGAGGTACTGGTGCGCGCGGGCGAGCAGGTCGACGGCGGGGCCGAGCTGCTGGCTATCGAGGCCGACGAGCCCGCCGAGAGTTGAGGCGCCGTGGCTGACCCAATCCGCATAGCCAACTGTTCCGGTTTCTACGGCGACCGTCTGTCGGCCGCGCGCGAGATGGTGGAGGGGGGTCCCATCGACGTCTTGACCGGTGACTGGCTCGCCGAGCTGACCATGCTGATTCTCGCGCGCACCCGCGCGAAGCGACCCGGCGGCGGTTACGCCCGCAGCTTCGTCTCCCAGATGGAACAGGTGATGGGGACCTGTCTCGACCGCGGGATCCGGGTCGTCTCCAACGCCGGCGGCTTGGACCCCGACCACTGCGCCGAGGCCGTGGCCGAGGTCGCCGAGCGCCTGGGTCTGGCGCCGCGAATCGCGTACGTGCACGGTGATGACCTGCTCAATCGCCTCGACGCCCTGCGCGCGAGCGGTCGGGGGCTGCGCCACTTTGAGTCCGACGAGCCATTTGACGTCGCCTCGCTGCTCACCGCCAACGCCTACCTCGGCGCGTTCGGTATCGTCGACGCCCTCTCGTCGGGCGCCGACATCGTGATCACCGGCCGCGTCACCGACGCCGCCGTCGTCTGCGGACCGGCCGCCTGGCACCACGGCTGGGCCCGCGACAACTGGGACGCGCTGGCCGGCGCCGTGGTCGCCGGCCACGTCATCGAGTGCGGCGCCCAGGTGACCGGTGGGAACTACTCGTTCTTCACCGAGGTGCCCGCGATGACCCACGTCGGCTTCCCCTGGGTCGAGGTCGCCGAGGACGGCTCGTGCGTCGTTGGCAAACACGACGGGACCGACGGCGAGGTGTCCGTGGGCACGGTCACCTCGCAGCTGCTCTACGAAATCGGCGGCGCGCGCTACGTCGGGCCCGACGTGACGGCTCGCTTTGACACCATCGAGCTCGAGTCCGTCGGGCTGGATCGAGTCCGCATCAGCGGCGTGCGCGGCGAGCCGCCGCCGGACACCTTGAAGGTGGCGACCAACGAGCTGGGCGGGTACCGTCAGGACCTGCACGTGGCGCTCACCGGACTCGACATCGAGGCCAAGGCCGATCTCGTCGAGGCGGCTTTCTGGGACGCGTGCCCCTACCGACGCGAGGAGTTCGAGCGCGTCACCACGCGGCTATCGCGCACCGACAAGGCGAATCCCGCCACCAACGACGAGGCCGTCGCGCTGTGGCACATCACGCTTCGCGACCACGACGAGCGAAAGGTGGGTCGCGCCGTCGCCAACGCCGCCGTTGAGATCGCGCTGGCGACGATTCCCGGCTTCTTCAACGTCGGGACGGCGCCGGGGGCCGGATCACCCTTCGGCGTCTACCGACCGGCTCGCGTGGCGGCGGCCGACGTTCCCCAGTACGTCACGACCCTCGGCGGAGCGACCTCCGTCGTGGACTCCGTCGCCCCACCGGGCGCGGGTCTCGTCGGGGTCGCCCCGCTCCCACCCCCGCCCCCGACGCCGCCGCCGGGGCCGACCCGGCCCGCTCCCCTCGGCCGGGTCGTCGGGACCCGATCGGGTGACAAGGGGGGGCACGCCAACCTCGGCGTCTTCGCGCGCAGCGACCGCGCCTGGGCGTGGCTCGACTACACGCTCACCACCGAGCGACTGCGCGAACTACTGCCCGAGACGAGTTCGCTGGTCATCGAGCGGCACCGCTTCGCGAACCTGCGAGCGCTCAACTTCCTCATCCACGACTTGCTCGAAGAGGGGGTTGCCGCGTCGAGCCGGTTGGACAAGCAGGCCAAGGGACTTGGCGAGTGGCTGCGCAGCCGCGTCGTCGACGTGCCCATCGACCTGCTCGAGTTGTGACCACGTCCGATGAGCTGGCGCGCCTCGCGGTGGACCTCGCGGCGGAGCACGCGTCACTCGACGCGCTGGTCGCGCCTCTCGACGAAGCCGACTGGCGCCGAGCGACGCCCGCCGCGGGCTGGAGTATCGCCGACCAGATCGGGCACCTCGCGTACTTCGACGAGGCCGCGACCGTCGCGATCCTCGATCCGCCGGCCTTCGCGCGCTCGGTCACGGCCCTCGCCGAAGCCCTGGGCGAGCGCGACCTCGACGAGGTGACTCTCGGCTGGTGGCGTGCCCAGCGCCCCCGTGACGTGCTCGCCGGCTGGCGAGCTCGGCGAGCCGCGCTCGCCGACGCCGCCCGGAGCCTCGATCCGGAACCTCGCCTGGCGTGGTACGGACCGTCCATGAGCCCGCGGTCTTTCCTGAGCGCTCGCCTGATGGAGACGTGGGCCCACGGGACCGACGTCGCGGACGCCCTCGGCGCGCACCTCCCCGCGTCCGATCGCTTGGCGCACGTGGCGCGCCTCGGCGTGCTCACGCGAGACTGGTCGTACGCGGTGCGTGGCGAGACGCCGCCACCCGGTGACGTTCGAGTCGTGCTGCGCTCGCCGACGGGCGCCGAGTGGACCTGGGGCGCCGACGGCGCCGAGGCGGTGAGCGGCTCGGCCGAGGAGTTCTGCCTCGTCGTGACCCAGCGTCGCCACCTGGACGATACGTCGCTCGTCGCCGGCGAGCTCGGTCGACACTGGCTCGTGCGCGCCCAGGCCTTCGCGGGCGGCCCCACCCTCGGCCCACCGCCGCGAGGCGCGTCGTGAGTCTCGTCGAGTCCCTCGTCGACCGGCGCGTCTGCACGATCACGCTCGCCGACGACGCGCGGCGCAACGCGCTCAGTGCGGCGATGCTCAGCGAGCTGCTCGACGCGATCGACGGCGCCGAGGCCGATCCCCGGGTACGCGTCATCGTGCTCACCAACCGCGGGAACACGTTCTGTGCCGGCGCCAACCTCGTGGAACAGCGCGACGCTGAGGGAACCCGGCGAGCACCGGCGGGACTCGTCGAGCTGCTCCAACGAATCCGCCGGTCGCCCAAGCCCTTCGTGGGTCGCATCGCCGGCCACTGCGTCGCCGGCGGCGTGGGACTGGCCGCCGTCACGGACGTCTCGATCGCCGCCGCCGACGCGACCTTTGGCTTCAGCGAGGTCCGCCTCGGCCTCGCGCCCGCGATGATCGCCGTCGTCTGCCTGCCCACGATGCGCCTCGGCGACGCTCGCGAGGCCTTCTTGCGCGGCGCACGATTCGACGCCGCCCGGGCAGCCGAGCTCGGACTCGTCAACCACGTCGTGGCGCGTGACGAGCTCGACGACGCCGTTCGCGCGGTCGTCAACGACCTGCTGCTCGGCGAGCCGGGCGCCATCGCGGCCATCAAGCGTCTCATGACCGTCGTGCCAACGCTCGACGACGACGCGGCCTTCGCCTGGACGTCGGAGCTGTCAACGCAACTCTTCGCGAGCGCCGCCGCGCGCGAAGGCATGACGGCCTTTCTGGAGAAGCGCTCCCCCGCGTGGGTCCGCGAGCTCGACGCGTAGTTACGCCAGCGAGCCGAGCACCGCGACCAGCTCGTCAACCGATACCGCGCCCGCGCGCACGAGGCGCCAGGTCGGCTCGGTGACGTCGACGACGCTCGAGACCACCGCGTGGCGCACGCCGGCGTCGAGCACGCCGGCCAGATCGCGCGACTCGGCGAAGGACTCAAGGACCGCGTCCGCGCTCGTGCACGGGGGCTCGCCGTGCCGATTGGCGCTCGTGAGCGCGATCGGCCCGACCCGACGAACCACGTCGACCAGCACGTCGTCGTCGGGCAGGCGCAGGCCAACCCCGCCCTGCGAGCCGACCACGCGTGCGAGGTCACGGGGCGCGTCGACGACGATCGTCAGTGCCCCCGGCCAGAAGGCGTCGGCCAGCCGGACCGCGCGGTCCGTCCAGTTGACGCCGAGCGCCGCCACGTCCGCCGCACCGGCGACGATCACCGGCAGGGCCACCGTGGTCGGGCGCCCCTTCAGGGTGAAGAGTCGGGCGACGGCCGCGGGGTGCGCGAGGGAGGCCCCGACGCCGTAGACCGTGTCGCTCGGCAGCGCGACGACGTCGCCGCGGCGCAGCGAGGCAACCGCCTGATCGCGATCGAGACGGGTCACGGCCGTCTCGCGACCAGCACGCGGGGATGGCCGGCGAGGTCGTCGAAGACCTCGACGCCAACGAGCCCCGCCGCGATCGCGGCACGGCGCGCGGCGTCGCGCTGGCGATGACCGTGCTCGACGACGAGTGCCCCGCCGGGAGCGAGCCACGGCGTCGCGCCGGCGATCACCGTGGCGAGATCGGCGAAGCCGCTGACGCCGTCGGCGTCGGGGGCGACGAGCGCGCCCCGCGGCTCGCGGCGAACCACGGCGTCGAGCTCGTCGTACTCGGCCAAGCCGACGTAGGGCGGGTTCGCGACGATGAGGTCGAACCGTCCGGCCAAAGACCGGTCGAGCCCTTCGTACCACGAACCCTCGACGAAACTCACCGCGCGCAGACCGAGCCGGCGCGCGTTCTGACGAGCCAAGTCGAGGCACGCGGCCGACCGGTCGAGCGCGACGAGCGACGCGGTGACCCCTCGCTCGTAGAGCTCGTGCAGCAGGGCGAACCCGATCGCGCCGCTCCCGCACCCCAGGTCGGCGATCGTGGGCGCGGTAGTGGTGGCAACGGCGGCCAGGGCCCGATCGACCAGCTCCTCGGTCTCGGGACGCGGAATCAGCGCTCGCTCGTCGACGTCCAACTCCAAGCCGCGAAAGGGCCAGTGCCCGATCACGTACTGCAGGGGCTCGCCGGCCAGTCGGCGCGCGACGGCCGCGGCGAGCGCCTCGGGGTCGTCGATCGCCTCGATCAGCCAGCGGGCCTCGCGCCGCTCGAGACCGGCCGCGACGAGCGCGTCGGCGCTGGGCGCGTTAGCGCTCACCGCTCTCGGCCAGTTGTCGAGCTCGCTTGTCGGCGAGCAGGGCGTCGACGTAGGTGTCGAGGTCGCCGTTCAGCACGGCGTCGAGCGTGTACGTCGTCAGGTTGATGCGGTGGTCGGTGACCCGGTTCTCCTTGAAGTTGTACGTGCGGATCTTCTCGCTGCGTCCGCCGCCGCCCAGCTGGGATCGCTTGAGGTCGCCGAGCTCGTTCGCCTGGGCGTCCTGGGCGGCCTTCAGCAGTCGCGAACGCAGGACGATCATCGCCTTGGCCCGATTCTGGATCTGGCTCTTCTCGTCCTGCATGGACACCACGATCCCGCTCGGCAGGTGGGTGATCCGCACCGCGGAGTCGGTCGTGTTCACACTTTGCCCCCCGGGTCCCGACGACCGGTACACGTCGACCTTGAGGTCGTTCGGGTCCAGGTCGACGTCGACCTCTTCGGCCTCGGGCAAGACGGACACCGTCGCCGACGACGTGTGCACGCGCCCCTTGGCCTCGGTGACCGGGACGCGCTGGACCCGGTGGACGCCGGCCTCGTGTTCGAGGCGGGCCCACGCGTCGTCCCCCTTGACGAGGTAGATCGCCTCGTCGAGGCCCCCCTGCTCGGACTCTCGCTCCTCGACGACCTCGAGCTTCCAGTTCCGCAGCGCGGCGTAGCGGCGGTACATCTGCGCGAGGTCCGCGGCAAAGAGGTTCGCCTCCTCGCCACCCTCGGCGCCCCGAATCTCGATGATGACGTTGCGGCCTTCGTTGGGATCGTGGGGCAGTAGCAGTGTCTCGATCGTCGCCTCAAGGTCAGTGATCGTCGCCTCAGCGCTATTCACCTCGTCGCGCCACAGCTCGCGGTCGTCGCCGACTGACTCGTTGAACATCTCGCGTGCGGTCGCGGCGTCTTCACGCGCGCGGCGCAAGCGCACCCACGCGGCGTTGATCTCGGCGAGCTCCTTGTGACGCCGCGAGAGGTCGCGCAGACGGCCGAGGTCCCGGGCGACGTCGGGATCGGCGAGGGCCGCCTCCACCAGGCGAAGTTCGCCGGCTAAGGCGTCGAGGGTCTCGTCGAGCGAGCGCACGGCGGTCGTCCGATGGCTTACGCCTTCGGAGCGCGCGCCTTCGAAGTCTTCTGGGCGTAGCGACGCTGGAAGCGCTCGACCCGTCCACCGGTGTCGACGAGCTTCTGCTTGCCGGTGAAGAAGGGGTGGCACGCGTTGCAGAGCTCCACGCTCATCACCGGCTTCGTCGAGCGCGTCTCGAAGGTGTTGCCGCACGAGCACGTCACCGTGCAGTCAACGTAGGCGGGGTGAATGTCGGTCTTCATGGAACTCCTTCGTGCGAGGGAAAAGTGTAGCGGAAAGTCAGCTCGTTGGTGCCGGGCCCCGGCCGATCTCGGCGAGGAACTCGCCGTTGGATCGCGTGGACTTCAGCTTGTCGATGAGCAGCTCCAAGCCGGCCGCCTCGCGGCCCTCGCTCGCGAGGCCGTTCAGCACCCGACGGAGCTTCCAGACCTGGGGCAGGGCCTCGCGGTCAAAGAGCAGCTCCTCGTGGCGCGTCGACGAGCCGTTGACGTCGATCGCGGGGTAGAGGCGTCGCTCGGCCAGGCGCCGGTCCAGACGCAGCTCCATGTTGCCGGTTCCCTTGAACTCCTCGAAGATGACCTCGTCCATCTTCGATCCCGTCTCGACCAGGGCCGAGGCGAGAATCGTCAGCGAGCCACCTTCTTCAATGTTCCGTGCCGCTCCGAAGAACTTCTTGGGCGGGTAGAGAGCACCGGAGTCGACGCCACCGGACATGATCCGCCCCGTCGCCGGCGCGGCCAGGTTGTACGCGCGCGCGAGCCGGGTGATGCCGTCGAGGATGATCACCACGTCGCGGCCCTGCTCCACCAAACGCTTGGCTCGCTCGATCGCGAGCTCGGCGACGTGCGTGTGCTCTTCGGCCGGTCGGTCGAACGTCGACGAGATGACCTCCCCGCGCACGCTGCGACGAATGTCGGTGACCTCTTCGGGCCGCTCGTCCACCAGCAGCACCATCAGGTGAACCTCGGGGTTATTCGTCTCGATCGACTGCGCGATCTGCTTCATGACCGTGGTCTTGCCGGCCTTGGGCGGTGAGACGATGAGCCCGCGCTGGCCCTTGCCAATCGGGGCGATCAAGTCGACGATGCGCGGCGTGAGGTCGAGCTTGCCCTCGTTGGTCTCGAGCTTGAGCTTCTCGTCAGGAAAGAGCGGCGTGAGATCCTCGAAGCGCGGACGCAGCTTGGCGACCTCGGGATCAAAGCCGGCAACCGTGTCCACTCGCAGCAGCGCCGGATACTTCTCGTTCGACGCGGCCGGCCGGAAGCCGCCAGTGATCGTGTCGCCCTTGCGCAACCCGTAGCGGCGGACTTGGTTGATGGACACGTAGACGTCCTGGGGCGACGGGTGATAGCCCCGCGAGCGCAAGAAGCCGTACCCGTCATCGCGCAGGTCAAGCAAGCCCTCGATGTCCAAGAGCTCACCCGCGTAGGGCTGGTCCGCCCCGGGCATGACCTCGGTCGGGAAGCGTTCACGGCCATTGCGATTACGACGGTTGCGACGGTTGCGCGCGTTAGGTTCGTTGGCGAAGTCGCGCGAACGGTCCTGGCGTTCGGGTCGTTCCTGTCGTTCGGGCCGCGCGACACGGGCCGACGGCGCCAGTTCGGACTGATGCGTGGGGCTCGGCTCCAGCGCCGACGGCGCCGACGCGGCCGCCACCGATGACTCCGCCACCGACGGCGACGCGGCCGACGCGGTGTCGGCGGCGGCCGGCGCGATGTCGCTCGCGAACTCGCCCAACAGTGACTCGAAATCGTCGACCGGCGTCGCCACGGTGCGCCGCGAGCGCACCGCGCGCGAGGTCGGCGCGGCGTCAACCGGCATGTCGCTCCCCATGATCGCGTCGATCAGGGCCGCCTTAGTCGCTCGGGCGCCGGGATCGACGCCCTTCACCTTCGCGATGGTTTGCAGATCGTCGCGGGTTTTGGACTCGAGGTCCGAACGATCCGGGGAGGGCTTGATAGCCATGAAAGTCCTTTCTCGCCGACACAAACTGGGTCGGCGCAGAACGTACGAAGAACGCCGCCCCGGAGAGAGTTCCCCACGTCGGCGTGATTGGCCGGTCGCGGGCGACAACTCCAGTGTAGCCGACGCGCCACTCGACAGTGCGTCAAGGCTCTAGTCGGTCAGTCCAAGGCGTCGAGCAGCGCGGGCAGCGTCGCGTCCACGACCGGCGGGTTCGAACTCGTCGACAGGGCCGTATCGGGATCCTTCAGGCCGTTGCCGGTTAACACGCACACCACCGTTGAACCCTCGGGTACGCCGTACTTGATGACGCCGGCCACTGATGCCGCGGACGCTGGCTCACAGAAGATCGACTCGTGGCGCGCCACGTAGTGGTAGGCGTCGAGGATCTCCTCGTCGGTCACGGCACGAATGTCGCCGAGGGATTCGTGAACGACTTCGAGGGCGGGCACCCAGCTCGCCGGGTTGCCGATTCGTATCGCGGTGGCGATGGTCTCGGGGTTGGCGACGGGGTGGCCGAGCACGATCGGCGCCGCCCCGGCGGCCTGGAATCCCCACATCCGCGGCAGGTTCGCCGCGCGCCCCGCCTCGTGGTACTGCGTGAAGCCCCGCCAGTACGCGGTGATGTTGCCGGCGTTGCCGACCGGGATCGACAGGATGTCGGGTGCCTCGCCGAGCACGTCGACGATCTCGAAGGCGCCGGTCTTTTGTCCTTCGATGCGGTCGGGGTTGATCGAGTTCACGATCGTGATGGGCATGTGCTGGGTGAGCTCGCGCGCGAGGTCGAGAGCCTGGTCGAAGTTGCCGCGGATCTGGAAGATCTTCGCGCCGTACACCATGGCCTGGGCCAACTTGCCGAGCGCGATCTTGCCTTCGGGAACGAGCACGACGCACTCCATTGCGGCCTTCGCCGCGTAGGCGGCTGCGGCGGCGGACGTGTTGCCCGTTGATCCGCAGATCACCGTCGCAGCGCCGTTGGCCTTGGCCTTAGTAATCGCCATGGTCATACCGCGATCCTTGAACGAGCCCGACGGATTGAGCCCCTCGAACTTCAGCCACACGTTCGCACCGAGACGTTCGGAGAGCCGATCGGCTCGGATGAGCGGGGTATTGCCCTCGTGCAGCGTGACTACCTCGGTCACCCCGTCGAGGTTGAACCACGCCGCGTACTCGTTGAGCAGACCCCGCCAGCCGGTCATTCGTCCCCTCCGTCAATCACGCGCAGGCACGCGCCGATGGAGTCCACTGACTCGAGCGTCGCCAGCTCCTCGATAGTCGCGTCGACGTCTCGGGTCAGTGCCCGGTGGGTGACGAACGAGAGCCGCGCCTCGTCACCCACGCCGGACTGCTCCATCGACTGGATTGAGACGCGGTGGCGCCCAAAGACCGAAGCGACCGCGGCGAGCACGCCCGGCTGGTCGGCCACGTCGAGACTGAGGTAGAAGACGCTCGCGAGTTCGCCCGCCGGAACCCGCTGCAGCGTGTCGTCGACCATGAAGGGGACGTCGTGGCGCCCGCTCACGCGGTTGCGCGCCGCGTCGAGCACGTCGCCGAGCACGGCGGTCGCGGTGGGCGCACCGCCGGCGCCCTGGCCGAGCCACATGAGCGGTCCACTGACCGCGCCCTCGACGAAGACGGCGTTCATCGCGCCGTGGACGGCGGCGAGCGGGTGGCCCACTGGCACCATCGCTGGATGGACCCGCCGCGAGAGGCCGTGTTCGCCGACCCGTTCGGCCACCCCGAGCAGCTTGATCACGTAGCCCGAGCGGCGCGCGAACTCGACGTCGACCGCGCGAATGCCCGAGATGCCCACGCGCGAGATCTGCTCGTCGCGCAGCTCGGTCCCAAAGGCCAGCGAAGCCAGGATGAGCACCTTAGAGGCCGCGTCAAAGCCCTCCACGTCAGCGGTGGGGTCGGCCTCGGCGTAGCCGCGGGCCTGCGCCTCGGCGAGTGCTGACTGGTAGTCCGACCCCTGCTCGGTCATCTGGGTCAAGATGAAGTTGGTCGTGCCGTTCACGATGCCCATCACGCGCTCGATGCGCTCGCCGGCGAGCGACGTGCGCAGCGCGCGCAGGATCGGCACGGCGCCACCGACCGCGGCTTCGTAGAAGAGATCGGCGCCGTGCCGGTGACCGAGGCGCGCGAGCGCCGTGCCGCGCTCGGCCATCAAGGCCTTGTTCGCGGTCACGACCGACACGCCTCGCGCCAGCGCCGACTCGATGTAGGTGCGCGCCGGATCGAGCCCGCCGGCCACTTCCACGAGCACGTCGAGGTCGCCCGAGGACGCGAGCCCGGCGGCGTCGTCGGTGAGTAGCGCACGGGGAATCCCCGGCCGGACCTTGGTGACGTCGCGCACGGCCACGCCCACGACCTCCAGGGAGGCCGTAGCCGCGTCTTCGAGGGCGTCGCGCCGAGACGGGTCGAGCAACAGGTCGAGCAGCGCCGAGCCGACGAAGCCGGCGCCGATCACGCCGACGCGGATCACCGGGGTGGTCATCGGTCCAGGCTAACCGGTGCGGACTCAGCGCTCGCTACGGTTCGAGGCGGGCGAGGTCGTCGAAGGTCTCGCGGCGAAGCACCACCCGCGCGCGCCCGTCACTGACGAACACGACGGCCGGGCGCGGCACGCGGTTGTAGTTCGAGGCCATCGAGTAGCCGTACGCGCCGGTCACCGGCGTCGCTACGAGATCACCGACTCCCGTCTCGGTGGGCAGCCAGGCCTCGTCGATGATGACGTCGCCGCTCTCGCAGTGCTTGCCGACCAGGCGAATCGGCTGGGGACGCGGCTGCGTGCTGCGCGCGACGTCGAAGGCCTCGTAACCCGAGCCGTAGAGCACCGGACGGGGATTGTCGCTCATCCCGCCGTCAACGGCGAGGTAGGTTCGCCGATCGAGCGCCTTGCGCGCACCTACGCGGTAGAGGGTCAGCGCGGCTTGGGCAACGATCGCCCGACCTGGCTCGGCGGTCAGTCGCACGGACGGGTCGACCCCGCTGCGCCGCGCGCTCTCGCGAAGTCCCGCCGCCCACTGCGCGATCGACGGCGCTCGCTCGCCCGCAACGTAGGGCACGCCGAGTCCCCCGCCGACGCACAACTCGTCGAAGTCGTCATCCCGGATGAAGTCGGCCACCACCGCCATCGCCTCGCGATAGCCGTCGAGCTCGAAGATCTGGGAACCGATGTGCGAGTGAACGCCGTGCACACGCAGGCCCGGCGTCGCGTTGAGCAGTTCGAGCGCTCGCCGAGCGTCGCCCGCGGCAATCGAGAACCCGAACTTGGAGTCCTCTTGGCCAGTTCGGATGAACTCGTGGGTGTGCGCTTCGACACCGGGCGTGACGCGCACGAGACAGTCGACGTGACTACGGCGACCGACGAGCGACCCGAGTCGCCCGATCTCGTCGAAGTTGTCGACGACCACCCGATGCACGCCGACCTCGATGGCGCGCGCCAGCTCGTCGACTGACTTGTTGTTTCCGTGCAGCACAATTCGCGAGCCCGGCACCCCGGCGCGCAGCGCGATATCGAGCTCGCCCCCCGTCGAGACGTCCACGTACAGCCCCTCGTCGTGGGCGAGGCGAGCCATCGTCGCACAGAGAAAGGACTTCGACGCGAAGGCAACACCCGGGTCAAAGGCCGCGGCCGCCTCCGCGCAACGTGCCCGCAGCGTCCCCTCGTCGTACACGAAGAGGGGCGTCGCGAATTCGTCGGCGAGCGCGCGAAGCGACACGCCGCCAACGACGACGTCATCATCGAGCAGTATCGCGCCATCTGGCAAGAGTGAGACGTCGATTGGCTCGGCCATACGCGAACACTAGTGACGCTCGGTCGAGCAGCGAGACAAGAGAGGTAGGCTGACGTGGCGCCCTCGTAGCTCAGGGGATAGAGCATTGGCCTCCGAAGCCATGTGCGCAGGTTCGAATCCTGCCGGGGGCACCGCCGGGAACATACGTTGCTTCATCAGGTTTCGGCGTTCAGGGGCCTTTTAGGTTGATGGAGCCTGGAAACGGCCTGAAACCGCTGATTTAGACTCGATGAGGTGCGGCGGACCGCACCAGAAGTCCGAGACCTCTCTCCCGACACAGAGATCGCACGCCTCTCATCTTCATCGGGTGAGGTGTGCGAGTGGTGGATGCCCCGGGCCTTACGACGAACGCGCTACCGGCGACCGGTGCGGCGGAACTCCTCGTGAATCGCGGTTGTGACGAAGGTGACCATCTAGGTTTCGGCGTTCAGGTGCCTTTTCGGTTGATCGACACGATTCAGGCGCCCTGAGTCACGATTTGGCTTACCGTGCGGTGCATCGTGTGAGTGTGGGCACGCCGCCGGCGTTCATGTCGGTGCGTAGCACGGTCAGGTGAACGAGGAGGAGCGTTGAACGAGCACACCGAAACGCAGGGACCGCCCCCAGAGTTCTGGGAGCAGCTGCGCGCTGAACAGGAGGAGCACCTGCGCGCCCTACGTGATGCGGAACAGCGCATCTACCAGCACCCCTACAACCTCATCGCTCGAGATGTGGCCGCCCTCATCGATTGCCTGCGCGACGTGTTCAACGGGAACCAGATGGAGCTGCTCGCACTCATCGACGCACCCTCACGTGACTGGCGGCTCAGTCACGAGCTCACCCAGAACGTCGAGCGCTCGATTGTCGCCGAGCGCTACAACTCAGAGCTCTCCCGCCGCCTCCACAACTTCGTCACGAGCGCCTACACCGTGGCCGAGTGCGCCAAGGCCGCCTGGACGCATCGGCTGGAGCGCCACGGCGGGGTCAAGGACAAAGCTGACGCCGAGTTCACGAGGCTCAAGATGAGCGGCCCGGTCGAGGTCGACATCGTCAGGGACTTGCGCCGCTACTCCCAGCACGCTGGTCGCCTGACCCTGGTTCAGGGCCACCGGTCGCACTTCACGATGGACCAGGGCCAGACGACGTCGGTGACCCACACGGTGGTCCTCTCTTCCTCGTCGATGCTCGACGAGAACTTCGACTGGAAGTCCGAGAAGGGTGCCTACCTCGAGACCCACGAGGATGTCGTCTTGCGCGACGTCGTTCGCGCACAGGCCAACCATTGGTTCCTCGTCAACGACTAGGTCATCAAGACGCTGATCGACGAGGCCGAACCCCTTCGCGCTGAGGCCAACGACCTCATCGCCGAGCGCAACGCCATTCTGACCGGGATGGACATCGAAACCGCTCGAGCTGAGACCGAAAAAATCACCGAGCAGTGGTGGGCGGCCGAAGGGCCGTCGCCCTTCGATCCGCCCGCACCCCAACCCGAGTGACTCGGACCTGCCGGCGATGCGGGTCTTGTAGTTCCGTCCGAGGCGCCCGCGGCGTCAGCTCACGACCCAGTTGGTCCGGAGACCGTAAGTGGTCCGTAGCTGACGGTGGCCATCGGCGTCCCTCCTGCTGAGGCCACGCACTCCAGAAGCGCACCAGTAGCGGGGTCGATGACGAGCTCCAGGGTCTCATTGGTTCCCCCCAGTGGCACCATCACGGCGGTGCCTGACACGCCCAAGGGGGTCGTCACGGTGCCCAGCAGTTGCGAGCCCGGAAGGGTCGCGGCCACCTGGTAGAGCGCGGCGCCCAACTTGGCCGACGCATCAGGAAGTTGGAGGAGCTGAGCGACGATCTGGACCTGCTGAGTAGCGTCGCAGCCAGTCGTCGGGGCGTTCGGAGCGAGAGGGCAGGCGTGAGGGGTGTTGGTGGTGGTCCCATCCGGAGAGATCTCGCCAGCAGCGAGCATCGAGGCCAGTTGGGCGGGGTCGCTCGGAAGAGCGTTCACCCGATTCACGAGGTTCTCAATGGTGGTGGTGCTCGCGGCGAGGGTGTAGCCGAGACCGCCGTAGCCTGAGACCGTTGCCGCGAAGCCCCCGTAAGACGAGCCCTGGTTCACGTTCGCTGCGTTGCCGATGAGCTGATTAGCACCATCACCCAGTGCGCACGGGATGAACGGCCGGCCGGCCGCAACCCAGCGCGCCTCGTCGCCGGGAGTAGCGAAGTGCCCACCGTTGGTCCCGACGGCGCTGGGCGAGATGGTGACCGAGCTCACGCCAGCCGCATCGGTCGAGCTCGAGACGCTGCCAGCCGACACGTAGGTGAGAGCCGGTGCGCTGCCCACCGACGGGCTCGAGAACTCGCAGGCCATTGAGACGCTCTCCACCTGGTTCAGCGTCTGGCCCGGCTGAAGGGCCGGCAACGTCGCGGCACGAGCATCAAGACGCGCAGCGTGCTGGAGAGTCGCCGCGGCGGCTGAGAGTGGAGCCACGGTCAGGGTGCCGGCGACGAGCGCGACCGCACCACCGACGAGCCCGAGGGTGCTCGCGGCAACGAGACTGCGGACACGGCGCCGCGACCTACGAGGAACGTCGACCTCAAGCTCAGCCAGAAGGTCGTTCCAGGCCGCGGCAGAGTCACGCGGGGGAACGTGCGCCGCCGGGTCGAGGGCGGCGAACAAGGTCATCGGGTCTGAACTCATTGGTGAACCTCCGTATTGGTCAGCATCTCGCCCAGTGCGAGACGGCTCTCTAAGCGGGCCTTGGCCCGGTGGTAGCGCACGTTGGCCGCGTTGACACTCACACCGAGGATCACCGCCACCTCGTCGCGACTCAGCTGGTCCCAGTGAACGAGTCGCAGGACTTCCTGGTCGGACTCGGCGAGTGCCGCGAAGGCTTCACGGAGTGGCTCGACGTCGATCACCTCGACCTCACCAGCCGCTGGCTCCAACCAGCCCGGAGCGATGGTCGCCAGCCTCCTCTCGCGCCGAGCGCCGTTGCGCAACTCGAGGCTGGCGATGCGAAGCACCCACGCGAGAGTGGGCTCGACGGTCGTATCGAACTTGCGCCACGCCACTACGAAGGCCGCGAGAGTCACGTCGTCTACGAGATTGGGAGAGACACGTCGAGCGACGTAAGCACGAACGCGACTGAAGTGCTCCTTGAAGAACAGCTCGAATCTCTCGTCGCCGCGTAGCGATGTCCGTCTCATCACACTCTTTACGTCTGGAGGCCCGTCCTTTCTTACACAGTGCCGCGGTCGCTCGGGCCAACACAGGGCACGATGGAATGAGGCGCCGCGCAACCACCCGCTCGGGCCTATCGTCAGTAAGGCTCTTTGTGGTGCCAGTTCAGCGCCAGATGAACCATCCGCCTGCTTACGCGTCTGCGGACAGCGCGGCAAGCTAAATCGTGGCTTGAGGCGCCTAAAGCGTGCTCATCAACCTAAATGGCCCCTGAAGGCCGAAACCTGCTTCATCGAGTTCCGGACGCTCCACCAGCGCGCGAGTAGCGATTCGTCACTACCCGGTGGCCCCATCTGCGATGATGGACATACGAGTTCATCCTTGCCAAATGGGTCGGGGGTCTCCATGCGCACTGGAATGTTCACCCGGCGATTAAGCACCGTCGCGCTCGTTGCCAGCAGTGTCGTCGAGCTGGTGGGCGTATCGGGGGCAAATGCAGCAGGATTGCGCGTCGCGTACCACGGGCACGTTCAGGTCGTCGAATCGGCGATGAACGCCACCGGAGGTGTCGCGGATTCGGTGAGCGCGTTCCCCCGTGATTTCAGTGCGTCATGGTCCAACCAAACGTTGGCCCAACAGCTTAACCTTGGCGACAACGCCCACGTCCTATCGACTAGTTGCGTCTCGTCGTCGTTCTGCGTGGCGGGCGGCACCTACACAAACGGATCGGGGGCACAAGCGTTCGTTTCGATCTACGACGGTTCATCGTGGACCGACCAGCCCGTCGGCGCGGCGCTCAACGTAGGTGGACTCGCCCAGGTGAACTCGGTGAGTTGCGTGTCGACGACGTTCTGCGTCGCCGGTGGCCAGTACACCGACGCGTCGGGCGGCTATCAGGCCTTCGTGTCGCGGTTCAACGGGTCGTCGTGGAGCGATCTCGAAGTCGCTGCGACGCTAAACCTCGGCAGTTCGGCCCAGGTGACTTCACTCAGTTGCGTATCATCGACGTTCTGCGTCGCCGGTGGCCAGTACACCGACGCATCGGGCGGCTATCAGGCCTTCGTGTCGCGGTTCAACGGATCGTCGTGGAGCGATCTCGAAGTCGCTGCGACGCTAAACCTCGGTCACGGTGCCGCCACGAACGCAGTGAGTTGCGTGTCGCCGACGTTCTGCGTTGCCGGGGGTGAGTATTCGGACGCGTCGGGCGGCTACCAGGCCTTCGTGTCGCGCTTCAACGGATCGTCGTGGAGCGATCTTGAGATTGGCGCGGCCCTCAACGGCGGTGGGCTGGCTCAGGTGAACTCGCTGAGCTGCGTGTCGTCGACGTTCTGCGTCGCCGGGGGTCAGTACACCGACGCGTCGGGCATGTCCCAGGCCTTCGTGTCGGTGTACGACGGGTCGACCTGGGCCGATCAGACGCTCGCGTCGGCACTGAACCTCGGCGGGGCCGCGCAGACGAACACCGTGAGTTGCGTATCGTCGTCTTACTGCGTAGCCGGCGGCGACTATACGGACGCAACGGGCATACGGGCCCTCGTGTCGGTGTACGACGGGTCGACCTGGGCCGATCAGACGCTCGCGTCGGCGCTGAACCTCGGCGGTGACGCCGCCGTCCACTCGGTGATCTGCGTGCCCAGTGGATTCTGTGTGGCTGGTGGAACCTACACCGACGCCGCGAATCACGCCCAAGCCTTCGTCTCGACGTACGACAACGTCCTGCAGCCGGTCGCGCCGGTCGCGCCAACGTTCGTATCCGCCGCGTCGTTCGTGACGGTCGTGTCGAAGCACCGCTCGCAGACGATCACCGTGACGTGGACGAGCGTCGTCGGCGCAACGTCCTACCAGTGTCAACTGCTCTACGGGCACTCGATGCCCGCGTCGGCGCCCGTCTCGACAACCTCGACTAGCTGCCGGTTTAGCGGCCGACGGCTCGGTATTCGCTACGCGATCGCCATCACCGCGGTCAACGCCACCGGTCCGTCGGCGACCGCCATCAGATTCGTGGCTCCGCCGATCTTCACACTCACGTGCACCCACGGACGCCAGCGGCTTCGACGGACCGGTACCAATCCCCGATGCCCCGCCGGCTGGGCCACTCGCTGAACGACATCGTCATCGCGGGGCGAGGGTGGACGATTCCGTCCCCAATTTCGACGCCGCCGTTTCGCTGCCCACGATATCGACGTCCCGACGACGGTGGCGGGCCTCGCTACGCGCTCGGTCCAGACTTCGGCCACTGACGCGGGACTACCTTTCTCGAGTTGGTCCCAGACAAGACACGTTGGATCGATTCAACAGTACGGCGTCGCGTATCCAGAGCGAGGCGAGGCCGGTGGTCAGTTGCCGGCGCGAACCACCGCACTGCACGGTCAGCTCGCCTCGACGCCACGTCGTCGAGCACCCTGGCAACAGTCGTGGATTAGCGATGCTGGAGAATCGGCGCGCGTCGTCGCGATACGTGCAAGCACGACGTCGGCGTGGATCACGCGACTGAAGGGCCGTGTGCGACGCGGCTGCACTAGTTTGCTGGCGTGGGAATCCTCGTTCTTGGCATGCATCGCTCCGGGACCTCCGCGCTGGCGAGCGTGCTCGGCGCACTCGGTCTGGACCCGGGATCATCCGACGGCCTCATGCGAGCCGACGTGGGCAATCCCGAGGGATACTTTGAGGTCGAGTCAATAGCCGCGCTCGATGAGCGAATCTTGCGCGACTACGGCGGTCGATGGGACATCCCGCCCCTGCTCGCGCCGGGGTGGGCGACCGAGGTAGGAGCCCGTCAGTTGGTCGGCGAGTTGCGAGCCACGTTCGACGCCACGTTCTCCAGTCGCCACTTCGTGCTGAAGGATCCCCGCATATCGCTGCTGTTGCCCCTCTGGCGACAGGCTCTCCTCGATCGAGTGGCCGTGGTTCTCGTGGTGCGAGACCCCGCTGAGGTCGCCTGGTCGCTGGCTCTTCGCGACGGTATGGCGCCGCTCACCGGGCTCGGACTGTGGGCCGCGTATAACCGCTCACTACTGGCCGACCTCGAAGGTCTGTCCGTCCACGTCTGTCACTACCGAGATCTGGTCGAACGGCCGCGAGACGTCGTGGGGGCGGTGGCCGCGAGCCTCGCCGCGTGGGGTGAGCTCGACGGCGAAGACCTCGACGCGGCGGCGGCCCGAGTTCGACCGAGCCTGCGCCGCGACACGCACCCGACGAGCGACCCGATCCTCGCCGACCCGCCACCGTCGATTCGTGAACTGGCGACCGCGCTCGCCGAGCTCGACGGACGCCACGACCACTTCAGTACGGTGGTGCCATCACCGGGTTGGTGGGAAGGTCCCCTGATCGACGAACGACGGGTCTTCGTCCAGCACTACGAGCGAGAGCTCGCCGAACGAGACCGCCGCATCGACGATCTGGTGAGTGACAACGAGGCCGTACGACGCCAGAGCGACGAACTGCGAAGCGAGCTCGTAGCCGCCCACGAAAGCATCACCGAGTACCGCGACGTCGTACGCGACCTCGAGGCCAGCCGAGCGGTGCGGCTCTCGCGCGCCTTTGGCCGAGGTCCGACGCCGTAGGTCCAGAGGTCCGGTAGTGTCGTGCTACCGACGCCCTATGACCGCAGACGACCCACGCCCCGACACCACGACGCCGTTCGTCATCTGGTTCACCGGGCTATCGGGTTCGGGCAAGTCCACCCTCGCCCTCCTCGTCGAAGAGCGCCTACGTGCGCTCGGGCTACCGGTTCACAACCTGGACGGCGACGCCCTGCGTCGCGGCATCAACCGTGACCTCGGCTACGACGACCACGCCCGAGACGAGAGCATCCGGCGAATCGGCGAGGTGACCCGCATTCTCGTGGACGCAGGCCACGTGGTGCTGGTGGCCGCGATCTCGCCCTTCGAGTCGGGCCGCCGGCGCGCGCGCGAGCTCGTCGAGCCGGGACGATTCGTCGAGGTCTTCTTAGACGTACCGCTTGAGGTGGCGGAAGCGCGTGATCCCAAGGGCCTCTACCGACGTGCGCGGGCCGGTGAGCTGGAGAACTTCACGGGCATCGACTCGCCCTACGAGGCGCCGACGAATCCCGAGGTGCACGTCGACGCGTCGCTCGCGCCACACGAAGCGGCCGACCTCGTCGTGCGCACGCTGTCGACGATTGGGCTCGTCAGGCCCCGCTAGGAGACCATCACCATCCGGACAGTATCGGTGATGGATGCGCCGCCCGACGCCGAGCCAGCCATCACGACCACCGCGTCGCCCGGCGACGCCGTGCCCGAGAGCTTCATCTGGGTCACCGCAAAGTCGCAGAGGTCGTCAATGTCGGTCGCCGGCGACAGGTAGATCTCCTGGACGCCCCACGAGCTGTGTAGTTGTCGAGCCGTCGCCTCACTCGGCGTGATGGCGACTATCGGCATGGGCGGGCGAAAGCGCGAGATCGCTCGCGCGGTCAGACCCGACCGGGTGCACGCGACGATCGCCACGGCCTTCTCCTCCATCGCGGCGCGCCAGGCGGCGCCCGTGATCGCGGCGGTAATCCGAGTCGCCTCGGTGCCGGACCCGATTTGCTGGACGCCGAGCGAGCCGCCCCACGCGTGGTAGTCGAATGACTCCTCGGCGCGACGAACGATGCGGTCCATCGTGATGACCGTCGCGACGGGGTCGTCGCCAATCGCGGTCTCCCCGCTCAGCATGACGGCGCTCGCCCCGTCGAGCACCGCGTTCGCGACGTCGGTCACCTCGGCGCGGGTGGGCACCTGTGCGTGGGTCATCGATTCGAGCATCTGGGTGGCGACCACCACTGGTCGCGCGTAGCGGATGCCGTGACGCACGATGTCCTTTTGGAGGTGGGGTACCTCCTCAATCGGCATACGAACCCCGAGGTCGCCGCGCGCAACCATGATCGCGTCGGAGACCGCGATGATCTCGTCGAGGTTCTCAACCCCTTCGGCGGTCTCGATCTTGGCCATGATCATCACGTCGTCGCGCGACAAAACGGTGCGAGTCGAGACGATGTCGAACGCGGAACGCACGAACGAGACGGCGAGAATCTCGAAGGACTCGTGGCGCAACGCCTCGAGCCGGACGCGGTCATCGGCCGTGGGTAGGCGATCGTTCAGGATCGATGACGGCAGCGAGAGGCCCGGCTTGCCCATCACGTTCCCCCCGGCGCGCACCACCGCACTCGCGGGGTTACCCGGGCGCGTGACTTCGAGGGACACGCCGCCGTCACCGATGTGGATGGCGTCGCCGGTGCGCAGGAGGTTGAGCACGTCGTGACGTTCCACGACGATACGCGTAGCGCTCGAGCCCTCACCGATCGCCTCAACCAGCTCGACGACGTCGCCGGTGTCGAGGCTGACCGGCGTCGTGCCGAACGAGCCGGCGCGGATCTTGGGTCCCGGAATATCGACCATGATCGCCAAATCGGGGACCAGCGCCCGCACCCGGCGGAGCCGCTCGATACCCGACGCAACGTCGCCGTGGGCCATCGAGAGCCGAAAGACGTCTACGCCGGCGTTGGCGAGGCTGGTGATGACCTCGTCACTATCCGACGCCGGTCCCAGTGTGGCCACGATTCGCGTCCGTCGCACGGGCTTCCCTTCGTTGCTTTTGGCAAGTCTACGAGATGCACCGCGTACGCCATCCGTGACCTATCAATTCAATAGGGTCACAGCCACCGTGACGATGCCTCGACGTCGGACTCTACGTCCGGGCCAACACCGGCAACCAATACTACGAACTCGCGATCGATCGCAACGTTGGAGCGCGATTCCCCACCTGCCGAGAAGATCACCAACGCCAGCGAACCACAACTGAAAAGCTGACGAAGTCCGGCCCGATGCCAAACGGCGTGACTTGGTGGTCGACGCACCGGACTGCCGTATCGACGTTCGAGGACATCTCGTCACAGAACCTGCACACCAGCGTTCGATTCAATGAGGGTGGTCAGCGCACGGGCGACGGCAATGACGTCGTTACACCGGATTCGGATTCGCCACTGTCGCACCAGTCAGCCACGGCATCGAACGCGATGGCGAGAACTGGCGAACGGCCCTTTGGCACACGCTACCGTCGCCATTCCAAGCACGACATCGACGGCGTAGGCGACAAATACGGTCCGTCACGAACGATCTGACACCCGAAAACGCACTCGACCCCACAGTCACCTCAGGGGGCAGACGCCTCTCCTCAAACTACCGGTCACAGCACCCACATTCTTGGACTCGGTGACAGAGCGACAGCGCGAAACTGACATGCTCATCGCCCACCGTCACGCCACTGCCGGAGCGAAAGAATCGCACATCCATGCCGCATCTACCATGACAAAAATGTCAAATGAGTGCGTTCACGGGGCCATGTTCGGAAGTCGCTGTCCATCAAAAGTGTTGTTACGGGCACTCACGTTCGTCGGCGGAAAGGTGATGAAGTCCATCGCATCCAGGAACGGTCCGCCCGCAGCCGTCGCTGGGCCGTAGGCCGAATCGGAGCCACTCGTTGTTAAGGTACCGACAATCGTGTTGCTCTGGATCAGGTCGTTGTAACCGGTGTCCGCGATGCCAACCTGGTAGGCCGAGTAGGCGTTGCCATTGACATCGCTCGTAGGTGCACTATTGGTTTCGCCATCTGATTTCGAGATGTAGTTGTTAATGACATGATTGTTGGTCGGCGAAGTAGCGCCCGTCGAGCAATCGGCACTGAAGTTACCGTCGTAGACCCCGATGTCGTTGTTCGTGATCCGGTTGTGAATGATTTTGACGTTCACGGACAGTGGGCTGCCACAGCCGCCGAAGACAAGAACGCCGGCAGCGGAGCCATTGAAACCGGTCCCCGTGTACTCGTTCGCGTAGATTTCGGAGTTTTGAACTATCCCGGTCGCCCCGTCACTGATCTGCACTCCGTTGCGGCCGATGACGGACGTCTGACCGCCGCCGTTGGCGACCAGCCCATTCACCTGGATCTGCGTACCGGGGCCGTCGGCCGTGATGCCGTTCTTTTGGTAACCCGAGACCGTTGTGTCTTGGACGAGGGCGTTACCTGGGAAATTAACGACGCTACCCGGATACGCCCCTGCACTCGTCGGCCAGTATTCGCTACCGATCTCGATAGCCACTCCGTACTGGCAACCGCCAAGGTCGACCTGATCCGAAGCACCAATGTTTTGGACCACGTCGTTGGCGATCTGGACGTAACCGGTACCGAGCTGAAGAATCCCGTAATCTTGCACTTCACAGCCACCGGTGTTGGTGAAAGGACCCTCAATCGTGATACCGCTGATATCGACGTTTGCGTTACCGAGCACGGTCACGACAGAATTCGGGGTCTGCAAGCCTTGGCTCGAAAAGAATGTCGTGGTCGGCGCACCAGACGATTGAATTGTCGCTCCCGGAACGCCGGTAATGTTGACCGACTGATTCACAACGACACTCTCTTCAAACGGCGTTGCGTCGCACAAGTAGACAGTCCCCCCAGGGTTAACCGCATCAACAGCCGATTGCACCGTTAAGAAAGCCGCGTTTGCGCAACTCGAGTCGTTATTGTTCGCACTCGCCGTGTGCGAGACGTAGACGGTCTGCGGACTCGACGCTACTTGCGCGTCTGCCGACACCGTCGACGCCGGCACCATCACGAGTACGCCACCCACCAGACCGGTGGCCAAGGCCCGCCTCAGTGAAGACTTCATGCCCTTCCCCCCTCCGAGATACCACGCCAATGCATTCGCTCCGCGCGCCAATCAGAACCGACGACAAGGTCAACCGGAGCCACACTACAATTCGTCCAACCAGGTCGCAGCGTAGCAACGGGGACACAACGTCGCAAGGGTACTCGTTGTCCGAACGATTACCTCGTCACGGGCGACTTTGGGTAGGGTCGCTCTCCCGGGAGCAGCGAGAATCCTGCAGTGGCACGACTTCGCATTCTCACTTTCGAGGACGCGGACCCTTTGAAAACTCGCGTGATCACCTTCCACGGCGTCGTCACCTTCACGTGGCCATTTGACTCTCATTGGCTTCAGTGATCATCGAACGGCGACTTGGGGTGCACTTTCTTTCTGTGCCATCCAGTCGAACGTGTCCGCAGGCAAACGCACCACCCACCAACGCCTAACAAGTTAGAAGGTGGCGCCCTTCCAGTGGGCCACCATTTATGGTGGCGTAAGTGAGTGCGACCGATGGTGAGCTACGTTGACCTGCTTTCCCACCGCTCCATCGTGTCGTTACAACGTTAGATGCGACGTCGTTACCTCTGGCCGCGTGATTTAACCCGGGCATCGCCTGGTAGCAAATTTCTCCCCCGCATCGGTTGACCGGAAATGAGTGACTTATGGCCCTACTGCAGGAACTCCCGTGGAGAAGGCGCCCCACGAGCATGGAAATTGGACGAGTACAGTACTTCTGAGATTGGTCGTTGCGTCGTCGAGCTTCGAGTCGCGCGTTCGTCTCGGGCGATTTCGAAGGAGGCGGCGTGGAACCGACTGACGTGGGGGACCCGAACTACTACCACCGGGTCGTCGACTGCCAGTGGGCCTGCCCCGCGCACACCGACGTGCCGGGTTACATTCGACTCATTGCCCAGGGCCGCTTTGACGACGCCTATCTACTCAACCGAGCGTCGAACGTCTTTCCCGGAATCCTGGGACGCACGTGCGACCGGCCCTGTGAGCCGGCGTGCCGTCGCGGCCGAGTCGACGGCACGCCCGTAGCCATCTGTCGGCTGAAGCGCGTCACCGCCGACTTGAAGAGCGACGTCGTTGACCGGCTGGCGCCGATCCCCGAACAGAAGAACGGCAAGCGCATCGCCCTGATCGGGGCCGGACCATCGTCGCTCACCGTGGCCAACGACCTCGCGCCGCTCGGCTACGAACTCACCATCTTCGAGAAGTACGACCAACCCGGTGGTCTCATGCGCTCGAACATCCCGAACTTTCGCCTGCCCGCCGAGGTGCTCGACGAAGAGACCGGGGTCATCATCGACCGCGGTGGCGTCAGCGTGCGCTACAACACGCCGATCACCAGCCTGCGCTCGCTGCTCGACGAAGGCTACGACGCTGTCTACGTCGGCGTTGGCGCGCCGCGGGGCAAAGAGCTCGACCTGCCGGGGCGCCACGACGACGAGGACCACGTGCACATCGGCATCGACTGGCTCGAGTCGGTCGCGTTCGGTCACGTCGAGTCCATCGGCCGACGCGTCTTGATCATCGGCGTCGGCAACACCGCCATGGACTGCTGTCGCACGTCGCGGCGAGTCGGCGGCGAGGAGATCAAGGTGATGGCGCGACGCCCGCGCGAGTTCTTCAAGGCGTCGCCGTGGGAGCTCGAGGACGCCGAGGAAGAGGGCGTGGAGATCGTCGTCAACCACGCGCCGAAGCGGTTCGTCGTTGAGAACGGCCGCCTGGTCGCCATGGAGTTCGACGTACTGGAGTGGGACGACGGCGCGCGGCACTCGACGACGCTGGGCACGGTGACCGTACCCTGCGACGACGTGATCCTCGCGATCGGACAGGAGAACGCCTTCCCGTGGATCGAACGAGACCTCGGCGTGGAGTTCGGCGAGTGGGACATGCCCGTGGTCGACGAGACCACGTTCCAGTGCACTCGGCCCGGCGTGTTCTTTGGTGGCGACGCGGCGTGGGGACCCAAGAACATCATCTGGGCCGTCGCCCACGGTCACGAGGCGGCCATCTCGATCGACAACTACTGCTCGGGCGTCGACCTCGCGCAGCGACCGAAGGACACCATGAACGTGGTGAGCGCGAAGATGGGCATGAACGAGTGGCGCTACCACAACGACTACAACCCCGCCCAGCGCCAGCAGATGACCCACGTCGAGCTCGCCGAGCGATTCCGTTCGCTCAACCTTGAGGTGGAACTGGGCTTCACGGCCGAGCAGACCGCTCGTGAAGCGCAGCGTTGCCTCAACTGCGACGTGCAGACGGGCTTCACGGCGCGAGCCTGTATCGAGTGCGACGCCTGCGTCGACATCTGCCCAGTTCAGTGTCTCACCATCACGAGCAACGGGGACGAAGCCGACCTGCGATCGCGGCTGTCGGCGCCCTCGCCCAACCTCGACCAGCCCCTCTTCGTGTCCGCGCCGCTGCCTCAGACCGGTCGGGTCATGGTGAAAGATGAGAACGTCTGCGTACACTGCGGACTGTGCGCTGAACGCTGTCCCACCGCGGCCTGGGATATGGAGGAGTTCACGCTGGTCACGGCCTACGCCGGCGGATCGAGCGTGTTGCGCATCCCCGTGGCGACGACGGCCCAAGGAAGGAACTGACATGACCATCGACGCGGCCCCCACCGTGCGAGTCAACGACTTCGCGATCAAGCTCGCGAACGTGAACGGCACCGGCTCGGCCAGTGCGAACAGCCTCTTGATGCAGGCCATCTTTCGCATGGGCATCCCGGTTTCGGGCAAGAACCTCTTCCCCTCCAACATCCAGGGCCTGCCGACCTGGTACGAGATACGAGTCAACAAGTCGGGCTACACCGCCCGCGCGCTCGAGTACGACCTGATGGTCGCCATGAACGCGCAGACCTACGCCGAGGACATCGCGGCCGTTCGTTCGGGGGGCTACGTGCTGTTCGACTCGTCGTGGCCGCTCGACGACGACCTCGTGCGCGACGACGTCACCTTCCTCGGCGTGCCGCTCGCGCGGCTCTGCCTCGACAACTTCACGCAGCCGCGCGAGCGGATCCTGATGAAAAACATCGCCTACGCCGGCGCGATCGTGGCCCTGCTCGGCATCGACGTGAACCTGGTGCGCGCGCTGCTCGCCGAGACGTTCGCGCGCAACGAGGCCCTGCGCGATTCAAACCAGAAGGCCCTCAGCCTCGGGTACGACTTCGCGCTCGAGACCTTCGACTGCCCACTGCCCTTCCGAGTCGAGGCCATGGGGGCGACCGACTCCATCCTCATCGACGGCAACACCGCCACGGCGCTCGGCGCCCTCTACGCCGGCGCGACGGTCGCCGCGTGGTACCCGATCACCCCGGCCACGGCCGTCATGGACAACTTCACGAAGCTCTGCGCGACGTACCGTCGTGAGGTGGTGGCGGGCGAGAACGAGGGCGACCCGCCGACCGTGAAGAACAACTACATCATCTTGCAGGCCGAGGACGAGATCGCGGCGATCGGCATGGTGCTCGGTGGGGGGTGGAGCGGGGCCCGCTCCTTCACGTCAACCTCGGGCCCGGGCATCTCGCTGATGAACGAACTGCTGGGCCTCGCGTACTACACCGAGATCCCCGCGGTCATCGTCGACGTGCAGCGCACCGGCCCCTCGACGGGGATGCCGACGCGCACCCAGCAGGCCGACCTCCTGCTCTGCGCGTACGCGAGCCACGGCGACACCAAGCACATCTTGACCTTCCCCGCCAATCCGGCGGAGTGCTTCGAATTCGCCGTTGCCTCCTTCGACCTGGCCGAGCACTTCCAGACGCCGGTCTTCATGCTGCTCGACCTCGACATCGGCATGAACGACTGGGTCGTGCCCAAATTGACGTGGGACGACTCGTTCGTGCCCGATCGCGGCCGGGTACTTACTGACGAGGACCTCGCGGGCATGAAGGAGTTCTTCCGCTACGCCCACGCCGACGCCGAGCACGTCGCCGCTCGCACCCTGCCCGGCTCGGACTCTAAGGGGGCCTACTTCATCCGCGGGTCGGGTCACGACCAGTTCGGCCGCTACACCGAGAACCCGGCCGAGTACCAAGAGGTCGTCGACCGACTGAAGCTGAAGCACGCGGCTGCAGCGGCCCACGTACCGCCGCCGGTGGTGGTGCAACGCCCGGGGGCGAGCATCGGCATCATCACGATCGGCGGCTGTGACCTCGCGGTACGCGAAGCGATCGACGTGCTCGCTGATCGCGGGCTGCCCGCGGACTTCATGCGCGTGCGGGGTTTCCCGTTCGTTGCCGACGTACGCCAGTTCGTCGAATCCTACGAGCACTGCTTCGTCGTTGAGCAGAACCGCGACGGCCAGCTGCGCTCGCTCATCGCCATTGAAACCGGCGTGCCCATCGAGAGAATGCACTCGATCCTCGCCTACGGCGGCTTCCCGCTCAGCGCGGCCCAAGTCGTCGACGGGGTCATCGGCCACGGCGTCATCGTGAACCAGGAGAACTGACGTGCCATCGATCGTAAAACCACTGATCCCGCTCGCGCCGCTCGCGAAGAACGAACTGGGGCTCACCATCCGCGACTACGAGGGTGCCATGTCGACGTTGTGCGCCGGTTGCGGTCACGACTCGATCACCGCCGCGATCACCCACACGTTCTGGGAGCTCTCGACCCCGCCGCACACGATCGCCAAGTTGAGCGGGATCGGGTGCTCGAGCAAGACGCCGACCTACTTCGTGCGTGGCGCCCACGGCTTCAACTCGGCCCACGGTCGCATGGCCACTATCGCGACGGGTGCCGCGGCGGCTAACCGCGAGTTGACCTACATCGGCATCTCGGGCGACGGCGACTCGCTGTCGATCGGCATTGGTCACCTCGCCCACGCGATCCGGCGCAACGTGAACATGGTCTACGTCATCGAGAACAACGGCGTCTACGGCCTGACCAAGGGTCAGCTGTCGGCGTCGGCCGACATCGGCACGCGGCCCAAGAAGGGCGAGGCCAACGTCGTAGCCCCGATCGATCCAATCATGCTGGGCCTGGCGATGGGGGCCACCTTCCTCGCGCGCGGTTTCTCGGGCGACAAGGAGCAGCTGATCCCGATCCTGAAGGCAGCGGTCGCCCACAACGGGCTGGCCCTCATCGACGTGATCAGCCCGTGCGTGACGTTCAACGACCACGAAGGTTCGACCAAGAGCTATCGCTTCATGCGCGAACACGAGGTGAAAGAAGTCGTGACCGACTACGTGCCGGTTCGCGAGGAGATCGAGGTGTCCCTCGCCGGGCGCGGCACCCGGTCGGTGACGATGCACGACGGCAGCGTGCTGACCTTCCGAACGGTTCCCGAGGGCTACGATCCCACCAACCGCCTGAAGGTGGAGGAGTACATCCGCGAGCACCAGCGACACGGCGAGGTCGTGACCGGTCTGCTCTACCTCGACGAGTCGGCGCACAGCATGCACGAGATCAACCACACCCCGAGTGAGGGTCTGAACAAGGTCCCGTACTCGGCCCTCTGCCCCGGCAGCGCGGCCCTCGACGACCTGATGAACGACTTTCGCTGAGTCGGCCCGACGGCGTCTAGCGTTCGTGACGTTGAGCCGACGAAGGAGACGCGGGTGACCAGCGCAACCAGTCAGACGGCTCGTGACGGGAAGGTCGCGGGCGTCGCCATGACTGGTTCAGTTCCCATCATCGGGCGTGCGACTACGGAGCGCCAGGCGGCGGAGTCGGTGGCCGTCGTCGCCTCGGGCCCAGGACGCGGCGGCGACGAAGCGCTCGGCTAGCTCGGGCGTGGCCGCCAGGTGCTGGTGGAGGTAGCTCGCGAACAGGGTCGGCCTGTTCACGCCGGCGTGCGCTGAACCGAAGCGCCCGGTGAGCTCGAGCCCGTCACCCGACGGCGACACCGTCGAGCGGTGGTACTCGTGGCCGCGAAGTTCGGTGCCTGCGCCACCAAAGATGCCAGGAGCCCTCGTCGCCGCGCGCCGGCAGCCGAGCGCCAGCCGCTCGGTCATCCTCACTCGCACAGGTTCACCCCTGCGGGGCTGCCGGCACCCTCGCTGAAGACGACGTCGTAGCGATCGCGCGACTCGCGGTAGGTCCCGACGCCGAGCTCGAGCAAGTCGTACGTGGACGCCCGGTCGGCGCGGTCGAACTCGCCGTTCGGGCGACCCAACACGACCATCAGGATCCGTCCGCCGGCGCCGGACTTGAGCAGCACCGAGTTCATGGCGACCTTCGGCTCGATGCCGCACGCGCCTGGACGACCTGGGCGCGGCCTACCTAACCGTGCTCGGCCGTCACGTAGGAGTTGAGAGACATGTTCTGGGCCGTGTAGGGCGCTACCGATGCGCCTCGGCGTCGCAGCGACTGACAGAGGCTGGCCACGATAGTTGGCTTGCCGGCCCGACGACGTCCCGAGAACGAGCAGGACCCCTTGACGCCTCGCCACGCCCGCGGGCGCCTCGAGATCGGTGCGCTAGTGGTTCGCCGGTACCTGAGGGTTCGCGATCCAGTGGCGCTCACCGACGCCGCCACCGCAGCGCGCTCGACGCCACCAATGAGGGACCGGTTCGCCACACTTGGGCGTCGAGTTCGCCGGGGCCGGCCGGCGCGACCACGTCGGCCCGAATCAGAACTCGATGCCCTTCATCGCGCGGATTCCCTGGTCGTAGGCGTGCTTGATCACCCGCATCTCGGTCGCGGTATCCGCCACCGCGACGATGGCCTCGGGCGCGTCTCGTCCCGTGATGATCACGCTGGTCGTCGCGGGCCGTGACGTGAGCGCGGCGACGACGTCGTCCACGTCGATCCAGCCGTAGTTGACGGCGTAGGTCATCTCGTCGAGAATCACCAACTGGTAGTCACCGCTCGCGATCTTGGCTCGCGCGACGTCCCAGGCGTAGCGACCCTTGGCGACCGTCTCGTCAATGTCGGTTGACTCCCAGGTGAACCCGTCGCCGAGCGACTGCCACTCGATGCCAAGGTGCTCAGCCAGCTTCTGCTCGCCCGAGCGCCACTTGCCGCTCTTGACGAACTGCACGACGCACACGCGCCAACCACGGGCCCACGCCCGGCTCATCACGCCGAACGCGGCCGACGACTTGCCCTTGCCGTCACCGGTGTTGACGAGCACGAGTGACGTCGCGCGGCGCAGTGGTCGAGGCGCTGGCGCCTCGTGTGGTTCGGTGGTCATGGCTGCCTTTCGCTGCGGCGTCGAGGGACGACGACGAGTTCGCCGTCCACGTTGCGCAACACTTGAATGCGTGCGCCGAAGTAGTGGCCGAGCGCCTCGTCGGCCAGCACCGCGTCCGGGGTGCCATTGGCGACCACGCGGCCCTCGTGCAAGAGCAGCAGCCGGGTCGCGAACTGGGCGGCGAGCGTCAGGTCGTGCACCGCGCTGATGACGGTGAGTTCTCGTTCGCGGCGAAGCTCGTCGACCAGCTCGAGAGCCTCAACTCGCCGGCCGAGGTCGAGCGCGCTCGTCGGCTCGTCGAGGATGAGCAGCGGCGCCTCTTGGGCGAGCGCTCGCGCGAGCACCAGACGCTGCAGCTCGCCGCCCGACATCGTGGCGAGTGCTCGTTCGGCCATCTCGGCGAGGCCGAGGCGCTCGAGCAGCGCCGCGCACCGGCGGCGGTCGTAGGGACCTTCGGCCCCGAAGTAGCCGAGGTGAGGCGTACGCCCGAGCGCCACGTAGTCAATGGCGCGCATCTGGGCGGGCAGCTCCGGCTTCTGTGGCACGTACGCGACTAGGCGTGCGAACTGACGCCGCGAGAGCGGGGCGACGTCGGCGTCGTGAATGCGCACCGTGCCGCGGTATGCGACGAGTCGAGCCAACGCGCGCAGCAGCGTGCTCTTGCCCGCCCCGTTGGGACCGATCACGCCGAGCCATTCGCCTTCGTGCACGACGTCGCTCACCGGTCCCAGCGCGTCGACGACGTCGTAGCGCACCGAAACGCCATCGAGGGTGACCGCCGGGACCGTGCGAGGAACCGGCGGCGCCGCCATCAGAGCACGCCCAGCTGGGAACGGCGCGACCGCAGCACGAAGATGAAGAAGGGACCACCGATGAACGCGGTCACCACGCCGAGAGGAATTTCCGCCGGCGCGTCGAGCATGCGCGCGCCGAGGTCGGCGAGGATGAGAAACGACGCGCCGCTCACCATGGAGACTGGCAGCACGACACGGTAACTCGCGTTCGTCGTCAGACGCACGAGGTGGGGCACGATGATGCCGACGAAGCCAATGAGCCCGCTCACCGAGACCGCCGCCGCCGTGCCGAGGGTCGCCGCCGCGACAACGGCGAGGCGCACGCGCTGGGGATGAACCCCGAGGGCCGAGGCCTCTTCTTCGCCCACGCGCAGCACGTCGAGGAGCCGGCGGTGCGCGAGCAACACGACCGCGGCGACGGCGACGTAGGGCAAGATAAGGGTTACGTCGGACCACGTCGCCACCGACAGGCTGCCGAGGATCCACGCGTAGACCGGTTGGAGGTCAGACGCGTGCTGCTGTTGCAGGTTGGTCTGCAGCGCGGTGAAGACGGCCGCGACGGCGACGCCCGCGAGCACGATCGAGGCGCCCGACGAGTTGCGGCCAGAGCGCGAACCGACCAGGTAGGTGAGCGTCACGGCAACCGAGCCGCCGACGAAGGCGGCAATCGGGAGCAGGTAGGCCGACTGGCTCGCCGAAACGATCGCGATCGTCGCGCCGAGCCCCGCCCCCGCGGCGACGCCGAGCAGGTAGGGATCGGCCAGCGGATTGCGAAACACCCCCTGGTAGGACGCACCGCCGGCCGACAGCATGGCGCCGACGAGTCCCGCGAGCACCACGCGGGGCAGCCGAATCTGCCAGACGATCGCCTGGCTGATCGCCGAGGCCGACGTGTGCGGGTGCCAGCCCGGCACGTGAGACGCGAGCACGCTCAGCACGGTGGCGAGCGAGAGGTCGGCCGGGCCGATCGCCGTGGCGAGCAACGCCACGGCGATCAGCACCGCGAGGGCGATCAGCAGCGGCCGGCGCACCGAGACGGGAGCGAGGTGCCCCACGTCACCGGGACTCGACGAGGTGACCACGGGCTACCTAGGCCGGCTGGCGCTTGAGCTCATTAGCGACCTCTTGGAGCAGGATCGTGATCCGCGGTCCCCACCTCGACGCGATGTCGTCAGAGAGCATGATGATGCGGTGATTAGCCACGGCCGACAGCGCGGACCAGCCGGGACGGGCCGCGACCGACTGGGGCGTCGCCTGACAGCAGAGGTGATCAGCGAGAAAGATGTACGCGGGGTTCGCCTGCAAGATGAACTCCGCGGTGAGTTGTGGGTAGCCGCCGTTGCTGGTTGTGCCGGCCGCGTCGGCGATCGATTTCAGACCGAGGAGACCGAGGAGCTTTCCGACGAACGTGCTCGAGGTGACTGAGTAGTACGTGGGATCGAGTTCGTAGTAGTAGGTGGTTCCCTTGGGCGCACGCGGCGTTGTCTTCACGATCTGGCTGACCGTCGAGCGCAGGTGGGCCACTTCGAGGCGAGCCTGGGCGAGGTGCCCCGTCGCGAGCCCGAGCCCCAAGTACTGGTGGTAGGCCACGGCCAGGTTCGGCGCCGCCGGGTCGTAGATGACCGGGATCTTGAGTGTGGCCAGCTGAGCCGCGAGCGACGGCGGGTCGTAGGCCACGATGATGAGGTCGGGGTGGAACTTCGCGATAGCCTCGGCGCTGACGTTGAGGCCATCGAGCCCGGTCATCGGGGTGCCCTTGGGGTAGTTGGAGTACTTGTCGACCGCCTTCACCTGGGCACCGGCGCCGATGGCGTAGAGCATCTCGGTCGCCGTCGCCGAGAGCGACATGATGGCTGTCGGGCGAGACAAAATCGTCACCGCACCGTTGGCCGCCTTCACGGTCACCGGGAAACTCGAGCCCGCGACGGCCGCGCCGCCTAGGGTCGGTAGGACAAGCCCCAGCGCCACCACGGTGACGCCGATAACTGCGCGTACTGCTTTCATGATCTATCTCCGTTGCTAGCAACGGAGGACGAGAGCTCGCCCGCACTCCGAAGAGTGAAACGAACCGTCCTTCCTCCGAGGACCGATTACGTCGACGCGGCGCAGGCGACCGGACTCGCCCCCGTAGGGGCATCACCGTTGCGGGACAGTACCGGGATCTCACCGGAATTCGCTGCAACCACGTCACTGCGGAGGATCCGCAGCGCCCCTGAGTATATCGAGCCGGGCGGTCTCGATTTGGGTCGATCAGGAGCCGGCGCCAGCGGCGAGACACCGGCGCGAGCAGGACGTAGGCGAGCGCGCCCACTGCGAGACCCACCGGCGCCGAGAAGTCCGCGCCACCGAACCACCCCGCCGGTCCGCACTTCGCAACCGCGGTACCCGGACAGTACGTGGCGCCGAAGTGGTTCGAGATGGGCGTCATCCAGTGAAAGGGAAAGTTGACCGATGGCGGTGCCTTGGAGAAGCACGTGGTCGCCGCGACCAGTCCCGCGGCGAAGGCGACGACGCCGGCCGAGTTGACGCCGCTCGCGCCGACGAAGTATTGCGAGCCTCGATCATCACGTTCGAGGTCACTCGAGTGATTGCGACGCCCGCGGAGCCACCAGTCGGCGAGAAAGACCCCGAGCCACGGCGCGATCCAAACGATGATCACCCCGACGAACTCCTTGGTGAAACTCGAGAAGGAGGACGCGAACGTCGCCCAGTGGGTTAGGAGGCCCGACAGCACGCCGTCGAGGACGACCGCCTGGTAGCGCCTGACCGCGAGGCCGGTTGCCTGCAGACACACCCCCGACGAGTACAGCACGAGGGCGTCGATGCTGAACAGCTGCACGATCGCGAGCAGTTGTACGAGGGCGACGACCCACGAGGGAAGAGCGCGCTGATGCAAGAACGCCGTGAAGGGATCGGTCCCGTTCCAGACCGCGCTCGGTGACAGGAACGTAAAGAGCCGCCCCGAGCGACATGAGCAGGATCTCGGGACCGGCCGTGGCGAGAAGGATCCAGCCGACGATCGTGCGGCTCGGCGTGGCGGGCGCGACGTAGCGCGAGTAGTCATTTGCGCACTCGGTCCAGCCGAGCCCCGACAGCGGCGACGACGAAGGCGAGTCCCGCGCTATCGAGCTCCCAGCCCCTCCACGCCGTGGTGGGCGAGTGTACGTGACCCAGGCGGACGAACGCCACCACCACGAACACGGCGATGAACGGACCAATCAGGGCGCGCAAGATCTTCACCATCGTCGCGTGGCCAAAGTACGGCAGCACCGTTTGAATCGCGCACGCGAGCACGATGATGGCGACCTTGCCGGCGACGCTAGTGCGCACGCCGGCGAGCGCGCAGAGCTTGATCGACGCGCCGACAATCAGGATCAGCGCCTCGGTCTCAAAGCCGATCTGGGTGTTCCAGTTGAAGAAGCTGACCAGGCGCACTGCGCGTGCCAAAGGCCGCGCGACTGATGGCGAACGTCGTCGTGCCAGCCCGGGGGCCCGGCAGCGAGGCCACGCCAACCAGGAGATAGGAGAGATTGCCGACGACGATGAGGACGAGCGCCGTCCCCAGTCCAAAGCCGAATCCCATCAGTAGCGCGCCGTAGATGACGTAGGCGCTATTGATCGACGATCCGCTCTACACTGCCCCAATCGTGCGTGCGCTCGCCCATCGCTCACCTGGTGGGACGACGTCCATGCCGCGACGTTCGACGTGAAAGGGTCGCTCGCCCAGCGATCTGTCGCGATCGACGATCGCCACCCTCTCGTCGTGATCGTCGCCATGGCGTAGGTGCTTCGGACATGTTTAGCGCACGAACTCAACGTCGGTGCGCGATACGCTGCGACCCGTGCGCGACGCGGCCGAGTCTCCCAATCGCCGCGCCGGCACGCCGGCGATCGGCCTCGACGGCGCGCTGAACTGTCGAGATCTCGGCGGCTTGCCCACGCTCGACGGTCGCCGCGTGCGCCAGGGACGGCTGTATCGCTCTGACTCACTGCATCGCGCGAGTAAGCGCGACGTCGAAACCCTGCACCGACTCGGCGTAGCGACGATCATCGACCTGCGCGACGCCGACGAAGTCGCCCTCAACGGACGCGGACGGCTCGCCCTCGAGCCGATCACGTACGTCAACCGCCCGCTCAGGTTCAATCCCGCGTTGGACGCGGCGACGGACGAGGCGTCCTCGCCACTGGTGCGGCGCTACCGCGACTACCTCGACGAGAGTGGCGGGGCGTTCGTCGCCGTGTTCGACTTGCTCGCCGAGACTACGACGTACCCCGCAGTCATCAACTGCTTTTTCGGCAAGGACCGCACCGGTGTGGTGGTCGCCCTGGTGCTCGCGGCCCTTGGCGTCGACCGCACGGCTATCGTCGAGGACTACGCTTCGTCGGCCCGACCGGTCGCGTCCCTGATCACCCGCCTGACCGAGGACCCGTCTACGCTGATGCCCTCGCGCGAACCGATCCGCGCCGACTCGACGCCGAGCCCTCGACCATGGTGCACTTCCTCGAGGAACTCGACAGGCGAGACGGGGGTCCGGTGCCCTGGCTCGTCGGCGCGGGTCTCGACCTCACGCGTCTGGACCAGCTGCGCGAGCTGCTGCTCGAGCGAGGCTGAGCGAACGACGTGAGCGTCGACAACGAGCCGACGTAAACGGGATCTCGTGTGACGCGCCGGACCTAGCCTGCAGTGTCCCACCAGATCGTCGTCAACGCCCGCGTCAGTGATGGCGGGTGCTCGAGTAGGAAGTCGCGGACCTCTGCTTCGCGCTCCGCGGGCAGGCAGAGCCGAATCCGAGTGAAGTGTGCCGCTTGGTCGAGGTCGGTCTCGGTGCGCAGGCGTCCCACGAACGACGTTGACTGGGCGTCGATTCCCATTTCGTCGAGCACGGCGACCAGGTCCGCGGGCGTTGGGCCATCGGGCCGCTCCAGGTCCCAGAAGTGCCGCCACGCCTCGGTGAGTGACGCCAGCGGGTGGCGATCGGGCAGTTCTAGTACGACCCGGCGGCGCGCGTGCGCCCCGAGCGCCGCGAGGAATCCCACCGCGTCGGCGACGTTGTAGACAACGTGGTGCGCAACGGCCACGTCGGCAACCGGGGTCCGATCAGCGACCGCGGGCCAAAAGCCTTCAATCGTCTCGACTGAAAGTCCCCGGTCGACGGCGTTGGCTCGGAACATCGTGAGCATCTCGGTTTGGTGGTCGACACCGATCACCCGCGCGGCCGGCGGGGCGAGCGCGAAGGCGGCGATGCCGCCGCCGCAGCCGACGTCGAGCACGGTTCCACCCGAGGGCACGGCCTCGCGGGCGCGGTCGTGTGACGGGGACGGCTCGATCGAACGGGGAACGTCGAAGAGCGCGGGTGGATGAATCCACGGGCTCTGGGTCGCCGAGGCTGTGATGGCCTCGGGAATCGCCCATGCCTCGAGCGCCGCTCGCCATCGATCGGCCGCGCTCACGGCCTACCGACCGAGCAGACGCGACATGAAGCCGCCACCCGTCGAGCCCGCCCCGCTTTCGCGGCACTGGCAGCGGTCACTCTTCGCCACGCCGGCGAGGGCTTGTTCGATGTGGTTGCCGCAGCCGCTCCAGGTCGGCTTGTGGCAGGTTCGACAGGTCGTACGACTGCACATAGGTGTAATGCCTTTCTACTGTATTTGGTTGGTTGGTTGGTTGGTTGGTTGGCTCGTGGCGATGCCTACGCGACGCGGTGCGCCGCTGGTGACTTGTGCCACGTCTGGTAGCCGCCGCTGAGGTTCTTCGCGTTGAATCCCGAGTCGCGCAGCAGACGCGTCGCGACGTGGCCGCGCTGGCCGACCTGGCAGATCACGACGACGTCCTTCTGGTCGAGTTCGTCCAGACGTGCGCGCAACTCATCGACCGGCACGTTGATCGCGCCAGGCACCGATCCCCGCGCGAACTCGCGTGGCGTTCGCACGTCGACGAGGAGATAACCCTGTCCCGCGTGTTCCACGATCTCGTGCCACTGCACGGAGTCGACGAGCCCGGTGAGCAGGTTCTCCGCCACGTAGCCGAGCATGTTCACGGGGTCCTTGGCCGAGCTGAACGGCGGCGCGTAGGCCAGTTCGAGGTCGGCCAGCTCGGGGGCGCTGAGCCCTCCGCGCATCGCCGTCGCGATGACGTCGATGCGCTTGTCAACGCCGTCGGTACCAACGCCCTGGGCACCCAGGATCTCGCCGGACTCGGGGTCCACGAGCAGCTTCAGCGCGATCTTCTGGGCGCCGGGGTAGTAGCCGGCGTGGCTGCCGGGGTGGGTGTGCACGGCGATGAAGGGTCGGCCCCTGGCCACCAGCCGCTTCTCGTTCCAGCCCGTCGTCGCGATGGTGAGGTCAAAGACCTTCACGATCGCCGTTCCGATGGTCGCGACGGGGCGCACGTGACGACCGGCGATGTGGTCAGCGACCACGCGTCCGTGTCGGTTGGCGATGTTCGCCAGCGGCACGAGCGAGGCCTCGCCGTCTAGCGCATCAGTCTTCTCGGCGGCGTCGCCAATCGCGTAGATCGTCGGATCGCTCGTTCGGTTGTACTGGTCGACCGCGATGCCACCGAGCGCGCCAATGTCGAGGCCGGCGCTGCGCGCGAGCGCGGTGTCGGGACGCACCCCAATCGCGACGACGACGAGGTCGGCCTCGAGGCTATCTCCTGAACCGAGCTCGACTGCTGACGAGGTGATCCGCGCCACCGCGTCGTTCAGGTGCAGGTCGACGCCGTTGGTACGCAGCTCGTCGGCAACCAGGTGCGCCATCTCGGGGTCGAGCGGCGCGAGGACCTGCGGCGTCGCCTCGACCAGCGCCGTCGGCACGCCGCGGTGAATCAGGTTCTCCGCGATCTCGACGCCGATGAAGCCCCCGCCAATCACCACGGCGTGACCGGGCAGCGCCCGCACCGCCTCGGTCATGCGCTCGACGTCTTCCACGGTGCGCAGGGCCAGAGCCCGTTCGATGCCGGGGATGGGGGGGATGACGGGGGTCGCCCCGGGACTGAGCACCACGAAGTCGTAGGTGAGCTCGTAGTCCTCGCCGGTGACGAGGTCGCGTACGTGGACTACCCGGCGATCACGATCGATCGAGGTGACCTCGCTCGAGACGCGCACGTCGATGCGGAACCGCTCGTTGAGCGACGCCGGCGTCTGGAGCAGCAGCGACTCGTGTTCCTCGATAACGCCGCCCACGTAGTACGGCAGTCCGCAGTTGGCGTACGAGACGTAGCCGCTGCGCTCAATCACGACGATCTCCGCGTCGTGGTCGAGGCGGCGAAGTCTCGCCGCGGCGGACATACCGCCGGCGACGCCTCCGATGACGACTGTTCGCATGGTTCTCCTTAGGCCAGGCTCAAAAAGAGCTTTTGCAGTTTGGTGGTGACCTCGTCAGAGTCAACGTCGGGATCGATGATGCACTCCTTCAGACTGGACGAGATCAGCGTGAAGGCCGCCGTGTTGATGGCCTTGTTGACGGCGGCCATCTGGGTGATGACCTCTTCGCACGAGCGCCCTTCTTCGAGCATGCGCACGACGGCCCCCATCTGGCCATGGGCTCGCTTGAGCCGAGTCACGATCGCGTGCAGCTGTTGGGGGTCCTGGAGCACGTGGGCGTCGGTCGGACCGGCGTCGTGGGCGGGGGTTGCGCTCATCAGTGGTTCCCCTTGAAGATCATCGTGACGAAACGCACGTTCAGCGCCACGAAGCGCCACAACTGGTACGCGATGTGATTACGCCGGCGCAGGGTTTGGGCCGTCGGCAGCGGCGAGTTCTGGATATCGGCCGTGACACTGTCCATCGTTGGTTCTCCTTGTTCGTTCGTCGACTATTCGGGGATCAGGTACCAGAGCGGTCGGGCCTTGGCCTTGTAGATGAAGAGCACGTGGAGCATGTACTTGATCCAGTGTCCCGCGAGGCCGATCTCGCCAAAGGTGTCCTTCGTGCTGCGCCCGGTGGCCGGAAAGCGGTCGTAGTCCGGCACGACGGGGTACATGGTCATCGAGGCCGCGGTGCCGCGACGCAGCCCCATGCCCGAGGACGCCACGCAGGCCGCGCCCATGTCGGCCATCGACGCCTCGTGGGGACGCGCGGACGTGCCGTGCTCGATCCGATCGATAATGGTGAGCGCCGCGGTCTTGCCCATGACGCCCGATGGCATGCCCGTGCGCGGCGGCGACGGCGTGATGACCGTGCCGTTGGCGCTGGTGCGCGGTTGGGAGATCTGGTGCGGGGGGGCAAAGGCGATTCCCACCGCGAAGACGTTCGGGAAGCGGCTCGACTCGTACGTGCTCGGCCAGTCTGCGGCGCTCCACTCGTCGTAGGGCTTGGCGCCGTAGTTGGCGTCGACCTTCATGAAGCCGTTCGCGAGGAACAGCTCGCTCGTGATGTCCTCGCCGGCGCGGTCGAACGCCCGCAGGTCGACCCCGCGAAAGGGCGGCAGCAGCATCGCGAAGTCGAAGGGCAGCTCGTTCTTCGTGCCGTCGAGCTGCTCGTAGTGAATCACGCCCGGCTCGACGCGCTCGACGTGAGCCTGCACGACGGCCTTCACGTCACGTTCGCGAAAGAGCGACTCGGTCCACAGCTTGCTCGTCGTCTCGAAGCCGTTCTGGGTGAAGACCATCCCGCCGACCCCGAAGTCGCCGAGCTCGTACTCGTTCGTCAGGTACGTGACGTCCGCCATGTCGCGCACGCCCGCCGTGCGCAACTCGTGCTCGACGTTGAAGGTGTACTCGAAGGCCGCGCCCTCGCAGGTGCACGTGCCGTGACCGACTCCCACGACTAGCCGCTGACGCTCGCCCTGGCGCATCTTCGTGATGGCGTCGGCGAGGGCCGCTGCGGCCTGTACCGCGTGGCCGGGCGTGCACACCGACACGGTGTTCGCGTCGGGCCCGAGCCCGGGGGTCGCGGCGAAGTTCAGCTTTGGCCCCGTCGCGTTCACGAGGTAGTCGTAGGTGATCGTCGCCACCTGGTCGAGTCGCTCGGGATCGGTGTAGCGAACGGTGACGTAGGGCCGGTCGATCTCGGTAGAGCCCTCGGGGTGCAGTTCGGTCGCCAGTGCCTGGTGGAACGTGATGCCCTTGCGCTTGTAGATCGGCGCGAGCGCGAAGGTCACCTCGTCGGTCGTCATTTTGCCCACGCCAACCCAGATGTTCGAGGGAATCCAGTTCCACTTCGAGTTCGGCGAGACCATCACGACCTCGTGATCGCGCCCGAGACGTCTGCGCAGGTGCAGTGCCGCCGTGTGACCCGAGATGCCGGCCCCCAATATCACGACCTTCGCCATGCTCACCCCTTCAACCCTGACCCATCACGCGGCCGCGCGATACTCGGACAGTATACCCCCTGGGGTATCAGGACGCAACTCGCCGTATACCCGAGGGGGGTATCGTGTTGCTGGAGCAAACTCGCTGTTGACCAGGAACGCTACGGTACGAGAAAGTTGGTGAACTGCCACGGGTCGTCGCGATCGAGTTCGCGGCCACTCCACCGGTCGAACCAATCCGCGTGCGTCGAGACCGGATCCCACTCGACTCGGCCCGACCACGTCGTGCCCACGTAGGGGGTTGCCACGGCGAGCACCTGGCGCCACGGCAGCTCGTCGGGTACGCGCACGCCCTCGCGCGGGGCGCGTAGCAGCCAGTCGACGGCGCCGAGGATTGACGCCGCGACCTGCACCGTCGTCGCGTTCTGGTAGGGCGCGACGAGGCGCGCCTCGTCGATGGTGGTGCGCATCCCCGTCCACCACGCCCCGTACGGGTGGCCCATCACGAGAACGCCGAGTTCGTCGCGTCCCTCGATGATGTCGTCGTTCATGATGCGCTGGCGCTGGGGGTACTCGTACTGGGCGCCCTGCAATTCCACGAAGCTCGCCCACGCCGCGTCACTCGGGCAGTAGGCGTAGTGCACCGTCGGCCGGTAGACGGCCTCGCCGTCGCGCCAGACGGTCAAGTGATCGCAGATGGTGAAGGACTCGCCGTGGCGAATGACCATCCCAATTATCGGGCCCGAGGGCACCGTCGAATGCACGAGAGTCTGGTGGGCCATCTGGGCGAGGCAGATCTGGTTGCGCGGACCCTCGCCCTCGTGGCGCAGCCCGAGCGGGGGTAGTCGCTTCTCGTGGGTTCCCCAACCCATCTCGGCCGGAGCCACGCCCTCTTCGTAGAAGCCGTCAACCGACCAGGTGTTGACGAACTCGCCGACTCGCTTGGGCTCCACGCTGACCTGGGTGTCGCGTTCGGCCACGTGAATGACCCGCACGTCGAGCAGCAAGGCCAGCTCGTTGAAGGCCTCACGCTCCAGTGCGTCGACGAGGCCGCCGCGACGCTCGGGTAGTAGCCCATCGGCGAGTACGGCCGTCGCGATCTCGACCAGGGCTTGCTTGACGTAGTGGCTCACCAATCCAGGGTTGGCACCGTGCTCCACGACCGCCGAGGGGCCGTCGTTGGATCCCCAGCTCGCGATCTGGCGACGCAGCACCATGTGGCGCCAGTAGAGCGTGCGATCCTGGGGCGGCACCGTCGCCGGATCGTCGTAGGGATCCCAGACCTCAACTGAGGTGTTGAGGTAGCGCACGTTGTGGCGCCGACACCACTCGAGCAGTTCGGACAGTCCAATGTTCCACGCGAGATCGATCAGCAGGTCACCGTCGCCCAGGTGCTCGTCCAGCACCGTGTCGAGGTTGTCGGGCGTGATCGTGAGAGACTCGTAGCGGACCCCGCGCGCGATCGACGGGGCCAGCCGTTCGCGATTGTCTTGACTCTCGAGCACCGTGACGCTCGTGGGATCCAGGGAGAAGTGGTCGAGCACGAGCGGCAGCAGGCATTGGGCCACCGACCCGGCTCCCAGGATGACGACGCGGCCAGGCACGTGGAGTTCGGACAACGAGGACCTCGATTCGCGAAGCGACCGTAACGTCGCGTCGACGACGCTATCGCATCGCGGGACAGCCCAGAGTTCGAGGCTCCGGAGTCCGCAGTACTCACCAGTCAGTGACTCGGCGACAAGCCTGCCATACCCGAGACAGATGTTCCAGCCCCTTTAGGAGACGGTCATCCCGCCGTCGACCGCGAGCACCGCGCCGGTGATGGCCGATGACGCGGGCGAGCACAGCCACGCGACGGCGGCCGCCACCTCAAGTGGTTCCAGTAGTCGTCCGATGGGTTGCTGGTGCGCGAAGGCCTCGGCGTCGTCGAGACCGTAGACGCGCGCCGACGCCTCGAGCATGGCGGTGCGCGTCGAACCGGGGCTCACGACGTTGGCCGTGACCCCGTACTCGGCCAGGTCCATCGCCGTCGCGCGCACGAAACCTACGACGGCGTGCTTGGCGGCCGAGTACGCGGCCAGGTGACGCAGTCCCTGGGTGCCGGCCGCCGAGGCGATCGCGACGACGCGCGGATGCAGCGAGGCCCCGCGCTCGATCAGTACCGGCGCCGCCGCCTCGACGAGCCGGCGAACGCCGAGCACGTTCACCGACCACACGGCGTCCCACGCCCCGTCGGTGATCCGCCAGACGGGGCCGCCCGCACCGACGACGCCCGCGGCGGCAACGACCGCGTCGAGCCGGCCGAAGTGCCGCGTCGCGGTCTCCACGGCGAGGCTCATGTCGCTGGCGCTGCGCACGTCACCGACCAGGCCAAGCACCGCCTCACCGTGGCGAGCGACGACCGCGTCGAGATCCGCGGGCGTGGCGAGGGGGTAGGGAACCTCGGGGATGTCTCGGCACCGGTCGACGGCCACGACGTGGTACCCCTCATTAACCAGGGTGTCAACGGTCGCGGCTCCGATGCCGCGCGCGGCCCCGGTCACGATCGCGACGCGTTTCACGAGCCGAGCCGACGCGCAAAGTTGGGCGGCACGATGACGTCATCGCGACCGAGATCACGAACGCTCGCGCGGCCGAGACCGCGCAACGTCGAGTCGATGCCGCCGCGCAGCACGTCGAGGACGTTTTCGACCCCGGCCTGGCCGTTGACCGCGAGGCCCCACAGGTAGGCGCGGCCGATCATGACCGCGCGCGCGCCGAGGGCCAGGGCCTTGACCACGTCGCCCCCGCGACGAACGCCGCCGTCCACGAGCACCTCCACCTCGTCGCCGACCGCGTCGACGATGGCGCCGAGAGCCCGAATCGAGGCTGGTGTGCCGTCGAGATTGTTGCCGCCGTGGTTAGAGACCGACAGCGCCGTCGCCCCGGCGTCGACCACGCGCTTGGCGTCGTCGACGCGGCACACCCCCTTCACGAGAAAGGGTCCGCCCCACTGCGCGACCAGCCAGGCCACGTCCTCCCAGGTGGCCGGCGGGCTCTGCATCCACTCCCCGTACGCGCCAAAGAACGTCGGGGCGGGCTCGCCGAACGCAGCCATGTTGGGTGTGGTGAGGTTCGGGAAGTGCCCGGTCTTGGCGAACGACCACGTCCACGCGGGGCGAGCGATCGCCTCGGGCGCGAGACGCAGCATCGCTCGTAGGTCCATTCGCTCGGGAATCCACGGACTCCCCCAGTCGCGACCATTCGCGAAGGACCAGTCGAGGGTCAAGATCACGCCGACCGCGCCGGCCGCGCGGGCTCGCTCCAGGCGCTGCACCATGGTGTCGCGCGTGCCCGACCAGTAGAGCTGGAACAGAACCTGGCCGCTGGCGCGCGTCACCGCCTCGATGGGTTGGCTCGCGAACGAGCTCAAGCCCATCAGAACACCGCGCGCCGCGGCCGCGCGCGCCACCGCCACCTCGCCCTCGGGGTGCACCGCCTGCACGCCAGTCGGCGACATCACGATGGGCAGCGACACGGACTGGCCGAGCACCGTCGTCGACAGGTCTCGGTTCGCAGGCGCACCAGCGACGTGGGGGGCGAAGCCCAGCTCGTCGAAGGCGTCGAGGTTGTCGAGCGCGCTCAGTCCCTTCTCCGAACCGGCGATCAGGGCGCCGTAGACCGAACGCGGCAGACGACGCTGCGCGCGCCGCTGCGCGACGGCAACCGTCTCGAACCACTTGCCCACGTGACCCCCTCGATTCGAACCGAGACTATCCGAGGCTCGCGCGAACGGGAATCAACGCGCGACGTCGCGAGTGGTCCGGACTCGGCCGCGGACCGATCGCGACACTCGTCGCCAACACCGCCTCACCGTGGCCCAAGACGCACTCGGGGTCGGGGTCATCCAACTCAAGTCCGGTGAAGAACTTGGCCGCGAGGCACCCGCCACGACAGGCGTCGTAGGAGCCGCACTCGGCGCACGCGCCGGCGTGGCCGGGTTCGCGCATGGCCCCGAACAGTTCGCTCGAACGCCACAGCTCGCCGAAGCCCCGATCGAGAATCGATCCCGCCCGAAAGCGATCGTGAATGACGAAGGGGCACGCGTACACGTCACCCACCGGGTCGACGAGGCAGACGATGCGGCCAGCGCCGCAGAGGTTGAGACCCGCCAAGGGCTGGCCGAGCGGCGCCAGGTGGAAGAACGAGTCACCGGTCAAGACGTTCGGGTGGTCGACGAGCCAGTGGTAGAGCGCGCGATTCTGCTCGCGCGTGGGGTGCAGGTCGGCCCACGAATCGACGCCGCGACCCGATGGCCGCAACCGCGTGAGACGCAGCTGAGCCCCGTAGTACTCGGCGATCGCGGCGAAGCGGTCGAGCTGCGCCGCGTTGTCGCGGGTGACCACCACCGAGATCTTGAATGGCCCGAAGTTCGCGTCAGCCAAGTGCTCCATCGCGCGGCGCGCCGCCGCGTAGCTCCCCGCGCCGCGTAAGCGGTCGTTGGTGGCGGCGTCGGCGCCGTCGATCGAGATCTGGACGTCGAGGTAGTCCATCGACGCCAGGCGGGCCGCGGCCGCCGCGTCAATGCGCGTGCCGTTGGTGGAGAACTTGATGCCGACGTGACGATCGATCGCGTGGCCAACGAGATCAAAGAAGTCTCGTCGGATCATGGGTTCACCGCCGCCGACGTTGAGGTAGAAGACGCCGAGCGCGGCAACCTCGTCGATGAACGAGAGGGCTTGGGCCGTCGATAGTTCGCGGGGATCGCGGCGCCCCGACGCCGAGAGACAGTGCGCGCACGACAAGTTGCACGCGTAGGTCAGTTCCCAGGTCAAACAGATCGGCGCGTCGAGGCCCCGTTCGAAGTGGTCGCGCAGTGATGAGTCAACACTCACGGAGTATCTCGGTCTCGGCGAGGTGTTCGAGAGCCCGCGCGTACCGTCCGCGCTCTCGCGCGGGGACGAGGGCGTCGAGTGCGGCGTCGGCGGAGTCGAAGTCGCCGAGACGGCGCACGAGTTCCACGAGGGTCGTTGACTTCAGAAAGATGAGCCGGCGGTTCTGGTGGTGGTACGCGAGTGCCCCGAAGGACTCGTCGCGCAGCGAGACGCGCTCGTCGAGCGCCCAGCGTCCATCGGGCGCGAACGACCGCGCGGTGCACGACACGGACTAGTACACGCCACAGAGGCCGTCGATGGAAACCTCCTCCACCAGCATCTCAACTTCTTCACTCACTTCCTTCTCGGTTTCGATCACGGGCTCGGTCACCGTCTGGGTTGGCATAGATCCTCCTCGACTCCCCCATTCTGCCGACTCCGCGACCGCCACGCCAGCGTCTCTGGAATACTCTCAGCGTGCGCCCACTCGCCGTCGCGACACCACCGCCGAACACCGATGTTCCGTCGGGCGTACGGCTCGACGCGGACGATCTCGTAGTCCTCGGCGCCACCGTCGTCGCCGGTGGCTCGCCGTGGCGGGTTATGCGGCTCAGCGCGGCCGCGCGCGCCACTCTCGATCGGTGGCGCGCCGGCGAGGCGCTGAGTCCGCACGACGCCACGCTCGCGCGCGCCCTCATCAACCGGGGACTCGTCCAACCGCGTGTTGCGCTCGACGATGACTTAGCCGAGCTCGACGTCGTCGTGCCGGTGCGTGACGACGCCGCCCGCCTGCGACGCCTGCTCGGCGACGTGCGCGACCTCGCGGTCACGGTGGTCGATGACGGTTCACTCGACGCCGCCGCCATTCGCGCGTGCGCCGAGGAGTTTGGCGCGCGACTGGTTCGCGTGTCCGTGAACCGCGGGCCGGGCGCCGCGCGCAACGTCGGCGTCGCGGCGACGAGCCGTCCCCTCGTCTGGTTTCTCGACGCGGACGTCGTGCTCGACGACGCTCGCTCGATTGCGACACGTCTGGTCGCGGCGCTGCGCGATCCGCTCGTCGCGGCGAGCGCCCCGCGTATCCGCGGTGGCGCTGGACGCCGCCGCCGCGACCGCTTCGAACGCGAGTTCAGTCCACTCGACCTCGGGGCCGCGAGCGGACTGGTCAGCGTCGACGGCGCGCGCGGCTACGTGCCGAGTGCCTGTCTCATCGTGCGGCGCGCCGCGCTCGGTGCGGGCTTTGACGAGAGACTGCGAATCGGCGAGGACGTCGACCTCGTCTGGCGCCTCCTCGATGCGGGCTGGCTCGTGCGCTACGACGGCGCCGTCACCGTCGAGCACGAAGCCCGCGCGACGTGGGCCGCCTGGTGGAACCAGCGGGTCGGCTACGGCCGTTCCGCGACGGCACTGGGCGCCCGCCACGGATCCCGGGTCGCCCCCGTGGTGTTCGACGAGAGCACCGTGGCCATCACCCTGGGACTGGCCACCGGGCAGGTCGCCGTAGCCGGCCTCGGCGCCTGCTGGCTCGCCGGGCGAATCTACGCGGGGCTGCCCGACGACGTGGAACGAGCGCGCGTGGCCGGCTCACTGCTGTGGCGCGTGCTCGTCGAGACGATTGGCCCGAGCGCTCGCGCCGTCGTGCGCGCCTACGGTCCGCTCGTCCTGGTCGCCGCGCTGCTCCCGAGACTGCGCTGGCGCGCCCTCGCTCTCTTCACGCTCGGCACGCTCTGGCGGTGGCGAGGCCATCGGCTCGTGGTGCGCGACGTCACGCTCGGCATGGCCGACGACGCCGCGTACGCGGTCGGCCTCTGGCGCGGTGCCGCACGCGCGCGCGACGCCACCGCGCTCACCCCGCGGTTCACGTCACGCCGTCAGGGTCAGAAGCGCACGACGCCGCGCACGTTGGCGCCGCTAGCCAGGTCGTCGTAGCCGCGCTGGACCTCGTCGAGGGTGTACTCGCGCGTGATCAGCTCGTCGACCCGCACGCGACCCTCGTGGTGCAGGCGCAGGAGTCGAGGGATCTGGTAGCGCGGGTTGGCTGAGCCAAAGACCGTGCCGCGCAGCTCCTGGTTGTACATCGCGAACATGAACAAGTTGAGGTCGACCGACGTCTGGTTGTAGGGCGCGATCGCGGTGACGACGACCACGCCGCCCTTGGCGGTGATGGAGCGAGCCTGCTCGACGAGATCGCCCGTGGCCACCCCGGTGGTGAGAATCGTCACGTCGCAGTTGCGCCCCATCGACAGCTCGGGCAGGATCGTGAAGGCGGCGTCGAGCGCGGACGCGCAGCCGTGGGTCGCACCGAGCGCCATCGCGCGCTCGACCTTGGTCGGATTGGTGTCGATCGCGATGACCGCCCGCGCGCCGGCGTGCAACGCGCCCTGGATCGCACCCGAGCCCACCCCGCCACAGCCGATCACCGCCACGACGTCCCCGGGCTTCACCGCGCCGCGGTTGACCGCCGAGCCGAAGCCGGTAGCGACGCCGCACGAGATCAGCGCCGCCGCGCGCAGGTCGTACCACGGGTCGATCTTGACCAGCGAGGCCTGGTGCACGACGATGTACTCGCTGAAGGTGCCGAGCTGGGCCATCCGATTGAGATCGACGTCGCCCAGGTGGTGGCGCCACGTGGCGTCGCTGATCATGGGACCAGCGAGCGTCGTGGCCGCGAGGTCACAGAGGTACTGGCGTCCCGATGCGCAGGGCTCGCAGGTCCCGCACGACGGCACGAAGGAGACCGCCACGTGGTCGCCGGGTGCGAGCGCCGTCACCTCGGGTCCGACCGCGTCGACGATGCCCGCCCCCTCGTGACCGCCGATGACGGGGAACATCGACGAGCGCCCCGAGATCAGCTCGAGCACCGAGGGGTCCTGGGCCATGTCGCCCGTGCGCAGGTGCTCGTCCGAGTGGCACAGGCCGGCGAAGGACATCTTTACCCGTACCTCACCGGCGTGGGGATCGTCGATCTCGATCGATTCAGTGCGCCAGGGTCCCTGCAGCTCACTGACGACGGCGGCGCGTACCTGCATGATTTCCCCCCTCGAGGCGGCGAGCGCCGCCCTCGGTCATGTTACCGAGTCACATCCGCTCGGGCGCCTCGATGCCGAGGCCACTGAGGCCCAGGCGCAGCGTCCTCGCCGTCAGGTCGCACAGCGCGAGCCGCTCCAAGCGAACCGGTCCCTGCGCCTTCAGCACGGGACAGGCGTCGTAGAAGGCGCTGAGGCGCTGCGCGAGGTCCAACAAGTAGGCGCACAGGCGATGGGGCGCCGCCGCCTCGAGCGTCGACGCGACGACGTCGGGCCAGGCGAGCAGCCCCATCGCGAGGTCACGAGCGCTGAGGTCCTCGAGCGCGAACGTCGCCGTCGCGAGGTCGACCTCGCCGGCCCGTCGCAGGATCGAGCGAACGCGAGCGTGAGCGTACTGGAGATAGGGCCCGGTGTCGCCTTCGAAGGCGAGCATCCGGTCGAGGTCAAAGACGTAGTCGCGAACGCGTTCGGTCGCCAGATCGGCGTACTTGACCGCGGCCCGCGCGACGTGGGCCGCCAGCTCGCGTCGCGCGGCCGTCTCCAGGTCAGCCCCGCGTTCGATTAGCGCCGCGTCGGCGCGCTCGATCGCCTCGTCGAGCAGCGAGACCAGCTTCACGCTCTCGCCGCTTCGGGTCTTGAGCATCTTTCGATCCGGTCCGAGCACGTTGCCAAAGGCCACGTGCTCGCAGCGCACCGAGTCGGGCAGCCAGCCGGCCTCGCGCGCAACGGCGAAGACCATCGCCAGGTGCTGGACCTGGGGCGCGCCCACCACGTACAGCAGCTCGTCGGCCCCCAGATGCTCGACCCGGTCGCGCAGGGCGGCGAGGTCGGTCGCGGCGTAGCCGAACCCCTCGTCACGTTTGCGCACGATCAGGGGCAGCGGCTCGCCGTCGCGGTTGATGAAGCCCGGCGGGAAGACGCACTGGGCGCCGTCGCTCTCCACCAGCAGCCCGAGCGCCTCGAGGTCGGCCACCACGCCCTCGAGGGCGTCGTTGTACGACGACTCGCCCACCACGTCCTCGGGCGTGAGGGTCACGTCGAGCTTGGCGTAGACCTCGCTGAAGTAGGCGACGGACTGCTCGACCAGAATCCGCCAGAGGCGACGGGTCTCGGCGTCCCCGGACTGCAGGGCGACCACGCGCGCGCGACTGCGCTCGCGAAAGCCCTCGTCCGCGTCGAAGGCCGCGCGGGCGCCCTGGTAGAACGCGTTCAGGTCGCCAATGGAGAGCTCCGCGATTGCGCGGTCCTCGCCGAGGTCGAGCAGGTGCTCGATCAGCATCCCGAAGGGCGTGCCCCAGTCCCCGACGTGGTTTCGCGCCACCACGCGATTGCCGACGAGCCGTTCGAGTCGGGCCAGCGAATCGCCGATCACCGTCGATCGCAGATGTCCGACGTGCATCTCCTTGGCCACGTTCGGTGCGGAGTAGTCGATGACGACCGTGCGCGGGGGCGTGACGACCGCGAGCCCCAGTCGATCGTCGAGCAACAGAGCGCTCAGTCGCTGCGAGAGGAAGTCCGCGTCGAGGGTGATGTTCACGAATCCCGGCCCCGCCACCTCGACGCGCGCCACGCCCTCGAGGTCGACGGTGGCGACGATCTCGAGGGCCACCTCGCGCGCCGAGCGGCCGAGCGCCTTGGCGAGCGCCATCGCCCCGTTGGCCTGGAAGTCGGCGTGCTCGGAGGGGCGAAGCACCGGATCGGCACCGGGCGCGAGTCGGTCAAAGGAGTCCCGGAGCCTCTCGGCGAGCAGCTCGTACGCAGAAGCCATCGGACCAGTCTCCCACAGCGAAACCTCGCCGGAGACGGACCGGCGCCCCAGGGGGCAGAATAGAGAGATGACCTCACTCAACTCCTTTGGTTCGGCCAGCACCCTCAGCGTCAACGGTCGCGATCTCACGTACTACTCACTTCGCGCCGACGCGCTGGTCGCGCTCGGCGTCGACCGTCTGCCCTACTCGATCAAGGTGCTCGTCGAGAACCTGCTTCGCCACGAAGACGGTGGCAAGGTGCGCGCGGCCGACATCGAGGCCCTGGTGCGCTGGGCCGAGACGCCGACCCGACACGGCGAGGCGGCCGGCGAAGACGCCCGTGAGATCGCCTTTACCCCCGAGCGCGTCTTGATGCAGGACCTCACCGGCGTCCCAGCGGTCGTCGACCTGGCGAGCATGCGCGACGCCATCATCGCCCTTGGTGGCGACCCGGCGAAAATCAATCCCCTGGTCCCCGTCGAGCTCGTCATCGACCACTCGGTCATCCTCGAGCGATCCGGCACGCCGTCGAGCTTCGCCGAGAACGTCGCCATCGAGTACGACCGCAACGTCGAGCGCTACACCTTCCTCAAGTGGGCCCAGTCGTCATTCGACCGCTTCCGCGTCGTGCCCCCGGGGATGGGCATCTGCCACCAGGTCAACCTTGAGCACCTCGCGCGCGTCGTCTTCGAGCACGAGGGCGTCGCCTACCTCGACACCGTCGTTGGCACCGACAGCCACACCACCATGGTCAACGGCCTGGGCGTGCTCGGCTGGGGCGTCGGCGGCATCGAGGCCGAAGCCGGCATGCTCGGCCAGCCCACCTCCATGCTCATTCCGCCCGTGGTCGGCCTGCGACTCACCGGATCGACCCGCGAGGGCGTGACCGCGACTGACGTCGTTCTCACGATCACCGAACTCCTGCGTCGCCACGGCGTCGTGGGCAAGTTCGTCGAGGCCTACGGGCCCGGTGTCGGCGCGCTCTCGCTCGAGACCCGCGCGACGATCGGCAACATGTCGCCCGAGTACGGCGCGACCTGCACGATCTTCCCAATCGATCAGGTGACTCTGGACTACCTCGCCTTCACCGGGCGCGACGCCGACCACCTCGACCTCGTCGAGGCCTACGCTCGAGCCCAGGGGATCTGGCATGACGGTGACGCGGGCGAGACCACCTACTCCGAGTACGTCGAGCTCGACCTGTCGAGCGTCGAGCCGAGCCTGGCTGGTCCCAAGCGTCCCCAGGACCGCGTCTCGCTGTCGGGCGCGCGCGGCGCCTTTCGCGCGGCGCTCGGACGTGAGCCGATCACCGTCGACGGTGACGAATACGCCGCGTCGCTGCGCGACGGCGCGGTAACGGTCGCCGCGATCACGTCGTGCACCAACACCTCGAACCCCGCGGTGCTCGTCGCGGCGGGCCTGGTCGCACGCCGGGCGGTCGAGAAGGGCCTGCGCGCCAAGCCCTGGGTGAAGACGTCGCTCGCCCCGGGCAGCCGCGTCGTGATGGACTACCTCGAGCGGGCTGACCTCGTGGCCCCGCTCGACGAGCTCGGCTTCTACCTCGCCGGTTTTGGCTGCACGACGTGCATCGGCAACACTGGTCCGCTGCTCGCCGGCGTCTCGGACGCCGTGAACACCCACGACCTCTCGGTCGTCTCGGTCCTCTCGGGCAATCGAAACTTCGAGGGTCGGATCCACCCCGACGTAAAGCAGAACTTCCTCGCCAGTCCGCCCCTCGTCGTTGCCTACGCCCTGGCCGGCACGATCGACATCGACCTGTCCAGCGAGCCGCTCGGCGTCGGCGCCGACGGCGCTCCGGTCTTCTTGTCGGACCTCTGGCCGAGTGACGCCGAGGTCGCCGACGCGGTGCGAGCCTCGATCACCCCCGCGATGTTCCAAGAGCGCTACGCGAGCGCCTTCAGCGGCGACGACCGCTGGCGCGCGGTGCCCACGACCGACGCGGTCACCTACGCCTGGGACGACGACTCGACCTACGTGAAGCTGCCCCCGTACTTCGAAGGTCTCGCCGCGGAACCGGGCGTCGTGAGCGACGTGGTCGGCGCGCGGGTGCTCGCCAAGCTCGGCGACTCGGTCACGACCGACCATATCTCGCCCGCTGGCACCATCCGTCCGACCTCGCCCGCGGGGCGCTACCTCACCGAGAAGGGCGTTGCGCGCGAAGACTTCAACAGCTACGGCACGCGCCGGGGCAACCACGAGGTGATGATGCGCGGCACCTTCGCCAACGTCCGCCTGCGCAACCAGCTGGCGCCGGGCACCGAGGGCGGGGTCACCGTGAAGTTCCCCGAGGGCACCGAGACCTCGATCTTCGACGCCGCCGTCGCCTACGGCGCCGAGGGGACGCCCCTGATCATCCTGGCGGGCAAAGAGTACGGCAGCGGCTCGAGCCGTGATTGGGCCGCCAAGGGCACCAAGCTGCTCGGCGTTCGCGCCGTGCTCGTAGAGAGTTTCGAGCGCATTCATCGCTCCAACCTCGTGGGCATGGGGGTGCTGCCCCTGCAGTTCTTGCCCGGCGAGTCAGCGGCGACCCACGGCCTCGACGGTACCGAGGTCTACGACGTGGTCGGCGTCGAAGCGCTCAATCGCGGCGAGATGGTTCCCCGGGTGAGCGTGCGCGCGACGCGCGCGTCGGGCGAGGTCGTGAACTTCCCCGTTCGACTGCGCATCGACACACCCACCGAAGTCGAGTACTTCCGCCACGGCGGCGTCTTGAACTTCGTACTCCGACAGCTCGCGAAGGCCTAGCTGAACGCTACGCCCGCGGCACCGACGGCTACGCTGCAGCCGTGGACGCCTTCGACGAGCCGGCGATCAACGCCTTCGTTGCCCAGCCCGCGCGCCACGCTGACGAGGACCCCGAGGTGGCCCCCGCCCGCGCGCCGCGCACGCGCCAGCGCGGCTCCTGGCGGCGTGGGCTGACCCACTTCTTCTTCGAGCACCAGCCGAGCGGCTACTCGTCGATCGCCCCGCGCCGACTTGACGGAACTCGCACGCGGATCTTCTTCTTCAACGGCGGCGGCCGTGGTCGCTAGGGCGACCAGCGAACCCAACCACAGCACCGCGATGGCGACGCGGGCTCGCTCGCGGCTACGCGAACGGGCCTGGACGATCCCGGTCGCGGCCGTCATCGTCGGCGGGCTGGTCGCGCTCGCGACCGCCGGATCAACGACGTCAGGCGTGAACGACGGCCGCGGCGCGATGCACGTACTGCTCGCGACGGCGGTGCTCGCCACGCTCGGCGAGTTGGCGTCGCTCGGCTACTACGCGCTCGATCGCCGACGGCGTCACTGATGTCCCGAGGCCGCGCCGCGGCGTTCGCGCTGCTCGGCCTCGCGTGGGTGGCCACGCCCGCGAGCGCGGCAGCGCACGCGACGAGAGCCTCAGCCTGCACCAGCGCCCAGCTCACGCTCACGGGCGTTGCCGCCGAGGGCACCGCGGTCAGCGCGGGCGAGATCGTCGACTACCACAACGTGAGCGGCGTCGCGTGTTCGCTGCACGGCTACCCGACCGTCGTCATGCTCGGTGACGCCGCCGGTCGAGCCCTGCTCGCGCGCGACGAGCGCGACGGCTACCTCGGCGGGTGGGCGGCTTCTCGGCGAAGTCGGGACCGACGCCGCTGCCGTTCGTCGACCTGCGGGCCCGCGGTGGTGTCGCGTCGTCACTGATCGAGTGGGTCGGGTGCGCCACGGGTCAACAGCCGGGCTGCGTCATCTACCACCGGTGGTGGGTCGAGCCGCCCGGCGCCACCCGACCCGTCGACCTGCGCGGCACCGCGCTCGTATGGCGCTACCCGATCGCCAACCCCACGGTGCCCGGTACGCGGGGTGTTGCGAGCTGAACGTCGAGCTGCGCGTTACGGCTCGTCGACGTCAGGTTGGCTACGACTCCAACGCAGCAGGAGCAGACCCGCCAACAGCGCCACGACAACACCGACGCCGATCGCGAGGGAGATGAGCGTGTTGGTGAAGTCGCGCTGGCTGAGCGTGCCACCGAGCGTCAGGTGGGCCGAGGCGCTGAGAATGTCTCGCACGCCCGCCAGGATCCCGATCTCGAGAAAGGGACGCACCGGGAACGACGACGAGCGCAGGCGACCAAAGACGGTGTGCGCGATGTCGAGGAGGATCACCACGACGAGTATGCCGTCGATCGCGTTGATGACGATGCCCGAGAAGGGACCGTAGGCGCGCACGAACTCATAGACCGTTCGCACCAGCACGACACCGGCCACGAGCAGCAGGCTGAGGACGATCGCGTACTCGACGACGATGATGATCCCGCGCAACAGCCGGTCGGGTCCCTGGTCCTCGCCGGAGTCAGCTCGTAGCGTTCGCATCACCGCGAACGCTAGCGGACGAACGCCCCGGCGGCGTTACGCCAAGCGCGCGAGCACCCGCGCCGCCGACTCGACGCTCGCGAACGTCCCGTTCAACGCCGCGAGGAAGGCGGCGTGGACCTGCGGCGCGCCGACGGTGGTGCCGTCGTAGGACTGGTCACACGTCGCGCACGCGTCGGCGACGACGACGCAGGTGAATCCGAGGTCGCTCGCCGCGCGTACCGTCGAATCGACGCACATGTGCGTCATCATGCCGGCGATGACGAGCGACGTATCCTCGCCCGCGAGGTGATCGCGCAGATTCGTCGAGAGAAAGGAGTTGGGGTACTGCTTGACCACCACCGGTTCGCCCGCCACCGGTGCGACCGACGAGTGGATCTCGGCGCCTTCGGTGTTCGGCAGGAAGAACGTCGCGTCCGGTTCGGTCGCGACGTGGCGGACGTGCACGACGGGCCAGGCGCGCTCGCGAAAGTGCGCGAGCAGCGCCGCGGCGTGGGTCGCCGCCCGTTCGGGCTCGTGCAGCGCCATGCGGCCGCCGGGAAAGTAGTCGTTCTGGATGTCGATGAGTAACAACGAGGTCACGGCCGAACCCTAGCAACGCCGCACGAGGCGTACGGTCGTACACTGGTCTGGTGCAACGGCGACGAGTCGGCCGCGGCCGCGGCCCCGGTGCCCTGGGCGCTGTCGCGGCGTTTTCGATCGCCTTCGGCTTCGTCGAGGCGGCCGTCGTCTTCTACCTTCGCCACCTGCTCACCTCGCCCGCTACGTACCGGGTCGCGCCGCGCGCCGTGCTGGTGAACTTCGGCGCGATCACGTTCGTCAGGTCGATTCACTCGTTCCTGCCCGCCTCGATCGAACGCGTGGAGATGGTTCGCGAGTCGGCGACCCTAGTGATGCTCATCGCGCTGGCCGTCCTCGCTGGATCGCGCGCGCGAGAACGCTGGGGAGCGTTTCTCGTCGCCTTCAGCGCGTGGGATCTCTCCTACTACCTCTTCCTGCGGATTATCGACGGGTGGCCAAACAGCCTCTTCACGCGTGACGTGTTCTTCTTGCTGCCCGTTCCGTCCATCGGTCCCGTGCTTACGCCGCTCGTGATGTTCTCGGTCGCCCTGGTCGTCGGTGTGGCACTCTGGACATCACCCCGCGCGCAGACAACTGCACTCGACCCCGACGCGCAACACTCCACCCTAAACGTTAACAACGACCTGCGCGACGGCGCGACGTGAGTCGCGAACGTGAACACCCTCTTTACGTGCGGCCACGTAGGTAGGGCGGTCGAATCGATCGCACACGGCGTGGTTCACTCGCTCCCACGTGGTCGAGATACCGTCGCGGAACGTTGCTCGATGGGCGAGCGTGACGAGTCGGGCATGGTCCGGATCGAACGTGGTCAGCGCTCGCCGCCGGCGGGTCGCCTCGTTCGCGGCGCGGGTCGTGCACGAAGCCGCGTGGTGCCCACCTTGCCATCGTCGCGGTTCGTTGAATGGCACCGCCCGTGTGACGTCGGCCCGACCGACTTGTTAACGGGCGCCTCCCCGTTAACAGTCGATTAACGCGAGCCCGTCTACACCGTTGGAGAACGGGCCGTTCACCACGCACGACGCCCGCGCGTTACCACCGCGCGGGCAATCTCGAGGTGCACCGTATCGTCCGAGCCACGACCACGAGAAACGTGGTGCGGCTGGCTCCCAAAGACGTGAGACGGCCGAGCGACGGTCCAACTAGCAGCGTGTCACGAGGGACAGACGTTAGCCCGCGCACTCGGGCTGACCGTCGGTGCACGACCGGGCTGACCCCCGGTGCCACGCGATCGGTGTTGCGAACTGCCGAATCGTGTGACCGTGCCGGGTGCCGCGGCGTCTGGTCGGCGCCGCGGCGCCCGGCCACCTAGTCGTTCACGGTGATGTCGGTGAGAGTCAGTACGTTGTTCTGGAGCGTCGCGTCCACGTGCACCTGATCACCGGCGGTGAAGTTGGCCACGTTCACGCTCGTCGGAACCGAGATCGAGAGTGAACCAGCTTGGTCACTCGGCAATACGACCAGCGTGCCGTCGGCACCGTTGGTCCCGGGAACAAAGCTGATGAAGGTTCCGTCGACCGAGAGGCTGCTCGACTGGCCGTTGCCCTGGTTTCCCTGATCCCCTTCGGATTGCTGGACCCGCACGCTCACGAGGGTGAGCACGCCGTTCACGAATGTACCCGTGGCGTGGACTCGGTCGCCACCGCTGACCGCCGAGACGTCGACGCCTACGGGAACGCTGAAGATTACCGGCGCCCCCTGGTCACCGGGCTGCACGGTGAGACTGCCGGCCGTCGGAGGGTTGTTCGACGAGTTCGGCGCCACGACGGACATCACGATGCCCTCGGTCTGCGTGGTCGGCGCACCGTTGCCCTGGTCGCCCTCGGGTTGCTGGACCCGCACGCTCGTCAAGGTGAGAACGCCATTCACGAGAACGCCCGTCGCGTGCACGCGGGCACCCGTCGTCGCTGCCGCGTCACTGACGGAACTCGGCACGCTGAAGGTAACGGCCGCGACGCCGTCGCCCGGCTGAACGATGAGCGAGCTCGCCGTTGCGCTGACCACGAGACCCTCGACCTCGATGGCGTTGTCGCCTCCCTGGTTCTGGTTGACGCCGTTGCCGGCCTGATTGGCTGCGAGGCTGTCGTCGGTGATGGTCACGAGCGTGAAGATCCCGTTCGCGTAGGCGACCTGGAGCTCGACCTGGTTGGTGGCGACGATCGTGGACGGCAGCGTGATCGACGCCGGGATCTGGACGGTGGTGTTCGCACCGTCTTCAACGGCGATCACGAGCGACGTCGCCGATACGCTGGTCAGCGTTCCCTCGAGGCCGATGAGGCTGCTCTGACCAGTCTGGTTGATCGTGGATTCGTCGAGGCCGGTCCGGTGAATCGTCACGCCGACGTTCACGACCGCCCCCGTCGTTGGCTCGAATCCGTAGGCGTGGGCGTGCCTTCCGGTACGGGCGACGGCAACGACGCTGCCACCACCCGAGACCAGCAGTTCGCTAGTCGTGTCCGAGACTACCGTCCCGTGCACCAGCGCGGCGCGGGCTCGACCGGTCACGCGCAGCCGCAGCTCACGAAAGGTTCCGTCGGCGAGGCGGATGGCGACGACCCGGACCCGCGTGCCGAGCGCGAGGCGCTCGGCCGGCGACGCGGTCGCGAATCGAATGGTGTCCATCGCCCGCCCGGCGGACAGGACCACCGTGTGACGCGCGGCGTCGGTCGCGACTACCGTGCCGCGCACGGTGAGCGCACGAGCTGACGCGCGCGTACTGGCCGAAGCCGGCAGCGACGCGAACGGCGCGGCGATGACGAGGGCGGCGGCCACCGTCGCCACTCGACCGAGGGACTTGTTACATGGTTGCATGACGGCTCTCCATTGTCTGCGCCACGTGGCGACGGTCTCACGGTACGGCGAGCGTCTGAGACGCCCCGTTGTCCAGTCTGTGAAAGCCGTGAGAATCTCAGGCGGTCGTGATAACCCGAAAGGCCTCGGCCAGGCGCTTTTTCCCGAGACCGGCCCGCGCGGCCGTGGTGCTCGCCCAGTGGCGCACGGTGTCGGCGAGGTCGTCGCGACCGCCGACCTGGGAGACGTGGCGACCCAGCGCCGCGACCTTGCGCTCGAAGGTCTTGGTGATGTCGACGACCATCGTGGCGTCGGTCGAGCCCGCGAGCCAGACCATGGAGACGGCGTGGGGTTCGAGGCCCTCGGCGAGCAATTCGGGGAACGAGTGGGGGTTGCGCGCGTCGGGATAGACCGCACGAAGCGTGGCCTCGCCGGCGGCCAGGTGGTCGGGGTGCGACGCGAAGATGCGCTCGTAGTTGCGCTCGGGACTCTGGCAGATGACCAGGTCAGGCCGGCGTTGGCGGATAACGCGCGCGATCGCCCGGCGAAGCTCGAGGGTGACTTCGACGCGGCCGTCGGGAAAGCGAAGAAAGGTGAGATCGGATACGCCGAGTTCGGCCGCGGCGGCGCGCTGCTCGGCCTCGCGGGTGACCGCGCGCTCTTCGGGCGTGGCGCGTGAAGTATCCCCGCCGGCGTCACCCGAGGTCACGAGACAGTACGAGACCTCGACGCCGTCGCGGGTCAGCCGAGCGACCGTCCCGGCGGAACCGAAGTCAACGTCGTCGGGGTGGGCGACGACGACGAGGGCCCGCTTGACGGCGACGCGCCCCTTGTCGTAGGTCGCGAGCGGCGACGTCGGTGCCGTCACGCGGCGCTTCGCGGAGCGCTTGGTCAGCTTCTTCTTCGTCTTCTTGGTCACAGGACCGAATCCTCCATCGTCGGCTCCCACGACGCGAGGTCGCGCAGGTGGGGATCGTTGGAGAAGACCTCCACGATTGGTCGCTTCAGCGCCAGGCGACGCATGATCACCTGGGCTTCGATGATCTGGTTCCAGAGCAGCAGCGAGACGACGACGCCGGTCGAGCCGGCGCGGGCCGTTCGCCCGGAGCGGTGCAAGTACGCCTTGTGATCTTCGGGCGGGTCGTAGTGCATCACGCAGTCGACCGCCTCGATGTGCAGACCTCGCGCCGCGACGTCGGTCGCGACCAGCACCGGGAGCTTGTCCGCGCTGAAGTCGGCGAGGGCCTTCTCGCGCTGGCTCTGGCGCAGATCGCCGTGGATCGCGGCGGCGCGAACGCCCTCTTTTTCCAGCTGCTCGACGAGACGATCGGCCCCGCGCTTGGTTCGACAAAAGACGATGGTCTTGTCAAAGGATCGACAGATCGTGGCGGCGACCTTCACCCGGTCCATCTGGTGGACGTTCAAGAAGTGGTGGGCCATCTGGGAGACCGTCTGGGTGTCACTCGCGACCTCGTGGAAGACGGGGTCGGTGAGGTAGCGCTTCACCAGGCGGTCGATCGCACCGTCGAGGGTCGCCGAGAAGAGCAGTGTCTGGTGGGGGCGCGTCGCGATGCGCCGAAGGACCCACTCGACTTGGGGCATGAACCCCATGTCGGCCATGCGGTCGGCCTCGTCGAGCACGAGCACATCGAGGCCCTCGACCTTCACCTCTCCGCGGTCACCGAGGTCGATGAGCCGGCCGGGCGTCGCGATGATGACGTCGCTGCCCTTGCGCAGGTGCTTCACCTGACGCTCGATGTCGGCCCCACCGTAGACGGCGGTGACGGCCAGGCCGAGGGACTTGCCGAGGGGCTCGAGCACCTCGTGGACCTGGACGGCGAGCTCGCGAGTCGGCAGCAGTACGAGTCCGCGCGGCCGAGCCGGCCCCGGACCACTCGGCTTCTCGGTCGCCGCGATGCGCTGCAGCATCGGCAGTCCGAAGCCGAGGGTCTTACCCGAGCCGGTCTTGGCCTTGCCGCAGACGTCGCGGCCGGCGAGGGCGTCACTGATGGTCAGGGCCTGGATCGGAAAGGCGGTGGTGATCCCCTGGTTCGAGAGGACGGCGACCAACTTCGGGTCGACGCCCAGTTCGGCGAAGGTCTGGTTGGTCGCGTACGAGTCGGTCGACGCCGACTCGGTGGTCTGGCTGCTCACGAAACATCCGTTTTCTCGGTTGGACCCGGAACCGGCGTTCGAAAGTGGTGGGCCCGAGCCCAGTACTCGAGCTCCCCCTTAGTCTAGGGGCACCACGCACGTCAGTGACGGGAGGACCATGAGACTCAATGTTGGCGATCGAGCGCCGGGCTTCACCCTGGGCAATCAGGCGGGTGAGCGGGTGTCCCTGCACAGCTTTACCGGCGAGCGTATCGTGCTCTACTTCTATCCCGCCGACGACACGCCCGGCTGCACGACCGAAGCCTGTCAGTTCAATGACGCGCTCGCGCCACTGCGCGACCTTAACGTCAGCGTGCTCGGGGTGTCCCCCGACGACGCCGAGCGCCACCGTGCCTTTATTGCGAAGTACGGCCTGTCCTTCACGTTGCTCTCGGATCCCGAGCACGTCGTCATGGCGAAGTACGGCGCGTACGGCGAGAAGCAGCTGTACGGCAAGACGGTGACCGGCGTGATCCGCTCGACGTTCGTCATCGGTCCGACCCAGCGCATCGAGCACGCGTGGTACGGCGTGCGCGCGAACGGCCACGCCGCGCGGGTGCTCGCGGCGCTCACCGCGTAGCCGTCATCGGACGACACTCGGGTCCGAGTCGTACCAGCGACGAGTGTCGTGGGCGCGATGCATAGGCGAGGTCGATCGCCCGAGAGCGGCCCACGCACTGGCGCAGGGCGGTGACGACATCGAGGATCGTGCCTACGAACCTCGTTCGTGAACCGCCATCCACGGTGAAGGGGAAACCAAACGACACGTCGATCCGTAGGCCCGCACTCGCGTTCACCGAGCTGTAGGCAACATACTGACGTCGTCATCCGCCACTGGAACATGACGGACTGTGAGGATTCAACCGTGCGACCCGTGAGCCTCTTCATCGCCAACGCCGGCGGCACGCTGGATGCTCTCGTCAACGTCGTCAACGACGCGTTCCAGTCCTCGGTCGCGCACACCGAGGCGTTGCTCGGCATTGAGGGCGTGAACGTGCTGGTGCTTGACGCGCCCGACGACGTCATTCCCGAATGGGGAGTGGGTGGCTACACCTACGGGCCTCACGCCATCCTCGTGGCTCTCGATCCTTCGGCGGCGATAACTCGCCACCACATCGAGCGAACACTCGTACACGAGTTTCACCACGCGATGCGTTGGCGCGGCCCAGGCTGCGCAGGCAGTCTCGGACAGATGCTGATCAGTGAGGGCATGGCCGAACTCTTCGAGGAAGAGGTGTTCGGAGAAGCGCCATTCTTCAGTCGGGCCAGCATCACCGACGACGAGATTGCCGCTGCTCGTGCGGTGTTGTACGAACCCGAGTTCAACCCGAAGAAGTGGTTCTTTGGCGCCGACGGCGTGACGTTTTCCTTCGGCTATGCCTACGGATACCAACTGTGCAAGGCGTACGCCGATGCGATGGGCAAGCCGGCGTCCGAACTCATCGGCGTATCGTCACGCGACGTACTCGAACTGGGTATCGCGTAGCGTTGCGGCCGCTCACCGCGGCTCGGGGCCGCAACGTCGAGGTTCGCCTTCGTAACGCGGGCCGGATCAACCATTTTTGGACCTTGTAGGCCTCGGATGGGCCATCCAGTGCAACCACACGACGATCGCTGCAGGCTGCCATGGCGGTTGGCCGTAGTAACAATGAGACGTGACAGCCACTCGTCGCCTTGGACGGCTGATCGCCGCGGCGCTCGTCGCTGGCGCACTCGCTCCGGCGAGCGCCGACGCCGCAACGCCTCAACCGGTCGGACCGTGGCTCGTCACCGGTGTCCCGGGAACGACGATCCTCTACGTCGTGCGCACGACGAGTGGTACCTGTTCGCGTGGTCCGTGTCTGCAACTCGAGCGCACGACCGTGAGTGCCACCCGCGCCACGGCGCGGCGACTGCCCCCACTAGCGCCCGCGCCAGGTAGCGTGCTCGGCAATCTCAGCCAGCTCGTCTTCGCCAACTCACTGGACGGCTACGCCGCGCTGAGTGGTCTTAGGTCCTTCGAGTGGTACGTGACGACAAACGGGGCGATGTCGTGGCGCCGCGTGCGGTTCGCGCCCGGCGTGTCGCTCACCCAACTCGTCGCGACGGGCCGCGAGCTCTACGGGGTCGTCGCCCACTGCGCGCGGCGCTACGTGTGCACGGACTACCGCTTGGCTCGCTCGTCGCTCGATGCGAATCAGTGGACGTTCTCGCCGTTGCCGGCGGCACTGGCCGGTGGCCACTTCGCGCTCGCCGCGTACGGCGCCAACGTCTGGGCGAACTTTGACGGGCCGAACCGCCCACAGCTCTTCGTCTCGCGTGACGGCGGTCGAACCTTCACCGAGCACGCCGCGCCGCTGCTGGCGAGCGTCTCGGCCTGCGACCTCACGCCCACATCAGCGACGGTGCTCTGGGCCGAGTGTCCAACGGGCATGATGGTGTCCTTCTTCTACTCACAGAACGCCGGGTCAAGCTGGGCGGGCATCTCGCGCTACGCGTTCGCCGGCACCGGCGGCGGCGCCTTTGATCCCGTGTCGAGCTCGCTCGCGTACCTCGACTTTGGGCCCTTTACGACGCGACCACAGGACCTCTACGCGATCGACGGACCTCGCCACACCATGCGAGCCGTCGGCAACCTGCGCTGCACCTCGGCCGACAACCTCGTCTTCGTCGACGCGAGCCACGGCGTGGCGCTGTGTGTCCAGAACACGACGAGCACGACGACCACGTCGTTGCGACGCACCACCGACGGAGGCGCGACCTGGACAATCATGGGGCTCGCGAGCTAAGCCAGCCAACGGCCGCGGAGCAAAGGACACCCGGTTACGTCGACCGCTCAACTCACCAGATCGCGGATTTCGTCGGCGGTCAGCGCCCCAGTCTCGAAGCCCCCGGCGTCAACGACGCTCGCGAAGAGTGCGGACTTCTTGGCCTTGAGCGCCATGACCTTCTCTTCGATGGTGTCCCGGGCGACCAAGCGGTACACCATGACCTGACGCGTCTGGCCGATCCGGTGCACCCGGTCCACCGCCTGGGCTTCGGTGGCCGGGTTCCACCACGGGTCGAGCAGGATGACGTAGTCGGCCTCGGTCAGGTTGAGCCCGAACCCGCCGGCCTTCAGGCTGATGAAGAAGACGGGCGCGTCGCCGGCGCGAAAGGCGTCGATCACGGCCGCGCGCTTGCGCGTTCGCCCGTCGAGGTAGCAGCTGTCGACGCCCGCCGCCGTGACTCGCTCTCGAGCGAGCTTGAGAAAACGGGTGAACTGGCTGAAGACGAGCACCCGATGGCCGTCGGCCACGACGTCCTCGACCATCGCCACGAGCACGTCGAGCTTGGTCGAGGGGACCGCCGCGTGCTTCTCGTCAACCAGGGAGACGGCGAGGCTGGCCTGGCGCAGCACGGTGAGCGACTTCAGGATCTCGAAGCGATTCCGGCGCACGTCCTCGACCAGCCCGAGCACCTTCTGGCGCTCGCGCGCGAGGTAGGTCTGGTAGAGCTTGTGATGCCGTGGGCTCAGTTCGAGTTCGAGCACCTGTTCCTGCTTCTCGGGCAGTTCCGCGATGACCTGCTCCTTGGTCCGGCGCAGCATCAGCGGACGAAGGCGCCGGCGCAGCTGGGCGAGCCGCTCGACGTCGCGGTTTCGCTCGATGGGGGTGCGGTAGTACGCCTCGAAGTTCTGGTGGCTCGCAAAGAGGCCCGGTGCCGCAATCGACACGAGCGCCCACAGCTCCATCAGGTTGTTCTCCATCGGCGTCCCCGTCATCGCCACCTTGTAGGGCACGGGCAGCTTCTTGATGAGCTGGTAGGTCTTGGCGAGACGGTTCTTCGCGAACTGCGCCTCGTCGACGAAGAGTCCCGTCCACGCCACGGCGTCGTAGGCGTCGTACTCGATGCGAAAGAGCGCGTAGGACGTGATGACGACGTCCGCCTCGGCGACGAGATCGCGCAACGGCGAACCTCGTCGGCGCTCGGTCTCACTCAGCGCGACTACCCGTAGGGTCGGGGTGAATCGACGGCACTCGCTCGCCCAGTTCGCGACGACGCTCGTCGGCGCGATCACGAGAAAGCGCGCACCGGGATCGCGCGCTCGAGCGTGACAGATGAGGGCCAGGGCCTGCACCGTCTTGCCGAGCCCCATGTCATCGGCGAGCACGCCACCGAGGCGGTGCTCGAACAGGTAGGCGAGCCAGTTGAAGCCCGCGAGCTGGTAGTGGCGTAACGTCGCCGCGAGCGTCGGGGGCGTCGGGAGCTCGACCCGGTCGGCCGCGTCGACCAGCGCACGAACCGACTCGTTCCAGGCGCTGGCCTGCTCGGTCACGACAGCGATGTCGCAGAGGTCCTCCCAGGTGCTCGCTTGGAATCGACTCAGGCGCACGGTGTTGGCCGGCCCATCGTGAAGCGAGCGCGCCTCGAGGATGACTTGGTGCAGCTGGCGCAGCTCGTCACGGTCGAGCGAGAAGTACGTTCCCGAGGGCAGCACGAGATGCGAATAGCCCTCGGCGAGCGCGGTGAAGAGTTGTTGGAACGAGACGACCTCGCCACCAATGGTCACCTCCACCGCGAGATCGAACCAGTCGCCGTCACGAGATGACTCGCCACCGAGTCGCACGATGGGTGGGTCGGCCGATTCGACAAATCGCGGGAGTTCACCACTCACCTGGACGACTACCCCGGGAAGTTCGGCGAGCTTCGGCACGAGTTCGGCGATAAAGCGGACGGCGGCAATACCATCCAGTTCAGCCGTCGCCGCCAGGCGGGGACCCTCGGCGTGCGTGGTGACGAGCCCGGGCACGCCCGTGAGCAGCTCGGTCGCGGCGCGCACCGCTCGATCGCCGTCGGGTCCCGACGTGAACCAGTGAGACTCCCAGAGCGACGAGCGCCACGAGACGCCCGCGCGCGAGCGCGCCCAGGCAAGTCGAACGCGGCCCTCGTCGTAGGTCACGAGCAGTACCAACTCGACGGGCCCGAGCTCGCGCAGCGCGACCGACTCGTCACTCGAGCCAGTGGTGACGCGCGCCTGCAGCAGCGGGACGAACTCGTCGACGAAACGACGTTCGTCTCCGGCGGGCACGACGAGGACATCCCCCTCGATAAGGTCACGGAACGTCTCGTCCACCGCATCATCGAAGGCCGCCAGGTGGAGTCGCGAAGGGGCTACCTGGCCCGCGTCGTCCACCACGTCGTCCCACCACGCGATCCCGCGCGCCGGGCGACCGAGCACCATCGTCGACCGAGCGGGAATAGTCGTCGAGCCGATCGCCACGTGCGCCGCGAGACGCACCGTCGCGTCGCGTCGGGTCACGTCGAGGGCGACACGCGCCAGATCCTCGTCGAGCGCTACCGCAACTGGTGGACGCAGCGACGAAAGCACGGGCACGGATGCGTCGCGAATCTCACGCCACACGCCCCAGATCAACGGGCTGTTGATCTGGTCGAGCCACACCTCCTCGTTGTAGCGGTAGCGTGACGTCGAACCCGACTCGGCGAGGCGACTGATCGCGAGCACCTCGCGCAAGAGGCGCATAACCTCGCGCGACGAGGGATCGGATCCGCGACGGTGGTAGTCGAGATTCGACCACGTCAACTCCGAGGCGCTCCAGCCACCCGAGCGGGTGACCGTGATCGGACGAAGTCGAATCCCCGGTCCCGCTGCTGGCCGGCTCTGCTTCGACGTGGACTCGAGCCATTCGACGAGCAGGCCAACCCCCGCGTCACTCGCGCCCGCTGGGACAGTGAGCAGCCCACGCAGCGCCAACTCCCACGGCGCCGCCGGCTCGAACGAAGGCGCTGGCTCGTGGGACGGCTGGTTGCTCGTCGCGCGGTCCTCGACGCCCGCGCGCGAGGCGGGCGGCGGCGTGGCAATCGGCGTGACATCAGCGGACGACTGGGCGGTGGACTCGCCAGACGCGACTGTGGCGAGCAGCAGCGCGACGGCGTGCTTGCAGTTGACACCGACCGGACACGTGCAGCTGGCGCGCCACGCGCGCAGCGCCCCCGTTGGCGTGCGGCCCAAAACCACCAGTGCCTGGTACGGCGCGGGCGCGGTGCCGCGGACCTCGCCCAGCACCGTGGATCCGTCGTCGGACCACGTGCACGCGATCACCGCACCCGAGCGAGCGTAGGCCAGTCCACGAGCGAACGTCCGCGCATCGACGAGCCGCTGCAGGGTCGTTCGATCGGCCGCACTCAGCACGGACGTCCCCCACGGGCGGCTAGTGGACGCCGAGACGGTGCTAACGCGCGGCGAATGCTGGCGCGACTGGGCGCGGGCGTCGCCAGGACGGCACGACGGGGCCCTCGCCGATGTCTCACGGGTCGCTCCGCTCGCAAACCTCGAAGGCTACGTGCCACTCGTGGCGTATCCCTAGCGCTTCACTCGAAAGCCCGACGGACAGCGAGGCTGGTACGCGGTGACGCGTTGGGTGAGGCGCCCCTTCACGCACGTGATGGACGTCATTCGCGGCGCCTTCGCGAAGTCGACGACGCCGAGCGAGCTGCCGTTAGGTCCGTTCGCGGTCACGCGCAAGCCGTAACTGACGGTCGGCGAGAGTCCGCCGAACCAGCACGAGGTCGACAGCGTCGTCTCGCGAAACGTCGACGGGACGTTGTAGCCGTACATGAGGGTGCAGGAGTAGTCGACCGCCCCGGCGCTCGGGTTCCACGTCGCCGATAGCGTCGACGCCGTTCGACGCAAGCGAACGGCGCCCGGGGCGAGCGGTGGCGGATTGACCAGCCCGCCGAGCGTACTGAGGGGTAGACCCCAGATCTTCGAGTTGGTCCAGTCCCCCGCGTACAGGACGCCGCCAAAGACGACGAGTGGCTGGATGCACAAGAACTGGGGCTCGGCCGAGGTGTCGGCGATGGAGACCACGCCGCCGTTGGCGAAGGTCGCCGGCGTCGAACGAGCCACCGCCGCGGCCACCGAACTTCTCGTGACCACGCTGATGGCGGAGAAGGGCGGCGCGAGGTTCGCGCACGTCGACACGTAGAGGTTGCCCGAGGAATCGACCGCCAGCCCGTTGGGGTTATCGCGCGCGCCGTAGTGCGCGACGAGAAACGCTCCGTGGCCCACGGTGGCGACGAGACCGGCACTGGCCAGTGACGAGGCGGGCACCTCGTACACGTTGCCGCCCAGTCCCGTGACGTAGAGATTGCCCGAGCCGTCGAGCACCACCTGCTGCAGGCTGTCGCCCTCGGAGTTAAAGACGATCGTCGCCTGCATCGTCGCGAGGCTGATCCGGTAGACCGCGCCGCTCTGCTGGTCCGCGACGTACAACGAGCGCTGGTCCGCCGACAGCGCGAGACCGGAGACGCTCGTGAGCGTGTTGGGCGTGACGTCGAGCACCGACGGCGCGTGCGCCCCCGACCCCAGCGACCAGATCGTCGGCAGACCGCCACCATCGAAGTAAACGGTGCCATTGCGCGCGACGGCAATCCCGCTGATCCAGTACCCGGCGGCGATGATGGCGGCGAGTCTACGGGCCGGCGCGTTCGTCGGCACGCCGGCCATGGCACCGCTCAACTGCGCCGCCGAGAACATGTTCAGCTGTCCCGACGACGAGAACGCCAAGAGGTCGCCCGCGCCGTCGGTGGCGAGTCCCATGAGCTTGGCGTCGGGCGCGACCGTCAGCCACTCGCCAATGGACGTCGGAGATGCGCTGGCCATGATGGGGGTGGCCGCCAGCGAAGCGACCAGCGACGCGGCCACCGCGATCGTCGCGAGACGTGAGACGGCACGCAAAGAGGTCATCGTGCACGAAGGTTACCCGAGGCAACTCTCGAAACCATATTCAAGTAGTCGCGACGCGTGGCGATGTCCACTGGCCGGCGAATCACCGAACGGCGCCCTCAGTCCTTCGCGTGGCGCCCCCGACTGGCCGACTGTCCCGCGTGGTACCGGCGAACCGTGCGCACGCGGTGCCAGAAGCCCCAGGCGAGCACGAGCACGATGATGACGATCATCGGATTCTGCATGAGGTGGAAGTCGTGACTGACCCTGGTCCAGTTCGAGCCCGCCGCGTAGCCGAGCACGCTGAGCAACGTGATCCAGATGGCCGAACCGATGACAGTGAGAATCGCGAAGGGTCCCCGCTTCATCTCGGCGACGCCGGCCGGCAGTGAGATCACGGTTCGCACAACCGGCAAGATGCGCCCGATCAGCACCGAGGCGGCGCCGTAGCGCGCGAACCACCGCTCGGCGGCGTCGAGGTCGCCGTGGGTCAAGAGGATCCACTTGCCCCAGCGGTCCACAATCGCCCGCCCGAGCGTGCGACCGAGCTCGTAGGCGATGACCGAGCCGATGAGCGAGCCAACAACCCCGACGACGATGATCCCGATGATCGAGAACTGCGCGTGACCAGTCACTGCGGTCGTCGCGAGGGCGCCGGCAAAGCCGAAGGTCACCTCCGAGGGAATAGGGATAAGGGCTGATTCAGCGATGGCGAGCAGAAAGAGCGCCAAGTAGCCGTAGTGCTGGACGAACGAGGACATCGGACCATTCTCACCCAAATCGCAACGCCGAGCGCGCCGTTCCTAGCCAATTCTTACTGTTGGTGGATGCTGCACCAGTAGGTCGTGCGGCCCCCCACGGTGGCGCTACGCATGGCGCCGCCGTCGCGCGGGCAGAAACCCCCCGCCACGCGGCCCGCCATGTGGTCGCCAGTATGGGAGCCGCCACGGCGTCCGAGCGTGCGCATCGTCTGGTTAAAGGCTCGAAACAGCCGCGTTCGCTGCTCGGCGCTCAACTGTCCCGTCGGCGTACGCGGGTCGATGCCGGCGCGAAAGAGCATCTCGTCACCGAGCAGGTTGCCAACCCCCGCGATGACCGACTGATCGAGCAGTCGCGCCTTGATGGGCGGCCCCGCCCCGCGCACGCGAAGCGCCGCGTCGAAGTCGGGCCGCGAAAGACACAGCGCGTCGACGCCGAGCTCGTCGAGATCGGGGTCGAGCTCCACGCGCGCGAGTCGACGTGGGTCGTGCACGACCAGCCGGCGCCCGTCTCGAAACTCGAGGCCGGCGCGCACCCACTGCGCTCGATAGGCGTGGGGACCGTAAAAGAGGCCCTCGAGGCCCGCTTCGCCGTCGAGAAGCAGCACGCCGGTCATTCCAAAGCGCAGCGCGAGGGTAACCCCGTCGGTCTCTAGTAGCAGCAGCTTGCCCCGGCGCCCAGTTCCGGTGATCGTGCGTTCGCGCACCGCGCGGGCCCACGCGCTCGGCGTGACGAGCTTCTTGCCCGCGTAGGCGTCGCACCAGCCCCGCGCGACGGTGGCGCCGACGACCCGGTCGGCGAGACGTCGATACGACTCAATCTCGAGCACTTCGGGCACCGCGGCAGCGTAGCGGGGAGTCGGCGTACGGCCCTCACTACGATTGAGGAATGCCCGACAAGCCCCAATGGCGTGAGCTCTTCAGCGAGGTCGTGACCTCGGGACTCTGCACGGGGTGCGCGGCGTGCGTGATCGCCTGTCCCCACGACGTGCTCGACTACGACGACCAGCTCGGGCGCTATCGGCCGTGGCACCTCGACGTTGACGGTGGGCGCGAGGACTGCACCCACGGCGTGAAGGGCTGTACCAGTTGCACGAGGGCCTGCCCTCGCTTTCGCTCTTGGGAGCCCGAGATCGACGTGCACCGGGTCGGTCGCGAGCGCACCGAGGACGAGGTCTACGGCGTCGGCGACGTCTTGCTCGCGCGAGCGCGCGACCCCGAGGTGGCGGGCGTTGGCCAAGACGGCGGCGTGGTCTCGGCGATGTTGCTCTACGCCCTCGAGCACGAGCTCATCGACGCCGCGCTCGTGAGCGCCCTCGAGGGCGACGGCTCGACGTGGCGAGCGGTTCCGGCGGTCGCGCGCACGCGCGCCGACGTGCTCGCGACCGCCGGCTCGCGCTACACCTACAGCGCCAACCTGCTCGCCTATCGCGAGGCCGCTGACGCGGGCGCCGAGCGCATTGCGCTGGTCGGCATGGGCTGCATGGCCTCGGCACCCGGGGTCATGCAAGCTCGCAAGGCCGGCAAGATCGCCCGCCGTCTCAGCCTCACGATCGGTCTGCTCTGCTCCAAGACCTTCGACGACGCGATCTTTGACGATCTGTTCGAGCAACGCTACGGCATCGCCCGGTCTTCGATCGCAAAAATGAACATCAAGGGCGTCTTTCAGATCTGGACGACCGACGGCGGGTACCACGAGGTCCCGCTCAAAGAGGCCCACGAGTTCACGCGCGAGGGTTGCGTGCGCTGTCCCGACTTCGCGGCCGAGCACGCCGACATTTCGGCCGGGGGCATCGGCGCCTTCGGGGACTGGACACTGCTCATCGTTCGAACTGACCTCGGTCGAACGCTCATCCAGGCACTCCTGGACGCCGAGCGGATCGACACGCGCCCGGGCGACGACGACCCCGGCGCCGTTGCGCTCTTGCACAAGCTCGCCCAGGTCTCGCGTCGGCGCTGGCCCGAGAGCGCCGATCCAAAGCCACGGCGCATACCGGTGCGAGCCTCGTGAGTGAGCGAGCGACCACCCTCTTGCTCGTGCGCCACGGCCAGACCGCGACCACCGGATCGGTTCTGCCGGGACGAGCGGCGGGCCTGCACCTGTCCGATCGCGGACGCGAACAAGCCGAGCGCGTCGCCGAACGACTCGCGCAGCTCAAGACGGCCCCGAGCGCGATCTACAGCTCGCCCCTCGAGCGCGCTCGCGAGACGGCCGCCCCGATTGCTCGAAGGCTCGCACTGCGCACGCGCATCGAGCGAGGACTGCTCGAGTGCGACTTCGGCGCCTGGACGGGCGCGTCGCTCGGGCGACTGCGCCGCACCCGCGAGTGGCGTCAGGTCCAGCACGCGCCGAGTACCTTCACCTTCCCCGACGGCGAGTCCTTCGCCGCCATGCAGGCGCGAATCTGGGCAACGATCGAACGTCTCGTCGCACGCCATCGCGGCGAGACGGTGGTGCTCGTGAGCCACGCTGACCCGATCAAAGCCGCGGTCACGTTCGCCCAGGGCGTTCCCCTCGACCTCTTCCAGCGCACGGTGATCTCGACCTGTTCCGTGAGCGCCTTGGCTTTCCTCGGTCAGCCCGTCGTGCTCTGCGTGAACTCAACGGCGTCGCTCGCCGACTTGGTAACGTCGTGAACTTCCACTTCGAACAGCCCGATCGCGTCATGGTTGGCGCGCACGGAGAGGTGGGCCAGCGACGGTTCCTCTTGCAGGCGCGCCAGGGTCGTCGGCTCGTGGTCGTCAAGTGCGAAAAGCAGCAGCTCGCCGCACTGGCCGACTGGGTCGCCCAGGTTCTTGACACCATGGGCCGCCCGGGTCACCTTCGAGACGACTTTGACCTGGAGACCGAGTACGAGTCCGACTTCGATGCCGGTGACATCACGGTCGCCCTCGACGAGCAGACCGACACCATCGAGGTCACGATAGAAGCGCGCGAGGGCGACAACGTACTCGAGCTCACCCTCTCCAAGGAGTCGGCGGGCGGGTTGGCCATCGCCATCGCCCGGTTGGTCGAAGCCGGTCGGCCGCCGTGTCCGCTCTGTGGCGGACCGCTCGACCCGCGCGGGCACGACTGCCCGCGAACCAACGGCCACCGCGCGCCGATCACCTAGTCGTGGAGCGCACGTTCCAGCGCGACCTGCTCGAGAACGGCCTCATCTCGGTCGAGGGGCGCGTCGCCGGGTCATCGAACCAGGCGCTGCTCGTCACGGTGACCCTCGACGGTGTCGAGGGTCGCGCGTGCTACAAGGCCGAGGCCGGTGAACGCCCGCTCTGGGACTTCCCCGACGGGCTGTGGCGTCGCGAGGTGGCCGCCTACGAGCTCGACCTGGCGCTCGAGACCGACCTTGTGCCCACGACCGTTGGTCGCCTCGACGGACCCTTCGGGCCAGGCTCGCTTCAGTGGTGGGTAGAAGACGCCCGCGACGAGCACTACTTCACGTTGCGCGACCGGGCCGAGTTCGACGACTGGTTCGCGGCCCTCGCCGCCTTTGACGTCATTGCCAACAACGCCGACCGCAAGGCTGGGCACGTCCTCTACGACGGCGTCCGGTGCTGGGCGATCGACAACGGCCTCTGCTTTCACGAAGAGGACAAGCTGCGTACGGTGATCTGGGAGTACGCCGGCCTCGTCGTCGAGCCGTCGCTGCGCGAACGAATCGACCGGTTCGCTCGTAGCGACGGCCGCACGCTCGCCACGTGGCTACGACCCCACGAAGTCGCCCTCACGCTCGAGCGTGCTCGGAGCCTCGTGGAGTCAAGCGAGTACCCGGTGCCCGACGAGGACCGCGACTGGCCCCCCTACCCCTGGCCGCTCGTTTGAACCTACGACCCGCACGCGTTGCACCAGCCGTCATCCGCGTCGACGCGAGTACAGCGTCGAGAGCCACGTGACTCACCGTTTCGCACCACGCAACTGTTGGCCTCGGTGGCGTGACGAGCCACCACCCGATGTCAAGAATGTCGCAATGGCGCCATCGTCGACTCGTCCGACATAGTCGCCTGGTTGATTAATGCTCGTTGCAACATGGCCCCGAGCGTTCTCGCGCACGTCTCGCTGCAGTTCACTGGCAGTGGTGTTTGTCCAACGGCGCGGTCGCGCGCCGGTCGCTCGTCGCAGCCCCTATGCAGCGCAATCCGACGTGCGCGACGTGTCGATCAATTGGATCCCGCGTTACCGGGTGCGCTCACAACAGTCAACGTGTAGGACCAGACGCCTGATTCGTTCGCACTGTTGGAATCCGTTCCCGACACAGAATACGTGCCGACGGCGAGTGGCCCATCTGTGGTGTAGATCTCACCATCGCTCGTCACGTACAGGTTGGAGTTCGGCGACGTTACGACGTACGTGACGTCGCCGTTGTCCCCTGCCACCTTGAGCCGATCACTGAACTCCCCCGACTGGATCGGCGTCACGGTCCTACCAAACGGGTGACGCTGAATGAGCGCCTGGGGGACCGTGATATTGGCCGCGACCTGCGTCTCGCCCGCGTAACTCGTCGGTACGACGTTGTTGGCGGTGAAGGCGGAGAGCATGCCACCGATCACCACGGCAGCGACGACCGCCGACACCAGAATGGTCGCTGTTTTCGCTCGCATTAGTCTCCTCTCTTCGCGTTGACCTCGGCATCGACACGATTCGTGGCCACCGCTATCGGCTCGGCGTCCCGAGAATGGTTCGCCAGCGTAAACAGGTAGGTGGAAGTCGGGTCGCGGACGAAGTAGGCGCGCCCCGACTCCCCCTCGCAGTGGAAGATCATTCGTCCCTGGAATTCCGCGATTTTTACCAAGTCTTCAATGCGCGCGACTCGCACGCTCCCCAGTTCGATAGGTGACGACGGACGCTCCACCGCCACCATCAGCGGGCCGTAGCGCGCTTCGATTCGCGCCACGTCGGGCGCTCGCTTCGCCGCACGTACCAAAAGTCCGAGCACGAACGAAGCGAGCAGACAGGCGAGCAGGAGCCACAGTGCGAGCGCCCGCGACGCCGCCACGCTGGGGTGAAGACCGAAAATGGCGACGCTCGCCGACGTCGTGACCGGGACGCTGACGTCACCGGTGGTGACAGGTCGAAGGATCTTGGCCAACGGTACCGATGAACCCCCCGGACCGAGGTACACCACGGCCTCGTTGCTCTGCAGTGAAAACGCGAGTGGTGGTCCAAAGCGCAGATGCCTCAGTGGCGTGTTGCCGACGGTGCCCGAAGCCGCCACCGCCGGCTGTATCGTCAGTGTGTACGGACCAGCGGCGCTCTTCAGCTGCCCAGTTTGCGCCGCGACAGTATCGAGGTACTGTCGAATGACCGACAGGTTCACCGTGCCCACGAGACGAGCGGCCCCCGCCACGAGTGGCACGGCCGGGCCCATCGAAAGATCGTGAGTCCAACCGTCCGGACTCGAGATGAAGGCGGCGAGACGTGCTTGACCAGTGACGTGCAGCGGTTGCGACGATTCTAACTGATACGCGAAGCCAATCGTCATCGCCGGTGCGACGGTATAGAACACTGGCTGGCCCGTCGTCGCGGCACCACCCGCGTACACATCACCCGAGGCGGCGGCACGATAACTCCACTGGCCAACTTGCCGATAGGTCAGTCGAACTGAGGAGGTGGCACTGGTTGCTCGCGAGAAGGCAAATGCGCCGAGAACAATCGCCGCCAGCGCGAACACGGCGATGAGTGAAGCGGCGAGCTGTCCCGGCGCACCGAGCACGGCGAGCCGGACGCTTCCCCTTTCGTCGTGACGAGAAAAGCGGGGCGGACGCGTTGGCGATCCCGACGTGTCGTCGCCCCGACGGAGTTTGATCCGTTGGCGTCGGCGCTCACGTTGTGCGGGCACGCCGATGGTCCCAGCCATCGCAACGACAGTCACCACAACACCAGCCTTTCGATACCGGGGGTCATTGAACAGTTGCCCGAGCTTGGGCACGTGCAACCACAGTCTCCCTACTACGTCACTCGGTAGTGGGTGAAAACTATCAACGAAATTATTGTTGTCGCCCTTCATCAGGAAGCGGCCCCCGACTTCGCCAATGATGCGGTGCAAGACGACGCCGATTCGAGGCGACATGTACCCGACGATTTCGCCGATGTGATACGAACTCGCTGGCCGCAGAATGGCGAGATCACCGGTGTGGAAGTGGGGCTCCATGCTAATCCCGGACGTAACGACGTAGATGGCGTTGCCGCCCATCGTGGTTGGAGCCATTGTGAACCAGAACAGTCCTAGGGCGGCGACCAACGCCATGGCCAGCGCCACTCGTGACCAACGCCATGTGGGTAGTCGAATCGGTTCCATCACCCCTCACAGCGGGTATGCCGGAAGGGCGAACACCCCTCCGGCATACCCGCGATGAATGCCGCTACTGAGCAGCCGTAACGTCGAGATACGCGACGTCGTTTACCGGTGCGTAGCCATCCGCGGATGCAGTGCACGTCCAGGTCCAACCACCATTGCTCGTGGTGCACGAGGGACTGCTTCCTCCCCCACCGATCGCCACTGACGACGCGTCATACAGCGCGTAGCCGACGGACTGGGCTGGGTGGTCCAACGTGAACGTCACGCCGCTGACGTCGGCGTCACTACCGATTGTCGGGGTCTGAATCTGCGTCAGCTGGTAGTGGACATTGGAGACCACGAAGCCCGAAATATTTCCCACTCCCTCGCCAGCGTACGTCTGGCCCACGGTGTTACCCGCCGTAAAGGCCCACGCCGTACCACCGCCGAGTGCGGACAGTAGTACAACTGCCCCCACAATCTTCGGTATCACAAAGCGATGCATTTCTCTCTCCTTCATTAATTGGACACGAAGTCCATGCCGTTCGGGAGTCGGGTTCGCCATTCGCTCCTCGTGGGTCCGGCGACCAAATATGACCCACGGTTCATCACGTCACCCGTCTTTACTGCGAGTAGATCCCGACGGGATCTACTCCTTGATGTGGACTACGCACGGTGACATTCACTGCCACGTTGCGTAAGCCACAACACCTGTGAATCAGCGTTCGTGGCGCTGTGCACCACCTGACCGATTCCATTGCGTTCACTACCTCACGCGTTGAAGACAAGCACTGGCGTCGTTGCATGCGACAACAACGCCTGACAACCAGGAACACTGAACCGCTGATATAAGCGGTTTTTCATGATGCCATTCGTAACGTACGACCTGGGCTGTCGTGTCACGCCGACTCTGCGCGCGGAAAGTAACTCCACCCCCTCAACCTCTCCGCCCTTACGTGTTGAGTCGGAGCCTCGCACGTCGCTAATAGAGTGTCAAATCTAAATTGTGTTCGCTTCTTGTTACGCTGTAGTGCACTGTTGTGACATCATGCGAACAACAGTGCCGTCCAATTTCTCAGTCACATTTAGTGCAATCACTCAACTGCAGTGATGAGTTCGCGGCATGAGTTTCACAAGACTGGATTGGCTATTGGTCGAGGCAATGGTGACCAGGATAACGACACATTGCCGACGTATCCAGCCGCTGCGTGCATCGCCGATGGTACTCTTTGCACCTAGATCGGTCAGCGTGAACCTCTTGAATGAGAATTCGAAATTGAATTCGATTGCTCGTTTCCTGGTCGGTGTTCACTTCGGCTATCTCGCGAACGCCGGATTCTTACCATCGAGTAATTCCCGGCGCCCGTCGGACACGTAGCAAGCAGCACTCACACTTATCACTGGAGGAAGTATGCCCACCACCATCAACCGCCGACTCTCGCTCTCCGTTGGCCTCGTCGTCCTCGTCGTCGTCGCCCTGGTCGGCGGTATCGCCATTGGGCACCGGCGCGGCAGTTCGGGCACCATCACCGTGACGGGCACGGGCACCGCCACTGGTTCGCCCGATACGGTCTCCTTCCAGATTGGCGTGTCGACCTCTGGAGCGTCGACCGCCTCGGCGCTCACCGCGAACAACGCGCGGATGCGAGCCGTCGAAGCCGCCCTGCTCGCTCACGGCGCGGTCAAGTCGGGACTGGCGACGTCGGGGCTCAACGTGTCCTCGACCACGAACAATCAAGGCGTCATCACCGGCTACAGCGTCTACGACGAGCTGACGGTCACCTCGCACCGACTGAGCAGCACCGGCGCGATGATCGAGGCCGCGGTCACCGCCGCGGGAAACACCGCCCAGCTCTCGGGTATCACGTACTCGATCACCAACCAGTCGACCGTCCTCGCCGCGGCGCGCGCGAAGGCCGTTGCGAGCGCCCACGACGCGGCGGCCCAGCTCGCCCGCGCGGCCGGCGCGAGCCTCGGCTCGGTGACGAGCCTCGTTGACGAGGAGAACAACCAGCCGGTCATCTACCCCGGCCCGTTCATGTACGGCGCGGTGAAGGCGGCGTCGTCGGTGCCGGTGCGCCCGGGCACCCAGTCTGTCTCGGTGTCGGTGAAGATCGTCTACGCGCTCGGCTGACACTCGCGTCAGCGCGGTCAGTAGGCGCCGAGGCCATCGGCGAGTTCCACTGCGCCGGACTCGAGCAGTACGAGCGTCGCGACGGCGCCGGCGAGGAAGAAGCCAGCCGCCCACCAGAAGGCGACGGCGTAGCCGTGCAGGGTGGCCGCGGCGATCGTGGTCGACGCCGTACTCGTGGCGTGCGCGATCGCCCGGCTGGTCACCGAGACCGCGATGGTGTTAAGAAGCGCCACGCCGATGGAGCCCCCGATCTGCTGGGCCGCGTTCACGGTCGCCGACGCGGCGCCAGCGTCGGCGGCGCCAACGGCGGCCGTCGCCGAGGCGGTGGCGGGCGCGAAGATGAGGCCGAGGCCGAGGCCGAGCACGACCAGACCGGGCAGCACGTTCTCGAAGTAGTTAGCTTGCACGGGTAGACGGGTGAAGAGGATCATGCCGAGGGCGCTCAGGAGCATCCCGGCCGGCACCAGCGGCCGGGGTCCCGAGATGGCGAGCAGCCGAGCGCTGGCCAGGGTCGCCGAGATGGCGAGCGCCGCCACCATGGGCAAGAAGGCGATCCCCGTGCGAAGCGGCGAGTACCCGAGCGAGTTCTGCAGGTAGTACGCGAGAAAGAGCGAGACCCCAAAGATCCCGATTGCGGTGATGAAGAGCGCCACGAACGAGCCGCCCCGGGTCCGCTCGAGCACGATGCGCAAGGGCAGCAACGGGTGGCGGCTGCGGCGCTGCCAGGCGACGAAGGCCGCCAGCAGGACCAGCCCCGCGAGCAGGCTTGCCCACGTGAGGGCGTCCCCCCAGCTCGCGGTGACCGCGTTCGCGAGGCCGTAGACGACCGCGAAGAGCCCCGCGCTCGCGAGCACCGTGCCCACGACGTCGAGGTGCGAGTGGTGCTCGCGGCGGTTCGAGTCGATCAGCGGGATCACGCCGGTTATCGCCACGGCGGCGAAGATGAGGTTGATGAAGAGGCACCACCGCCACGACGCCCACTGGGTCAGCGCGCCGCCCAGTATGAGGCCAATCGCGGCCCCCGAGCCGGCGAGCGCCCCGTAGATCGAAAAGGCGCGGGCCCGCTCGTGCTGATTGGTGAAGGTGGTGGTCAGCGCGGCGAGAGCCGCCGGCGCAAGAAGCGCGCCGAAGACGCCCTGAACGGCTCGAGCGCCCACCAGCGTCGCGAAGGACGTAGCCGCGCCGCCGACGGCGCTCGCTCCCGCGAAGCCGACCAGTCCCACCACCAGGGCCGTTCGCCGTCCCCACAGGTCGCCGAGACGACCCCCGAGCAAGAGCAGCGAACCGAAGGCGAGGGCGTACGCCGTGATGGGCCACTGGCGATCGGCCGCGCTGAAGTGCAGCGCGGCCTGGGCGCGCGGCAACGCGATGTTAATGACCGTCGCGTCCAGAGCGACCATCAGCTGGGTGATGCCGAGGACCACCAGAATCAGCCAGCGCCGACTCGCCGATCGGTCCACTTCGCCTGTCCCCACGACCACGCAGCCTACGTTGACCCACGGGCGCGTCCAACCAGGACCCGGGCCATCCGGCTTACGACGAGCGGGCCTTTAGGGCTTCGATCAGGGAGGGAAGTACCGAGCGGACGTCGCCGACTATCCCGAGGTCCGCTATTTGGAAGATCGGCGCGTCGGGGTCCTTGTTGATCGCGACGATGTTCTTGGAACCCTTCATGCCCACCATGTGCTGGGTCGCCCCCGAGATGCCGCACGCAATGTAGACCGTTGGCTTGACCGTCTTGCCGGTCTGGCCGACCTGGTGCGAGTACGGCACCCAGCCCGCGTCGACGATGGCTCGACTGGCGCCGGCGGCTCCGTTGAGCAGCCGGGCCGCCTCTTCGATCAGGGCGTACTGTCCGGCCTCGCCGAGTCCGCGCCCGCCCGAGACTACGACCGGCGCCTCTTCGAGCTTGGGGCCGACGCGCTCTTCGACGTGCGAGGCCGTGATTCGCGCCGACGCGGTACGACCGGTCTCGCCGACGGGGGCCGCGACCACACTCGCGGCCGGACCACCCGCGGGCTCGGACACAAAGGACTTCGCACGCACCACGACGAGGCCGGGCCCGTCGCCGGTGAAGCGGGCCCGCACGACTTGGGTGCCACCGAATACCTGGTGCTCGGTGACCAGGCCGTCCTCGTCGACGAGTCCCGACACGTTGGTCAGCACCGGACGGTCCAAGCGAGCAGAGAGCCGCGCCGCGATGTCACGGCCGTCGTAGCTCGCCGGGAGGAGAATGGCGTCCGGCCCACCGGAGCCGACGAGACCGGCGATCGCTCGGGCGACGGGCGCGCCGGGCAGGCTTCCGGCGAGGTCGCCAACGTCGTAGAGCATGCTCGCGCCGTACTCGCCCGCCTGGGCGGCGTAGTCGCCGCCACCCCACGTGATCGCCGACACCGACGCGGCGAGCGTTCGCGCGTGACTGAGCAGCTCGAGTGACGTGGCGCTCAGCGAGCCGTTGGCGGGCTCGGCGACGACCCAGATGTTTGCTATAGCCATGACTCTCCTAGAGGACTTTGATGGATTCGAGGAAGGCGACAATCTTCGCGGCGCCGTCGCCGTCGTCGACGTACTTCTCACCGGCCTGGCGAGCCTCGGCCGCTTCAACCGACGTGATCACCTGGCGCGCGCCAGCGGGACCGACCTGGCCGGCCAGGCCGAGGTCGGCGACGCTCAGCACCTCGACCGGCTTGGACTTGGCGGCCATGATCCCCTTGAACGAGGCGTAGCGCGGCTCGACCACGCCGGCGGTGACGCTCACCACGGCCGGCAGTGGGGCCGTCACCTCGTCGTAGCCAGCCTCGGTCTGGCGCTGCACGGTGACCGTGGCGCCGTCCACCGTGACCGACTTCGCGAAGGTGATCGACGGCAGGTCGAGGAGCTCGGCCACCTGGACCGGGGTCGTGCCGGTGTAGCCGTCCGACGACTCGGTCGCGGCGAGCACCAGATCGGGCTCCACGCGCCGGATCGCCGCGGCGAGCACCTTGGCGGTGCCGAGTGCGTCGGTTCCGCGCAGGGCGTCGTCACTGACGATGATGGCCTTGGCCGCACCCATCGCGAGCGCGTTGCGCAGTCCGGCGACGTCGGCGGCCGAACCCATCGAGACGACGGTAACCTCGCCGCCGCCGGCCTTGTCGACCAGCTGCAGAGCCATCTCCACCCCGTAGGTATCGGCTTCGTCCAAGATGAGCTTGCCCGAGCGGTTCAGGTTGTGAGCCGCGTCGAGCGACTGGGGCGCGGCCGGATCGGGGATCTGCTTGACACACACGACAACGTTCATGGAACCTAATCTAGGCCATCGCCCAACGGGGTCCGTCAGGACCGCGGTCGTAGCGCCAGCGCGAGCACCGGGTCGTCGGTGATGACGACGTCGACCGCCAGCTCGAACATCGAGGCGAGGTCGGCGGGCGCGTTGACCGTCCAGACGTTGAGCCCGAGTCCCGCCGCCCGCGCTCGCGCGACGAGTGGCCCGTCGACCACGCCCACGTACGGATTGAGGGCGGCGAGGGCGGCGCCGCTCGCCCGGTCAACCGCCGCCGTCGGGTCAACGTCGACATCGAGCAGCCAGCCGACCGGCGACGGGCCGGCGGTCGCGAGCGCTACGCAGGTGGCGAAGTCAAAACTCGAGTAGATGACCTCGCTCGAGCGTCGCGCGGCCCCGACGGCTTCGACCACGGCGCGCGCGAAGTCGCCGGTCGGGTCGTAACTCGCCTCCTCGCCGTCGCGCAGGTTCTTCACCTCGACGTTCACTCGCGCGCCCGCACAGGCGTCCAGGGCCGTCTCGAGGGACGGCACGTACCGCGGCAGGTCGCCGCGGCGAAGTTCCGCGATGGCGCGACCGTCGATGCGCGGGTCGTGGTGCACCACCAGCTCGCCGTCGCGACAGCGTCGCACGTCGAGCTCGACGCCGTCGACCCCGACGCCGATCGCCGCCCGAAAGGCCTCGACGGTGTTCTCGCGGTGCGTCGAGTGAAGTCCGCGATGCGCGAAGATGGCAGTCACTGCCGTAGTCTGCCAGTCGAGCCGTCGCCGAGACCAACTTTTACACGCTTATTACGTGTGATATCGTCGCCCACCCTTGTTTTTTGGGGATCCGTCATCTAGAATTGCTCCTCGGCCCCGTGTCCCCCCTTTACCACGGGTCCCCAGTGAAGGAACCTGCGATGTCGTTGATGTGGAACCGTACCCACGCGTGGGACGACGCGGACTGGCGCTCCCAGGCCGCCTGTCGTGACACCGAACCCGAACTCTTCTTCCCCGTCGGCACGACCGGCATGGCCACCGATCAGATCGAGTCGGCCAAGCGGGTCTGCGACAAGTGCGACGCCCAGAAGGCCTGCCTGGAGTTCGCGCTCGCGACCAACCAAGAGTCTGGCGTCTGGGGCGGCACCACCGAGGACGAGCGGCGCAAGCTGCGCAAGCAGTGGCTCGCCGCCCGGCGACGCAACGTCACCCACTGATCAGGGCTTCGCGTTCACCTCGAACAAGACGCGCTTCACCTCGTTCCACTCGTCCGCCGAGAGCGGCGAGGGCATCGTCTCGTCGATCGCGCGCACGAGGTCTAAGCCCTCGTGCACCACGGCCAGCTGTTTCGCACTGAGGGTGGCGACTAAGACGCCGCGACGCTGCAGGTCGGCGAAGAGCGACGTCAGCGCGCCCTGGTACGACTCGCGCTCGCGCGTGACGTCGCGCAGGAGTCGGCGCCGAGTCAGCGCCGCCGCGAGCACGCGCAAGCGCACGCGGCGTCGCATGCTCTGGCGTTGGCGATGATCCTCGCCGTCGGAAACCGGTGACCACCGCGTGGCGAGCGAATTCGTGTCCGGGCTCGCGGCGACGTCATCGATGATGCGGTAGGACGCCGCGGTGACGCTGCGATAGATCTCGAGGTAGGCGGCGTCGATGAGGCCCTGGCGCGAGCCGAAGTTCGAGTAGATCACGCTCGGGCTCATCGCGATCTCGTTGCTGAGGTCGAGCACTCGAATCGAGGCCTCATCCCCGTCAATGAGCCGGCGGATCGCGGCGCCGAGCAGCAGCGCCCGCGCCGATCCGTCGCGCAACTGGGGTCCGTCGGCCACAATCACACTGAAGAGCTCGTCGAGAGCCATACCGGAAGACTATCGACCGACGCCCGCGGGCGTCGCGCTCAGCGGCGCGACGGCAGCGGAATGACGACGCGCGCGAACGTGCCGCCGCCACTGGCGTAGGGAATCGTGGTCATCTCGATCGTGCCGTGGAGCTGCGCCCTGATGAGGTCGCGCACGATCGAGAGCCCGAGGCTCGTGGGCACCTCGAGCGAGAAGTCCTCGCCGAGCCCCCGTCCGTTGTCGCGGATCTCGGCGACGGCCTCGCTGCCGCGCCGATAGAGATTGAGCGTCACGATCCCGACGTGCTGGTTGAGCGCGCCACCGAACTCGGTGAAGGCGTGCTCGACGGCGTTGGTGAGCAGTTCGGCCAGCGCGACGGCGAGGGGGGTGGCCACGTCGGTCGCCAGGACCCCGAGGTCGCCGTTCACGACGATCTCGACCGGGTGCAGTGCCAGCACGGTGTCCTCCACGAGCAAGACGAGCGAGCGCACGATCTCGTCGAAGACCACGTCCTCGCCGGGCTCGCGCGAAAGCACCTCGTGCACCACGGCGATCGAGCGCACCCGCCGCTCGGCCTCGAGCAGTGCGGTGCGCGTCTCGGCCTCGTCGCTGCGCCGGGCCTGCAGGCGCAGCAGCGAGGAGATCGTCTGCAGGTTGTTCTTGACCCTGTGGTGCACCTCGCGCACCGCGGCCTCCTTGTGCAGGACCACTCGATTGAGCTGGCGCAGGTCCGACACGTCGCGCAGCAACACGACTACCCCGGTCACGCGCTCGTCGGCGACGAGCGGTACGCAGTGGAAGAGGATCGCGACGTCGTGGCCGCGGTCGACCTCTTCCATGGTGGGCAGGGCGAACGCGAGCGCCCGCTCGATCGCGCGAACGCGGTGGCCGAGCTCGGCGAGCGTGAAGCCCTCGACGGCGCTGTAGATGCCGAGCCGGTGCAGGGCGTTCGTGGCGTTGGGCGTCGCGAACTCGACGCGGCCATCGTCCTCGAGCAAGATGATGCCGTCGCCGACGCGCGGCATCCCCGGTCCGGCCACCTCTTCCTCGCGAAACGGGAACGTGGCGCCGCCCACCATGTCGCAGAGCCGCACGAAGATACCCAGGTAGGCCTGTTCGTACAGCGACGACGGCCCGCGCAGCGGGCCCTGGAGCCGAACGAGCACGGCGATCACCCGGTCGGCGAAGCGCACTGGTATGGCCCAGACGAGTACCGGCTCGTCGACGAAGCTGAGGCGCGTGTCGGCGACGACGCGCTCGCCCCGGGCCAGCGCGCTCGCGACGAAGGGCCACTCGCGCGCGGCGTGGACCGTGCCGACTAGGTCGTCGTTCAGCATCGTCGATCGATTGTTCGGACGTATCTGGCCGAGCACGACGTAGGCCCCCGGCTCGTCGTTGGCGACCGGTGCCATCAGCACCATGTCGGAGAAGGAGAGGTCGGCGAGCAGCGACCACGACGCCGTGAGACGAAGCAGGTGATCAATTGCCGGCTCACCGAGGGCGGTTCGAGAAGCGGCCAGCTCGGCGAGGGTCGCCATCAGCGACCGCGGAGCGGGACGCTCACCCGCTGGCGGCGGGTGTAGGCGGCGAGCGTGGTCACCCCGCGCACTTCGAGCATGTTCGCGAGTTCCTCGACCCGCTCGCCCACGCGCTCGAGCCGGTGGGCGTCGCTCGCGGTCGTGAAGGTCACGCCGCGCGCCACCAGGCGGTCGAGGAATCCCTCGGCCGGATACTGCTCGCCTATGGGCTTCACCCAGCCGGCCGAACTGCACTCGACCGAGACGTCGGCCGCGGCGGCGGCGTCGGCCATCGCGTCCCAATAGTCCGCCGGATTGCTCGCCAGGTACCCCGCGACCTTGATCAGGTCCGGGTGGGCGAGCACGTCGACGGCGTGCGACGACGCCAGCTCCTCGAGGGCGACCGTGTAGTCGGCCCAGCACTGGTCGACGTCGCGCCGGGTCCACTCTTCCATGGGCACGGGACTGTCGGTGTCGTCGAACTCCCAGCTACCGAGCCAGTGGACCGAGCCAATCAGGACGTCAAAGGGGTACTGGGCGAGGAGCTCACTCACCACGTCCATCTGGTCACGGTAGTAGTCAACCTCGAGACCGATCTTGACGGGCAGGCCCTCGTCCTGGGCTCGCTGGGCGAGGGTCACGTACGCGTCAAGCGAGTTGCGCGCCGTGAAGGCCATGTAGTCGGCCATCACGCGGCTCGTGGGCTCGTGACCGAAGCGTTCCCAGAACGGCCCGACCAGTGCCATCACGTCGACGAACCGGTTCGAGTGCTCGGTGAGGGCGAGCTCGCTCACGCCCGCCTGCGCGGCGCGATCGCAGTAGTCGGCGATCTGGTCGAGTCGGTACCAGACGGACGACTCCTCGTGTGGCCATAGGTGCAGGTGGTAGTCGAGCACGTCAGCTGGCGCCGAAGCCCACCACGCGATCGACCGGCGTGCCAAACTCGACGTAGGCGATGCGAGCCGCGGGAACCCCGAGACGTCGGCCCTTGCGGTCGGTCAGCCAGAGCACCTGGTCGCCCTCGAGCGCCGACTCGACCAAGGTCGTGATCTGGTCACGGTCGGCGTCGTCGGGCAGCTCGACCTCGAGCTCGCGCATCGACTGCACGATGCCAATCTTGATGTCCATGGTTCCTCCGTCGTTACCACCATGTTACGGGCTTGGGCCACAATGGGCTATGCCCGACATCCCATCTGCGCGACACCACCAGTGGGCAACAACCATGGACGGCTTTCGCGGATCGCCCGACGAGCCGACGCTCGCGCACGCAAACTCGGTCGTGCGCCTCGAGCCGGGCTCACTCATCGATCGCGACGCCCGCGGCGACCGGCTCGTCGCGGGCGCGACCCACGCGGTCGGCGCCGGCAACCGAGCCCGTCCCGAAGAGCCCGACCGATTTCGCACGTGCTTCGAACGTGACCGCGACCGAATATTGCACGCGAACGCCTTTCGCCGCCTGGCCGGCAAGACCCAGGTCTTCGTCTTTCCCGAGGACCACATGCGCACGCGGCTCACCCACGCCCTCGAGGTCGCCCAGGTCGCGGTCGGCATCGCACGACCGCTCGGGCTGAACGTTGCGTTGACCGAGGCCATTGCCCTCGGCCACGACTGCGGGCACGGACCCGGCGGGCACGCGAGCGAAGAGGCGCTCGACCCCTACGTCAGCGGTGGCTTCGATCACGCGACCTGGGGGGCCGACGTCTCGCTCGCATCGCTCAACCTCTGCGCGGAGACCCTCGACGGTATCCGCAACCACTCGTGGAGCCGGCCCGCGCCGGCCAGCGCCGAAGGCGAAGTGGTGAGCTGGGCCGATCGGATCGCGTACGTCTGCCACGATTTCGAAGACGCCGCCTCGGCGCGCATCGTGGAGGCGGACGAACTTCCGCGCATCGTTGCCGAACGATGCGGCACGCGACGCGGGCCACAGCTCGGCACCTTCATCAACGCCATCATCGACACGGTCGGCGAGACGGGCGTCGTCGGGATGGACGCACGACACGCCGAGGCACTGGCCGCCTTTCGCGCCTTCAACTACGAGCGGATCTACCTGCGCGACGCCTCGCGCGAGCAGGCCGACCGGGTCGTCGCCATGCTGCGCGCACTCGTCGAGCACCACGCCGCCCACCCCGAGCTCGTCGAAGACCAGCCCGGTGGCCCCCTCGAGCGAGCGGTCGCCTACGTCGCCGGAATGACCGATCGCTTCGCCTGTCGAAGCGCCGTCGAACTGCTCGGCTGGCCCGCCGAGCGCCTCCCCACGGGCATCGACCGCTGATCGGCGGCGGCGCGCTCACCGGTACCATGACCTCGTGCCCCGCCGCCTCTACCTGGCCCTCGTAGCGGCCCTCTCGGTGACGGTGATCGTCGCCGGCGCCGCGGTCTTCGTGCTGACCCGGCGCCACGACGCGGCCGGTCTGCCCCAGGTCCGCGTGAGTGGTCTGCCCGCCGCGGTGACAACCGGCGAGGCGAACCTCATGGCGCTCTCGCCCGTGCCCAACCGTCCCGCGCCGGACTTCACCCTGCGCGACCAGTACGGCCGGGTGATCTCGCTCGCCTCGCTGCGCGGGCGCCCGGTGGTGCTCAACTTCATGGACCCGCACTGCGTCGACATCTGTCCCCTGGTCGCCCAGGAGCTGCGCGACGCCGAGGACGACCTCACCGGTGCCGCTCGCGACACCGTCTTTCTCGCGGTGAACGTGAACCCCTACGCGCTCTCGACGGCCGACGTGCTCGCCTTCTCGCGCACGCACCTGCTGACCACGATCCCGACCTGGCACTTCCTCACCGGTCCCGAGACGAGCCTGTCGCGCGTCTGGCGCGCCTACGGCATCGAGGTTCACGCACCCAGCCCCACGGCTGACGTCATCCACACGTCGGCCACCTACTTCATCAGCCCACGCGGCACTGAGCGCTACCTCGCCTCGCCCGCCGTCGACCACACGGCGCAGGGCGTCGCCTTCTTGCCCGCCGACACGCTGCGCGCGTGGGGCCGCGGCATCGCCGCGGTCGCGGCGTCGCTCAGCGGGTCCTGAAGCCGCGTTAGGGCTTGGTCGCCCGATCGAGGTCAATCCTCGGCGCCTCACCGCCGCGCATCCAGGCCAAGCGCAACTCGGTCGTGCGCAGGGCCGCGTGCTCGTGGGTGAGAATCCAGAACCGGTTCTCGAGCACCGCCGCCGTGACCGCGTCGGCGACCACGGCGGGCTCGATCCCGGCGCTGACGGCGTTGGCGGCCATCGAGCCGATGGCGCGCACGGCGGGATCGTCCTGGTAGGCCCGCAGGTCCTCGGGCATGTTGCGCTCGGACTCGTGGATGCGCGTACGCACGAAGCCCGGGCAGAGCACCGAGGCGCCGACGTGCTTGCCCGAGATCGCGAGCTCGTAGTAGAGCGACTCGGCAATGCCGACCACGGCGAACTTGCTCGCGCAGTAGGGGCCCATGCCGGGCACGCCGCCCAGTCCGGCCAGAGACGCCGTCGAGACGACGTGGCCCTCGTCTTGCTCGAGAAAGAGCGGGACGAAGGCGTTGATGCCGTTGATCACACCGTCGACGTTGACGGCCAGCACCCAGTCCCAGACGCCCTTCGGCGTGCCCACGGCCGGACCGGCCCCGACCCCGGCGTTGTTGAAGATGAGGTGGGCGCCGCCGTAGGTGGCGAGGGCCGCTTCGCGCAGGGCGACGACGTCGGCTTCGTGGGACACGTCGGCGACGACGCCGGTCACCCGGGCTCCCTCGTCGCGGAGCTTCGTGGTCGCCGCATGCAGCGCGGCTTCCTCGACGTCGCCGAGCACGAGCGCGGCGCCTTCGTCCGCCATCCGTCGCGCGGTCGCGAGGCCGATGCCGCTCGCGCCACCCGTGATGACCGCCACCCGATCACGCAACTCCATAGGACCCCCTCGACGAGATTGAGCTAGACGAGCTTGAGTTCTTGACGATAGACGCGCGCGGGTCCCTGGCGCACGATCGCGGCCGCGAGCTCGCCAAAGGCCCCCGCCACGTCGCTCTCGGGCTCGTACACGACGACCGGGTCGCCGAGGTCGCCGCCGGCGCGCAACAGTGGGTTGAGCGGGATCTGGGCGAGCAGGGCGACGCCGAGGTCGCTCGCCAGCTGGGCGCCGCCCCCGGCCCCGAAAATCTCGTAGCGCACGCCGTCGTCGCCGGTGAACCAGCTCATGTTCTCGATCACCCCGCGCACCGCCAGCTTGAGCGCCCGCGCCGCGTAGGCGCTGCGCTGGGCGACGCGCTGGGCCGCGGGCTGGGGGGTCGTCACCACGTACATCTCGACGCGCGGCAGGATCTCCGAGAGGGTGAGCGCCACGTCGCCCGTGCCCGGGGGCATGTCGATCAGGAGAAAGTCCGGCTCGTCCCACCACGCCTCGGTCACGAGCTGCTCGATCGCCTTGTGCAGCATCGGGCCGCGCCAGATGACCGGCTGCTCGTCGGGCACGAAGTAGCCCATGGAGACGCAGCGCACGCCGTAGGCGAGCGTGGGGATCACGGTGTCGCCGAGCACGATCGGGTCGTGGTCGGCACCGAGCATCTTGGGCAGCGAGAAGCCGTAGACGTCGGCGTCCAAGATGCCCACCTGGTGACCCGACTGGGCGAGGGCGATCGCGAGGTTGACGGTGACCGAGGACTTGCCAACCCCGCCCTTGCCCGAGGAGATTCCGAGCACGCGGGTCTTGGCCAGCTTGTCGAGGAACCGCGGGGCGCCCTCGTGCTGGCCCGGACCCGGCTCACTCGTCATGTGCCCGCGCAAGAAGTTGCGCAACTCGAGGCGCTCGTCGTCGGTCATCGCGCGCACGCGCACCTGCGCGCCGGGAGCGACGTCGGCGATCTCGTCTTCGAGCCACTCGCGGTTGGGCCAGTTCACCACGGGCAGCACCAGCTCGACGCGGGCCGGACCGCCGTCGGACTCGACGGCGCCGAGAAAGCCCAGTTCGCCCAGGGTGCGAACCAGTTGGGGCTCGATGATGGCGCCAATCGCGTGGCGTAGCTCAGCGGACATCGGTGTCTCCTCGTCTTGCCCCCGGGTACGAGGTTACCGTCGCGTACGAGGGCGTCCGCCGTAGACTGCCCTGCGTGAGCGTCAACGATGTCGAACTCGACCCGGGTCTCTTCAACGCCACGGTGACGAGCCTCACCCACTCCTTCGGCGACCGCACGCGACGGGCCATCTACCTCTACCTGCGCGAGAACCCGGGAGCGACCGCAGCCGAGCTGGCCCAGCACTGCGACGTGCACGCCAACGTCGTGCGCCACCACCTCGAGCGGCTCGCCGAGGGCGGCTACGTCACCTACGACAACCTGCGCCGCGCTACGGTCGGGCGGCCGGCGAAGGGCTATCGCATCATCGACACGTCGCCGGCGATGGAGACGGTCGTTCGACGTGACGCCCTGCTCGTCGCGCTGCTGGAACGCGCCTTCAATCGCCTCGGCGCCGACGAGGCCGAGCGCGTCGCGCACGAGGTGGGACTCGACTACGGCCGCGGACTCGGCGCGTCGTCGTCCTCGGAGGAGTCGGGACGCCCGGTGCGCGCAGCCCTCGCCTCGATCGCGGGCCTGCTCAGCGCCCACGGGTTCGCCGCGCACGCCGAGCACGCCGAGACCGGCGCCGCGGTCGTCTCAGAGAACTGTCCCTTCGGACTCGCGGCGAGGGAGCACCCGGTCCTGTGCGCCGTCGACCGCGGACTGATCACCGGCATGCTCGAGGGCGTGGGCAGCGCTCGCACGGCGGTGACGCTGTCCTCGCGGGCCCTCGGCGACGACGCCTGTCGACACCGGCTCAACTGAACCGGTGTCGTCTCGCCGGACGTCTCGCCGGTCTCGCTGCCTCGCGTACGTGGCGCTCGTCGCGGCCGCGGTCGTCCTCGCGCCGGTCGTCGCGTCGGCGAGCGACGCGCTCGCCAACCCCCCGGCGAACATCGCGCCGCAGCCAAACTTTGACGCGTCGGGCCCCTGCACCGCGGGCGCGAACGGCACCTACGCCTGCGCCAACCCCTGCGTGTCGGCCCAGCTCACCTTCGCGTCGACCTACGACAACGCGCCGGCGTGCGCGCGCTACGTGCTCGACGCGATCGATCACGCCGACGCCATCGACGGCGCGACGCCGATGGTCCTGCCGTCCAACTGGTACGCGCTCACGATCCCCGAGCAGCTTTTCGTCGTCGCCGACCTCGAGCGGATCGACCGCGGCTACCCGCCCTACCTCGGGCTGAACGCCGCCCTCGACGCGGCCGCGCGTGCCGGCGCCCAGGCCGGCGCCGATCCGAGCGCCGTCACGGGCTTTGCCGCCGCGACGTGGGGAGGAACCTGGTCCGACGCCTTCTCGCCGCTCGCCGCCGACTACGGCTGGATGTACCAGGACGGCTGGAGCGCCGGCGCCGGATCGTCGTCCAACCTCGACTGCACCTCGGCGACGGCGCCGGGCTGCTGGGGTCACCGCGACATCCTGCTCGGCTACGACCCGAACCTCAACTTTGACGCGGGACTGGCCTGCGTGACCTGCGAGATGGGGGCGGGCTACGCCGTCGTCGGTGGACACGGTTCCTACGACGACGTCGTCGCGCGGCCCACGGGCGCGCCGCCGCCGATGACGTTTACCTGGCTAGACGAGGCGCCCTTTCTCGCCACGGGCGTGATCGTCGCGACCCCGCCGACGGACCCCGCCAGTCACCCGACCACGACGACGCACCCGGCCAGCCGCGCCGCCGTTCAGGTCACGACCCGTCTGCTCGCTCGCGGTGCCGTCGTGCGCGTGCGCTGGACGACCAGTCACGCGAGCGCGGTGAGTGCGGCTCGCCTCGTCGTCTTTGCGAACGCGCGCTGTGCGGGACCGCTGCGGGTCGTCGTTCGCCGATTCAGCGACCACCCGACGAGCGGCCAGCTGGCGGTTGCGACCGAACGACGCGGTCTCGGCCGTTCGCTGCGCGTGCTGGTTGACGACGGCGCGGGGCTCTACTGGGGCGCCTGCGTCAGCCTCGGGCCCTAGCGCGTCAGCCCGAGGGCCCGTAGGTACGCGGCCGCGACCGCGCGCTGAGCCGGCGACGGCGAGAGGGCGAGAAAGACGCGAAACTCGCGACGTGCGAGGGCGACGTTGCCCGGCGTCGAGCTCGCCGCGATGGCGTAGTAGAGCCGGGGGGCCGGATCGCGCGGCGCGACGGTGATCGCGCGGCGCAGCGTCGACACCCCGAGGGCGACCAGTGCCGCGTCGTGGTCGGCGCTGCCCGCGGAGAAGTCGAGCCACCCGCTCTGGGTCAACGCGACGACGTTGCGCGCATCGAGCGCCAGGACCTGCTGGTAGGCGGCGAGGGCCGCCACGTCGTTGGCCGCGGCGACGTCGCCCTCGGCCTCGGTGAGCAGCTGCGTGATCCGCTGGGCCCGCCCGAGGCTGAGTGACCCCGTGATCGAGGTGCCGGCCTGGCGCGGCACGAGCGACGACCACAGCACGATGGCCAGCGCGAGCACGAGGGCGGCCAGGCCAACGACGAGCCAGCGCGCGCGGCGAACCCGCCGTCGCGGCGCGCGCACCTCGGGCGCGGCGCCGAGCGCCGAGCGACGAGCGACGAGCTCGGCGAGCGCTCGCCGTTCGCGAGCCTCGATCGCGGCGAAGGCGTCGGCCGCGAGCTCTCCGGCCGCGAGCTCGCGCGCGGCGTCGGCGAGGGAGGCCTCGCGTAGCGCCACCTCGTCGTCGATCTCGCGGCGCGACGTCATCGCCGTCTCGCCAGTCGCACGACGACCGCCACCACGACGACCACGCCCAGCAGCGGCACGAGCCAGAGCACGACGCCGAGCCCCGAGGTCGGCGGGCTGAGCAGCACCGAGGTGCCGTAGGTCGCCTCGAGCCGGGTCAAGATGGTCGAGTCGCTCGCCCCGGCGTCAACGAGGCTCGTGATCTCGCGGCGCACCGCCAGCGACGACGTCGCCGTCGATTCGGCGACCGACAGGTCCTCGCACGACGGGCAGCGCACGAGGGTCTCCAGGTGCCCAATGCGGGCCGCGCGCGTCGGCGCGTGGGGATTCGTCACGCCCACGATCACCGCGACGATGACGAGGGCGACCGCGTAGGTCCAAAACGACCGCGCGACGGTCACGACGACACCCGCGCGACGACCTGGCGCAGCTGGCTCGCCGATACCGGGCCGAGCAGGGTCGCGGCGACCCGGCCCCGGGCGTCGACGACGAACGTGGTCGGTGGCGAGGTCACCCCGTAGCGATTGGCGATGGCGCCACCGGGATCGATGACCGAGGGGTAGAGCGAGCCGTAGTGGCGCGCGAAGGCCCCCGCCGCGGCGACGGTGTCGTTGAAGACGACGCCCACGACCGCCACGCCGCGGTCGCGCATCTGCCAGGCGAAGGTGGAGAGCTCGGGAGCCTCGGCGGCGCACGGACCGCACCACGACGCCCAGAAGCTCACGACGACGACGCGACCTCGATCGGCGGCGAGCGAGAAGTGGCCGCCGCCGAGCTCGGGTCCCGAGAGCGCCGGCGCCACGCGCCCGAGCAGCGGGCTCGGCGCGCTCGTTGCGTCACTGACCGGGTGGCGAGTCGCGAGCAGCACTGAGAGGCCGGTCGCGACCGCGAGCACCGCGAGCGCCGTCAGGGCGACCGAGCGCTTCACGCGGCCTCGTCGACGTGGCGCCGGCGAACGAAGGCGACGGCGCTGCCGAGCCCGACGAGCAGGCCGCCGATCCAGAGCCAACTGAGGAGGGGCTCGACGGTCACGCCGAGTACGACCGAGCCGGCCGGCAGGTTGTTCGCGAGCTGGGCCCCCGAGGTCGCGCCGTTTCCCCCCACCGCGTCGAAGGTGACGTACACGTCGCGCAGCAGGTTCGAGTCGATCGCCGGAGTGCCGACGGACTGGGCGGTCCTACCGGCGAAGGTGGTGATAGCCGGGTAGAGTGTCGCGCCGCCGACGGTGACGACGAGCTGGGTCGCGCGCTCGAGGGCGTTGTGCACCTCGCGAAAGCCGTGGAAGCCCACGTACTGGCCCGCGACGACCGTCGACTGGCCGGTGGCGAGCGTGACCTCGCTGCGCGTTGCGTACGAGGTCGACGTCACAATGCCGACGGCGAGCACCACGATCCCGAGGTGCACGACCATGCCGCCCGTCGACGGGGCGCGCAGCGCCCGGCGCCACGACCCGCGCCGGCGCGCGGCGACGACCGCGAGCCGCAACGTGCGCAGCGCCGCGCCCGCGGCCGCCGTGGCAAAGTAGCAGGCGACGAGCTCGCTCCAGCGCCGCACGCCCGCGGCGAGCAAGACGACGACGACCGCGAGGGCCGACCACGCCGAGACCCGGATCCGGCGCCAGAGGACGGCCCGGTCGAGCGTTCGCCAGCTCACGAGCGGGGCGAGCGCCATCAGCGCGAGCAGCACGATGGCGAGCGGCGCGGCCACGGCCGCGAAGTACGGCGCGCCGACGCTCACCTGGGCGCCGTTGACGGCCTGGTAGAGAAGGGGAAAGACCGTCCCGAGCAGCACGACGATGGCGAAGCCGACGAAGAGGACGTTGTTCGCGACGAAGAGCCCCTCGCGCGAGAGCGGGTGGTCGACCCCGACGGCGTTGCGCAGTCGGTCCCCGCGCCAGGCGAGCAGGCCTCCGCCGAGCGCCACCACGACGAAGAAGAAGCCGATCAGGAGCGGCCCGAGGGTCGACGAGGAGAAGGCGTGCACGCTCTGGAGAACGCCCGAACGAGTGAAGAACGTCCCGAGGACCGTCAGGGCGTACGTCGCGATAGCGAGCGAGAGGTTCCACACGCGAAAGAGGCCGCGGCGATCCTGGACGATGACGGAGTGGACGTAGGCGGTCGCGGTCAGCCACGGCAAGAGGGCCGCGTTCTCCACCGGGTCCCAGCCCCAGAACCCGCCCCAGCCGAGCACCTGGTAGCTCCACCAGGCGCCGAGCACGATGCCGACCGAGAGCGCCCCCCAGGCGATTACCGTCCAGCGGCGCTGCTCGAGGGGCCAGCGGTCCTGGACCCGGCCGGTGACGAGCATGGCGATCGCGAAGGCGAAGGGCACGCTGAACCCGACGAAGCCGAAGTAGAGCAGGGGCGGGTGGATCGCGACGAGCGGATTGTCCTGCAAGAGGGCGTTCGGGCCGGCCCCCTGGTGCACGAGGGCGGCGTTGGCGAGGAAGGGGTCGGCGGGGCCGACCATCAAGAAGGTGAAGAAGGCGCTCGTCGCGAACAGCACCCCCGTCGCGACGCGCACGACCTCGTCGTCGCGCTCGCGACGGTAGTAGAGCACCACCCCGAGGATCAGCCCGTCGAGCAGCAGCACCCAGAGCAGCAGGGAGCCTTCGAGGGCCGACCACATGCCGGTGATCGAGTAGAGCAGGGGCGTAAACGTGGCGTTGTTCTCGGCGACGTACGCGAGGGCGAAGTCGTGGGTGATAAGCGCGTACTGCATCGCGCCGACGGCCATCGCGACCCCGGCGAACACGACGAGCGCGAGCGCGCGCGCGTGGCCGCGCCGCGTACGGCGACCCGCGAGCTGGTCGAGCACGCCCACCAGGGCCCCGAGCAGGGCCACGTCGAGTCCGACGCGCCCGACGAGGGCGATCATCGAACCGATCCGTTCGGCGCCTTCACGCGGTTGGGGTACTGGGCGATGTAGGCCGCGGTGTGCTTGACCAGGATCGAGCTGCCAAGAAACGTCATCGACGTCGCCGAGGCGAAGTGGCCGACGACCACGACCGGGATGTTGGCTTGGAAGAGCTGGGGAGGCGAGCCGGTCGCCTCAACCGCGATGCGCCCGCGCGATCCGGTGACGACGAAGTCGGCGCCGCTCGCGGTGCGCTCGATCGAGTGCGGCTCGACGACGCCCTCGAGGCGGATCACGCTCGTGCCAATCGAGGCGCGGCTGGCCAGCACCTCGTCGACGGTCTTGAAGTAGTTGAGGTTGTGCAAGATGCCCTGGCTCAGCAGGACGAGGATCGCCGCGACGAGCAGGCCGAGCACGACCAGCGAGCGTCGAGCGCTGCGCCGACGCGTCGCGGGTGGCGCGACCGGACTGAGGTCGAGCTCGTCAGTGCTCGCCACGCCGTCCCCGCCACCAGATCGAGGCCGCGTAGAGTGCGAGCCCCCCGAAGGCGAACGCGTAACCCGACAGGACGTAGTTCACGGACGGCCCTCGAGCACGCGCGCGGCGATGGCCTCGGCGAGCACCGACGCCTCGCGCGCGTCGCGCGCGACCTCAAGCCGGTAGCGCGCGCGCAGCAGCCAGACGTAGGCGAGGCTGAAGGCGATGAAGCTGAGCAGCAGCGTCCAGGCCATGATGCCGTGGATCAGCAGAGACCGGTTGGCGGTAAAGACCGTCGCCCCCTGGTGCAGGGTCTTCCACCACAGCACCGAGAAGTGGATGATCGGCACGTTGAGCGCCGAGAGGATCGCGAAGACCGCGCTGCGCTTGGCGCGCAGCTCGGGGTCGTCGTTCGCACGGCGCAGCGCGAGGTAGCCAATCGCGAGCACGCCGAGAATCGCCGTCGAGGTGAGCCGCGCGTCCCAGGCCCACCACACGCCCCACGTCGGACGGCCCCAGATCGATCCGGTGATCAAGGTGAGCGCGATGAAGACGACGCTCACCTCCATCGCGCTGTGGGCGACGCGGTCGGCCACGACCGAGCGCGTGCGCCTCCAGAGGTAGAGCGCGCTCGCGATCGTCGCCGTGCCGTAGGAGAGGTAGAGGGCGACCCAGGCGACCGCGGGGTGCACGTAGACGAGGCGCGCCAGGTTGCCCTGGACCCGGTCCGGTGGCGTCACGACGAGTCCGAGCCAGATGGTCGCGGCCATCGACGCGAGCGTCAGCGGTCCGAGCAGTCGCTGAAGGGCCTGTTTCATCACGTTTCCTCGAGAACACCGTAAAGGAGCACGCCGATCGCGAGGTACGCAACCAGCGCCACCAGCGTAATGACCCACCACTCTCCGGTGGCACCGCCCGCGAGCGCCGCGGAAAAAGCCCGCTCGCCCGCGATCAGCAGTGGCGCGAAGGCCGGCAACGCGAGCACGGGCAACAGCGTGGCCGAGCCGCTCTCGCCGCTGAGGGCCCCGTAGAGCGTGCCGGCGCCGGCGAGGGCGGCGAGCGTCGCGATCAGGCTCGGCACGGCTCTCAGGGAGCCGGCGAGTGCCGTGTGTAAGAACAGCACGGCGCCGGCGAGCAGTACCGCCCCGATGATCCAGAGCTCGATCGCGAGCGCGAGGGTCTTGCCGAGAAAGACGCCCGCCGGGTCGAGTCCGAGCGTCGCGACCGACGCGCGGGTTCCCGCCGCGCGCTCGATGGCCTGGCTGCGGTTGACGGCGAGCAAGGTGACGAGCACGACCACGAGGTAGAAGAGGCCCGGCCCGGCCGAGGAGTGCCCCGCGCGGGTCGGCCCGAGCGCGAGACCGCTCAAGACGAGCGCCATCACCCCGAAGGGCACGACCTGCCAGAGCAGCACGCGGCTACGCCACTCGATGCGGAGATCCTTCGCCGCGACCAGGCGGGCCGTCGCGATCACGTCGCACCCACGATCCGCCCGCCCGCCATCGTGAGGGTGCGACTCGCCTGGCGGGTACGCAGCGGGTCGTGGGCCGAGGCGACGACCGTCGCTCCTGAGGCGACGACGTCCACCAGCAGGTCGTCGAGCAGGGTGCGCCCGTCGTCGTCGAGCGAGGCGTAGGGCTCGTCGAGCAGCCACAGCTCCGCGCGACGCACGAGGAGCCAGGCGAGCGCGAGACGCCGGCGCTGGCCAGCCGAAAGGCGACGGGCGAGGGTGGTCGATCGCGCGTCGAGGCCGACGCGCGCGAGTGCCGGCGCGACGCTGGACGTCGGTCGCTCGAGGGCGCGCGCGGCAAAGCGCAGGTTCTCCTCGACGCTCAAGTCGTCGTAGAACGAGCCGTCGTGGCCGAGCCACCCGACACGGCGGCGCAGCTGGCGTCGGTCGCCGCGCGCGAGATCGACGCCCGCCACGACCGCGCGGCCGCCCGCCAGCTGCTCGAGCCCGGCGAGCAGGCGCAGCAAGCTCGTCTTGCCAGCGCCGTTCGCGCCGACGATCACGCTCAGGGTGCCCGCCTCGACGCTGAGGTCGACGCCGGCGAGTAGCGGGAAGCCTCGCGACACCACGACGGCGTCCGCGAGCTCGACGATCGTCACCGGGCCAAAGCGGCGACGTCGGCGGCGACCATCATCTCGATCAGTCCGTAGAAGTCGACGTCGCACTTCCACTCGAGCTCTCGGCGGGCCTTGGTGGCGTCACCGACGAGCAGGTCAACTTCGGCGGGACGCAAGAAGGCGGGGTCGACGACCACGTGGTCCTGCCAGCGCAGACCGAGCGAGGCGAAGGCGACCTCGCAGAGCTCGCGCACCGAGTGGGTCTCGCCCGACGCGACGACGAAGTCGTCGGGCTCGTCGCGCTGGAGCATCGCCCACATCGCGCGCACGTAGTCCCCGGCGAAGCCCCAGTCGCGCTGGGCCTCTAAATTGCCGAGGCGCAGCTCGTTGGCAAGACCGGCGGCGATGCGCGCGGCGCCGTGGGTGACCTTGCGGGTCACGAACTCGAGGCCCCGCCGGGGGCTCTCGTGATTGAAGAGGATGCCGCTCGACGCGTGCAAGCCGTAGCTCTCGCGGTAGTTGACGGTGATCCAGTGCCCGTAGACCTTGGCAACCCCGTAGGGACTGCGCGGGTAGAAGGCCGTTTGCTCGTCTTGGGGAACCGTGCGCACGCGCCCGAACATCTCAGACGAGCTCGCCTGATAGAAGCGGATCGCGGGGTCGACGATGCGGATCGCGTCGAGCAGTCTCGTGACCCCGAGGGCCGTCGTCTCGCCGGTCAGGACCGGCTGGGTCCACGAGGCCTGTACGAAGCTCTGGGCGGCCAGGTTATAGACCTCGCGTGGACGGTGCTCGCGCAAGACGTTGATGAGTGACACCTCATCCATCAGGTCGCCCGAGACGAGCGTGAGGTCGTCTTGGATGTGGTGGATGCGCTCGATGTTCACGGTCGAGCTTCGTCGCATGAGACCGATGACCTCGTAGCCCTCGGCGAGCAGCAGTTCGGCCAGGTACGAGCCGTCTTGGCCGGTGATTCCCGTGATGAGCGCTTTGGGGGCCAGACGATCCTCCACTCGGCCGCGGCGGTTGCCGACGCGCCATGTTACTACCGAGCCCGACGCCACCCGTCGAACTGGACGCGCCCTAGCCTGGTCGGCGTGCGCGTGGGACTTCTCAGCTTTCGCCTGGGCGGCCTCGACGGTGTCTCCATCGAGGCCGCCAAGTGGGCCCGTGCCTTCGAGGTACTCGGCCACGACGTCGTGACGATCGCCGGCGAGGGACGAGTCGATCGCCGGTTGCCCGGCCTCGCCGCGGACGCGGACGCGCCACCCACGACCAGCGAGCTCGCCGACGCCCTCGGCGACGTCGACCTCGTGGTGGTGGAGAACCTCATCTCGCTGCCGCTTAACGTCGCCGCTCGCGAAGTCTGCTACCAGGTTCTCGCGGGCCGTCCCGCGATACTGCGCCACCACGACCTCGCGTGGCAGCGCGAGCCGCTCGCCCACCTCGACGGGCCGCGCGACGATCCCCGGTGGGTCCACGTGACGATCAATGAGCGCAGCCGGACCGAGCTCGCGGCTCGCGGCATCGGCGCGACGACTCTCTATAACGCCTTTGACTGTGATCCACCGGCCGGACAACGCGACGCCACGCGCGCGACCCTCGCGATCAGTGACGAGCGTCTGCTGCTGCTCGCGAGCCGAGCCATCGCGCGTAAGAACGTCGCGGGTGCGATCGAGCTCGCCGAGCGGCTCGGCGGCGTGCTGTGGCTGCTCGGTCCACCCGAAGACGGTTACGACGACGAGCTCGAGCGACTCGTCGACGCGGCGAACGTCGAGGTGCGCCGAGGTCGAGTGGGCTCGATTCACGACGCCTACGCCGCGTGCGACCTCGTCGTCGTGGCGTCGTTCTGGGAGGGCTTCGGCAACCCCACCCTTGAGTCGGTCACCCACCGGCGTCCCCTCGCCGCCTACCCCTACCCCGTGCTCAGCGAACTACGAGCTCGCGGACTCGCGTTCTTCGACCTCGACGACGCGGCGCGCATCGACGCCTTTCTCGACGCACCCGACGAGAATCTCTTTGACGCCAATCTCGCGGTGGCGCGACGAGACTTCAACCTCGACCATCTGCCGAGTCGACTCGAGGCGCTCGTCGCCACCGTAATCGGCCCGGTAGGCTGAGGCGATGCTGATCGACCAGGCGCGGCCCCGCTTCGCCGAGCGGCGAACGCACCTGCTCGCGATCGCGCGCACGATCTTCGCCGAGCGGGGCTTTCGATCCACGACCATGGACGACATCGCGCGAGAGGCGGGCTTCACCAAACCCATCCTCTACCAGTACTTCTCCTCCAAATCCGATCTCTATCACCAGATCGTCGCCGAAACGGCCGAGCGACTGCTCGCCCAGTTGACCGCGGCGGTCTCGGGTGTCGAGTCGCCAAGGGTCAAGATCGAGGTGGCCTTTCGCGTTTACTTCGACATGGTCGTTCGCGAGACCGATGCCTTTCGGATCCTCTTCATCCACCGTCACGAGGGCGAGACCGCGGCCGAGCTGCGCAAACTCGAGCTCGGACTCGTCTCGTTTCTCGAGCCCTACATCAACATCTCGATCTCCGCCGAGCACCGTCGCCAACTGGCGGCCGGCGTCGTCGGCATCGCGGAGGGGGCAGCCATGACCTGGCTCCTTCAGCAGGATGCGGCGGGCTGGCCGGTGACGTCCCCCGCCGAAGCTGAGCGCCTGGCGGCGCGAAGCGCCACGCTCGCCTGGGGTGGCTTGCGGGCTGTGCAGCAGGACTGACGGCGCGCGACCTAGCTGGATCCACCGGTTCGCCTTGACCAACTGAGCCTGGTGGCCCAGCGGTGCATGCTCGCCGTCCAACTCCTCGGACGATGCGTAGTCTGCGTCCTCGGTTCCGACCCAGGACCCTCATCGCGGTGTCGTGATGGTTGTGCGGGTGACGATCCGATCGTCCCGCGTACTTCGCGTTGCAGATCCGTGGAGGATTACGCGGCGGTGCGAAGCAACGCGCATTGACCCCAACAGGGTCACGGTCGAAGGCATATTGCGATGCCAGCGGACGAGGTTGATGGCCGCGTTGAGGTCGCGGTCGAGCCCCTGCCCGCTGACCGCGCACCAGTACTCCCGCGTCGACAGGTCGAGGTCTGATTCGGTCCAGGGATCCGAGAGACTCTGACCTGCCCCAGGAATTTTCTCCACTTCGCGTGTTGAGCTCGGGCCCTGATGCTGGTGCCAGGGAAACTGGGGGTAGTCCCTGCGTCAGTCAATGGCACGGCGAGGATCGAGAGGAGGTTGCCGTTCGCACGACGTCACATTCAGGCGGCATAGAACCGTGTCCGGGATCTGGGGAGAAGGCCATTACTCACCGAGCGGGCGAGATTTAGATCGTCCTGGAGGAAGTAAACGCACGTCCACGGCGAACCGGTCTCGGTCCGCATCGCCCGTCATCGATGGTGTCGACATTGTTGTACACGTTGTAATGGTGACTGTTGTATTTGTGACATCACCGTGGACCTTGAGGGACGCATAAGAACCAGGTTTCGAAGTTAAGCGCTTAATCAATCTCCCCTGAGATCAATCAGGATTTGGCGCATTTTTGATGGTTCGAACCGAAAGGTCAATTGAAGACGCCGTCAAGCCAGACGACGCCCGAACGTCCAATCCTCACGCAATCAAGAAGCGCTCGTCGCCAATAGACACCTCGACGCGTAATTGGCCTCCGATTGCCTCGACATACTTGCGAACAGTGTCGAGCTGAGCACGCTCGATGTCGCCATGCTCAATCTGCGAAACACGGTTTTGGCTAACCTTCAACCTCTCCGCCAGTTCGACTTGGGAGATGTCAGACGCCTTGCGAAGTTCGCGAAGACGATATGACCGAACTTCTTCCAGCATCCGCTTCGTATGTGCGTCAACGTTCTTTCGATTGACTGGACGTTTGGCCAGCATCTCTTCAAGATCCTTCGTCATCGCTGTTCTTCTTTCAACTTTCTCATGCGTTCATCGAATAGGTCGTCGGCCACGGGAATGCTTTCCTCGTACCATTACTTCGAACTTTGTGACTTATCTCCTGCGACCAGCAGCACACCGTTTCGATCAATGTCAAAAGCGGAGAGAATCCGCGATGCTGATCGTCCTCTAGAGCCTGGCCGTGATTCCTTCATATTCTTGTGCCGCGACGCTTTCACCGAATCGACTAGCGGACGACCCAGCTGAGGACCCCGTTCGGCTAACAACTCAAGCGCGGCAACTACTTGTTCGTAAGTGTCCTCATCGAGTTCGACGAGCCACGACTCCACGAACTCGATGTTCACTTCCCACAGGAGGTTCATTTTACAACACCTACATTGTACAATGTAGGTGTTGTAGCGACTCCGAGCTCTGGCGTCCGAAACCGGCCGGCACGAGAAGTCTGAGGGCGCGGATCGTATTCTTTTCAAGATTCGCAATCTCGCAATTCGCACTCCCACCTCCCGCGAACCGACTTGCCTGCCTTTGTGGTTCGCGCAAACGAATTTTGTGGACCGTGAGGGACACGATAGGAACCGCCATGTCATGTTGATTTAACCGTTTGACAAAGCCAGATTGGTCAACTCACGTTGCTAACAGTGCGGAATACGACCACGACATTTACCATATGTGTTATCATATGACACATGGGAAGACGTGAAGTACTGGTGCAGATGGATGACGACCTGGTCGCACGGCTCGATCACTTAGCCACCGAGAAGGGAACTAACCGTTCTGAACTCATCCGACGTGGCGCCATAGCTGTCTTAGATGCTGAAGACCTCCGTCAGGCGGATCTTCAACTTCAAGCTGCGTACCGACGTACACCACAGGATCCGGCCATCGTCGCGTCCGCCGCTCGACTAGCGACGGAAACCTCTCCCGAATGGTGAGTCGAGGCGATGTGGTGTGGGCCGATCTAGGTTTTCCAGCCGGACGTCGCCCAGTCTGCGTGTTAACACGTGATGCGGCTATCGGCGTGTTGTCTTCCGTAACTTGCGCCCCTATCACTCGTACCGTTCGTAGGATTCGCTCCGAGATCGAAGTGGGGACTGACGAAGGGTTGCCCGAAGCAAGCGTCATCAATTGCGACAACGTCGTGACGATACCCAAGTCCGCCCTTACGGAGAAACCGGTCGGGCACCTCAACGATGAAAAGCGCTCGTCGCTCGACCGAGCACTGCGCTACGCACTCGACATTCAGTACTGAGTCGGCGAACCTCTTCACTCTCGAGCACAACTCTTTCCAATCCAACCTGAAGCGACGTCCACCCAGCAGTTAGCGGAACTTCTTCAGTGGGCCTTGAGGGACTCGACTAGCGCCGCTCCTCTGGTCAGGTGGCGCGACGCTGACCGTCGTGGCGCGCTTGAGTACCATTGGGCGCGGCGGAGGCTTTCGGTCCAGGGAGCAACACAGCGTACTGCACAAAGGCATCCACTACGACACGGGAACGGCGTTCCGGGGGTCGGGTTACACCATCTCGACACGCCGAGCAGACCTGAGTCTGCCGGTGGTGCGCCGCGAACTCACGATCATTCGCGACGATCTGCACGCCAACGCCGTTCGCGTTCTCGGTAGTGATATCGCACGGATGCTCGCCACCACCGAGATCGCACTCGGGCTGGGACTTGAGGTGTGGTTCTCCCCCACGTACTTTGAGTACCCGCCCTCGCAGACCACGGCCCGATTCGTTGCCGCCGCCGAAGCAGTGTCGGCGCTGGAGTCAACTCATTCGGGCCGCGTAGTCTTCGTGGCGGGATCCGAGTTAACGCTCTTCATGGCGGACCTTATCCCCGGCGCAGGCGTTGCGTCGCGCCTGGCCGCGATCAAGGCCGAACCGTCGCTACTCGACAGCGGAAGGCTCACTGACTACCTAGCGGGTCTGGCGTCGGCATTGCGCAGCGAATTCGCTGGACCGCTGATCTACGCGTCACTCCCCTTTGAGCGTGTGGACTGGTCGCTCTTTGACTACGTGGGCGTCGATCACTACCGCGACGCTCGAACTGCGAGCCGCTACGCGTCGATGCTCGAACCCTTCGTTCGAGTCGGTAAGCCCGTGATAGTGACCGAGTTCGGGATGCGCACGTACCGCGGCGCCGAGAGCAGTGGCACCCTCGGCTTCGGCGTCACCGACACCACCCGTCTGTATCTGCACACCCGACCGGTGACTGGACGGTGCTTTCGACCACGCCTCAATGGGATCTACGAACGTGACGAGGCGATGCAGGCCCGTTCATTGGGCGAGTCGCTCGACGAACTCGGGGGCGTCGGCTTCGCCAGTGCCCTCATCGCGACCCGCTCGACACCTCAAAACGTGACCAACGATGACCCTCGCTACGACCTCGACATGGATTCGATGGCCCTCGTGAGGGCCATGCCAGACGCGCGCCGTGGGGCGACCTACCCGGACATGGCGTGGGAGCCAAAGGAGTCCTTCGCCACGGTGGCGCGGCACTTCGCGACTCATTGAGCCACACCACCGACGTCGCACGGTGCTGGCCACGCAGACAGTTCAAGCTCGATCACGAGAACCTCACTGGCGGATAGTCGAACCCGTCAGGGGTTCGACACGACGGTGAACCAGGCCTGGGCGAGCGCCCACAGGTGCTCGGCGCACCGATCGTAGGCGTGCTGGTCTCCCCCCGCGGGATCAGCGACGTCGAAGGCCTCGTCGGGCTCGAGTGCGGCGACGACCGCCACCTGGGTCGAGAACGGCGCGTCGAGCGGGGCCTCGCGCACGAACTGGGCGAGTGAGCAGCACGAGAGCGCAAACGCGGGGTACGCGCGGTCCACGTACCGAACGTGGTCGGCCTCGAGGGCGAGCACCACGTCGCCCCACTCGAGGTCCGCGAGGTCGAGCTGGTGGCTGCGGTGCCCGTTCAGGGAGACCGGACCGAACTCATCGAGGTGATCGAGCGCGTCGCGCGTGCGCGCGCTGACCGCGGATCCCTCGACGACGTGCGTGCCGGCGCTACGAACCTCGATGGCGCAGCCATACTCGGGTCCGAGCGTCTCGAGCATGGCGGCGAGCATCACCGAGCGCGCCACGTTGCCCGTGCAGAGGGTGACGACGCGAAGGGGATGGCTCACGTCGCGTACGCTACTGCCCTGGCGTCATGCCTCGTTCGGTCGCGACCTATCACGACAGTTTGGGGATCGACGGCTGGCGCCGCCGACTGGACCGACCGACGCCACCGCTCAGTGTTTAGAGTTCGTCGACCGTGGCCGCGACGAGTCGAGCGGCGTCGGCGCGGTCCCGGGGGCGGTCGGCCGCCCGCGTGGTCGCGAGCAGGTCGTCACGACCGATACAGGGCACGTCGCGGCCGTCGAGGGTGAAAATCATCCGGCGGGGCCACGCGTCGGCGACGGTGACGCCGTCGATCGACGTCAGGACGTCAATGCGCAATGGTGGGTAGCCGAGTTGACCGACCACGTCGGGGCCGGCGAAGTCGGCCACCGTGAGACCGAGTGATCCAAAGCCCAACGCGGAGAGGGCCGTCACGATTCGTCGAGCGTTGTCGCCGTCGGTCCAAACCCACGCGTCGAGGTCACCGGTGTAGCGCGGCGGCCCGTGTGCGGCCAGCGCGAAACCCCCGACGAGGAGGAACCGAGCGCCGATTTCGACGAACGATGCGACAAACTCGTTGAAGTCGGGGTCGAGATCCATTACCGCCTCTAGACACGCGCTGACGAAGCATCTCGACGGCCGTCACGCGGCGCACCGGATCGACGTCACGCCAGTACGCCACGCCGTCGGGCCCGTCGTGCAGCGCGTACCGTGACACGGTGAGCACCACCCTTCCGCCCAGAGGCACGGCGGTTCCCACGCGCCAGTTCTACTCGCCGATGTAGCCGGGCGTGGTACTAGGCCCGACCGCGGAACAGCCAACTTCCACCGTTGCGTGACGGCGATCCTTGACACTGAACGAGCGAAACGTCCCTACGCTGAGAGTGCCGCAGGGACGAATCGCGAACTCCATCGCAGCCAAATCGAACGAGACGTGAAGCTCGCCGAGTGCGCCGCGGCGTCGACCGCGACGGCGTAGCGGTGCCGACGCGCTCGCTGCGTTGACCTCGAACTGCGCGGGACGAGTCGTTCGCCCCATCGACGGCCGGCACAAGACCCAAGGGGTCGAGGTCGACATACGTCATCACGGTCACCGAGCGGTCAGCGGCGCACGTCGAACTAGCTGTCGCGCCGGGGACCCGCATCCTCATGGACGCGCGCTGCGGTCCCGATCGTCACGGCACTGCGCATCGCAGCGTTGGTGCACCGACGTATCGTTGCGATATCGACGATCCGGCGTTGCCTCGTCGGCGAGCGTGACCGCTACCCCTGACCCGTCAGCGCCTGCAGCGCGAGACTCGCGAGGGTGACCACCACCCAGAGGCTCGCGCCCAGGGCGAGCGGTCGAAAACCCGCGCGGCGGATATCGCGCAACCGCGTCGAGAGGCCGATGGCGGCGAGCGCGATCGCGATGAACACCTGGGCGAGGTTGCCAAGGTCGTGGCTGAGCGCCGCCGGTATTGCCCCGACGCTGTTCAGCACCACGGCGCCGACGAACCATACGATGAACCACGGGAAGATCTTCACGAGTCGGGCCCGGGTCACCGCGATGCCGTCGGCCACTTCGCGCTTCTCTTCGGCTCGCGTGCGCCAGAAGGCGAGCGCGAGCGCGATGGGAATGATCATCAGGGTTCGTGAGAGCTTCACGATGATCGCGTACGACGAGGCCGCGTGGCCGTAGACCGTGGCGGCGGCCACGACCGACGAGACGTCGTTGATCGCGGTCCCCGCGAGCAGGCCGAAGGAGTGCTGGGAGAGGTGCAGCGCGTGGCCCATCAGCGGGAAGGTCAGTACCGCCACCACGTTGAACGTGAAGATCGTCGCGACCGCGTAGGCCACGTCGCGCTCGGGCGCGTCGATCACGGCGTCGGTCGCGGCGATGGCCGAGGCGCCGCAGATCGCCGTGCCGACGCCGATCAGCGTTCGCACGTCGCCGACGACTCCGAGCCAGCGCCCGATCAGCCACGCCGCGACCAGCGCGATGGTGAGCGTGCCGAGCAGCACCGGTAGCGACGAGATCCCCGTCGAGGCGACCTGGTGCAGTGAGAGCCCCGTGCCGAGCAGGATGATCGACGCCTGCAACACCCGCTTGCTCGCCACGTGCAGGCCGGGCTTCACGCGATCGCTCGCCGGGCGAACGAGCGCGACGACGATGCCGATCACGATGGCGATCACCGGTGCGCCCACCACCGGCGCGGCGTGAGCGACGAGTGTCGCGGTGACCCCAATGACGCTCGCGAGCGCGAGTCCTGGGGCGACGCGGGCGACGCCGGTGCCGCGAATGGCGGCGGGCGTCGACTCGTTCTCGGTCGCCTCGCGGACGACACGCTCAGTCTCGGTGGGCTCGATGGTCATGGCTACCTCCTCGTCCCAGTCTGGGGGTGTGGCAGTCGCCCCCGCGGCAGGATTCTGGTGCCTCGTTATAATCAACGCTTATGACTACCGAGCGCTGGCCCGACCTCGTCGCGCTGGACCTGCTGGTGAGCGTGGCCGAGACCGGCTCGATCCGCCAGGCCGCGCTGCGCCACCACGTCAGCCAGCCCGCGGCGAGCGTGCGCATCCGCGAGCTCGAATCCACGCTCGGCCTGCGTCTCGTCGATCGCCACACCACCGGCGCCACCCTCACCCCCGCCGGGCTCGCCGTCGTCGGCTGGGCCGATAAGGTTCTCGCCGCCATGCGCACCCTCGCGAGCTCGAGTCGGGCGCTACGTCTCGATCACGACTCCCAGCTGCGCATCGCGGCCAGTCTGACCGTTGCTGAGTACCTGCTGCCGACCTGGCTCGCGCCCCTCTACAACGCACCGGTTCCCGCTGCCGTGTCGCTGCGCATGGCGAACTCCGATGAGGTGACCGCCCTCTTCGCGCGCGACGAGGTTGATCTGGGCTTCGTCGAGGGCCCGAACCTGCCCCACGGCCTGCAGGGTCGCACGGTCTACCGCGACGAACTCGTGGTCGTGGTCGCACCGAGTCACCCGTGGGCCCGTCGACGAAGCCCCCTCAGCCCCGCCATGCTCGCCGCCACGCCCCTGGTCAGCCGCGAGCCCGGCTCGGGTACTCGTCAGGTGCTCGTCTCGGCGCTCGCGCGACACGGTCTCGTCCCGAGCGTCGCGGTCGAGCTGGCGTCAACGACGGCCATCAAGGCCGCCGTGACCTCGGGACTCGGTCCCGCGGTGCTGAGCCGACTCGCCGTCGTGGATGAGCTAGCCGATCGCCGCCTGATGGTGGTCGAGGCCAGCGAGCTGCGCCTATCGAGGTCGATCCGCGCCGTCTGGAAAGTGCGCCGCGAACTCAGCCCACTCGCCAAGCAGCTGCTCGCGACACTCGCCAGCCACTGATCAGTGACGTGGCAGCGCGTGTCGCCCGCGTTGCAGTCGCTGATCGATCCACGCGGCGACCAACGTGCCCACTAGCGCAAAGACGAAGGAGCCCACGATGTCGATGGGGCTGTGGACGTGGGCCGCGACTCGGGCCCAACTCACCAGCACCGCGTTGGCGAGCAGCAGTGCCCCAACGGCTTTCGAATACCGCCACAGCGTGAAACCGAGAAATGACGTCAGAAGCGCGTGGTCCGAGGGAAAGCCGTTATCGGGCGCGTGCGCGAAGAGCGGCTTGATGTGCTCGCGCACGAAGGGTCGCGTGTCGTAGTAGAAGTGGCCGCCGAGACGAGCGAGGCCGAGGGCAATCAGCCCACCGACCACCAGTTGCCAGGCCAGGGGGAACTTCGTGACCCGTGGGGCGAGCAGCCAGTAGACGGCGACGCCCGCGACGCTGAGCAGGAGAAAGTACTTCGCGATGAAGACGATGACCGAGTCGATGGCACGAGTCTAGGACCTCGTTAGGACGCGATCGCGTCAACTCAGTCGCTACGCGAAACGAGAAATCCGTTGCGCACCCGCGCCAGACACGTCCCACACGAACGATGATTCGGCGCATGGTGGTCTCGTGACTGCGTGCGTTGCGAGGGCGAGTCGCCTTCACCAGCTGGCCCCGAGCCCAATCGAGACAGACGCTCGCCAGCCCGTGGCCAACGCCGTAGTGGTGAACCAGCGCTCACGCGTACGGCGAGTCGTCGCAATGCGTCCTCGCGGTCGACTCGAGGTCAACGTTGTTGGCGAGACCCACCACTTACGTGGTCGTCGCGTGCCACCCGCGCGGACAGCGAGAGCCCACGGTGTAGTAGTGGCGAACGTGACCGCCCCGAAGGCAAGTGAGTCCCGGTGCGGGGGCAAAGGCGTCGACCGAGATCGGGACGCTCGACGTCCAACCCGAAATCACTTCAACGCCGTACGGCACAAACAGCGAGAGACCGTTAAAGGAGCACGACTTCGTGAACGTCGACACGGCGTAACTCGTCGGATCGTTAAAACCCTCCAGCAGAACGCAGTGGAACGGAGCCGTTCCCCCAACCCACGTCACCGAGAGCGCCGCACCAACCCGCGTCGCGCCAACGTCTTGGGGCCGGTTCACGTGGAGCAGACCGAGCGCGCTGATGGGTAGCGCAACGATGTTTTCTCCGTCGTAGTTGCCCACGTAGAGCACGTCGCCGACCACCGCCAACGGTTGGGGACCCGCGATCGCTGGCGTCGACGCGTCAGCCACGTCGAGCATTTGGCCATTGGCGAATGTCGCAGGACTACCACTGACTTCCACCTGACTCAATTGAACAGCTGGAACGACGGCCACTGAGGGGTAACCGGTCCCCGAATGGTAGTCGCTCATGAATAGATCACCAGCACTGTCAAAGGCCAGACCGGTCATTCCCGTGTGACCGGCAGTACTTCCCCAACTCGCGACGACTATGGCACCCTGACCCACCTGCACCGGTGACGTCAACGTGCCAAGGGTGGTGGCCGTGATCTCATCGATCTCGTTATCGCCGTGGTCCACAACGAAAAGGTTCCCCGACGCATCGAACGCCATCTGTTGCAGATCCTCACCAGGCGTGGTGAAAATGGTGCTGATGGCACTGTTGGCCAAATCAATCCGGTATATGTCACCGGTGGATTGATCCGATACGTACAGATCCTGACCGTTGGGGCTCAGAACCAATCCCGTCAAGTTTCTCCACGGAACCGACCCGAACGTGAGCGTCGACGTCGTGCGGGTCGCCGGGTCATAGTGATAGATGAAGGTGTTAGAACTCGTCGTGAAGTAGATCGACCCGTCAGCCGCAACGGCGATCCCGGCGTCCCACTGTCCACCGACCGCCGCAGCCGTCGCAATCGGCGTCGGCAGTGGCGCGACCGGTACGCCAGATGCCGCGCCGGACAACGCCACGGCACTGAAGTCGTAGAGCGGACTCGCGTCGTTCGTCGTGTAGGAGAAACTGAGCAGCCCGCCGGCTCCGTCGGGCGCTAGGCCATAGGACTCGCCGATGCCGCTAGCCACGGTGTACCACTGACTCTCATTGGAGAGCGAACTGGACGTCGCCGCCCCACCTGCGGCCGCTGTGCCCATACTCAACACCGCAAGGCTTGCGCACAGCACCAACGCGTTACGAATCCGACGCATAACGCACCTTTCAGAAAACGCTTAATCGTTTAGCCACCGAATTTTATTCGTAAAGAGTACCCCGCCGTCCGAGGTGATGGCGCTGTAGGAGCATTCACGTACACCACGAGACGGACGGAACGCAAACCACCATCGTCGTCGTCGTCCGCGTCACGCCCAGCCGCTCACACCGGTGGGGTCCTATCGTTCCTTCAGAGTGCTTGCACGATGATCCCCGTGATTTCAGCGTGGAGCGAGCACGGGCAGCGACGCCGCACGGGCAGCGTCGCTGAGGCGGTGGTCATAGACAACGAATCCACTCAACTCCTCGCCGATTTCCATGGCCGTCGCCAGGTGGAGGGCATCGAGTGTACGAAGTGACGGGGACGTCAGCCGACCGGCCACGAAGAACGTGGTGGCGCTCGGCAGTACTAGCGAGATCGTCTCGCGTGCGTCATCGATGAATCGTGGTTCAATGCCGAGTCGTGTAGCGGCTCGCATCGCCTCGGCGCGCAACAGTTGGGACGACCACATCGATTCGTGCGTTGAGAACCACGATCGCAACGCAGCCGACTCGTCCTCCACCGTCAACAACGTGAGAAACCCGGACGTGTCGAGGTACCAGACCACCGGGTCTAGTCGTCGCGTCGCAGGTCGTTCAGTACCTCAGCCGTTGCCAGGTCGACACGTACAGGATCCGGTAACGCACTCGCCGGTCGTCGAGCGAGTTGCACACGATTCGCCGCAACCAACGCGGCCGCACCGGACGACGCCGACGGTGCACTGAGTACCGCGACCAAACGCCCTCGAGCAGTTACCCCAATGTTCTCGCCCCGCGCCACGCGACGCAGCGCCGCCGATGCGCGCTGCTGTAGCTCACGTACACCAATGGTCTCCATGTGCATCACGTGAAGCACATGGATTGCCTAGGTTGCGACCGTTACAGGCGATCCGCTCGGCGCCGCTTAGGGAAGGTCGTGGTCCACCCTCTAAGAGTCAACGCCTAGCCCCGACGTGTCCTCCACTTGACGCAGCACCGCTATATCGAGCGACGCGAAACCACGACAGTGACTGACCACTTCCGAACACCTAGGTGGCCATAGCCGCAGACCGACTACGTCGGTCTGCGGTGCAGTCCGCCTAGCGCTCGCGCCAGCCACCCGGACACCGGGGGTTGGTGCCCGTCACGTGGCGGAGGTGACCGTAACGCACGCAGGTGATGGTGAACTTCGCGGGGGTGGCGAAGGAGACCGAGGCGCGCGAGACGCTCGAGCCATTGACCGCGACGACGCTGATCCCGAAGGGCTCACCGAGGGCCAAGTTCGTGAACGTGCACGAGGTCGACGGCGTGGTGATGGTGAAGGGTGACGGGTCGTTGAAGCCGTAGAGCAGCGTACAGCGATAGCTCGGCGCGCCGGTCCCGTTCCAACTGGCGCTCACCGACTGCTGGTAGACCGAGTTGACGCGAGCGACCGACGACAGGGCCGTCGCCACCGGTCCATTGAGCCCCGTCCCCCAGGTGTAGAGCTGGCTCACGCCCGGATTGGCGTCCTGATAGGGATACTCGTCCCACAGGTAGAGCGTCGAACCGGCGAAGTAGAGCTCGTCGGGCTCGCTCCAGCCATTAGTCGCTACCGCGGGTGTCGGTGGCAGCACGTACTGTGGCCCTGACGCAGTCACCTCAATGATCGCCGAACTCGTCGAGCCAATGTTGGAACTTCCTTCTTCGACGACGTAGAGATTGCCCGCGTTGTCGACCGCGACGCTCTCAGGCCTGCGGCCACCCGCGCCGACGAGCCCCGGGACTTCACTGATCGGTCCCGTGGGCAGCACCTGCACGATGGTCCACGCGTCGGACGAGAAATCGAAGCCCACGACGTAGATATCACCGTTCGGACCAACCGCGAGGTTGCCGAGGCCGTACGCCGTCGTCGTGGTAATCGCTACCCAACCACCGTTCAGGTACTCAAACACCGAATACTCGCCTGTCGGTGAACCCGAACCTGCGTAGTTATATGTGAAGTCAGTGATGAAGACGTGTCCACTCGGATCCACGGCTATCGAGATCGGCGCTGGACCTCCTTCGATTCCCGAAACCGTGGGGTTGGAGATAATCGTCTCGGTGCCCGATGGTGAAATCGAATAGATCGTTCCGTAATTGGCGATGACGTACACCGTGCCCGTCGCGCTGGCGGCGATCGCTTGCATGTGGGCAAAGGTTGTGCCACTGTCGAGAATGGTGACGGCGCCGGTCGAGGGTGAGTACTTCTCGATGCCCGTCGTCGACGTCGTGGTCGGGCAAACGTCGTAACCGATGTAATTGCCATTTTCGCCGCACGGCAGGGTGTAGACGTTGCCGCTCGCGTCGACGGCGTAACTCGTACCCTCGAAACCAAGTCCAACGTAACTATAGGGATCACTGAAGAGAACCGGCGCCAGCGGCACCGTTCCCCACGTACCAGTCGCCGTCGGAAGACCCGTACCCGTAGGCGCCAGTCCCGCCGCGACCGGGCTCGGCCAGCCAATTGCCACGACCGCGAGCGTCACCGCCGCGAGCGCCGGAACCCGAAGCGCCCGTGCACGCACTGACCCTATGACCTGTTGGACGCCCATATCCACCACTCTCTCACCGGACGCGACAACGTCCGTAACCGGCGCTAATCATAGCGCGCGAACCCCGTGCGAGACCGGACCTGGTGCTCGTTCTCGTGATCTCGATGACGGGCTGACAGTCCCCTCCATGGGACCTAGTGAAGCAGCCAGCCCTGAGGATCGGGGCCGCGAGCACGCCAGAGTGCGGCCCCGACCAGGGCCCCATCAGCGAGTGGCGCCGATTCAGCGTTCTCAGATGCCAGTTGCGGCGCCGACGTCTCGGGCCGAGAGGTCACCGGACGTCTGCGTACCCTCCGACGCGTAGTGTTCGCCCATGGCGGGCCCACCACTTCTACGCGTGCCACCCAAGCTCGCGGCGGGCGACCACGTGGCCGTGCTCTCACCCTCGTGGGCCGGTGCGGGTGTCTTTCCCGAAATACACGACCGAGGCGTTCGAGTACTTCGCGATGCGTTGGGTCTCGTGCCGGTGGAGTATCCGTCGACCCGACGGGTGGGGGCAACGCCGCACGAACGCGCCCGTGACCTCAATGCGGCGTTCGCCGACCCGACCATCAAGGCGATCGTGGCGGTGATCGGTGGAACCGACGAAATCACGGTCCTGCCCCATCTCGACGCCGACGTGATCGCATCAAACCCGAAAGCGTTCGTTGGTTACTCAGATAACACCAACCTGCTCAACTACCTCTGGAACCTCGGCGTGGTGAGCTATCACGGCGGCTCGACAATGGTCCATCTCGCCCGGCCCGGTGGCGTGCACGACGTCTTCCTTCGATCCTTGCGCCACGCCCTCTTCGACCACGTTCTCGTCGAGATGGCGCCGCTCGAACGCTTCACCGACCTGCAACCTCGCTGGGAGGAACCGTCGACCCTCGACGAGCCCCTTCCCACGACCAGCGAACGAGGTTGGCACTGGCACAACGCCACGCGGATCGTGAGCGGTCCGACGTGGGGCGGCAACCTCGAGATCGTGCACTGGAACCTCGCCACGAACCGGTGGATCCAACCCACTGACACCTACGCCGGCTGCGTCCTGCTCGTGGAGACCTCCGAGGAGATGCCGAGCGCACTCGAGGTCTACCGCATGCTGCGCAACGCCGGCGAGCGTGGACTGCTCGGCCAGTTTCCCGCGGTGGTCGTCGCCAAGGCCAAGGCCTGGCACCCCAGCGCACCTCTCGACGAACCGGCGCGCCTCGCCTTTCGAGCTGACCAAGAAGCCGCCGTGCTCGACGCGCTGGGTACGTATAACCCGACGGCGATGCTCGTCTATGGGCCGGACTTTGGCCACACCGACCCGCAGTACGTGCTTCCCTACGGTGGTCTCATGACCGTCGACGGCCCGTCGCGTCGCATCACCGTGCAGTACTGAGTTCTGGCCCGTCCCCGGGACTAACGCCGCCCGCGAGGCGTGGACGGGCGCAACCGAGTCTCCGTCCAAGGCGAAGTCCCCGCCGTGACGGTTGCGACCGACCGCGGTCACGACGTGCCACGATCCGACGTAACGAGGTCCGCTGCTGTGGCGTCACGATCAACCGCCACGGCTTGGTCGCCCATCGTGGACGACCAAGCCGTGGGTCGCCCGGGCAGGTCCGATTCGAACGCTGGGCCCGCCACGACCGCACTGGCGCGACCGCGGCTGGCGGGGCGAATCCTGCACACCGGGACCGGTCCCGTCAGGGGCGACGCTCGGATCGAGTCGCGACCGGTCAGCACGCAGCGTCGCACGTCAAATGGAACCGCGCTGAGGCTCCACCGCCGTCATCGTACGAGTGACGCGGCGGTATACTCCGCGCCGCGCCGGCCACCTCGATATGATGTGCGAAGGTTGGTGTGACACTGTTCACGCCGATCGTAGAGGGGGGCCATTGCGCGCGACGTCACGAACTCCGCAACGAGATGAGTTCGCCACGTTTCACCACGTGAGGTAGCCCTCCTCGTCGCGCCAGAACACGTCTGGCGCTAAAGGGGGGAATATGAAGTCTGTTCTGCGTCGCCAGGTCGGCCTAGCCGTCGGTTTGGTCCTGCTCGTCAGTTCACTCGTGGTGCTGCCGACGGCGTCGATGGCGTCGGCTCGATCCGCACACGCGAGCGCGTCAACCTGCGCGGCCACGAGCTCCGCGACACCCACGATGAGCGGCAAGATCTCGATGAAGTTCCAAGGGCCCTCGAGTGCTGGCGGGTGCACGGCCTCACTGAAGGGGCAGTGGGCCGCCAATTCGAGCCAGTTCGTCACGGCGTACTCGAACGTCGCGACGGTAGGCCCCGGGGGCAACTGGTCCGCGGCCATTGCGTCGAGCCAACTGCACGGAACGATGTCGGGCGTTGTACCGACGTCGAGCACGACGGGCGGCGGTGCGGGCACGGGGACCGTGGGATCCACCACCGACGTTTCGATCAGCATCGACTGCGTTATCACGTACCCGCCGTTGCGGATAAGTTGCTCGATTCATATCGCTATCTCGTAGCGGTTTCCCACGCTCCACGAGACGCCCCACGACTGGTTGCTCGCGGGGCGTCTCGTCGTCGACGAGTCCACGTTTTGACTGGAAGCGCGTCGGCTCGTTGACCTGATCACGGCAGCGACGGTTGATTCTGTAGGGCTTCGCACCGTACCGAACAGCCCGACGGACCGCACGTTCGCCTGGCGGATGACAACGCCCCACGTAACAGGGGCGAGGTGTGTACGCCTGCGGCACTTCGCCATCATTCAGACATTCCGCGCTCCCCGACCCTGCCGATGGAGTTCATCGACACCGGCTCTGGGCCCAGAGCTGCTCGCAATGCCGTCGATGGTCTGACACCGAGGCCCCGATTGAATATGTGTCTCTCATACTATGTCGTCAAATAGTATGTATCTACATAGTATTAAGAAGATTTGCGCGACCCAACGAGAGAGGGGGTGTCGTGTGAGAGATCAGGACCAAGAGGCACTCGATGCGTTTTTGGATAGTTCCGTTGGCCGTCCACTTCTTGGTCTCGTCTACGGTCGGCGACGCATCGGCAAGTCGACCATGCTCGTCGAACAGGCCGAACGGCGCGGCGGGTTCTACTTTGAGGCAATCCGGGCGGAGACACCCGTGCAGTTGGAGCGACTTGGGACCGCGCTCGGTGCGCACCTCGGAGTCGGGCGACTCGCGCTCGCGAACTGGGAAGAGGCGGTAGATGCCCTGCTGAGACTCGGGGAGCAGTCGGTCGCTCCGGTAATCCTTGACGAGTTCGGACACATCATCGCCGCCGACCCTTCTGTCGAGTCGACTCTCGCCGTTGCGCTGGGGCCTGGTGCCTTGCGTACGTCCACGAGCAGGGCTCGGCTCATCCTGTGCGGATCGGCCATTGCCATGGTGCGCGCACTCACCGAAGGCGAGGCGCCACTGCGTGGGCGTGCGGGCCTCGAGCTGGTCATGCAGCCAGACGACTTCCGGGTAGCGGCGACGCGACTGCCTATCGGCGCTGGGCTCGAAACCGCGGTGCGCGTCTTCGCGGTCATCGGAGGAGTCGTCGGGTACGCCACCGACATGGTCAACTTCGACCTGCCTAGTGGCCGGGCTGACCTCGATCGCTGGATAGTAGATCGTGTGCTCAGTCCCGCCGCCACGCTGCAACGCGAGGCGACAACACTGCTGGCCGAGGACCCGTCACTGAGCGGCAAGAGTAACTTGCTCCACCACGCCATCCTTGGTGCGATCGCCAATGGCTCGGTCACTGCGGGCGCCATCGCCAGCAAGGTCGGGAGACAGGTATCAAACATTGATGTTGTCCTTCGACGTCTCATCGAAGCCGGATTCATCGTGCGACGTGAGGATCCGATTCGAAAGAAGCGTCCCCTCTACGCATTGGCCGACTCGTTCCTGCAGTTCCACTACGCGGTCATCGAACCTTACGGTGCAGCACTTCGTGAGCGGGAGTTGCGCACAGTGTGGTCGGAACGTCTTGAGGCCGTGTACAGTTCCCGCGTTCGCGGGCCGGTCTTCGAGGAGATGGCCCGAAGGTGGGTGGCGACATTCGCGAGCGACGTGACAGTGCCGATTCGGGACCACGTGGGTCCATCTTTCGTGAGCATCGACGGCGTTGACCACGAGCTCGATGTGCTAGTCGCCGGGCCAGGCGATGTCCCGAGTGATCGCGAAATCGTGGCACTTGGCGAGGCACAGTCGGGCGAAGAACTGACAACGCGTCATTTGGCAGCGCTCGAGCGAGCCAGGTCGGCGCTTGGCGCGAACGCCTCTCACGCCAAACTCCTGCTCTTCGGCGAACGCGTACACGAGAGATTGGTGCAGCTCGCAGCACAACGAGGCGACGTAGAAATTGTCGATCTGGTCCGCCTATACACCGGGACCTGACTCAGAGGTCTTGCGTCGGAGGCCCGACACGACGGGTCTGCCACCATGTACTTGCGTTTAGGTTGATAGGTGTGCGTCCTGGTCCGCGGCCCGACCTACACATTCTCCGACTGGCGGATCGAATTCTGGAGGTCAATATCTCACTCGCCGCTCTAATCCGCGCTTCGCTGAAGTTGCCAAGCATTTTCAAGGGCGTCTTCGATTGCGGCCGCGTCGCCCGACGCAAAATCGGCGACGACCATCATATGCTTTACGTATTGATTGGGCACACTGAAAGTAGCGGAATCACTGTGCAACAATGATCGACGAAAGTCGAAGTCAATGCGGATCACCAAGTGATCACTGTCGAGTTGACGAGCAATCAATCTCCCGTGGTAACGCCACTCGGGGAAGCGTCCATGTCGCTCCGTTCGGCGAACTCCTTCCAGCTCCCCCAGCAACTTCTCCACGTCGGCGAGACTCATGTGACAATTCTGTCAGTCAACCTCGATGGTGGCTGCTTGCGGTTTTCGTTGGTACCATGGGCCCAACGCGACCCGCGCGCGGATCATGCCAGAGAATCAGTGACCGACACGTGAAGATTGCGACGGCCTACCGCGCCTGATACCGCACCACCAATCCGATCGTGTTGACGACGATCGACGGGTCGGCTCAGCGACAACCCATCGCACGACTGCTCAACGAATGTGCACACCCGATATCGCGCGAGCAATAATGAGTCGCTGGATCTCCGAAGTCCCCTCGAAGATCGCGTAGTTATTGGAGTGGAGCACAAGTATCCTGATCAAGATCTTTTTCTAATAAGGCTAGACCCAGGAATTAGGTGATAAACGGCCTTTTGGGCCTATGGTGAGCCCATTTCGTACCCTGATTGTGGGCACCCCAAGCGCAGCTGCGGATCTGTCCCGATGGACACTTGATATTCGTGCCAGTCACGAAAGTTCGCACGACCTCAGTGTGTCCACAAAGATGACGACAGCCGCAACAGCGTCGTTGGCGAGAACATCGATATCAAGATCCGGATGCAAGTTAATCATCGTTGCCGCGTACGCCACGCTTCCCTGCGCGGCTTCATCGGCGAAGTTCGCCGACAGTTCCCCGATAGCGGTGTCGGTGGCGGCAACGAGATCCTTGCCGAAGCGATCAACCGTGAGCCGAGCCGCTTCGGACGGCCCACCACCGTCATTGTGCAAGAGAACGTACGCGATGTCGTACCAGTCCTTTGGAAGGTTTCGACCTTGAGCAGCGTGCGTCTTCGCCAAGAGATACGCCGGCAGTGTGGCGACGCGGAGTTGCACTGTCGCCGTTCGACCCTCAACTGTCGACGTAATTGTGTGCAGCGTCCAATCCTTCGCCGCGAACCCAGTACCGCGAAGGTTGACCGCGCCAAGCGACTCGCAGCCGTTGAACGACACGGTCGTGTGGTCGGCGACATCGTCCAAGTCCGCAAGAAATTCGATCTTGACCACCAAACCCGGCTCCGTCGTATCTCGCCAGCGCCACACTCTTTGAAGGTCCGGCGTGAAGCCGCAGTCCTTGAGAGCACGCTCCAATCGCTCGCTGTTGACTGATCCGCCTTGAATCTCCAGATCCACCTGAACATCGACGTCAGTCGTCCCTTGATGCGGCCGAGCGGCAGTACGGCACAACAGATCTGGAACCAAACCACCGAGCAAGACGAATTCAGGGATATCACCATACGCGCGAACCAACCGGACAAGTGCCCTCTGGGCGAGATCCCGCGCCCGTCGACTACGAATAGGGTCCGGCATCAATCGTCTCCCTCAAATGATGGGCGGCTTCCGCTGACCGCCCGCCGACCGCCATCAAGTCGGCGTAGATACGGGCCGGAAGTGCCAGGTGGATCCCACGGACGACTGGTCCGTTCGCGCTCATCGGCGTGGGCAGTGCCCGCACCTCGATGAGCTGACCACGGTCGACGACTCGTCCCCCAAGAACGTCAGCCAAGTGTTCGGGGTTGGCGAACAGTTCGTCGTCGACATACAACTCGACGACCGTGACGTCCGAAAGGTACGGGGCCAGGAGAATCGAGGCGGCGGCTCCGGTGACTGCCCAAGAATCCGAATTGCGATTAAGCGCGGGACCAATCTCGGAGTCGAACGCTTCCAGCGGGTCCCTCCACAACCGGTGGATACGAATCACACGTTGCGGGTGACGAAGCGTCGCAGCAGCAGCCGCGTACTCGTCGAGAAAGGCATCGCGATCGACGATAGAGCGTGCCGATCCGCTGCCTCTCGTTCCCTGCAGCCGATGCAACAGCCCCAACGTCTCCAATCGGGCGAGGGCGTTTGCGGAGGCGCCGCGCGAGATGCCAGTCGCGGCTTCAACGGCTTCAACGGTTGGAGTCACGCCAGCGAGAGCGGCTTCAGCCGCTGCGAGCATCGTCCGAGTCCATTTGACCGGAGTATCGGTCTTTATCTGACGGGTTCTAGCTTCGCGAAAGATGATGAGTCCGGTCGAGAGGCTGACGTTTGCGTCTCCACTTTGGTCCACCCAGCCTCGGTGGTGAGTTGAAAGCCAGTCCTTGGCACCGCGCGAGAGCTGCTTAGCGACGACAACCTCCACGTCAGGGGCACTGGCGACCAGGCGTTCTACGTCTGCGGGCCATCCTTCGCCGGCCCACCCCGCCACAAATCGATGCTCCCCTGAGCCCGCGTGAATCGTGACGTGGAAGGTCGGCGCAACTGACGCCTGCGCCGGCGTCACCGCGACGCGGACCCCTCCGGGCAGAGCAGCGATGGTGGCGTTTCGCACCTTTGTTGCAAGCTCTCGGGTTCCAGCCATACTTCAGAGAATAGCATACTTCACTTTACCAGTGAAGTATGCATAAACGTGAAGTACACTGCGTACCGCGCCCGGTTGCGCTGACGGGTGGACATGTAGGCGCGTAGCACCGACACTTCACTTCCACTGAACCGGCCTGGGTTTCCCAGAGGCTCTGACCTGCACCGGGATTCGTTACCTCTCCAGGAAACCCAGAATGGTTCAGACGGCGCTCAATGCAGCCAGAACTACCGTCCGTCATGTCGAAGGGATGACCTCTGATGTGCATGACCTTCCATTCGAGGATGATTCGTTTGACTTGGTCATCGCCAACCGCATGCTCTACCACACGCCAAATCCAGTAGTGGCCATCGAGGAACTCGCTCGTGTACTTCGTCCCGGCGGCGTACTCGTAGCATCCACCAACGGTCCCCGCCACCTCCAGGAGTTGTATGAGATTGAGACCAAGGTGTTCGATTCGTCCGTTGCTCGAAGCAACGTCGAGGCTTTCGGCTCGGTGACAGGGTTGCCGCTACTCACAAAGCGTTTTGGGGAAGTCGAGTGGCGACATCATAGCGATGGTCTTCGATGCACAGAGGCCGCCGACATTGTCGCCTACATAACTTCCACGCCTCCGGGCAGCAATGCTTCACCAGAGAAACTGACAGAACTGAACGCCGAGGTCTTGCGACGAATGGATGAGAGTGGCGGAGTACTGGCGGTCTCCAAGGAGTCAGGCGCCTTCTTCGCTTTCGGACAACGCGCCTGACTCACATACAAGAGACCCACAAACCGTCCCAATAACCAGGTTCGTGGGTCACCTCAAGTCCTGTGCTCGCCGGTAACAGGGACCATTACAACGTTCGGCAGGTACGCAGAAATCCTGCTACCGTATGGGCTTTACTCCTACCGGATGTGAACCCCTGAAATGGCGCGCGCAATGATGAGGCGTTGGATCTCAGAGGTTCCCTCGAAGATCGTGTAGATCTTCGCGTCACGGTGCCAGCGTTCGACGGGATACTCGCGAACGTAGCCGTAGCCACCAAGAATCTGGATCGCCTCCTCGGTAACCTTGACGGCCGTCTCGCCGGCGTAAAGCTTGGACATTGAGCCCTCCCCCGCGCTGAAGGGGGCCCGGGTGGCGGCCATCCAGGCCGCGCGCCACACGAGCAAGCGAGCCGCGTCCACGTGCATCTTCATGTCGGCGAGCTTGAAGGCGATCGCCTGGTTCTCCACGATGGCTCGTCCGAACTGCTTACGCTCCTTGGCGTAGTCGAGCGCGTACTCGTAGGCCGCTCGCGCGATGCCGACGGCCTGGGCGCCCACGCTCGGCCGCGTCGACTCGAAGGTCGCCATCGCGGCCTGGGATGACGAGCGCCTGCCCTCGCGCGCACGCGCCAGGCGCTCGTCGAGCTTGTCCTTGCCCCCGAGCAGGCACGACCCGGGAATCCGGCAGTCCTCGAGCACGACTTCGGCGGTGTGGCTCGCGCGAATGCCCATTTTCAGAAACTTCTGACCCATCGTGATGCCCGCGGTGCCCTCGGGCACGACAAACGAGGCCTGTCCGCGACCGGCGAGTTCGGGCGCGACCGAGGCGACCACGACGTGCAGGTTCGCGATGCCGCCGTTGGTGATCCAGGTCTTGGTGCCGTTGAGCACCCACTCGTCGGTCTTCTCGTCGTAGGTGGCGCGCGTGCGCAGGGAGGAAACGTCGCTGCCGGCGTCAGGCTCGCTCACCGCGAAGGCCGCGAGCTTCAAGTCCCCGGGCGTGCCAAAGCACTGGGGGATCCACTCCATCTGCTGGGCCGGGGTGCCGTTGGCCATGATCCCCGCCACGGCGAGCGTCGAGCCCATGATCGACATGCACAGGCCCGCGTCACCCCAGGCGAGCTCCTCGAGGATGGCCACCATCGAGAGGCCCGTCGGGTCGGCCATGGCGTTGGCGAGAAAGTCAACCGAGTAGATGCCGAGCTTCGCCGCTTCCTCGATGATCGGCCAGGGCGTCTCTTCGCGCTCGTCCCACTCGTGCGCGGCCGGACGCAGCACGTCGGCGGCGAAGCCGTGCACCCAGTCGATCAGCGTGCGCTGGTCGTCGTTCAAGGCCAGTGAGAAGTCAGCCACGTTGTCACCTCGTCTCGTGGTTACCGACCGGTAACATCTGTCCATCGTAGACCACTCTTCCCGTCAGCCACCACTCGGCCGTGGCTCGAGCGTCGTTGCGAGCCTATTGAGTGGACCAGTCAGCTGATTGCGTTCCACGACCACGCCAGCCATCCCGTCCGATTGGACGTGGACGCCTCGCCTGTGAGTGAGCGAGAGCGAGGGCGAGTCGCTGGCGGCGTGGCGAGTCGCCACGCGCGACGTCGGCCTTAGCCGAGTTGCACACGCTTGGCGAGCGGGCCACGATCACCCGGCTCGATGTCGAATCGAACCGTCTGACCTTCGACCAGCGTGCGCCGGCCGTCGCCTTGGATCTCGGAGTAGTGCACGAACACGTCGGGCTGACCCTCGACCGCGATGAAACCCCAACCCTTCTCGTCATTGAACCATTTCACGGTTCCTTCAGCCACAGCGGGCCTCCTTAACTTCTGTGGACCATTCGTCCGGAGGGAACCACTACGGCAACCTCAACGCCCCACCATACCCGTTCGGCGCCGACCTGCCAAGTCCCGCGGCGGCCCCGTGAGAACGGTCTCAGGGGCGCCGAACGACGGTGCCGTCGGGTCCGTCTTCGACGACCCAGCCTCGAGCCACGAGGTCGTCGCGGTAGCGATCGGCGACGGCCCACGCGCGCTCGGCGCGCGCCTGGTCGCGCCGCGCGATAAGGCGTGCCGTCTCGGCGTCGAGGTCCGCGCCCGACGCCACGAGACGCAGCCCGAGCCCGCCGAAGCAGACGTTCAGCGCGCGCGCGAGCGCCTCGGCGCGAGCGGTCTCACCGTCGTCGGCGAGCGAGTTGGCTCGCGTCGCCGCCTCGAAGAGCGTGGCCAGCGCGCCCGGGGTGTCGAGGTCGTCCTCCATCGACGAGGCGACGCTCTCGTAGAGGGCCCGCGCGTCGTCGGGCCAGTCGTAGTCGCTCGCGACCTCGAGGCGCTCGCCCGCGAGCGAGTCGAGCGCGAAGCGCCGGGCCAGGCCGTCGAGGCGCGCGAGGCCTCGCTCGGCGTCGGCGATGGTGGCTGGTGAGACCTCGATGGGGCTTCGGTAGTGCGAGCGCAGCACCAAGAGCCGGTAGGCGCGCGCGTCGGTCTGGGCGAGCAGGTCGGTGAGCGACGTGAAGTTGTGCAGGGACTTGCTCATCTTCTCTTCGCCGACCATCACCCAGCCGTTGTGGGCCCAGTGGCGCGCGAAGGGCCGCCCGAGTGCCTCGGCCTGGGCCCGCTCGTTCTCGTGGTGGGGGAACTTGAGGTCGAGGCCTCCGCAGTGCAGGTCGAAGTCGTCCCCGAGCAGCCCGAGGGACATCACGACGCACTCGGTGTGCCAGCCGGGACGACCCGAGCCAAAGGGCGCCGACCAGCTCGGCTCGGCGAACTTCGCGTTCTTCCAGAGGACGAAGTCGAGCGGCGAGCGCTTGTCCGGGTTCGACTCGACGCGCGCGCCGGCGCGCAGGGTGTCGAGCGGCTGACCGGCGAGCAGGCCGTAGTCGGCGACCCGGCCGACGTCGAAGTAGATCCCGTCCTCGCACTCGTAGGCGACGTCGAGGGCGAGCAGCCGCTCGATCACGACGATCATCTGGTCGACGTAGGCCGTGGCGTGCGGCACGTCGTCGGGCCGCGCGACGCCGAGGGCGTCCATCGCGTCCCACCAGGCCGCCTCGTAGGTGGCGGTGATCTCATCCTCGCCGACGTGCTCGGCGTCGGCGCGCGCGATGATCTTGTCGTCGACGTCGGTCACGTTGGAGACGAAGTGGACGGCGACGCCGGTGAAGGCGAGCCACCGGCGAAGCGTGTCCCAGACGAGCGCGTGGCGGCCGTGGCCGAGATGGGGCAGGTCGTAGACCGTCGGGCCGCAGAGGTAGATCGAGACGGCCCCCTCGTCGCGCGGCACCAGCGGGACGACGGCGCCGCGGGCCGAGTCGTAGAGGCGGATCACTGTTCTAAACTACGCCAACCATGCCCAGTGAGCCGAGTCCCGTCCCCGAGCGTCCGAGCGTCGACGGGCTCGAGGCGCGCTGGCTCGCGCAGTGGGAGCACGAGGCGGTCTACCGATTCGATACCACGGCCACTCGCGAGACCGTGTACTCGATCGACACCCCGCCGCCCACGGTGTCGGGCTCGCTGCACATCGGCCACGTCTTCAGCTACACCCACACGGACTTGCTCGCGCGATTCTGGCGCATGCGCGGGCGCGACGTCTTTTACCCGATGGGCTGGGACGACAACGGCCTGCCGACCGAGCGACGCGTCGAGAACTACTTCGCGGTGCGCTGTGACCCGAGTCTCGCCTACGACCCCGACTTCGTCGCCCCCGAGCCAGCCGCCGGACGCGGCGAGAAGCGCGCCATCAGCCGCAAGAACTTCGTCGAGCTCTGCCAGCTCCTGACCGCGCGTGACGAAGAGGCCTTCAAGGAACTCTGGACCCACCTCGGCATCTCGATCGACTGGTCCCTCGAGTACGCGACCATCTCACCGCTCGCCCAAGCGGTCTCCCAGCGCGGCTTCCTCGAGATGGTCGCGCGCGGCGAGGTCTACTCAAGCGTCGCGCCGACCCTGTGGGACGTGGACTTTCGAACCGCAGTCTCCCAGGCCGAGCTCGAGGACCGCGAGCGACCCGGGGCGACCCACCGGGTCGCCTTCGCCCTGGAGTCCGGCGGCACGCTCGAGATCGAGACGACCCGGCCCGAGCTGATCCCGAGCTGCGTCGCGATCGTCACCCACCCGAGCGACGAGCGCTACCGCCACCTGATCGGCACGAACGCCATCACGCCGCTCTTCGCCGTCGCGGTGCCCATCCTCGCTCACGAGCTCGCCGATCCCGACAAGGGCACCGGCGCGGCGATGGTCTGCACCTTCGGGGACCTCACTGACGTCACCTGGTGGCGCGAACTCGGCCTGCCGACGCGCGCCCTGATCGGCCGCGACGGCCGCTTCGCGCCGGCCGACTTTTCGAGCGACGAGTTTCCCTCGCGCGAACCCGCCGCGGCCCGGGCCCGCTACGAGGAGCTCGCGGGCAAGACCGTCAACCAGGTGCGCGCCACGGTCGTCGAGGCGCTCGCCGCGACGGGTGCCCTGCTCGGCGAGCCGCGCGCCATCACCCACCCGGTCAAGTTCTACGAGAAGGGCGAGCGCCCCCTCGAGATCGTGACGTCGCGCCAGTGGTTCGTCGCGACCCTCGCGCACCGCGCCGAGCTGCTCGCGCGCGGCGACGAGCTCGACTGGCACCCCGACTACATGCGCCACCGCTACGCCAGCTGGGTCGAGGGCCTGAACGTCGACTGGAACATCTCACGCCAGCGCTTCTTCGGCGTGCCCTTTCCGGTGTGGTACCCCGTCCACGGCGACGGCGCCATTGACTACGACCACCCGATCTTCGCCTCCCTCGACGCCTTGCCGGTCGACCCCTCCTCGGACGTCCCCCCAGGCTTCGACGAGAGTCAGCGGGGCCAGCCCCTCGGCTTCGTCGGGGACCCCGACGTGCTCGACACCTGGGCGACCAGCTCACTTAGCCCCCAGATCGCCGGACGGTGGGGCAGCGACCTCTTCGACCGGGTCTTCCCGATGGACCTTCGACCCCAGGGCCACGACATCATCCGCACGTGGCTCTTCGCCACGATCGTACGCAGCCACTTCGAGCACCATCGACTCCCCTGGGCCCACGCAGTCATCTCGGGCTGGATCCTCGACCCCGATCGCAAGAAGATGAGCAAGTCGGTCGGCAACGTGGTGACCCCGATGCCGCTGCTCGAGGCCCACGGCGCCGACGCGCTGCGCTACTGGGCGGCCTGCGGACGACCGGGCGCCGACACCGCCATCGACGAGGCGCAGATGAAGATCGGTCGGCGTCTCGCGATCAAGGTCCTTAACGTCACCAAGTTCGTCCTCGGGCGCCTCGACGGACCGACGAGCCTCGACGAGGTGACCGAGCCGCTCGACCGTGACCTGCTCGGTGCCCTCGCCGAGCTCGTCGACGAGGCGACGGCGGACTTCGAAGCCTACGACGCGGCCCGCGCGCTCGAGCGCACCGAGGCCTTCTTCTGGTCGTTTTGTGACGACTACGTCGAGCTCGTGAAGCTGCGCGCCTACGGCGACGGTGACGAACCCACCACCCGGTCGGCCCGCGCCGCACTCGCGGCCGCGGTCTCAACTCTCACGCGCCTGCTCGCGCCGTTCATTCCCTTCGCGACCGAAGAGGCCTGGCGCTGGTGGCACGAGGACTCCGTGCACCGCGCCGCGTGGCCGAACCCGTCGGAGTTCAGCCACGAGCCCCTCGACGACGTCGGCTCGATTGCCGGGCCAGTCGGCGTGGTGCTCGAGGCCATCCGGCGAGCCAAGTCGACGGCCAAGGTCTCCCAGCGCGCGGCCGTCGCGCGCGTCGTCGTCACGGCCACGCCGAGCGTGATCGGCGCGCTGGTATCGGCCGAGGGCGACCTCGCCGCCGCCGGATCGGTTGGGTCCTTTGACTACCTCGACGGCGACGAGCTCGCGGTCGAGGTCGAGCTCGCGACCGAGTAGGCACGCACGCACTCGCGGTGCTGGTTACCACGTCGCGAGCACCGCTCGCCGGCCGGTCCTCGACGTGACGTGGCCCACTAGGCCGTCGACTCACCGCGTAGGGCGATTCACAGCGCGTGGCGTTGGCCCGCGTGATCGAGAGCGCCAACCCCGCGCGGCCATCGTCGCGTCACGCCAGTCACCGGCACGCGACCGTACTCGTGCCGACCAGAACCCCGGTACCGGGCGACGTGCCTCTTACTCGGCTGTTCCCAACCGTCCACCCTGACGATCGCCGGCCCTGGTGACCCGCTCGGGCCATCATGGACGAAGGGGCCCACGACTCGCCCCAGGTCGCCTCTCCTCGCTTTGCCGCACCGTCCGCGAGGTGCTCCCTTCAGAGCGCTTGCCGGATCGCTCGTGGCTCATGGTGCACAGCCGCCACCGTCATCCCCCCACGTTCTTACGCTTAACGTCCACACTCGGTCGACTGGCGGCGAGGGGCCGTACCGCGCGACGCACGCCGCGCGGTCTCGAGAGCATTGCCGCGCAGCGCCCCCCGGTCGCCGAACTTGGCGTCAGGTGTCTCGCAGCCCACCTAGGACCATGCGACGACCGTCGGTACGCCACGAACTCGGCACACGGCATCGTCCCTCGCCGAGCGCCACCAGCACGCGAGACTAGTGTGGGCACAACAGAAATGGGGTTCTCATGACAGTGACGGTAGGGCGGAGGAGCCTGGTGGGCCTCCTGATCGGCGTGGCGGTCCTGATGCTCGGCGTGCTGCCCGTGGCCGCGCCGGCCGGCGCATCGAGTACCGTTACGGCGTTCTCGAACGTGCCCAGTTACGGTTACGTCGTCAGTGACAGCGCGGGCAACGTCTACGTCGATGACTACTCGACGGGCGTCGTGTCCAAGGTGGCCGCCAACGGCGCACTCAGCACGCTCGCGACCTTCGGCAGCGACGCCATTTGGGGCATGACCATCAGCGGCGCGGGGAACCTCTACGTTGCGTGCTGGTGCAGCGGTTCTCACGCCACGATCTACCAGGTGACACCGACCGGCGTGACGACCACGCTCTTCCAGGGGTCACAGTACGGTGACATCTACGGTATGGCGGTCGACAGCGCGGGTAACCTCTACACGTCGGGCTGCGAGGGAACGATTCTGAAGACGACGCCCTCGGGCGCCTCGAGCACCTTGGCCACCGGCGCTGGCGGCTGTGGACTGGCCGTCGGGGCCAACGGCACTCTCTACTCCTCCGACGGTAATTCAAAGGTCTACGCCATCTCGCCGAACGGCGTCGTGTCGACATTCGCGTCGGGTATCAGCTATCCGTACGCGCTCGCCTACGATTCGACCTCGGGCGTCCTCTACGCCGCGAACGAATACGGTGCCTCCTACTCGCCGTACGCGGCCGTAGCCGCCATCTCGCCCAGCGGTGTCGTGTCAACCGCCGTCGCCCAGAGCGCGTTACCCCCCTCGGGTGGGTACACGAGCAGTGACTACGAGATCGGCGGCCTCGCGATCGACCCGAGTGGCAACCTCTGGCTCAGCGACTGGTACTCGGAAACTCAACTGTTCGAGGTGTCAGGCGTCGCGGCACCCCTCGTCACCGCGACCGCACCCGCCCCGACGGATCTCGTGACGTCGCGCTCGACGACGACCATGACAGTCAGCTGGCGCGGCGGCGCGGCGCCGTACACGTGCACCCTGCTCTACGGGTTTGCCACGGCGTCGTCGTACCTCGTGCGCACCTCGTCGACCAGCTGCACCTTCAGCGGACTCGATCCCGCCACCCCCTACGGCGTTCGCGTGTCGAGCTACCAGGGGGCGTCGACGCAAATCTTCTCGAGCCTGGTGCGCACGACCATCACCTGCGTGCGCAACGGCCACGTCCGCAAGGTCAGCGGATTCGACCCCCGCTGTCCCGCGCGGTGGCGTCTTCGCGCGTAGGGTGACCAAAGCGGCGGGTGGCGTACCGGGTACGCGCCCGGTGCCTCTGGACAACTAGGGGACTCGAAGGTCGGCATGGGTTCAGTTCGGGCGGTGATCCGGCGGTCACCCGGTTTCAGCACCCCGGTTACCGTCGTCGTCGCGAGCCCGGGGTCGCCTACGCGTGAACGCCTCGAAACGATCGGGTACGCGTATTGTCCGACTGGACTGGCTACGTGACGTGAAGCAGTTCGACCCCGCGTTGAAGCCGACCTCGCGGCCGGCGCTCTCCAACCTCGTGAGCCTCGTTCACCGATGTCCACGCTCGCGTCAGCAGATCACGTCGGCGTGCCGCTCAGGAGACGGGTAGAGCCGAGAAGGACCCCGCTGTTCGCTTCCACGTAGACCGTTGTCGCCGCGCATTCGGAGACGGTCGACCATCGTCGTGCCGTCATCGACGTTCCATGACTTTGCCGCGTTCTCGTGTCACGTCTCGCCAGACCCCGTAACGCCGTAGTTCACCCGGCGCGAGACAGGACACCAGTCAGCACGACGTCTTACGCGTACCGATTCCGGCCTACTCGATGGGGCATCGTGCGCTGCAGCGACCGTCGCAGCGCCGAGTTCGCAGCGGCTTCGGCCGCGACCTTGGCGTCACGCGCGAACTTCGCGGCGCACGGAACTACGGCGCACCGGTGACGACCGCGCGACCGAGTACGCCGTCGGTCGGCCGAGGCCGTACTAGCCGGGGTCCAACTCGTGGCGCGCCCTCCACGTCGAGACGGGCCACCCATGACGACGAGCGGCCAGCGCGGCGCGCGACGTGGTCGCCGCTTCTACTTCACGAGGTAGTTCACCCGACAGAACGTACCGTCGGCGAGAGTGATCGTGAGGGTGTGCCAACCCGTCGCGGCGTTCGCCGCCACGCTCACGCGAACCACCAGTGTTCGACCGTTATCGTGCAGGACCCCAACGCGAGTCCCCGGTTCATTGCTGGTGATGGTCGGCTGCGCGTAGAAGCCGACGCCGGTAATCGTCGCCACGACGGTCCGACCAACCAACGCGGCGCCGTTGAACCGAATCGCGCGAACGTGAAGGCGCACGACCGGCGGCGCCGGGGGCGCGGCGAACGTGATCGTCGTCGCCGGTGAACTGGTGGCGGCGTAGGTCGCGTCGGCGGCCTTGGTCGCACTCACCGTGCAGGTTCCCGCGCTCGAGGCGCTCAGCACGGCGCCGTTGAGCGCGCACGTCGCGCTGCCGGCGCTGACGAGGGTGAAGCTCACCGCGCCGGTTCCCGAGCCCCCGCTCGTGGTGAGCGTGAGCGGCGTGCCCGCGGTGCCCGAGGTGCTCGTGATCACGAGCGGCGCCTGCGTCTGAAGGCTGCTCGTGCCGCCACCGCTGTTCAACGGCACGGCGAGGTACGTGTACGCCCCGACGCCGATCAGATTCCCGTAGGCGCTCGCGATCACGACGTTCGCCGGTCCGACGCCACCGGTGGGCGTGAAGCCGGTGATCTCGGTGTCACTCACGACCTGGAAGGATGAGACCGGATTGCCACCGATGGTCGCGCCGGTGCTGCCCGTGAAGCCGCCACCGGTAATCACGATCGCTTGGGGAGCCCACGTGGGTCCCGACGACGGCGAAATCGCGGCGAAGCCGACGTACGTAAAGACGCTCGGCAGAGTGAAGGAGCCGCCGGTGTACGTGATGACCACCGAGTCGAGCCCCGCCGTAGCCGGTGCGGTGACGCCCGACACCGAGGTGATGGTCGGACTCGTGCTCGAGACCGTCGTGGTGAATGAGGTCACCGGCACCCCGCCGATCGACACGCCGGTCACCGTGTACGAGCCAGCGATGCTGATCGTGAAATTCGTGCCCCCAGCGTTCGAACCGACCATGGGCGAGAAGCCCTCACTGGTACCCGCGGCGTCAAAGGTGATCGACGCCGAGCCGGTGATCGCGGGATCGTTGAACGGCGTCGCGACGTAGGTGCCGCTGATCTCACTCGTCACCGGTGAACCGATCGTGGTACCGGCAACCGAGTACAGGACCCACTTCGGACCGATCTGACCGGCCCACACCCAGGCCGCCACGTACTGGACGCCCGACGCGTTGGCGAAGGTGACGTAGGGTCCCGTGAGACTCGACAGCGAGGGATTGCCCGAGCCCACGGTGCCAACGAAGTCGCTGTTGTTGATGCTGACGTAGTTGGTGAGGCCCGAACCGATGAGGGTGATCACGTCGTACTGGGTCCCCGGCGCGAGTGACGGATCGAGGCAGTACGACGTGTTGCTGCACGTGCCGGTCCCCTGGGTGAGCTGTGACGCGCCGGTGAGGGCCTGGGTGACCGTCGCCACGTCGGCCGCGGTGCTGATCGTCGCCGCGTTCGCGCTCACGTTGACTTGCGAGTAGAGGTAGCCAGCCGACGTCGCCTTCTGCGGGGTGAGCGTCGCCAGGTAGGAGCCGGTGGTAGTGCTGGCGCTCACCGTCGCGCTCACGTGGTCAAAGGAGGCGACGACCGTCGCGCCCGGAATGGTGAAGCCGCTCACGTCGAGCGACGTTCCCGCGACGACGCTCGACGACGAGAGCACCACGCTCGAATACGTGAAGGCGCCCGTCGCGGTCACTGATCCGTTAGTTGGATCGGTGACGACGACGTCCTGAGCGCCCGTGACGCCAGCCGGTGTCACGCCGGTCAGCGACGTCGAACTGACGTCAACGACGCTCGTCGCCGCGGCGCCGCCGATGGTGACCGTCGTCGCGGACGTGAATCCCGAACCAGTGATGGTGAAAGCCGTCCCACCGCTCGTCGAACCCGTGACCGGGCTGATGGACGTAAACGTGGTCGGCGTCCCGCCCGCCGACGCGGGCACCGCCACGCCGATCGCGAGTCCGAGCGCGACGACGACGGGCGCCAGGCGCGACAACATCCGACGACCGGCTCCCCGCTTGCATATGCCAGTAGAACTGTCTCTCATGAGTACCTCACTTGGCTCGATGTGAACGCGGCGCTTACGTCATTTGACATCTCGCCAGCGCGTGCCAACAACGTGCACCGATGGCGGTAGTTTCACCATAATCCTCGAATTCTGTGAAAATTCTTAAACGTCATTACGAACATTTGACAACCACCTGTGAATCGTTCATTCGAAAGAAGAGATAGGGGCGGTCGGACCCCAAGCCACGCCCTCTTACCAGGTACGACGCTGTTTCAGCGTTCGCGACCGCTGCTCGCCTCGAGCACGCTGACCCCGGTAGCGTCCACCCGGTAGAGGGCGAGCTGGGCGTAGCGACGAGCGAGGCCGAGCGCGAGGGCGCGCTCGGTCACGACCCAGCCGACCTCGTCGGGAAAACGTCCCGTCTCGTCGCGCGCCCGCGTCGCGACGGCCTCGACCTCGCGACTCGCGAGTAACGCCGCCAGCTCGGCCCGATCGACCCCGTTACGTTCGGGCGACCGAACGACCGAGCCCGGGTTGTCGCTCGTGACGACGAAGTAGGGGCCGCCGCGCGCGGCGTAGGCGACGGCGTCGAGGTGGCCGCCGTCAGCTGCGACCTCGAGCTGGGCTGGGGGCACCCGGTAGACGTCGAGCAGCTCGGTCGAGAACCGCGGCCTCGGCGTCGTCGTCGCCTCGGCGAAGGCGATCGCCGCGCGAGTTGTCGCCGAGGTGCGCGGGCTCGACGTCACGTCGAAGGCGTGCTGGGTGAGGGGAAGCTCCACGTAGTAAATGGGCTGGAGAGAGACGCGCCGGGCCCGGTCGACGAAGTCGCGCGCGACCTGGACGTCGACGAGCGTGTCGGTGACCCCCTGAACGACGAAGAAGGGCGGCGCCGCGGCGTCGAGGCGGTGATACGGGCTCAGGTGGCGATAGAGCGCCTCGTTGCCCTCGAAGGGCACCTGGACAACCCGGTGCTCGAGGAGTCGTCGCAGCCCCCGCCCGAGGCCGCGCCAGTGGGACTCGTCCCCCGTCATCTCGAGCACGCCGTAGAAGGAGAGACAGCCGCGCACCGACCAGTCGTCGACGTCCGCGACGTCGCTCGGGCGCCACGTCGGGTCGTCGGCACTCAGCGCGAGCAGCGCCGCGAGGTGGCCGCCGGCCGAGCCTCCCGCGACAACCACCCGGTCGGGGTCGCCCCCGTAGGCGCCGATCTCGCGCTTGATCCAGGCGAGCGTGCGCGTCACGTCCTCGATCTGGGCCGGCCACGGGTGGCGCGGCGCCAGGCGGTAGTTGGCCGCAACCGCGACCCAGCCGCGCGCGCAGAACTCGTGGAGCATCGGGCGTCCCTGCTCGCGCTTGTCGCCGAAGGTCCACGCCCCGCCGTGGATGTAGAAGATGACCGGGGCCCCCTCGAGGTCCTCGCGCGTGCGCCACACGTCGAGGCGGTGGCGCGGCTCGGGCCCGTAGGGGACGTTGGCGGTCACGATCAGGTCGCGCGGGTGCAGCGGCAGCTGCAGGGCCGTTCGCCACCAGCGGCCAAAGACGTCCTCGCCCGGACCACCGACGATCAGTGGCGGCGTCGCGTCACGCATCGATTCGGCGACGACGCGCCGGGCGCGAAAGGAGGCGACGAGCAGGGCGCCGTTGGTCGCGACGACGACGAGGGCGAGGGCGACGACGACCGGGTCGATCCAGCCGATCGGCCAGCCCCACCAGGCGAGCAGGCCGAGCAGGCCGAGCTCGACGGTAACCGCCTGGATGGGCAGCTCGCCCGCGATCCAGCCGATCGGGTAGCTAAGCGCCGCGAGCGCGCCGCGCCGGCGCGGGCGAAGCGCCGTCACCGCGACGAGGGCGAGCCACAGACTCAGCGCGGCGACGACGTAGGCCATGGTCCATTGTCGTCGCCAGCTCGCCGTGCGCACAAACCCTACGATGGGGTCATGGCCACTCCCGCGATCCTCGAGCGACTGCGCGGCGCGACCGGCCTCTGGACGATGACCCTCGACGGCCAGCCCGTCGCGGACCTGCGCCAGGTCGTCGCCGAGCTCGACACCCTCGGCTACGGCGCCCTCTGGCTCCCCGAGGCCTGGGGCCGCGAGGCGCTCGTGAACGCGAGCCTCGCCCTCGCCGCGAGCACGACGATGACGATCGCGACCGGCATCGCCTCGATCTGGGCCCGCGACGCCGTGGCCGCGACGAACGGCGCGCGCAGCCTCGAGGCGGCGAGTGGCGACCGCTTCGTGCTCGGTCTCGGGGTGAGCCACCGGCCCCTCGTCGAGCGACTGCGCGGACACCGCTACGAGAGTCCCCTCGCCGCCATGCGCGCCTACCTCGAGGCGATGGACGCGGTCCCCATGCACGCGGCCGACGCGGACCGCGCGGTGCCTCGCGTGCTCGCGGCTCTCGGGCCCAAGATGCTCGACCTCGCCGCGAGCCACGCCGACGGCGCCCACACCTATCTCGTGACGACCGAGCACACGGCCGCGGCGCGCGAGCGCCTCGGCTCGGCCTTTCTCGCCGTCGAGCAGGCGGTCGTGCTCGGCCAGAGCCGCGAGGAGTTCCTTGAGCGCGCTCACCGTCACCTCGACTTCTACACCGGTCTCGAGAACTACCGCAACAACTGGCGCCGGCTCGGCTTCACCGACGACGACTTCGTGCGCGGCGGCTCCGAGCGGCTCTGTGACGCGATGGTCGTGCACGGCGACGCCGACGTGATACGCGCGCGCAGCGCCGAGCACCTCGCCCGCGGCGCCGACCACGTCTGTCTCCAGGTGCTCGGGGCCGACGCCGCGCCGCCGCTCGCCGACTGGCGCCAACTCGCCGCGTGACCACCATTCGCGTGCGAGCCCACTACGCACGAACCCCCGAGGTGGTCTGGGGCGAGCTCGGCGCGATCGAGCGACACGTCACCTGGATGGCTGACGCGGCGTCGCTCGAGTTCGTTGGCGAGCAGCGCGAGGGCGTCGGCACGACCTTTCGCGTACGGACCGTCGTCGGTCCCTTCGCGACGACCGACGTCATGAGCGTCACCGAGTGGGAGCCGCCACGCCGGCTCGGCGTCGAGCACCGTGGCGCGTTCACCGGCGTCGGACGCTTCACCCTCGCCCCCGACGCGAGCGGCACGGTACTCACCTGGGAGGAGACGTTGCGCTTTCCGTGGTGGGCCGCTGGCCCGCTCGGCGCCGCTTTCGCCGCCCCGGTACTTCGAGCGATCTGGACCGCGAACCTGCGACGACTCGGCGAGCGGCTCTAGCGACTGGGTCCCTCGCCGGGTCCAAAGACGACCACGTCGGGTCCCGAGCCGCCGCGCAGGCGCGCGACGAGCGACGCCACGACCGCGAGCTCGAGCAGCTCGAGTCCCCCGATCACGAACCAGCCGAGGGTCACCGTCACCACGCCGAGTACCAGGCCCGCGAGCACCCCGTGGCGCACCATCGACGCAATCACGAGGGGCAGCCAGGCGACGAGCCAGCTGAAGAACGGCGCGACGATCGCGAGGCCGGTCCGCCGGCGCCACCCGAGGATTGCCCCGAAAATCGCCGTCGCGACCACGCCCGCGAGAACCGCGCCGCCGCGCCCGTGGCGTTCGAGCTCGTAGGTGACGAGCACCGCCGCCATCACGACCGACCAGAGGAACATCGGCACCGAGGCGCCGCCTCGGGCGCGCTGGCGAAACTCGATGACGACCTGGCTCACCGCTCCAGCGTAAACGAGCGATCCCCCCGGGCACCGTCATCGCCGGCGCTCGGGGGGATCGAGGAGACTGCTACAGCGTGATCACCCGCACGTAGTTCGACGCGCCCGAGGCGCCGCCGACCGACACCGCGCGCACGCGCACGATGTAGGCGTGGTGGCGGGCCAGGCCGCGCAGGACGATGACCAGACGGCCCTTCACGGGCTGAACGGTCCAGCGCCCGTTGATCAGGTACTGGTAGTACGCGACCGGCGCACCGTTGGTCTGAGCCGGCGCGCGGAAGTACACGATCACGACGCCGGCACCGCGCACGCTGTGGTAGATCGAGGGCGCACTCGGGGGACCGGCCGGCACCATCGCTGGGCCATTGACCGCCGCGGAGTTGCCGCTCGGGCTCTGGGCGACGACGCTGATCGCGTAGGGGATGCCGTTGGTGAGACCCGACACCACGCAGCTGAAGCCAGTCGTCGAGCACGTCTTGGCCGAGCCACCGCCGGTCGCCGTGACGAGGTAGCCGCTCACGGTCGAGCCGTTCGCGGTACCGGCCGACCAGGACACGGTCAACTGGTGGTTGCCGCGCTTGGTCGAGACCCCGACGGGACCGTTCGGCGTGTTGGGCCTCGGGGTCACCGCGGCGCTGACGTACGAGCTCGGTCCCGCGCCGACGGCGTTGCGCGCCGACACCGTGAAGGTGTAGGGCGTGTTCGCCGCGAGCCCGGTCACCGTGCAGCTGGTCGTGGTCGTCGTGCAGCTGAGGTTCCCCGGCGACGAGGTCACCGTGTAGAGCGAGATGGTCGACCCGTTCTGGGTCGCCGCGGTCCAGGTGACCGTGGCCGAGAGGACGCCCGCGGTCGCACTGACCGCGGTCGGCGCGCTCGGCACGCTCTCGCTCGGCGAGACGGCGTTCGAGGCGATCGACTTCGCGCTCGTTCCGTAGCTGTTGGTCGCGGTCACGCTGAAGGTGTAGCTCGTCCCGTAGAGCAGGCCGGTCACCACGCAGGTGAGCGTCGACGCGGTGCAGGTGAAGGCACCGGGCGACGAGGTCACCGTGTAGGAGGTGGCGGCGAGACCCGTCGTCGGCGTCGTCCAGCTGACGGTCGCCTGGCCGATTCCCGCGTACGCGGTCACCGACGCCGGCGCCCCGGGGATGTTGGTCGTGATCTGGGCCGTCGAGGCGGCGAGGCCCGTAGCGACCGAGGTGCCACTGGTCACGGTCTCGAGCACGGTCACGAAGTCACCGGTCTGGGTCGTCGTGGGCACGAACGTCGAGGAGGTCGCACCGGGGATCACGCTGCAGTAGTAGGGCGGGGTCGAGGCGGCCGCGGTCACCGCCGACGTGCACGCGTACCACTGGTAGGCCGTCGTGTACGTCGTCTGGGAGTAGACATTGCTCACGGCACTCAACGTCGAGCCGACGGTCGCCGTGCCGGTGACCGAGATCGACGTGATCGAGAGCGTGGCGACGAGCGCCGCGGTCGTCGAGGCCGAGAAGACGCTCAGGTTTCCGCCGGTCACGCCGTTGCTGCCGTTCACCACCGCGACGAAGTACTTCCCGACGTAGGCGCCATTGGGCACGTAGGACGCCCCCGTCGCACCGGGGATCACGAAGCACGTGCTCGGCAGGCTGGCGAAGGTCCCGGGGTTCGCGACGATCGTCGTGCAGTAGTACCACTGGTAGCTAAAGGTTGGGGCGGGAACGCCCTGCCAGACGCCGTTCGCGACCGAGAGCGTCGAGGCCGTGGTGACCGAGGTCGGCGACGGGGTCACCGAGACCGACGGGTACGCCGTCACGACGAGGCTCTGGGGGACGAGCTGGGTACCGTTCGAGTACAGGGTGCTCGTGCCGATCAGCACACCGCTCGCGTTGTAGTTCGACGCCGTCGCAACCACGACCGCGTACGGGTAGGACGCGCTGTAGGTGGTCGGTGCGAACGTTGGTCCCGTCGCGAGCACGGTGCCGCAGCCGGCCACCGACGCACGGTTCGCGACCGAGCTCGAGCACATGTACCACTGGTAGGTGACCGAGGGCGCGGGCTCGGCGGTCCAGGTCGCGTTCGCCGTGAAGGGTGCGGCGAGTGAGCCGCTGCCGGTCACGGTGACGCTCCCGTTGGTCGGCGCGGCGTACGCGAGCACGGCGTCGGTCGAGCCCGAGTTGACCCAGACCGTTCCCGCGAGCGTCGTCACCGAGGCGACGACGACGAGGCCGCCACCCGAGGAGTTCGCGACGTCACCGGCCGTGATCGAGTGGGTCGCCGAGTTGGTGCTCGTCGCCGACAGGTGGCAGTACGCGGTCAGGCTCAGCGCCGCCTGCGACGCGACGGGAACCGAACTCGCGTTCTGGGCCTGCGTGCTGCAGTCGTACCACGAGTACGCGTACGACGAGGACGTCGGCGCGGGCACGCCGTTGAAGTTGGCCGGCGTCGCGGTCGCGAGACCGTTGCTACCCACGCTCACCGAGATGGTGCCCTGGTTCGAGGTCGACGGGCCGGTCAGCGCGACGGTGGTCGCCGTGACGTAGCTCGACGAGCCGATGCCGTTACTCGCCGTCACGACGGCGAGCAGGTACTTGCCGCTAAGGGCCGTGCTGTTGGGCGCGTTGACGGGCACCGTGTAGGTGGAGCTGAAGGCCGAGAGCGACGTGCAGTCCGTCGCGTACGTGCCGCTCAAGGTCGCGGTCGCCTGGGCTTGGCCACTGAGTGACGCGCTGCAGTAGTACCACGCGTAGGTGAAGGTGGTGGGAATCGGCGCGCCCGACCAGGTCCCCGTGTTGGCGCTGAGGGTGCTACCCACGGCCGCCGTTCCCGTGACCGACGGCGCCACGCCGACGACCGGGGCGCTGCCGGTGAAGACGCCGCTCGCCGCCGAGTAGGCGACGTAGGAGGAAACCACCCCGTTGTTCGCGGCCACGCCCATCACCACGCTGTCGTTCTGATCTGCGGCGGTGAAGGTGTAGGACGGCATCGGCGATGGGGTGAGCGTGCTGTAGGACGTTGGCCCAGCGATCACCGTCGTGCACGACGAAGACTGCGTCGTCGTCGGACTCGCGGGACCGGCCCCCACGCAGCGGTACCAGGTCACCGTGAACGACGTGGGATTGGGCGAGCCGCTCCAAGTTCCCAGGCTTGTCGCGATGGCCTGGGTGGGCGTCGTCGAGAGCGTCGGGTACGTGCTCGCGCTCGCGGCCGTCGCAACGATCGGTCCGACCGACGTAGCAAAGAGGCTGGCCGAACCCGCGGCGTTCGTCACCGTGACCATGACCGAGACGTACTGTCCGGCGTCACTCGCGGCGAAGGTGTACGTCGAACCGGTGCCGTTGGTCGTAATCGCGGTGCAGCCCGACGGTACCGTCGTTGCGTCAGCGGCCACCGCGGACGTGCAGTCGTACCACTGGTAGGTCGCGGTGTAGTTGTAGAGGTTGGTGAAGCCGTTACCCAACGTAGTTACGGTGAACGAAGTGGTCGACGTCCCCGCGTTCAGGGATACCGATGTGACGGCCAGCGTCGGATTCGTCTGTACGGCGGGCCCCGGCTCGGTCACGAGTGGGCTCGAGGTGGCGACGGCGTAGGTCGTCGAGGGAGCGAGCACCGCGGTCGCGGTGACGTAGTAGCCGTAGTCACCAGCCCCCAGCGCGTAGGTCGCACTGTTCGAACTGGTAGCGCTGAGGGTGCAGTTGGCCGGCGGCGTGGTCGCGATGTAGCCCGCCGTAACCGGAGCCGTGCAGTCGTACCACGCGTACGTTGGTGACGTGCTGGGCGTCGGTGTAGCGGTGAGCGGCTGGCCGGCTGACGCCGTGCCGCCGATCGATACCGTCTCCCCCGTTGCCGTGACCGATGGCGCGTCCGAAATTAGCGGTGTGGCCGACGAGTCGGTGACTGCCGCCGTGATGTACGCTCCCCCCGTTACGTCAGCTGCCGTCACCGTGTGCGTTGGACTGTTCGAACTCGTGGCGCTGATGGTGCAGTTACTTGGTGGCAGCGTCGTTGATCCGCCGGTCACCGAGCTCGTGCAGTCGTACCACGCGTACGTGTACGGCCCAGTGCCACCAGACGGTGTTGCTGTTAGCACATCGCCAACTCCTGGCGTACCTGTAAGCGACACCGTCAGGCTCCCACCAGCCGAGGCGACCCCGGCCAGTCCGACGACCGAGAGGGAGACGGCGGCGAGCACCGAGAGAGCTGTGGCCCCGAGACGACGGGGCAGCGAGCGGTACGACATAGACGACCTCCGGTATTTGATGACTACTACTGGTCTATCACTCTTACGCAATTGAAACCCTTCTGAAGCGCGAACATCACCAATTCGTAACGAGATTCACCGGACTTTCTAAGGTAACCGGCCAGACGGACGAGCTGGTACGCCGCGGCGAGTGCGCGGCGATTCTCCACGTTTGCACACGGCTCACCATCCGGTACGCTGCGAACGTGAACGGGGTCATCGCGCTCGTGGGCTCGGGCGAGACCGCCCCGGGGATGGTGAAGGTCCACCGGTCACTGCTTTCGCGCTACGAGAACCCGGTCGCGATCAACCTCGACTCCTCCTACGGCTTCCAAGAGAACGTCCCCCAGATGACGGCGAAGCTCGTGGAGTTCTTTGCGACCTCGCTCGCCACGACCCTCGAACCGGTGTCTCTCGCCAGCTACGAGCGCGCGACGCCCCTCGAGCGCACCCTCGCCAAGGGGCGCGTGCGCGAGGCCGACTACGTCTTCGCCGGCCCGGGCAGTCCCAGCTACGCCCTCGCCCAGTGGCGCCCCCTCGAGGTCGTCGAGGACTTCGCGACGGCCCTCGATCGCGGCGCGACCCTCGCGTTCGCGTCGGCCGCGACCCTGACCCTCGGTCGCTTCAGCGCCCCGATCTACGAGGTCTACAAGGCCGGCGCCGACCCCTACTGGCTCGATGGGCTCGACCTGCTCGGCCGGTACGGACTGGTCTGTGCGGTCATCCCGCACTACGACAACGCCGAGGGCCGCGACTACGACACGAGCCGGTGCTACCTCGGCGAACGGCGCCTCGCGCGCCTCGAGGCCGAGTTGCCCGAAGACGCCGCGATCCTCGGGATCGACGAGCACACGGCCCTCGTGCTCGATCTCGGCGACGACACCGCGCGCGTCGTGGGCCGCGGCCACGCCTACTGGCGCCGCGGCGACGACGTGCTCGTCTTCGGGCGCGAGGCGACACCCCTGTCCGCCGTGCGCAGCGGAACGCGAACGCTGAATGAACCCTCGCCAGTCCGACCGGCGCAGAGCGACGAACCACGCCACCTCGCCGAAGCGGCCCACGGCGGCGACCTCGAGGCGCTCGCCGCGCTCGTGCGCGCCGCCAACCGAGCCCCGACACCCGCTCTGCTCGTCGAGGCCGTCCTCGAAGCGCGGGCCACTGCTCGTGCGAGTGGCGACTACGACCTCGCCGATCGCCTGCGCGACGGTCTGCTCGAAGCGGGAATTGAGTTGCGCGACGGCCCAACCGGCACGACCTGGCTCGCCCCCGCAACCGCCCGACCGTAGCCGAGTCGCCTCGACACTGCGGCATCGACCGTCCATCGATCCCGCGGCGGTCACGCCACGCACGCGGTGGCCGCGTCGTTCGTCGCCCACGCGTCGGCGCACGCAATCTCGTCGTCACCGGACTCTCGGCCAGTCAGCGCCGCGATAGCCGTGTTCACGACGCGCCCGGCTCGACGACTGACCGCCCGCTCAACATGAGTCGCCGGTCCAGTCGAGCACGGCGTGGGGCGACTCGACGGTAACGGTTGTCGCGCCCGAGACGGTTGATCACCACCGATCCAGATCCCGCCACCGTCGTTCGCAACGCGATCTAACCAGGTGATCGCTGGCTGACGCACGCCGTTCGCCCACGACCCACCCAATACTGGTCTCGTGCGCCGACCCGCGATCGCAGTCACCCATGGCCCCCGTCAACGCCACCAACGAGCCGAGCGGGCGTCGCGTTGGCGACGCGGTCGAACCGCGTCGCCAGTTCGTGGGCGTCGGCGCTACGTGGGTGGCGAGCTCAACGCGCTGCCGATTCGAAACGCCAGAGCAAGGCGCCAAAATTGTTCACCGTGTTCAGCCCGCACGTTTCGTTGGGGTTGTCACCGGTCATGATGACGGCCAGGTAGGTCACGGCGCCTCGGTGCACGTAGCCAGCGGAGTTGACCTGCCACCCCGTTGGCTCGCGGTACCAGCCGTCTTTCACCCCCACGACCGCCCCACTCGGCACGCCGTTGGGAATCCCGAAGCGCTGGTACGCCACGACGCCCTCCATGAGCGACTGCTCGTAGCGCTGCGAGGCCGGCGCGAGCACGGTACTCGAGAGCCATATCGCGCGCAGCAGTTTCAGGTAGTCGAGGGGCGTCGTCTCCATCAGGCCCCAGGCCCAACTCGTCTCGGTCTGGCGAAAGCCCAGGCGCTCGTTGAAGGACTGGATCGCGTAGTAGCCACCCGTGCCACGCCGGCGAGCGGTGAGACCGAATCCCCCAATGTCGTTCCAGAGTCGCTGCGCAGCGACGTTGTCCGACTCCTCGATCATCGAGACGGCGAGCGACGATTCGGCCGTCGAGAGCGCGCGATGGTCGCTCTGCGCCTCGGCGAGCAGGGCGCCTAGAATGTCGATCTTCACCATGCTCGCCGTGACCTCGCGCACGCCCGGATGGTAGACGTACGTGCGCGCGCTAGCGGGAACGTAGAGCGCTGCGGTCACCGTCGACGGGCACGAAGCGAGCTCGCGCACTATCGCCGGGACCACGAATGGATTACCCGGTTTCCGTTGAGCAAGGGTGGTGGTCGTGGGCACGGTGGTGGTCGTCGGCACCGTGGTGGTCGTGGTCGATGCGCCGATCGAAGTTGCGGCAACGAAGGTTAACGCCGTGAACTCAACCGCGACGACAACTACCCGTTGAAACGCCAAGCAACGAACCCGATCACCAGCACGTCGTCTCGAGGGCTCGTTCACTCGGAGCGATCTACCCGAGCGAGCCAGTTGGCGTGCACGGTGGGCACGCCGCAGTCGATCGCACCGATGTCCCCACGTGGTGTCGCGAACCGTCGTGAGCCATCACACGTCGACGCCAATTCGGTCTGCGCAGTTCGCCAGCCACTAGCGCCGCACGACGCCGTCTGCGCGTCCAGCGTCGTCAACGAGAGAAAACAACAGCACTGACACTGCGCAACCTGGCAAGCGACTACATCGACCGGTCGCCCAAAGATCCCGACGTCAACGCCCCACTGCCAAAACAACATCCGGACTCCCGTAGCGCCGCACCCCGTCACCGTCGACGACATCCACGTCGACCGGTCCCCCGTCGAACACCTCCGTGAACGTAAGGACTACCCGAGCCACGGCGACCAACCGTCAGTCCCACGCGCACGAAACAAGTGCGCCGCGCTCACGACCAACTACTCCTCGCCAACGCAGAAGGCCCCCTCCGTGGAGGGGGCCTTCTGCGGGTACTGCTGCGTTAGCGCTGGTTGTACTTCACCGTCGTCGTGTCACCGTTGGCGAAGGTGATCGTGAAGGTGTGCACGCCGCGCTTCGTCGTCTTGGCGACCGTGACGCGAAGGGTCAAGATCGACCCCGTGTCGTGAACAACACCAACCTTCGTACCACCCACGTTGCTGGTGACCTTCGGCTGACCGAAGAAGTAGTTACCAACAATCTTCACCGTCGACGTCTTACCCGTCCACACCGGGCCAACCGTACGGATGGCGTGCGGGGCCTTGGGCAGCGAGTTCGGGTTCGGACCACCGTTCAGCGCGAAGGAGACCGTCCCACCATCGGGGTTGGTCAGCGTCACGTTGCTCGAGGTACCCGAGGTGGCGTTGGAGTCCGTCGTCACCAGCAGCGTCACCGTGCTCGGCGTCGAGCTGACCGCGACCACCGTGTAGTCCGGGTTGCTGCTCGTCGCCGTGATGCCCGACTCGAAGCCCGTACCCGAGATGACCACTTGCGTGTTCGAGGTGAAGGTCGGCACGTAGTACGTCCCAGTCACCGTCGGCGACGGGTTGACGACGAGCTCCGCCGGAACCGTGGTCGAACCACCCGTGGTCGGGTTCGTGATGACCAGGTTCAGGCTCACCGGCGTCGCGCCGCTGAAGTTGGTGAAGGTCACCGGGACCGTGACCTGGGTACCGGCGCCGTTCACCGTCGCCGTCCCGAAGGTCGCGACACCCGAGGTGGTCGTGGAGACCACGACGCCCTGCTGGAAGTTGCTACCCGAGATCGTCAACGTGGCCTGGGTTCCGGCAAGGAACGACACCGGACCGCTAATCACGGTCGTGCCGTTCACCGAGGCCACCGACGGACCCGGATTCACCGTGATCGTCGAGACCGCGATCGACCCGTCAGGGTTGGTCACGAGCAGGCTGTAGCTTCCCGGCGTCACCGTCGACGCGACGTTCACCGTTCCCGTAATCATGCCGGGCAGCACCGAGGCGCCACTCACCGTTATCCCCGGCGTGCTCGACGTGACCGTCGCACCGGACAGGAACGACGTCATCGTGTCGTAGGTCACGGAGTCACCGTTATTCAACGTGCCAGTACTTCCAGCGATGGGAGCACCCAGCGTCACCTGACAGTAATTGCCCTGGTCGTAGGCGAGAATCGGCGCCGTGTACCCCGTCGTCGTGTCAACGAGCAGGCCATACGCCGGGGGCAGACTGTTACTGTCCGTACCCGGGCAGTTGTAGAGGTACCAGTACCCACCGTAATTGGAACTGTAGTAAATCGTGTCCGACACCGGACCAGCGGTATTGATCGTGAACGAGGTCGACGTGCCCGGCGTCAACGCGACGCCCGTGTTCGTCGCCCCAATGGGGTTCCCGAGCGCGACGGCCGGTGCGTCGAACCAGAGGTCCCCCGCGGCCGTTCCGGTCACGTCTTCGAGCGTGAACACGAGGTAGCCGTTGACCGCCACGTACGGCGCCGGAATCGTCACCGATATCGCGTTCGGTCCGTAGTAGGCGACGCTACTTGCCGTCCACTCGTACTGCTGATCGTTCTTATTCCCGTTCGCGAACGTACCCGCAAACCCGAAACTCGCATTGAAGGTGGAGTAGCGGACATTGGGCAGGTTGCTCGGCGAGACCGTCATGCCCGTGATCCCCGAGAGGATGTACGTCTGGGTGAGGGTCTGGACGTTGCTACCCGTACCCGGGGTCACCGTAGCGACCGTCGGCATCGACACGTTCAGCACGTTCGCAAAGGTCGCGACGCCGCCGGTGAAGTTCTGCAGGTAGACGTCGTGCTGACCGTTGCTCGCGCCGTCGCGAACCGAGACGGTGCAGGTGATGGTCGTGCTCGACACCAGCGTACAGGTGCTGAAAATACCGTTACCGTCATTGCCGAGAGCCGTGCCACTGTCCGGTCCGCCGGCGAGGTTGCCCGCGTCGGCAAAGAAGGAAACGTCACCAGCCGCGGTCGAGTCAAAGCCCGTACCGGTGATGGTCACCGAGGAGGACTCGCCACTGGTCAGGGTCGGAATGGCTGACACCGCCGTGATGGTTGGCGCAACGCCAATCAAGAGGCCCGAGGACGCCTGCGTGGAGCTGGGCAGGTTGACGGTCCCCTCACCACTCAGGTCGACGACCGTGAACTGCACGTTCGTGTTAATCGGCGTCCCGGCGGCCACCATCATCGGCACCGTCAGTGACGTTGCGCTTACAGCGCTCACCGAGCCGAACGTCACGCCCGGCGTCGTCGAGGAGACGACGTAGTCCGTCGCTGTCGTGTCGTTGAAGTGGCCGTTGATCGTGAGCATCGCCGCCATGTTCGCGAGGCCTGCGTTGTTGCCGACCGTGCGGCTGCCGAACGCCAGCAGATCATTATTGGTGATCGCCGATGCGGCGCCCAGCGCCAACGTCACCGACGTTCCCGAGTTGGCCGCGACGGTGCCGACGTACAGACCCGTCTGCGCGTCGACGAGCGACTGGCCAACCAGCGAACCGGCCGCCGGCGACGTGGTCAACGTCACCGCGGTCGTGCCGCTCGTCGTCGAGGCGCCAGCGATGAACTGCGTACCGTTCACGAGCGCCGACGTCATGCCGAAGTCGGCCGCCGCGGTCGTTGCGAAGGGGTACGTCGACTCCACGCCCGACGCGTTGATGATCGTCGCGTAGTACGCGTCACCCGGCGTCACCGACGTGGCACCCGTCGTGACGAAGTCACCGCTGTTGTGGTTGTACTGCAGACCACCGTTGATACCGCTCCCCGTGATGAGGACCGGCTCGGTGCCGGGCACCCACGAGTTGCTGATCGTCACGGTCTCGTTCACCGGCGGATCTCCGGCCGTCCCATTTCCCGTCGTGGGGCTGTAGGAGGGGAACGTCAACTGCTCGCCGTTGGTGAGCCCAGCCGTCGTCGTCGTCGTGATGTAGGTCTGGCCCGCCGTGGCCGCGCTCGCGAGCGTGGCCGCGTAGGCACTCGACGGACCACCGGCCACCGTCACCCGTACGGTCGCCGTGTCGGGCCCCGTCGCGACGACGGTTCCGGTCACTCCGTCGGGGTTGGTCCCCGCTCCGGTCGTGAAGACGACTTTCGTGCCCGTGGTCATGTTGGCGCCCGGCGTCGTGAAGAGGTAGGTGTAGGTGCCAGCCGCGAGCGGGAATGAACCCGTCGTGAGCGGCTCTTGCACGCCCTGAGTGTTCAGGTACCGGTACGTCGCACCAGTGCCTGCACCGACCGCCACGTTAGCGAGCGAGGCCGTCTGGGTTCCGTTGTTGATGCTGAGCGTGAAGGTGAGGCCGCTCGTCGAGATTGGCCACTGCACGACCGTGCCGGTCGCGTGGGCGTGCGCCGTCGGAGCGACCGTCACCGACGAGGAGCTCGGGTTGACCGCGAGCACCGTCGAGGTGTCACCATTGTCCGCGTAGGTCAGCACGGTGCCGACGCCGATGCCGGAGATGTTGGTCAGCGGCAGCTGCGTGACACCCGCGCCGATCGCGCCCGAGAGCGTGGTCGAGAGGTTGACCGGCAGGTAGAAGGAGATCGTGATGGAGCCGTCAGGGTTAACCGTCGCCGTACCGCTGAAACTGATCGAGCCGACCGAGAGCGTGATCACCGCGCCGCTCGTCACGGTAAAACCAGCACTCGGCATCACGGTGATCGTGGCCATCGCCCCGGGAACCAGTTTATTGCCATTTGTGACGAGGGTCAACGTCGCGGAACTCGTCGTGAGCGCACCACCCGCTTCACCAAAGCCCAGGGCACCGGCCGGGTTGGCCACGGTCGTGACCATCGTGCCGTCGGGGTTGATGATCGTTACCTCGTACCGTGCCGGGTTCACGCCAGTCACCGGCACGGTCGCCGATGTCGTGATGGTCGTGTTGTTCACCACCGTCGGCGCGCTGAAGGTCACGCCGTCGATCGTGCCGGGCAGCGTGACGCCACCGACTTGGACGCTCGCGCCGGCCTCGAAGCCTGAGCCTGAGATCGTCACCAGCTGTGACGTGACGGTACTGCCCTCAACCAGATAGCCAGTCGAACTCGCAACCGATATCGACGACACCGCCGGTCCAGTCACGGCCAGCGAGAGCTGGGCCGCGCCAATGGTGATCGAGTAGGTGCCAACTTTCGTAGCGGTCGCGTCGAAGGTGAGCGAGGTGCCGTCAGCCGACGCGCTTACGTTGTTGAGGGACAACCCGCTGGCGGGAACAATTACCGGTGTCGCGGCCGACAGGCCAACACCCGTGACGGTGATGAGCCGCGTCGAGCCAACCGCGATCGAACTCGGCACCGCACCCGAGACGCTCGCCGTCGGGTCAATCCCGAAGGCCGTCGCCAGAGTTGCCGTACCGTTGTCGTCGGTCAGCGTAATGGGGTAGTAGCCCGGCGTCGTGGTGGCCGACGTGTAGAGGGTGACCAACGCCATCGAAGACGAGCTCTCGGCAACCTGGCCGGTCACACCGGGCGCGGTCGTCGTAACCGTCATGTTCCCGTTGTCGTTGGCGAAGTTCGCCCCGAAGATGTAGAAGGAGAGCGTCGAGCCCGCGGGCGCGTAGGGCAGGGACCCGCACGTAAACGGGTTGCTGCTCACCGGCGAGGAGCTCAGCTGGCTGCACGTAATCGACGGGCTCGTCGCGGCACTCGCACCGGTGGTCGCGGCCAGGGGCAACGACGCGGCGACGAGCACGGCGCCAACCGAGGCCGCCTTGATCATGTGGTGGGTTATCCGTCGCAAAGTATTCATTACGAATCCTTCCTTCGAAGCGGCGTTGGTTTTCACTTCACTCCATTCACGGGGGCCGAGATCATCGACCTTCTTCTTTCGAGGTACTGCGCACAGCAAAGACCGACACGAGACGCGCCCCGTGACACGTCACGGGAGCTGCCTCGTGGTCAAGTATAGAGAAGCCCCTGGGGCCGGCGCGAATACCGGCACCAGCTCGAGCGTTACCGCGTCAATTAAGACGTCACCACGGTTGTTCCAGTGTACGACCTGATAAGTAGGCAAAAACGGGGCAAGTGGCAGTGCCGGGCGGTGCATGCACCACTGCCACGACAAAATCGTCACCAAGTCGTAACTCGTGGTCGACGCACATAAGTCGTCGCTCGCGGGGCTGCGTCCGACGCCACTCGGGCACTCGTCGAGCCCGTGGCGAGACGCGCTCTGACGGCTGTCGAACACTGCCGCTACGCGATTGCGCAGCGATTCGGACCGATCTCGAGAATCGCCGATTCCTCGTCGGCGACGTGGTCGCCGGCGTTCACGGCGACAATCCGACGGTAGTTCTCGGGCCGATCGGTCACGTGGGCGAGCGCCCAGTCGACGAAGTCCGCCTCGTCGAAGGCGAGGGCCGCGAGCGTCCTTCGCAGGTCCCCGAGACGGGCCGCGACGAGCCGGTGGCGCTCGACAGCGACATTCGCGCCGAAGTGGGCCGGCAAGACCGTCGTCTCGTCACCAAGGGGCAGGACGTGCGTACGCAGGCTGTGGTGCAGGTGGCGTGCGTACTGTTCGGCCTGGTCGGCGAGGTCGGGCCGACCGACCGACTCGACGAAGAGCGTGTCACCCGTGAAGATTGCCCGGTCGGCGAGAGCCAGCATGGTGGAGCCTTCGGTGTGGCCGGGAACGGCCACCCCGCGAACGATGAGTGTCACTTCGCCACCGAGCTCGAGGGTCGCGCCGTCGACGAGCGGCTCGAAGTCGAAGTGGAAGGGGTCCGACGGGCTGAGCCAGAGGGTCGCCCCGCATGACGCCGCCAGCTGGCGTGCGCCGCTGAGGTGATCGGCGTGCAGGTGGGTGTCAACGACGTGGTCGATTCGCCAGCCCCGCGCGGCCGCGATCCGGACGTAGCGCTCGATCGCGGTGGAGGGATCGATCACGAGGGCTCGGGACCCGGCCCCCACCACGTAGGAGAGACAGCCCTTGCCGCGCCGGCGCACCTGGACGACGCTCGCCCCGGCGAATTCGCCAACGACTTCGTCGTAGGTCGACGCCCAGGCCGCCATTCCTCCGTCGAGGACCACGCTCGCGACGCCAGCCGACGCGAGGATCTGTGCGCCTTCTAGGGCGCGAGCCCCCTTCGCGCAGACGACCACCACGTCGCCGCTGCGCGGCACGGCGTCGAGGTTCGACCTCAACTGGCCGAGGGGGATCGCGAGCGCCCCGGGCATCGGCCAGGCGGCGACCTCGTCGGCTTCGCGCACGTCGAGCACGACGAGGCCCTTGTCGCCGAGGCGGTGGACGAACTCATCGGTCGTGACGAACCCTCGCGGTGCAGACATTTCCCTATCCTAAGAACGAGGTCGACGAGAAAGCACTGGTATTCGAGTGGCTCTTCACACAAGGGGCGAACGCGAGGAAGTGACCGTGGAACCCACGCACGGCGGACCGGTCGAACGGGCGCTGCCCCCCTGGTCGCGAGGGCTCGCTGGCGTTCGTCGGCCGGTGCTACCAGGTCATGCCTGGAAGCTCGGCGCGGCGACCGGCGACTACGGTAACGACAACGTGCACTCCCACCCCGCTCACGCGAAGCGAACCAACCCGAGGCGTCTCGACGGACCGACCGACTGGGTGATCGACCGATGAGCGGACCTCTCTCTCGGATCGTCGCCGCCGTGCGCGACGGCGAACGCACCGCAACCGCGGTGGTCGAGGCCTCGATCGAGCGACTGGAAGCCGTGAACCCGACCCTGAACCTGCTCGCCGAGGCGGCCTTTGACGAGGCGCGCGCGTCCGCCGCGGCCATCGACGCGAGCGGACGGCGCGACGGCGCGCTACTCGGCGCCCCGACGCTCGTGAAGGACCTCGAGGACTGGGCGGGCCACCCGACCCGCCAGGGCTCGCGCCTCTACGCCGACGCGCCACCGGCGCGATCGAACGGCGTCACCCCTCAGCGCCTACTCGACGCCGGCGCGATCGTCGTTGGCAAGTCGACCCTGCCCGAGTTCGCCATCGAGGGCTTTACCGCCAACGAGCTGACGGGGGTGACGCGCAATCCCTGGAATCCGCGCCTGTCGACCGGCGGCTCGAGTGGCGGCTCGGCGGCGGCCCTCGCGGCGGGCGCGGTCGCCGTCGCCACGGCAACCGACGGCGGCGGCTCGATTCGCATCCCCGCCTCGCTCTGCGGACTGGTCGGTCTGAAGCCGACCAACGGGATGATCGGTCGTCGGCCCGAACCCGACTGGATCGACTACTCGACCGACGGGCCCTTCGCGACCTCAGCCGACGATCTCGCCCTGCTCTTCTCGGTGATGGCCGGGCCGGTCGCGGGTGATCCGTCCGCCGCGCCCGCCGGGCGCTGGACGTCGCGACTCGCGACCGACGGACCGCTGGTGCTCGTCGCCGCCGAGCGGACCTCGCCGTGGGGGGAACTCCCGCCCGACGTCGCGGAGCGCTTTCGCGACGCCGTCGAGGCCGTCGCTCTCCTCCTCGACCGACCGGTCACCTGGCGCGATCCCGACTCGTTCTTCGACGACGGCGACCCCGACCTCGACTGGTACGTCACCTGCGCGGCCGAGCACCTGCACCGGATCGGCCCTGACGTCGTCGAGCGACACTGGGGCGAGTTCCACGTGGCTACCCGTGAGTTCTTCGAGATGGGCCGCTCGGTGACGATCGAGCAGTACCTCGCCGCGCGGCGACGACGCTTCGCCTACGCGCGAGCACTCGACGCACTGCTCGGCGAACAGGGACTCCTCCTTACGCCGAGCGTGACGAGTGCCGGCTGGCCAGCCGACGGATCCACCGAGGACGGTGAGATCCACGGTCTGCACCCGAGCAACATCGCGACGGTCATACAGAACGTCACCGGCCTGCCCGCCCTCTCGGTGCCGATGGGCGTCCTCGCGAGCGGGCTGCCCTTTGGCTTGCAGATCACCGCCCCGCGCTGGGCCGACTACTGGCTGCTGGATCTCGCGGCGCGTATCCAGGCGGTGTACCCGTGGGCGTCGTCGGCGCCGGGCTACGCGACGCTCGCGAGCGCACTCGACCTCGACTGACGAGTCCGTCTAGCGCTGCAGTCGCCAGCCCATCGGACAGCGCGGACTTAGCGCCGTGACGTGGCGCACGTGGCGAGCACGCACGCAGGTGATCGTCGTGGCGACCGGCGGCGCGAAGATCTGCGCGGCTGGCCCCGAGCCGCCGGCACCCGCGACCGAGACGAAGTAGGGAGTCGACGCGCCGAGGCTGTAGAACGTGCACGAGGTCGCCGACGAGGTCACGTTGAAACTCGAGGGCGTGTCGAACCCGTAAAGCAGCGTGCAGCGATAGGGCGCCACACTCGGACCGGGGACCCACGTCACCGTGAGCGTCGAGGCGGTGCGCGATTCGCTCAGGTCGATGGGGCGTCCGCTCGCGACGCCACCCAGTCGAGCCACGATGTACGGGCAGCCGACCGTGCCGTCGGCGGCCGTGACGGGAGACGGGCACATCCGGACCGCCAATTCGTAACTTGGCGGGACGATCGCCACGGGAACGAAGTCCGCGGGCCACTGGTTGAAGTACTCGTGGACCGACGAATCCCAGTTGGCCAGGTCGCTCGAGGTGACGCCCACCAACTGGGACCCCGTGGTGGTCACGTGGGTCGAGTTGGCGCTCGTCCCATTTGTGCCAACGCCGAACGTCGGCGAGATGCCAGCGAGCACGGGGTTTGCGTAAGTGTGTGCACAACTGAGGTCCAGGTAGAGATTCGTGGCACCGGCGAGACTGCCGGTGAAGGCGAGACCATTGTTGATCAAGACGCCCGCTCCCGCGTAACCCCTCGAAAAGTGATACACCGGATCCGTTCCGATGACGAGCACGTTGCCGTTCACCGCCGGCCACCAGTTCGCCTCACTGGAGGCCACGTCGACGATCGCGGTGGTGCTGCAGTATGGATCACCGACGACGAGCAGCTGGTAGCTCGCGAACTGGGCGGTCGTCATCGCATTCCACTGGTCGAGCGACGCCACCGACACCGTCCAGCCCTGACTGATGAGATCCTGGGCCTCGTAGCTGCCCATGCCATCGGGCACGCTCGGACCGAAGAGCAGCGCGCTCTTCGAGGTACCGACCCCGGCCGCGGCGGTGACGGTCGGAACGAGGCCGGCGCCGGCGAGGAGGAGAGCCGCGAGCACCGCGACCCCTCGGCGCAGCACCCTGGAGAGTTGGCTTGCGGTTGTCACTACACTCCCATCGACAAGAAGATAGGCAGTACCCTACCGTAGTGACGCGCCAGGGCGGGTGTAGCACTGGTCGAGCTGCTCGACGCATGCGCCGACTTCGACGCGGGTTAACCCTGGACGACGATCGCGATCCGGGTTTGAAACCTCCGGGCGTTGTGCATACACGTAAACGACCAGACACGGTGGAGCCACGACGCCGAGGCCGCATCGACGTCATCGCAGCGGGCGAATCGCCCCGTTGGGGCGTTGACGGATCAGAGTCGCGTCGCGGCTCGCCTCGGCGGGCCCTGGGTCTTCACGAGGGCGGTGTAGACGACGATGTTGGAGAGGTAACTGCCTTCTTGGTGATCAAACACTCCGCCGCAGGTCACGAGCTGCAGCGCGGCGTACGGCCGCGGCCCGTAGACGAGTCGATCGGGGAATGCGCTCTTCGCGTACATGCGAAGCCCGATGACGGAGAACGTGAGCGTGCGCCCATTGGCCGATGTGACGATGACCTGGTCGCCCGGTCGCAGCCGATCGAGGTAGAAGAAGACGGCGAGCCCCCGGTAGCTGTCAACGTGACCAAGGATGACGGCCGAGCCGCGCTGGCCGGGCGCTGGCCCGTACTTGTACCAGCCCGGCTGGGCGAAGTTCGTCGGGACCTGCACGGTGTTGTCCGGGTTGAGGCCCAACTCGCTGAGGCTCACCGAGATGTCGAGGGCGGGAATGGTCAGGTGGACCGGTCGTGATCGTCCCACGGGACGCGCGAGGGTGAAGGCGGCGCGCGCTCGTCGCGCCGACACGAGCACGGCGTCGTGGGGCGCCGACGTCGAGAGTGACGACAGCGTCACCCGAACGGCGCCGGCAGCGCTCGACGAAGGGCGCGTCGTCGAGGTGTCACCGGAGCGGAGCTGGGCCGGCGTGAGCGACGTTTGGCCAATCGGTTGGGAGATGCTCGGTCCCTCCGACGGGCCGCGAGGCGCGAGTACCAGCACGAGCACCCCAACCACGATCAACGCGAGGGAGAGGGTCCACCACCAGGTGGACCCTCTCCCTCGACGGGCCCCTGTTCGGATTCGACTCACGGCCCTTCGCTAGGCGCGACGGCGGCGACGCTCAGCGATCGCGACTCCGAACAGACCAAGCGCCACCATCAGCGCACCAAGTTCGCGCAGCGCACCTCCGCTCGACTGAGCGGCACCGCCGGCACCCGTGTGCGGGGCCTTCGCCGGGATCCGGTACGGCGGCACCTTGGGCGCACTGGCCCTCACGATCACGAACGGTTCGCACGACCCCGTCGAAGCGCTAAAGGCGCTGCTACCTGCGTAGGTGGCGATGAAGTAGTACGAACCAGCCCGCAATACTCCCGTCGAGGCGGCCGACGCGACACCAGCTCGCAGGGCGGTCGTCGAGGCATAGCTCGCGACCAACGAACCCGCTCCGCAACTACCGCGGTACAGGGCGAAGGTGACGGACCCCGTAGGCGTGCCCGACGGGCTGCGCACGATCGCGACGTCAGTGGCCGAAGTCCCGACCACGTGAACGGTCGTGACAACCTTGGTCACCGACGGGGGACTCGACGCGATGATGTTGAAGGGCTCCGGCTGGCCGATCGTCACCGCTGCGTACGTCGTGTCACCGCTGTAGGTGACGACGAAGTAGTAGCTGCCTGACGTCAGGCCACTCGCGGTCGGCGACGTAGCCGAGCCACCACTCAACGACACGGTAGGCGACCCGAACGACGCCACCGGCGTACCGGTCGGGTAGTTGCCCGCGAACAGCGTGAACGTCACCGATCCCGTCGGCGTACCACCGCTGCCCGTGACCGACGCAGAGTCACTCGCCGACGTGCCGTGCGGATTTGGCGTCGTTGAGATGGTCGGTGAGAGCTTGGGAATCGAGAACGTCTCCTGGCCACCGGCGAGTGAGCCGTACACCGTGTCGCCGAGGTACGTCGCGACAAAGTAGTAACTACCCGGCGCGAGGTTCGTGAACGTGCTCGACGTCGCCGAACCACCAGACAACGCGACGCCACTGTCACTTCCTGCGACGCTTCCGTTGGCGTTGTAGAGCGTGAAGTTCACCGAACCAGTTGGCGTTCCTTGGCCGGGCGGGCCGCTCACGGTCACGGTGTCGTAAGCCGACGTCCCGCTGGTCTGAGGTGTCGTGACTATCGTCGGAGGCAGAAGACCAATAGAGAACGCCTCATTGGCGCCAACCACCGCCGCGTAACCACCGCCACCAAGGTACGCGGCGACGAAGTAGTAATTACCCGGCGCGAGGTTCGTGAAGCTCTGCGACAGCGCTGAACCACTGACCAGCAGCACGTTATCCTGGGTTCCAACTACACCCCCCGCTGCGCTGTAGAGCGTGAAATCGACGTACCCGGCCGGCGTCCCATTCGTGCCAGAGACCGTCACCGAGTCGTATGCCGAGTGCCCAGCCACCTGAGGCGTCGTAAAAATCGTCGGGGTGGCGAGCCCGACGCTGAAGGTCTCGTTGGATCCGGTGAGGTTGCTGTAGACCCCGCCGGTGCTCGTGTAGCTCGCGACGTAGTAGTAGCTGCCCGCGGTGAGCCCGGTGACCCCGGTCGAGGTGGCCGAGCCGTTAGTCAGGGAAACGTTCGCGTCGGTGTTCACGATCGAGTTGCCGGTGCTCGCGTCATAGAGCGTGAAGGTCACCGTGCCCGTGGGGGTGCCCGAGCCGCCGCTCACCGTGACGGTGTCGTAGACCGAGGCCGGCGAGGGCAGCGGGCTCGAGCCAACGGCGCTGCCCGTCGAGGGCGTGCCCGAGTAGACGGTCGTGTCGACGCTCGGGGTGGCGAGTGTCGAACTACCGACGCACACCCAGAAACCACTGATGTTGGCCACGTTGCCACCACCGACCAGCGGCGAGATGTAGTTGCCTGTGAGATTCGACGAGCCGGTGTAGACGTTGTAGTCAGTGCCGCCCTTCACGACGACCCCGATCACGTTGACCGAGTTCGGGTAGGTGAAGTTCACGTCCTGGATCGGGGTCGAACCCGAGTAGTTGCCGCCGGGGAAGTAGGGGTCCGTCAACTCCTGACCAATCGTGTAGGTGATCAGACTTCCGGATCCGCTGTTGCCGTTCGTGAACGGGCCGTCTTCGTGAAGTGCGACCGTCCCACCGAGCGCGGTACACGCTTGTGAGGCATCGTTCTGGCTTGATCCCTGTAACGCCCGAGTATCGTCCGTCGAGGCAGTTAGCGATCCACCACTCGCGGCGGCGAAGCCGCTGCCAACTTGGGAGGTGGCGGCAACGACGACGAGACTGACAACGGCGGTGCGAAAAGCCCGCGGACTTGGTAGATGACGGAACATTCTTGGTACGACCCTTCTGACCGCCAGGTCACTGCACTCCAAGCCCCTGCGGCCAACACGCTAGGTAGAACCAGGCAATTTGTCAAATTAGAGCGTCGTCGTTGTGTTCGTATTGTGAATCAAATCGCTCAACTAGGCACGCGTCGCCGCCGGGTTCTCGTACTTCTCCTTACGGCACTTGGCACCAGTGAACGGATTTCACTATGCGTCGCGTCGCGAGTACGGAAATCCTCGAACCACGAGACACGAACTTCACGCGGGTAGCCTCGCGATGTCGGCGCGACCACCAACGGCCGCACCGACGAGGGCACCAGTTGATGAGTAACCACCACGAGCGACCAACGTCGAGCGGCCATCCCGACGACGTCGAGGTCCACCCGGCGAGCGACGTCACCGAACCGACCCTCCCGCGCCGTCGGCGCGCTGGTGAAGACGACGACGCCATCGAGCGCGCCGTCGACGTCGCGCAACGCTTCGCTAGCGCTCGCGCAGCGCTCAACGCCAACGGTCCCGGCGCGAGCCTCGATGAAGACATCTCGAGCGTCTTTCAAACACTCGCCGACACGGTCGTCGGCCCGTTTTGCCGATGGTGCGTCGTCGACCTCGTTGGCCCGCCTCGACGGCGACTACTCGTTCGCGACGGTGGTCAGGCAACGATCGATGGCGACGTCGATGCTTACGGCGTACTCGGACGCGTGCCCGATCTCGATGAGGTTATCGAGCGAGCGATTCTCGACGGACGGCGACAGCGCTACCCGGCGGAGGTCACCACGGGACTGCCGTGGTGCATCGCCGCGCCGCTCATGGTCCACGACCAGATCGCCGCGATCGTCGCGATCGTTCGCGATTCGTCGATGCCGGGCTTTGGACCGATGGAGGCGACCGCCATCGACGAGATCGCGTGGGGGGCGGCCACGACCATCGAGCGCCTCGACCTTCGGCGCCAGACCGACCGCGCCGCGGCGGTGGCTCAACGCGTCGCCAGTCACCTGCGAGCCCTCATCGCCACGTCGATTGCCCTGCAGGTCGCTGACGAGCGCGACGTGGCGCCCGAGATCGTCGCACGCGCCCGATCACTCTTCGACGCGGAGTCAGTGATGCTGGTCGACGACGGACCGCCGAGACGTATCACGCGGGCCGACCGCGGTAGTGACCACGCCGCGACCGATGAGTTCGTACCCGTCGGCGACGATCGTGCGACCGCGCGTAGCGACGGCCGCTGGCTGACGGCGACCGTGCGTGACGCGACCGGCAACCCTCGCGGTCGACTCGCCATCCTTCGCGCCGCGCCAGGCCCCGACGAAGACGAGGAGATCGCGACGCTGCTCGCCCAGAGCGCGGGTACGGCGCTGTCGGCGAGCGAGCTGACTCGGGTCGTCCGCACGAGTGAGGCGCGTTGGCGAGCCCTCGTCGATAGCGCGCCGATTGGTCTCGTCGAAGTCGGGACTGACGAACGTGTGCGCTGGTGGAACCGCGCCGCCGCGACGATCCTCTCGTGGCCGGTGGAGCCCGAGGTCGAGTCTGCTCCGGTACTCTCGACGCCGTTGCTAGCGGCCCTGCGTGGCGTCTGGAGTGAAGCGCTCACCGGTGGCGCGCCTCGGGCGACCGAGTTGAGCGGCGTCGAGGTCGCCGGTCGCGTCCGCGACCTCGTCGTCTCGGCGCGACTGATCGAGTCTCGAGGCGACACGCCCCCGACCCTCCTCACGCTCGTCGACGACGTGACCGACCGGCACCAGATGCGCGAGGAGCTCCGCCACGCTCACACCATGGAGATCCGCGGACTCGTCGCCGGCTCAACGGTGCACGACTTCAACAACCTGCTCACCGTGATCGCCGGCTACGGCGAGTTGCTCGTCGACGAGCTCGACGAGGGTCCCGCACGCGACGCGGCGGCGGCGATCGTCGCGACGAGCGCGCGGGCGGCGGCGATCGCCGCTCAGCTGCAGACCTTGGGCCGCACCCAGCCACCCGACGCCGTCGTCGTCAACCCGGCCGACGTGATCGCGTCGAATCTCGAGGTGATCGAGCGGATCATCGGGCCGACGATCGAGCTGCGCTGGACGAGTCCCCGAGACGGCGCGTTCGTGCGCGTCGACGCCGACCAGTTCGAGCAGACGCTGCTCAACCTCGTCATCAACGCTCGCGACGCGATGGCCGATGGCGGTCTCCTCGCGCTCGCCTTCGACCGGGTCTCGGGCGCTGACCTCGACGCGAGCCACCGGGTCGACCGATCGGCCGAGTACGCGCGGTTACGGGTATCGGACACGGGACACGGCATGGACGACGAGACGGCGCAACGCTGCTTCGACCCCCACTTCACGACCAAGGGCCCCTTCGCCGGCACGGGCCTCGGCCTCGCCGCGGCTCGACGGTTCACCGAGGAGGCCGGCGGCTCCATTGTCGTCGTGTCACAAGTCGGCGTCGGCTCGACCTTCGAGATGGTGCTGCCGATCAGTGACGCACCGATCGAGGTCGACGTCGCCGCGAGTACGTCGATCGCGCCGCCGCCGCCAGGCGGCGCGACCATCCTCGTCGTCGAAGACGACGAGGCGCTTCGCCACCTCGTCGTACGGGTCCTCGGTCGCAATGGCCACCACGTGCTCGAGGCCGCCTCCGTCGAGGCGGCCCTCGAACTGCTCGACGCGAGTGTCGACCTGGTCGTCAGCGACGTCGTCCTGGGAACGCTCTCGGGGATCGATCTCGCGCGCCGAGTCGGCGCCATGACGCCGTCGCCGGCCTTGCTGCTCACCTCGGGATCGGCCGACGCCACGATCCTGGATGGACTCGATCTGGCGACCAGTGACTTCATCGCGAAGCCCTTTCGACCGAGCCAACTGGTCGAGCGCGTCTACGCGCTGCTCGCGAGCCGGGCGCCCTAAGTCAGGCGTGCTCGCCGGGCTCGAAGCGGTAACCGACCCCGCGGATCGTCGTGATCCAACGCGGATGATCGGGGTCCGTCTCGAGCTTCGCGCGAAGCCGGCGCACGTGCTCGGTGACCGTCGCCTCGTTCTGCCACTCGCTGGACGATGACCAGACGTGCTCAAGGAGCTGCTGACGGGTGAAGACCTGGCGCGGTGAGCCCGCGAGGAAGGCGAGCAGGGCGAACTCCTTCGACGTGAGCTCCACCAGCTCGCCGCGCAGGGTCACCTCGTAGGTGTGTTCGTTGATCGCGAGGTCGCCAAATCGCTTCGTCGGCGCCGCGATCTGGTGCTCGGTCGCGTTCGCCCCGCTGCGGCGAAGCACCGATTCGATGCGCGCGGAGACCTCCCCGAGCGAGAACGGCTTGACGATGTAGTCGTCGGCGCCGAGCTTCAGGCCGGCGATTCGCTCGGATTCGAGGCCCCGGCCAGTAAGGAATATTGTCGGCACGTCACTCACGAAGCGCATCTCGCGCAGGATCTCGCGGCCGTCCTCGTCGCCGAGCACGATGTCGAGCAAGACCAGATCGGGTTCGTGGGCGGCCACCGCGGCGAGCGTCGCGGAGCCGTCGCGCGCCGTGACCACCTGGTAGCCCTCGCCGACGAGGTAACGCTCGAGCAGGGCCACGACGTCGGGGTCGTCCTCGACGACCAGGACCGTCGTCACGACCTCGTCCAACTCAGCACTCGTAGGGTAGCGAACCGCCGCACGGGCCCGAGTCTACGAAGCCACGGCCCCGAACGCGGGATTCTATGGTTAGCGCCTTCGACCGGCGCTGAACGGTCTCCTATAAATAGGGCACGACGTCAGCGGCCCACGTGAAGGTCATCGCCGGCGGCGTCGACGCCGGCTGCTCAATCAGGTCGACGAAGGACCCCGAGCCACCTACGACGGCGAAGCCGACGCCCATCTCGCAGTTCGACGCGCTGAGCCCGACACCGGGGTTGTAGCCCGGGTCGTTGCCGAGCAGCTCGTCGCGGTGCGCCCAGCACCCCGCGGCCGACGCGGTCGTGCAGGCGACATTCGACGTAGCCGCGGCGCTGCCGCCCCAGCCGTCGTCGTACATCCAGATGTAGTCGGCAGCCAGCACCGAGAAGCCGCCCGACCACGCGCCACCCATCGCGGGGTAACCCTGGGCATCGGTCGCGATCGCGAAACCGGCGGCCACGCCGGGATCCTGGTTCGACGCGGCGGCGCGCTGGGCCGCGGCACTCAGGGCGGCGTTGATTCCGAGGTACGGCGGCAGACCGCGCGCAGTGCGCTCCAGGTTGGCGACAACGAAGAGCTGCTGCGCGGTAGTCAGGCTGTACCAGTTGCTCGGCAAAGTCATCGGTCCGAGGTGCTCGACCGCGCGGGCGTTGTCGATCGCCTGGAGGACGTAGTTCGTACAGGCCACTCCGTCGGTGAAGGCCGGCCACGTGAGCGTCGAGGTCAGACACGGGTTGTCACACGTCCACGTCGAGCCCGTCTGGGTGCAGTTGCCCGCCTGCAGGAAGTCGGGATTGGGCGCAATGTTGACGGCAGGGTTGAGATGCGCGGCGAGCGTCGCCGCCGCACCCGACACGGGGGCGACGGCGGGCGTGGCGGCGACGGGCCGCGTCGTTGCGCTCGTAGTTGGCGACGTGGAACGCCCCGACGTCGGGGTGGCGCGCGATACCGGCGTCGTCGTGACGGGATGAACAGTGGCGACGTTCGCCGATGTGGCCTCCGTCGAACGAACCGCGGTGTGGACTCTTGCGCCAGGGGTGGTGCGCAGCGCGGTGAGGTGCGCCGACGGGGTCGTGCGCGCCGACGTCGGATGATCAACGCGACGAACGGCCATCGCTGGCGTGGCGGAGGCCGCGCTGAACCCGCCACGCGATCCCACCGCCGCGCGCCGCGCGACGACGCTCAAGGGCCGCGCGCTCGTGGGTGAGCTGGCGTGGCTCGTGGCGCCAGTGAGTGACGGCACGACGACCAGCGCGTACGCGCCGAAGGCCGACACCGCGACACCCACCGCGAGTGCGACTCGACGCGCCGCAACCTTGGTTGACCCGGAAGCACGCTGCCCTTGCGTAGTGAACTGCACGTTTTCCAGTGTCGAAAACCAAATCCACGGGCCGCTCTAGCGAGCGTCAACTTCCGCTCAACTCTGGGAACGGGGTCGATCGGCGGCGATCGGGACTGGTGAGGTCGCCGCGACACGACGCGAATACCGTCGGCGCCGATGGACCACGGCTAGCGTCGGGACGTGGCCCTATCACGCAAGGGCATGCTAGAGAAGGGCCACCCCAGCCGAAGCCGAGTCACTCCGCGAAAAGCGGGGCCGGAGCGAGCATGGCACGACAAATCGACAATTCGTCCGACTTGTCAGAGAATTGTCCACAAATTGGACAGCCGTTGCGCGAACTTCGTCGGCGGGCCTCATCACGGCCGCGCATGGAGTGCGCTCGTGATGCATCGTCCTGGTCGTCGTTGCCAGTTCCTCGATAATGCCTTCATCGACGCCTCATCGCCTCAGCGGACCGCACGAAACGCGCTCCGCTGGGCCAGCGCCGGCATCGGCGCGTCGCCACCGAGGAGCAACCTACCTCGGTGCTACGATCGCTCTAACGCGACGGCCGAGGCCTGCGCAGCGTAACGGGATAGTGGATGATTCGCTCACTGGTGACGAGTTGGACGAGACGTCGGCGAGTGAGCGAACGCCTGCGTGAGCGTTCCGCGCCGCACCCAGCGTCAGCCGCACTGCACCACTCGCTGCAGTTGCGTCACGTGGACGCCGGCAGTTGCAACGGCTGTGAGCTCGAGATCGCGTCGGTCTTCGGACCGGTGTACGACGCCGAGCGAGTCGGCGTGCGCCTCGTCGCGTCGCCGCGCCACGCCGACGCACTGCTCGTGACCGGCCCGGTCACGAGCAACATGGCCTCACCGCTCGAGCGCACCTACCTCGCGATGCCCGAACCGCGCCTGGTGATCGCCCTCGGTGACTGCGCGCGGAACTGCGGGGTCTTCGCCGGCGCCTACGCCGTCGCCGGAGCGGTCGGTGACGTGGTGCCCGTCGACCTCGAGATCCCCGGCTGCCCACCCCACCCCGACGACATCCTCGCCGCGCTGCGGCGCTTGACGGACCGGTGATCGCACTCGGCGTCGTCGTCATCTTTGGCGCGCTCGGCGCCGTCGCGAGCCTCGCGCCGGCGCGGTACCGCGTCGCGACGTCGGCCGCTTGTCTCGCGGTCGCGATCGTCGCCGGCGCCACCGCGTCGATCGCGGTGCTCGCCACGGGCCGCGCCGTGGACGGCCACGTGGTAAGCGTTCTGCCCTTCAGCGGCGCAACGGTCGAGCTGAGCGCGCTCGGGGCGCTCTTTAGCCTCACGAGCGCCGTCGTCGCCCTCGCCGCGACGATCCACTGGCTCGGCTACCAGCGCCACGCGCTGCGCTCGCGCAGCGCGGTCGCCGCCTACGCACTCTTCGTCACCTGCCTGCTGCTCGTGCCGGCGGCCGGTGACGACGTCACCTTCCTCGTCCTCTGGGAGCTCATGGCGCTCGCGTCGCTCGCGCTCGTCGCCCACGACCACGCGCGTCGCGACGAGGCCCGCCACGCCGCGTGGTGGTACGGCGCGATGACCCAGGGTGGCGCCGGCGCGATCACGCTCGGCCTCGTCGCGCTCGCCGCGCACGCGAAGAGTCCGAGCTTCGCCGCGATCGCCGCGAGCGCCGGGCACCTGCCCGCGTCGGCGCGCGGCGCCATCTTTCTCGCGCTCTTCGCGGGCTTTGGGGCGAAGGCCGGCCTCGTCCCCTTTCACGTCTGGCTGCCGCGCGCCCACGCCGAGGCGCCGGCGCCCGCTTCGGCCCTGCTCTCGGGCGCCATGGTCGGCCTCGGGATCTACGGGATCCTGCTCGCGCGGACCCTGCTCGGGGTCGGGTCGCCGTGGTGGTGGCTCGTCGCGGGACTCGTCGGCGTCGCCTCGGCCCTCTACGGCTCGCTCTACGCCGCCACGAGCACCGACGTGAAGCGACTGCTCGCCTACTCCACGAGCGACAACATGGGTCTCGTCGTCATCGGCCTCGCCGCCTCGGGGCTCTTTGCGACCGATCACCACCGCGCGGCGGCGAGTCTCGCCCTGCTCGCGTCGCTCTTCCTCGTCACGAGCCACGCCCTCTACAAGTCGACTCTCTTTCTTGGCGCCGGCTCGGTGCAGTACGCGACGGGCGAGCGCAACCTCGACCGGCTCGGCGGCCTCGCGCGCACGATGCCCGTCACGACGGTCCTGGTGCTCGTCGGAGGACTCGCCGCCGCGGCCCTGCCGCCACTCAACGGCTTCGCCGCCGAGTGGCTGGTCGTCCAGAGTCTCGTGCACGGACTCACGGGCGCGGGCCCGGTGACGACCGTGGCGACCACCGTCTTCGTCGGGGCGCTCGCGCTGACCGGTGGACTCACGATCGTCGCCGTCGTCAAAGCCCTCGGCATCGGCTTCTTCGGTCGTGCGCGCAGCGACGCCGCCGCGACGGCGACCGAGGTTCCCCTCCCCATGCGCATCGGTCCGGCGCTGATCGCGCTCGCCTGCGTCGCCATCGGCGTCGTGCCCGAGCTCGCCGTCGCCGCCGTGCGCCGCGCCGCGGCGACGATGCAGCCGAACCGGTCCGGTCTCGCCGCCTCGGTCACCGGACTGCACCTCGGCGCACTGCGCGGCGCCGTCGACCCGCTCGCGCTGGCCCTGGGAGCGGTGCTCGCGACGGCCGCCCTCGCCGTGCTTCGTCACAGCGCCGGGCCCCGACGCGCCCCGCGGCGGCGCACCTTCGAGCCCTGGGGCTCGGGGCGCGCCGTACTCAGCGCGCGCATGCAGTACACGGCGACGTCCTTCGCCGAACCCCTCCAACGGGTCTTTGACGACGTGCTCGCTCCCCAGCACGACCTCGACGTCAGCCACGCCGTCGAGAGCCGGTACTACGTCGAGCGCGTCGCCTACGCCAGCGCCGACGACGACGTCGTCGAGCGCCGGCTCTACCGACCGGTGTTGCGTCTCGCGACGTGGTGGGGCGAGCGCGCGCGGGGCCTGGCCAACGGCTCGGTGCACCGCTACCTCGCCTACGGCTTCGTGACCCTCGTCGTCGTGCTGGTGGTCGTCTCGTGAACGCGACTCGCCTCGTCGCGGGCGCGCTGCAGCTCGCGCTGGTTGTCCTCGGCGGTCCGCTGCTGCTCGGCCTGATGCGACGCGTACGCAGCCGGCTCGAGGGCCGAGACGGTCCGAGGATCACCCAGCCCTGGCGCGACCTCGTGAAGCTCGCCACCAAGCAGCGCGTGCGGCCGACCGAGTCGAGCTGGATCTTCGGTCTCGCTCCCCTCGTCGTCGTCGCGACCGCGGGAGCGGTCGCCGTCCTCGCCCCGCTCGCCACCCTCGCCCCGCCGCTCGCGAACTCGACCGACTTCGTCGCGGTGATCTTTACCCTGCTCGTCGGCTCCGTCGTCCTCGCGCTCGCTGCCCTCGACACCGGGACGGCCTTCGGCGGCATGGGGGCCAGTCGAGCCCTCACGATCGGGGCGTTGGTCGAGCCGGCACTGCTCGTAGCGGTGCTCGCGCTCTCGCTGCCGCTGCACTCGACCAACCTCGTCGCGATCGTCGCCGACGGCGCGCGTCACGCGCCGGTGCTCGTCGGACCGAGCCACCTACTCGCGCTCGGCTCATTCGTCGTCGTCATACTCGCCGAGAGCGGCCGGCTTCCCGTCGACAACCCCTCGACGCACCTCGAGCTCACGATGATCTTCGAGGCTCTGATCCTCGAGTACAGCGGCCCGGACCTCGCGCTGGTGACCCTCGGCGAGTCGATGCGCCTCGTGATCTGGCTCGGGCTCTTCGCCAACCTGGCTGCGCCCTGGGGCGTCGCCGCGAGCGGCGCCGGCGGGTTCGCCCTGGGCGCCGCGGTCCTCGTGGCCAAGGTCGCCGTGCTCGGCGTCGCGGTCACGGTCTTTGAGGTCACCACGGCCAAACTGCGGCTCTTTCGGTTGCCCGAACTGCTCGCCGGCGGGTTCATCTTGGCCGTGTTCGGCGTCGTCACGGGCGCGGTGATGCGGTGAGCGGCTTCGCCAACGCCCTGGCGAGTGCGGCGGTCGTCGTCACCGTCGCCGCGGTCGTCGCGCTCTGGCGGCGCCGGCTGCGCTCGATCCTGCTCGCCCTCGTCGTCCAGGGCGTCGGACTCGGCGCCGTCGCAACCCTGCTCGCCGTCCACGAGCGCGACGCGGGGCTCGTCGTCGTCGCGGCCCTCGTCCTCGGGGTAAAGGCCGTGCTCATCCCGGCTCTGCTCGCCCGCGTGGCGTCGGCCTCGCCCGACGCGCGAGAGAGCGATCCCCTCGTGAACGTTCCCGCCTCGCTCGTCATCGCCGGACTGTTGACCCTCGTGGCCTTCGTCGCCGCCCGTCCGATCGTCGCCATCGTCGGCGGGCCGAGCGGTCGGCTGGTGCCCCTCGGGTTGGCGACCGTGTTGATCGGCTTCTTCATGATGGTCGCGCGTCGGCGCGCGCTGAGTCAGATCGTTGGACTGCTGCTCGTTGACAACGGGGTGGCGCTGACGGCCTTCCTCGTCACGAGCGGGGTGCCAGTCATCGTCGAGCTCGGCTCCTCCCTCGACATCCTCTTTGGCGTCGTGGTACTGCGGGTGCTCTTCGCGAGGCTCTCCGCAATCGGGGTGCGCGACCTCGACCAACTGGCGAGCCTGCACGACTGATGGTGTTCGCCCTCTTCGCGGCACCGCTGGTGGCGGGGTTGGTGGCGTTGGCTGCCCCGTGGCGCCGAGCCGTCGCGTGGCTCGGCGCGCTGGCGGCCGGCATCGTCCTCGCCCTCGGGATCGCCCTCGCCGCGCGCGTCGAGGCGTCGGGTCCCCTCAACGACGGCGTGCTGCGCGTCGACGCCCTGGGCGCCTTCATGGTCATCGTTATCGGCGCCGTCTCCGTGCTCGCGACGGTGCGCAGCGTCAGCTACCTGACCGACGACGTGGCGAGTGGCCACTCGACGAGGCGTCACGCCGCGCGCTACTCGATGCTCGTCCAGGCCTTCATCGCGACGATGCTGCTCGCCGTGGTCGCGAACAACGTGGGCGTGCTCTGGGTCGCGATCGAGGCGACGACGGTGGTGACTACCTTCCTCGTGGGTCACCACCGCACGCCGAGCGCCCTCGAGGCGTCCTGGAAGTACATCATCATCTGCTCGGTCGGCATCGCCATCGCCTTTCTCGGTACGGTGCTCGTCTACCTCGCGGGTGTCCACGCCCACCTCGCGAGTCCCCTCGACCTCACGACGCTCGTCGCGCACGCCGGCCAGCTGAACGCTCCCGTCGTGCGAGTCGCCTTCACCCTGCTGGTGCTCGGCTACGGCACCAAGGCCGGGCTCGTCCCGCTCTTCAGCTGGCTGCCCGACGCCCACGGCCAGGCGCCGGCCCCCGTCTCGGCGCTGATGTCGGGCGTTTTGCTCAGTGTCGCGCTGTCGGCCATCCTGCGCCTGCGGGTGGTCGCGGTCGGCGCACTCGGCCCGACGTTTCCCCGCGTGCTCGTACTCGTGATTGGGCTCGCGACGCTCGTCGTCGCGGCGTCGATGCTCCTCGTCCAGCGCGACCTCAAACGGATGCTCGCCTACTCGACGATGGAGAACATGGGCATCATGACGGTCGCCGGCGCGGTCGGCGGACCCCTGGCGCTGTCGGGCGTGCTCTTGCACGTCCTCGGGCACGGACTCGTGAAGGGTGTGCTCTTCCTCGACGCCGGTGAGGTACTTCGACTCGAAGGCACCACCCGCCTCGGCGCGCTGGGGGGCCTGCTCGCGCGTCGGCCCGCCGTCGGCGGGCTTTTCGCGCTCGGCCTCGCCGGCCTCGTGGGGCTGCCGCCGTTCAGCCTCTTTTTGAGTGAGCTCACGATGCTGCGCGCCGAAGCCGACGCCGGGCTGTGGTGGATCGCCGGCGACGTGCTCGCCGTGCTCGCGGTCGTGGTCGCCGCGATGTTCGCGCACGCGCGCACGATGCTCCTCGGCCCGAGCGACGCGTCAACGACGAGCCCGGTCTCGTTCGTCGTCCCGCTCGGGCTCGCCCTCGGCGCGGCCGTCTGGATCGGTCTGGTCGCCTGGCCACTCGCCCACCTCATCGCGCTCGCTGCGCGGGTGGTCGCGTGACGGGCGACCCCCGCGTCGTCGGGCTCGAGGAACTCGTCGGCGAGGCGACGGGACTGCTCACCGGGGGCTACCGGCTCGCCCTCGTCGCGGGCCACGACGATGAGTTCGGGCCACGGGTCGTCTACGTCTTTCTCGCGCCGGGGCGCCCGCCGGTCGAACTGCACGCCACCCTCGACCCGCGCGCGCGGCGACTGCCCTCACTCGCGGCCGTCTCCTTTAGCGCCAGCCGCTTCGAGCGCGAGCTCTACGACCTCTTCGGCTTTGTCCCCGAGGGCCACCCCCAGCGCCGAGCCCTCGTGCGTCACGCCCACTGGCCCGCGTGGTACCACCCGATGGCGGCGAACGCGGGCGACGCGCCGGCGCGGCTGGCCGACGACGGCGGCTTCGCCTTCATCGAGGTCGAAGGCCCCGGCGTCTACGAGATCCCGGTCGGCCCGGTCCACGCGGGCCTGATCGAGCCGGGCCACTTCCGCTTCTCGGTCGTCGGCGAGACGATCCTCAAGATGAAGGCCCGCCTCTGGTTCACCCACAAGGGCATCGAACGCCTCGTCGAGGGCTACACCGTCGACGAGGCCCTGCGCGTCGCCGAGCGGATCTCGGGCGACAGCGCCGTTGGCCACGGACTCGCCTTCGTGCGCGCGGTCGAGGACGCCCTCGGCCTCGACGTCGAACCCGACGTCGAGAATCGGCGCACCGTCGCCCTCGAACTCGAGCGGCTCTACAACCACGTGGCCGACCTCGGCGCCCTCGCCAACGACGTCGGCTTCGGGATCGCCCAGGCGCGGGCCCTCGCGCTGCGCGAGCGACTGCTGCGCATCAACGAGCGCGTGAGCGGCCACCGACTGCTGCGCGGCGTCGTCGTACCCGGCGGCGCGACCGTGCTCGACTGGCCGAGCGAGTCCGAGCTCGACGAGATCGACGAGCGCGTCGAGGCCCTCGGCGCACTCACGCTCGCCCAGAGCATCGTCCGGGACCGTTTCAGCGGGACCGGCGTGCTCGCGCCCGCGGCCGCGCGCGAGCTCGGCGTCGTCGGGCTGGTCGGACGGGCCTCGGGCGTCGATCTCGACGCGCGCCGCGACCATCCGGTTGCCGGCCCGTCGCTCGCCACGGTACACGTCAGGGACGCCGGTGACGTGCTCGCGCGCTACGAGACGCGCCGCGAGGAGATCGCGGACTCTACCGGCCTGCTTCGCGCGGCCATCGCGCGACTCGGCCCCAGCGCCGCGTCGCGGCCGGGGCTCGACGGGCGCGGCGCCGGCGTCGGGATCGTTGAGGGGTGGCGCGGCCCGGTCGTGCACCGCGTCGAGCTCGAGGGCGGCCGGGTGCGCCGCCTGAAGGTCGTCGACCCGTCGTTTCTCAACTGGCCGGCCCTGGCCATCGCGCTCGCCGACACGATCGTGCCGGACTTCCCGCTCGTGAACAAGAGCTTCAACCTCTCCTACGCCGGCAACGACCTCTAGGGACGCGTTCGCGAGCGCGGTCCGGTGCGCGTTGTCGCGCCGACGAGACGGGCTGGCTCGTCCTCGACGCTGGGCCGCAGCGTCACACGCCTCGAGCCCGAGCGGGGTGAGCGCGGTGCTGTCGCGTCAACTCGCGGGTCGCGCTACCAGGCGAAGGCCGGCGTCCGCCCGCTGCACCTCCATGGCGATGTCAAATCGATCGACGTCGACCGCGTACGCGATGTCGTGGGGATGGACGTCGCCAACGTCCATCTCCGCCATGCGCTTCGCCCAGACGGAGTGGGCGACCGCGTCGCTCGTTTCGGCGATCTGCAGCGGCTCGCCCCGGCGAGCGCGCTCGATCAACTGCGCCGTGGCGAGGTCGTCGCCGCCGCCGCTGGGCGAATCGGGGAAACGGCCCGTGATGACGTAGGTGGGAACCCCGAGGCCGGTTTCGGTGACCGCCGCGGCCGTGGCCGAGGCGCACACCAGGCTCGCGGCGAAGAGCCGCTCGGCGCGCTTCGCCGCGAGGGCGCCCTGGGTCCCCGCCGAGGTGCGCTGGACGAGGACCCGCCCGTCGAGGTCGGCGCTGGCGACCTCGACGGGTGAGTTCGAGAAGTCGAATCCGGCCGGCCGTCGACCGTGATCTTCGCCCATCGTGAGACAGTTCGGAATCTCGCGGGCCATGGCAAGCGCGTCCGCCACCGTGCCGACGAGCCAGATGGCCGACGCGCCCGAGGCGAACGCGTACGCGGCCGTCGTAAAGGCCCGCAGGACGTCGATCACGACGACGACGCCGCGCACGTCGCCTACCTCCCACCGGGCGAGGTAGCGCGCCGGCGGCCCCGGCGTGCCGCTCGCCACCGCTACCGTGCCCACGCGTCAGGGGCGAACCCGATGCCGCGAGATAGCCAGTCGAGTGGCGCAGCCGTGGCGCTCACGCGGCGGACCGAGAACGTCACGGCAGGTCGGTCCTCACTCGAGGCAATGGCTGACCGCCCACGACGCCGACTCGGGCACCGACGCACCATCACCGCGGCTGGTCGATGTGATCGGAGCGAAAGTCGATGGCGGGGCCCGACACCTCGTCGAACAGGTCGAGCAGGCCGTCGAACGTGACGCTCGCCGCACCCTCTTTCCAGAGCTCGATCACCATCTCGCCGTGGTAGAGCATGGGCCAGCGAACGTAGCGCCGGGGGTCGCTCGGGTCATTGATCGCGCACGAGCGCTCGGCGGTGCTGCGGGCCACCTCGCACATCAAGTCGGTGCCGCAGCCAAAGCCAAAGGGGTAGTTCGCGCGGTCCGGCTCAATGGTCTCCACGACGCGGTCGTCCGCGGAGACGACGCCAACGTGGGCGTGAATACCGGCGCGAATGATCGGCACCTCGATCTCGCCGTCGGGGTCGAGTCGCCACCGGCCGGATCCGTCGGGCGACAGGCGGACCCGGGGTGCGGCCCCGAGGAGTGACAGCACTTCGAGCGCTTCGACTGACGGCCCCTTCGGCCGCACGCCAACTGGCGCGTGGACCTGCACGCGACCGCCGACGATGCCCGACAACGCCGTGACCTCGTCGCGCTGCAGCGCTCGCTTGTCGACGTCCCAGCTGCCCGACGCCGTCACCATCGTGGTCTGCGTGGCGGGGTCGAGCGCGAACAACATGCCCTCGCTGAAACCCTTCAAGCCCAAGTACCGCTGGTACACGCGAGCCATCGGCGCCGACACGTAGTCCGAGATCTGTTGGGGCCGCGGCAGCAAGCCCAGCTGATCCATCCGGTGGCCCGCGCGCACGATGTCATCAGGAATCGTCGTCTCACGCCACAACGCCTGGGTGATGGCGTCGCGGTGGACGTCGAACTGCCCGCCAACTTCGTGAGCGCTCGCGCTCGCCACCAGCCGATCACGAAGTCCCTCAACCTTCGCGACGGTCTCGGTGGGGTGGCCCCCTTCGAGGGTGCAGTACGTGACCTCGCTCGCCTCGGGACCAGACACGAAGACAATCTTCGGTGAACCGATCTTGGCCATGGCCACTCGCGCGGTGGTGACCACGTCCACGTGCGACCAGTCACCCAGCGACTCGCCGACGCTGACCAGGACGACCAGATTGTGCGGTCGACGACGCAGCTGATGGTCCTTGGTCACGGTCAGCATAAGCGGCTGGGACCGCTCGGGAATCCGCTTCGCCAGTGGCGCGGGACCGTCGGGGATCGTCACGCTATCAATGAGCAGGTCGATGGCGACCTCGTCCGTGGTGACAATGGAGTGTCCCTGGTCGAGAAACGAACGCCGCAACTGGTCCCGAAACGCCACCATCGCCGATGACTCGCCGTCCCCGCCGACGAAGGCGACCGTGAGCGGTCGCCACCAGTGACACGCCCGCACGTCCCCAGCTGGTACATCCATGCGGCACCGTTCCATTTCGTTTGACGATCTAGGCAGGTTCGCCAGCCTACCGTGGATCATCGGGCCGCGCCGTCGTCGACTCGTTCGAGACGGCGACTACCCCACGAGCCGCCATGGCGTCGCGGCCCGGCGGCGAACGGCTACCCGGTGACGAATCGCGCACGACGAGACTCGAGTTCGTTCGCTCTGCACAGGTTCAACTGTTCACGATGACGTGACAGATTTCACACGCAGTCCCAACGGGATTCGAACCCGTGCCTCCACCTTGAGAGGGTGATGTCCTAGGCCACTAGACGATGGGACCCTGAATCGACGGCGAGCCGTCGCTTCGCTCGGGGGCAAGGATTCGAACCCTGAATAACTGGACCAGAACCAGTTGTGTTGCCGATTACACCACCCCCGAAGGGCTCGGCAATCCTACCCGAGCCGTTCGGCTAACCGCCAACCGCGAGGGGCAGGTGCAGTCCCTGGGACCACGAGCTGAGCGTGCCGTAGCCAACGATGCGCCCGAGGCCGACGGCGATCGTCTCTTTGAGGTAGTAGCGCCACAGCGAGAAGTCGCGCGTGGGCGAGTTGGAGACCGGCGCGGGCAGCGGCGAAAGCCCCTGGGCCGAGGCGTTGGCCATCGCGCGGTCCTCGTGGAAGGGGTCGGTCACTACCAGTACCGTTCGCAGGTGCCGAGCGAGCAACTGTCCGGCGACCGACGTCACGTTCTGCCAGGTGTCGTCGCCGCCGCCCACGAGTATGCGGCGCTTGGCGACGCCGTGGGCCTCGAGGTAGGTCGCCGACACGCCGGCCTCGGTGTAGTGGTCGCCGGGCCGGTTGCCTCCCGTGACCGCGATCCACGCCGCGCGGTGGGCGTCGTAGAGGGCAAGGGCATCGTCGAGTCGGGCCCGCAGCTCGGGCGAGGGCCGGCCGTTCAGCTCGGCGGTGCCAAAGACGAGGATCGCCTGGGCGTCGGCACTCGAGTGGTGCCGCCCGGTGAGCCAGATCTGGACGAAGGTGACCCCGAAGTAGAGCACGATCACGCTGAGCAGCGCGCTCGCGATGCGCAGGGCCAGCTTGAGCGGCCAGAAGATCACGCGCGCGCCAGGGCCTCGCGCACGCGACGCAGGACCACGTCGCGACCGAGGATCTCGAGTGACTCAAAGAGCGGCGGGCCCACGAGCGAGCCGGTCACCGCACAGCGAATCGGCGCCTGCGCCTTGCGAAGCGCCAGCCCGAGCGCCGAGCCGAGCTCGGCGGTCGCCGCGTGCAGCGCCTCGCTCGTCCAGTCGAGCTCGGCGAATCGCTCGATGGCGACCGCGAGCATGGTCTGGCCGAGGGGATCCGAACCGATCGCCTTGGCGAAGGCCGCCTCGTCGGGTTCGACCTCGGTGAAGAAGAAGGCGACCATCGGCGCCACCTCGCCGAGCGTGGCGACGCGCTCGTGGACGAGGGGCGCCACGCGCACGAAGAGCTCGGGATCGAACTCGTCCTCGCGCCACGGGGGTGGCGTCGCGGGCGCCCAGTCGCTCGACCACGGCGCGACCCAGGGGCGCGCCGCCTCGACGAAGGCGGCCGGGGCGAGCGCGCGCAGGTACTCGCCGTTCAGGTGCGTGAGCTTCTTCACGTCGAAGAAGGCTGGCGAGTGCGAGACGTCGGCGAGGTCGAACTGCTCGACGAGGAGGTCGCGGCTCGCGATCTCCTCGCCGCGCGGACTCCAGCCGAGCAGGGCCAGGTAGTTCACGAAGGCGTCGGGCAGGTAGCCCTGGTCGCGGTAGGACTCGACCGCGACGGGGTCCTTGCGCTTGGAGAGCTTCTTGCGCTGCTCGTTCACGAGCATGGGCAGGTGGGCGTAGCGGGGCAGCGGGACCGGCTCGACGCCGCGGCAGCGGTTGAGGGCCTCCCACATCAGCACCTGCTTGGGCGCCGTCGGCAAGAGGTCCTCGCCGCGGATCACGTGGGTGATCGCGGCGCCGCGGTCGTCCACGAGATTGGCGAGCGGGTAGAGCACGGCGCCGTTCGGACGAACGACCACGAAGTCCTCGAAGCTCGCGTTGGCGAAGGTGACGTCGCCGCGTATCAGGTCGTGCACGATCGTCTCGCCGTCGTCGGGCGCGCGAAAGCGCAACGCGGTGCGCTCGGATCGCGGTAGGCCCCGGTCCCGACAGAACCCGTCGTAGCCGGGCCGGCCGGCCGAGCGCGCCTCGACGGCCTCGCGCGAGCAGTCACAGGCGTAGAGGTAGCCGGCGTCGTAGAGGGCCTCGGCCGCGGCCGCGTGGTCGGCCACCAGACTCGACTGCAGCACCGGACCCTCGTCGTAGTCCAGTCCCAGCCAGGCCATCGCCGAGATGATCCCGTCTCGCCACTCGTCGCGGTTGCGCTCGACGTCGGTGTCCTCGATGCGCAGCACGAAGGCGCCGCCGTGGTGGCGCGCGAAGAGCCAGTTGAAGAGGCTCGTGCGCGCCGAGCCGACGTGGAAGAAGCCCGTCGGCGACGGGGCGAAGCGAACCCGAACGGCGCTCACTCGACGAGCGAGATGGCGCCGTTCGGACAGCTCGCGACCGCCTCGCGCATCCGCTCGAGGAACTCGGGGCCGGGGCTGTCGTTCAGCACGTACAAGAAGCCGTCGTCGCGCACCTCGAAGACCTCGGGGGCGATGCCCATGCAGACGGCGTTGCTCGTGCACAGGTCGTAGTTGACGGTGATCTTCATGGCGCTCCTTTTGTCCCCATCGTACCCGCGGGCCCGCCGTCGGGCCATTGCCTACACTCGAGGGCGTAGGAGGTTCCATGCAACGGCGCAGCATCGGCTCGCTCTCGGTCTCGGTGGTCGGCGTCGGCTGCAACAACTTCGGTAGCCGCTTGGACGCGCGCCACTCGGCCGAGGTCGTGCACGCCGCGCTCGACGCCGGCGTCAACTTCTTTGACACGGCCGACGTCTACGGCGCGACCCAGTCCGAGGTCTACCTCGGCCAGGCCCTCGCGTCGCGGCGCGACGAGGCCGTCGTCGCGACCAAGTTCGGCATGCCGATCGACGACGCGCACTACGGCGCGAGTCCCGCCTACGTGCGCGAGGCCTGCGCGGCGTCGCTGCGTCGCCTCGGCACCGACTACATCGACCTCTACCAGCTGCACTACCCCGACGAGACGGTGCCGATCGAGGAGACCCTTGGGGCGCTCCACGAGCTCGTCGAGGCGGGCCACGTGCGCGAGATCGGCTGCTCGAACCTCACCGCCGACCAGCTGCGCGCCGCGCGAGCCGCGGCCGGTGATCGCCCCGGCTTCGCCTCGATTCAGAACCAGTACTCGCTGCTCGCGCGCGAGGTCGAGCGCGACGGCGTGCTCGACGCCTGTGACGAGCTCGGCGTCGCCCTGCTGCCCTACTACCCGCTCGCGAACGGACTGCTCACCGGCAAGGTTCGCCCGGGCGAGCCGCTGCCCGAGGGCACGCGGCTCTCGCTGATGTCGGCCGAACGCAGCGTTCACTGGCTCTCGGACTCGTTCCAGGCGAAAGTGGCGGCGCTGCTCGAGTACGCCGACTCGATCGACGTGGCCATACTCACCCTCGCCTTCTCGTGGCTCCTCGACCACGAGCGCGTCGCCTCGGTGATCGCCGGGGCTTCGAACGCCGACCAGGTGCGCGCCAACGCCGCGGCGGTGACGACCCTCGGGGCCGACGTGCTCGCGCGCTTGAACGAGCTCACCGGCTTCGACGCGCCCTGATCGACGTCGAGATAAGACGATTCACAGCCTTCGCGCGGCACCCGACTGACCGTCGTCGCGCGAGTCGCCGTACCATGCCCCTGACGGCGGGCGACCACCCGCCTCGAAGGGAGGACCATGATTCGTCTCCTCAGCCGGCGCCGCCTGGTAGTCGGCGCCGCCGCGCTCTCGCTGCTCGCCATTGGCGCCCCCGCGCTCGGCGCCGCCCGGCGCGAGGTCGTCGTCGCGACGCGCCACAACGCCGCCGACGGGACCTACCTGGTCACGACGAAGGGCTTCGCGCTCTACACCTACCACAACGACCGGGCCGACCAGTCGAACTGCACCGGGACCTGTCTCGCCCTGTGGCCACCGCTCACCGTGCCCAAGGGCGTGGTGCCGGTCGGCCGTGGCGTCGGCGGACTCGGCGTCTTTCGCCGCTCCAACGGCACCTACCAGGTGACCTGGCACCGTCGGCCCCTCTACCGGTGGACCTCGGACAAGCGGCCCGGCGAGGTCACGGGCCAGGGCGTCGGCGGCTTCGCCGTCGCCGTGGTGAAGGCGGCGCCGAAGAAGGTGAGCGGCACGACGACCACCACCACGAAGTCATCGGGCGGCTACGGCTACTGATCGGCGACGTCGCCGCGCGAGCGGTCCCGCCGGCACCTAGACGGCGATACCGGGGCTTATCGACGCGCAGACCCCGTTCGTGCGAGGCACGTAGAGGGGCGTGTGGTACCACGCGACCGACCAGCGCATCGTGTAGGCGGGCTGGCCGGGCGCGCCGCTCACGGTCGTGACGCCGCTCACCGGCAGGTGCGTCGCCCGATCGATCACGTCGGTCTCGGTCGCGACGTGGCCCTTGCCGTAGGGGTAGGTGGAGACGACCACTTCGTTCGGCCCGACCCGCTTCATCGAGCGAAAGTCGCCGTAGAGGCCGTAGCCCGACGCGACGCCCACCTTGGTGAATCCGGCGACGGGGCCGTGCACCGGCCCCCCACAGGTTTGACTGAACCGCTGGTTCTGCGTCGGCGTCGTCGACGCGGCAGCGTTGCCGTACAGCTCCACCTCACCGCGCGCGGTGAGCACCTCGCCAAAGGGACTGAAGGTCGGTCCCTGACCACCCCAGGTCATCGTGTCGGTGACGAAGGTGACGCGTCCGCCGCTCGCCGCCACGAAGAAGGTGTCGTCGACGGGGTAGTAGCCGGGGTGGGGCCACGACCCGCTGTAGACGCTCCAGCCCCCCTTGGCGGCCAGCCTCACCCGGTCTAGTGGCGCCGACGCGCCGTAGGTGTACCGCGCGCCGTCGGCGGCCACGGTCGCGGCGACGACCGTTCGGTAGTAGGCGATGACGGCGCGGTTACCGGTGGGTGTCGCGTGGGCGACCTCGCGGTGCGACGAACGCGTCGACCGCCCGAGCGTCGCGCTCGCCGCGCTGGCCACCCCGACACTCGACAGCACGACGAGTGCCGCCACGCAGCGCGATGCCTTCATGATCAACCCCCCACGCAGTTGCAAAAGGCCACAGTACGTGATCAGTGTCGAGCGCGCGAGGGCGCCCTAGCTCGCCTTCACCGCGGCCACCATCTTGGTGAGCGTGTCCTTCGCGTCACCGAAGACGAGGGTCGTCTTGGGGTTGTAGAGCAGCTCGTTCTCGATCCCGGCGAAGCCCGGGCGCATCGAGCGCTTGAGAAAGACGACGTTCTCGGCGAGGTCGGCGTGGATGATCGGCATCCCGTAGATCGGCGAGGTCGCGTCGTCGGTGGCGGCCGGGTTGACCGTGTCGTTCGCCCCCACCACGAGACAGACGTCGGCCGTCTGCAGCTCGGAGTTCGCCTCGTCCATCTCGACGAGCTGCTCGTAGGGGACGTTCGCCTCGGCGAGCAGCACGTTCATGTGGCCGGGCATGCGACCGGCCACGGGGTGGATGCCGTAGAAGACCTCGATGCCGCGCTTCTCGAGCTCGTCGGCCAGCTCGCGCAGGACGTGCTGGCCCTGGGAGACGGCGAGGCCGTAACCGGGCACGAAGACGACCCGGCTCGCGAAGCCGAGCAGGATCGCGATGTCCTCGGGCGTGCCCGAGCGGACGCTTCGCCCGTCGGCGCGCTGGGTGTCCCCGCTCGCGGTCACCGTCGCGCCGAAGGCCGAGAAGAGGATGTTGGGGAGGCTTCGACCCATGGCCTTGCTCATCAGGCGAGTGAGCAAGATACCCGAGGCGCCGACCAGGGTGCCGGCGACGATCAACAGGTTCGAGCCGAGCGTGAAGCCCGAGGCCGCGACCGCGAGGCCGGTGAAGGCGTTCAGGAGCGAGATCAGCACCGGCACGTCGGCGCCGCCGATCGGCAGCACGAAGATCACCCCGAGCACGAAGGCGAGGGCGAGCAGCACCCAGAGCAGCGGCTCGGAGGAGGTCACGAGGATGGTCACGATCAGCGCGAGTGACGCGAGGCCGACCACGCCGTTGATGACCTGCTGGCCCGGGTAGGTGACCGGGCGGCCGGTCATGAGCTCTTGGAGCTTCGCGAAGGCGATCGCCGAACCGGCGAAGGACACCGTGCCGATCAGCACCCCGAGCAGCACCTCGAGGGTGACGTAGGTCGCCGGGTGGGTCGACTTGATGTGGACGAACTCGGTGATCGACACCAGCGAGGCCGCGCCGCCGCCCACGCCGTTGAAGATCGCGACCAGCTGGGGCATCGCGGTCATCTTCACGAAGCGCGCCACCGGCACGGCGACGATCAGGCCGATGAACATGCCGAGCAGGATCAGGGGCACGTGGTAGAGGGCGTGGCCGTCGACGTACTTGAAGAACGTCGCCACGATCGCGACGAGCATGCCGAAGGCGGCGACCATGTTGCCGTAGCGCGCGCGCTTGGGACTGCCCAGGCCCTTCAGGGCCAGCACGAAGGTCGTTGCCGAGAAGAGGTACAGCAGATCGATGAGCGTTTCGCGACTCACGGAGCCACCTCGTCCTTCGTCGCCGCCGGCTTGGCGGCCTTGGGCTTGAACATCTCGAGCATGCGGTCGGTGACGACGAAGCCGCCCACCACGTTCAACGTGGCGAGTATCACCGCGAGAAAGCCGAGCACCTCTTGGAGATTCGAGGTGGCGCCGCCGAGGATGAGCATCGAGCCTACCAGGATGACGCCGTGAATCGCGTTGGAGCCGCTCATGAGGGGCGTGTGCAGGATGCTCGGCACCTTCGCGATGATCTCGATGCCGACGAAGATCGCCAGCATCAGGACCGTCGCGTACTGCAGCAGGACGTTACCCATCACGCACTCTCCTTCGCACTCTCGACCGGCGTGATCGCGACGGCGGGCACCCCGAGGGCCTCGGCCGTCGGGCCGTGGGCGATCGCGCCGTCGCGCGCCACCGTCACCCCGACCACGACCTCGTCGCGCCAGTCGGGCGCGAGCTGGCCCTTCGCGCCAAAGAGCGCGAGCAGCTTGAGGACGTTGTTCGCGAACAAGAAGCTCGCGTGGGCCCCCATCTGGGCCGGCGGGTTCGCGAGCCCGACGATCCGCACGCCCCCGTGGTCAACGACCTCGCCGGCGACGGTGAGCTCGCAGTTGCCCCCGCCGTCGGCCGCCATGTCGATGACGAGCGAGCCCTCGCCCATCGCCTCGACCATGGCCGTCGTCACCAGGATCGGCGATCGCCGTCCCGGCACGGCGGCGGTCGTGATCACGACGTCGGCGTTGGCGACCTCGCTCACCAGCGCGGCCTGCTGTTGGGCGCGCTCGTCCTCGGTCAACTCGCGGGCGTAGCCGCCAGCCGCGTCGGCGGTGACGCCGAGCTTGACGAAGGTGGCACCGGCCGATTCGGCCTCTTCCTTGGCCGCCGAGCGCACGTCGTAGGCACGAACCTTGGCCCCGAGTCGGCGCGCGGTGGCGATCGCCTGCAGGCCGGCGACGCCGACGCCCATCACCAGGACCTTGGCCGGCCGGATCGTGCCCGCGGCCGTCGTGAGCAGGGGGAAGAACCGGTCGAAGTAGGTCGCGCCGGCCAGTGCCGCTCGGTACCCCGAAACCGTCGCCTGGCTCGAGAGCGCGTCCATGTACTGGGCCCGCGAGATGCGCGGCAGCAGGTCGAACGAGGCGATCGTGACCCGACGCTCGTTCATGGCGCGCACGACGTCGAGGTTCAAGAGCGGTGAGAGGAACGAGAGGTGCAGCGAGCCCTCGGCCAGCCGCGCAACCTCGTCGAGGGTCGGCGGGTTCACCCGCAGGGTGACGTCACCCACCGCGTGGTCGGCGAGCGTCGCGCCCGCCTTCGCGTAGGCGTCGTCGGTGAAGTGGGCGAGCGCGCCGGCCCCTCGTTCGACGACGACGTCCCAGCCGTCGCGCGCGAGGGTCGCTACGGCGTCGGGCGTGAGCGCGACTCGAGTCTCTCCGGCGCGCGACTCTCTACAGAGCGCAATTTTCATCACTCTTTTCTACCACTCGTCTTGCGTGGTCAAATTCGTGATTCGCCGGGTGAGGCGTGAAAATCGCTAAGGACCTTCGTCACTTTCTCGCTCGCCTCGATGGGAAACCAGTGCCCGTAGCCCTCGAGTCGCTCGTAGGTGAAGCCGTTCGCGCAGTACCGCGCCGACTCGATCATCTGTCGCTCGCCGAGCGCCCGATCACCGCTCGCCCACATCCCGAGGGTCGCGACGCGCACCGGGGGCAGCCGGGGCGCGGCCACGAGAAAGGCGTCGGCCGGCAGGTTCGCGCGGTACCAGTTGAGGTGCGCACTCAGCTGGCCGTCGCGCTCGAGCTCGGCGATGACCGACTCGGCGCGGGGGTGGCGGAACCACTGACGCAGCACCTCGTAGTCGTGGTAGCGAAGGAAGGCCTCGCCCACGCCCTCGCGAAGGAAGAGCTGGGTGTACCAGCTCTTCACCAGCTGCTCGATGCCGCCCTCGCGAAAGGCGGTGGGGTGACCAACGGCGAGGGCGGCGAGTGACGTCACGCGCTCGGGCGCGAACGTGGCGACGGCCCACGCGAGCGCCGCCCCCCAGTCGTGGCCGACGAGGTGCACACGTTCGACGTCGGCCGCGTCGAGTAGGGCGAGGACGTCGGCGACGAGGTGGTGCATGGCGTAGCCCTCAACGTCGGCGGGCTTGTCCGAGCGTCCACACCCGCGCAGGTCGGGCGTAATAACGCGCGCCCCGCGCGCGACGAGTCCGGCTGCCACCTCGTCCCAGAGCGACGCGGTGTCGGGCCACCCGTGCAGCGCCAGCACGGGATCGCCAACGCCGACGTCGTCGGCCACGATCGTGACGCCACCGCTCGTGCTCGTGATGTCCACGACCAAACCGTAGTAGTAGAACGGTGCGATGGTCCACGCCACCGTTACCGTCGCGTCGCCCGTCGGGCGCTGGGGCGTCGAGGGCACCGACCGAGTCGTCACGCGCGTCTGGATGCCCAACGAGCATCCCCGCGCGAGCCGCGGCGACGCGCCGCGAGCCGTCGCCGACGCCGCGCGACAGCTCGCGCAGTACCTCGCCGGGGAGCGACGCGAGTTCGACGTCCAACTCGATGACGACGAGGCGACCGACTTTCAGCGCGACGTGTGGATGGCCCTGCGCGCGATCCCTTACGGCCAGACGCGCACCTACGCCGAGATCGCGCGGGCCGTCGGTCGTCCGCTCGCCGCTCGAGCCGTCGGCCAGGCTAACCACGCCAACCCGTGGCCGGTGATCGTGCCCTGTCACCGCGTCGTCGCGGCCGCGGGTCTCGGTGGCTACGGCGGCGGACTCGACGTGAAGCGCTACCTGCTCGACCTCGAGAGTCGGGACCGGCGAACCGCGACCTAGCTACGGGGCAACGGTCGCGCCGAACTCGCGCCAGCTGCGCTGGGAGAGGGCCGCGAGCACGGCCAGCGCGAGTGCGCCGCCGGCCAGGGGGAAGAACACCGACGGACCGACGTGGGACACGACGACCCCGCCGACGAAGACCGAGGCCGGAAAGAGCCCCATGCTCGCGAGCATCATCACGCCCATCAAGCGACCCATCATCGCCGGCGGGGCCCAGCGCTGAAAGAGCGTGATCGTGACTACGTTGCCAAAGCCGTTGGCCACGCCAAAGAGTGCGAGCGCGAGCGCCACGACCACGGTACCGCCGACGTAGGGAACCGCGCCGATCGCGACCGCGCTCGCGAGAAAGCACCACGACGCCGTGACCGCGGGGCGAGCCATCGCGGTGAACCGGCCGGCGACGAGGGTGCCGAACAGGGCACCCCCGCCGAACGCCGCGATCACGAGGCCGTAGCCACTCGCGCCGTCGTGCAGCGGGCCGTGCACGAGGGCGGGCAGGGCGACTTCGCTCATGCCGCCAAAGCCGAGGTTCGCGGCAATCGTGACGAGGACCATGAGCTGCAAGATCCGCTCCGAGCGAAGCAGCCCCCACACCGACGTGGGCGCCGCGGGCACGGACGCGGTCTCGGCGTCGTCGTCGTCGAGTGAGTTCGCCGTTGTCGGCACCCGCGCCGGCACGGGTTGGCGCGTGATCGATCGCACGCCGACGAGCGCCGCCACCGAGACGACGAAGGACGCGGCGTCAACGACGAAGGCGCTCGCCGGTCCGACGGCGGCGACGACGAGTCCGCCCAACACCGGGCCGAGGATCGTCGAGAGCTGGTTCGACCCCGAGGCCAGTGCGTTGCCGGCCTGCAGGTCCTCACCGGGCAGCAGCGAGGGGACGATAGCCATCGAGCTGGGCAGGAACATCCCTTCGCCCGCGCCGAGCACGATCGCGATCGGTATCATCACGTAGGCCCGTGCCGGTCCGGCGAAGGCCGCGACGGCGAGCCCCGCGACGGCGAGCGCCCGCACGGCGTCGGCCCCCATCATCACGTTCCAGGGTCGGAACCGGTCGGCCGCGTGGCCACCCACCGCGAGCAGCACCGTGCGCGGGACGCCGTACGCGGCGAGCACCGTGCCGAGCAGCAGCGCGCCGCCGTGCGTGGCGAGCACGTACCACGGCAGCGCCACGGCGTAGAAGAGGTCGCCGACGTTCGAGGCCAGCTGCCCGGCGATGAGCAGCTGAAAGCCCCGGTGGTGCAGGGGCGTGAAGTTGGTCGGTCGCCGCATCGTCACGGGCCGAGTCTTCTAGAACGACGCGGCCACTTCAAGGAGTGAATCAACGAAATGCGTCGCGGCACCCGTGGCGAGACCGCGACGCAACACGCTCAACGTTGTTTCGTCAGTCGACGCGGGCGCTGCCGAGCGTCTCGCTCGGGCGCTGCGCGCGCACGGTCACCCAGTAGAGCGCAAGGGCCGAGGGGACCTCGATCACGAGCGCGGCTAACGTGCTCTGCAGCTCGTCGCCGTGGCGAGCCGTCGTCACGTCGAACCAGGCGTCAACGAGCAGCATGGTGGCGGCCGAGCTGGTGAAGAGCCCGAGGATGGCGCGTCGTCGCCACGCCGCCCAGGCGGCGAGCAGCAACGTGGTGACCTCGCCGAGGTCGAGTCCGACCCAGGCGAGGCGCCAGTGGATCGCGACGTAGTGGCGCGGCAAGCTAAAGGCGAGATAGATCGTCCAGATCGTCTCGAGCAGCGCCGCCGCGGTGAGGGTGGTGAGCAGCGTGTCGCGCGCGCCCACGCGCGGCGTCATCGAGTTCGCGCGACGGGATCCGACAGAGCGGCGAGCATCGCGTCGACCCCGCGAGCGAGCGACGCTCGCCCGTCGTCGTCGAGCGCACCAAAGAAGACCGCCATCGCCTCATCGGTCGCGGCCTCGGCCGCGACCTTGGCCGCCGACATCGCCGGGGTCACCTCGGGCACGTCGGCGTCGCCGTAGCCGTGCAGTGAGAAGATGCTCGCGTCCTCGAGGTAGCAGGCCTGCGCCGGCGTCAGCCCGGCTTCGACCACCGCCTCGATGTGGACCCCGCCGCGCAGCTCGCGCAACCGAATCATCCCGAGGTAGGCGCCGTGAATCGGATCGAGTGGCGGGGCCACCCGCCGGTACCCGTCGGCGAGGGCGTGGCGGCCGGACTCGTCGGCGTCACTGGCTCGTTTCGCCGCGGCCGCAACCTCGGCGAGCAGCGCCGGATCGAGGCCGCCGAAGGTCCGGTCGGCGAAGGCGTAGGCCGCCTCGACGTGCTCGGTGGCGATCGCGACGGGGTCGGCCTTCGCGCGCGCGGCCGTCCACAAGAAGTTGATCGTGCGCGGGTGAAAGAAGTGAAAGGCCGCCGCGACGTCGTCGGACGCGACGTCGCCGAGGACGCCGGCTCGGCCGAGACCGTAGAACTCGTAGACGTTGAGACCGAGCTCCTCGGCTCGCGCCGCGGTACCCGCGTCGAAGTAGAAGCTGGCGCCGAGGGTCCCGACGGGACCGGCGAGGTGGCGAGCGAGATCGAGCGGAGTCACGTCGCCATGCTACCGAGGCTCGACGTCGCCGCCGGGGCGCCGTGCGACGCGCAGCTCGAGGCAGGTTCCGCGCGCGACTTCGACGAAGCGGGCCTCGCCGCCGTGGCGCGCGGCGATGTCGGCGACGATCGCGAGCCCGAGACCAGTTCCTCCTGACGTGCGGGCCCGGGCCGGGTCCGAGCGCACGAAGCGACGAAAGAGCGACCTACTCGCGGCCACGTCGACGCCCTCGCCGTCGTCGCAGATTCGCACCACCGCCGCCTCGCCGTCGTAGCGCGACTCGAAGCTGAGCGTCGTGGCCGCGTAGCGCGCGGCGTTGTCCACGACGTTGCGGATCATGCGCTTGAGCGTCGCCGGATCCCCGGTCACGCGCACCGGCGTCACCGTCGAGGTGTCGACGACGAGCTCGGACATGGCGCGGATCCGCTGGGCCTCTTCGAAGAGCAGGTCGTCGAGGTCGACGTCGACGCGGCGCAGCTCGATCTGACCCTCGTCGTTGCGCGAGAGCCAGAAGAGGTCGTCGATCAGCGCGTCGAGACGGCGGCCCTCGCGAGTGATCGTCTCGGCGACCCCGGACCAGTCCGCGTGGTCCGAGAGTCGCGTCGCGCGCTCGACCGTGGCGAGCAGCGTGGTGAGCGGGCTGCGCAGCTCGTGGCTGACGTTGGAGACGAACTCCTGTTGGAAGCGGTTCGCCGACTCGAGCCGGTCGAGCATCTCATTCACGGTTCGAGCGAGCCGGGCGATCTCGTCGTCCCCGCCGGTGACCGGCACCCGCTCGCTCAGGTCGCGGGCGGCGATGCGCTCGACGCGCCGGCGAATCGACTCGACCGGCGCGAGAGCGAGGCCGAGGCCGAACCAGATCAGGGCGCCGGCGACCACCAGCAAGAGGGGAAAGGAGACCCCGACGCTGGCGAGTAGGTCGCCAACGCTGTGGGTGATCGACGCCCCGTCGACGAAGCCGAAGATCAACGCGGGCCCGCGCGAGGTCGTGATCGACTGCACCGTCGCCTGGCTGAGCACCGCGAGCACCGCCGCGCTCGCGGGTCGCGGAATCGTCACCGCGGCGAGGCCCGTGGTCGCCGCGTTGTCCGCCGTCGCGCGCGCGAGCACGGGCTCGCCCGCGATCGCCGAGCTGGCGGCCCACACCTCGCGGCCCGCGGGATCGGTGACCTGGACGACCACGTCGCCGACCATCGGCAGCACCAGGCTGCGGCCCGCGGGTAGCGCGGTCGTGGCCAGGCGCGCCTGCACCTCGGCCATGACCTCGGAGACCTGGTTCGTCGCGCCGTTCACCAGTGAGCGGTGCACGAGGCTCACCAGCGCCACGCCCGTGAAGGCCAGCACCACCGCGATCGAGACGACGAAGAAGAGCGTCAGGCGGGCTCGAATCGAGAGCTCGCGCGGCGAGCGCATCACTCCTCGCGCACGCGGTACCCCACGCCCCGCACCGTGCGGATAATCGAGGGGCGATCGGCCAGATCGATCTTTCGGCGCAGGTAGCCAATGTAGACCTCGACGATGTTGGGGTCACCGTCGAAGTCGCCGCCCCACACGGCGGTGAGGATGTCGCCCTTGTTGATCGAGTCGCTCCCGTGGCTCATGAGGTACTCGAGCAGCGCGAACTCGCGCGGGGTGAGGCTTACGTCGCGGCCGTGGGCGACGACGCGGCGACTCAGCGGGTCGAGCGAGATCGGTCCGATGACGAGCGGCTGGGGACGCTCGCGCTCGTGGCGACGCAGCAGCGCGTGGACCCGCGCGAGCAGGATCGACGTTTCGAAGGGCTTGCGCAAGAAGTCGTCGGCGCCGACGTCGAGCCCCTCGACCTCGTCGAGTTCGCCGTCCTTCGCGGTCAGCATCAAGAGGGGCGTGTGCACCCCGGCGTTGCGCAGGTCGAGGCAGACCGAGAACCCGTTGCGCTTGGGCAGCATGAGGTCGAGCACGATCACGTCGTAGCGGCCGTCGCGCGCCTCGAGGAAGCCCGACTCGCCGTCGTGGCGCTGGGTGACCGAGAAGCCGACGTCCCCGAGCAGGTTGGCGAGTGCCTGGGCGAGGTCCTGGTCGTCCTCGACGACCAGGATGCGGCGGCGGTCTTCACTCATTTCAAGTAGAGGTTACCGTCGGGCCCCTCGTCGACGTTGAGCTTCATGAGACCGTGGGGCGCGGGGCCCGAAATCACCTCGCCGGTCGACACGAGGAACTGCGAGCCGTGGCACGGACAGGCGAGCACGCGGTTCTGGGCGAGGTAGGCGACCGTGCACCCCGCGTGAGGACAGACCGCGTCGTAGGCGTCAAACTGGCCGGCGCTCGGCTGCACGACGATGCCGGGGTCACCGGTCACCGGAATGGTGAAGGCCGCGGCTCCGCCGACTGGCACCACGCGGGCTGGGCCGAGAAGCGTGCCGTACTTCGACGGTGCGCCGGTCACCGGCGCCGAGGTTGTCCCGCCGAGTTCGGGCGGTGCGACGGGAATCGTCGCGCCGCCGGCGAAGCGGCCAGCCACCGCCGCCACCGCCGCCGCCACCGCCGCCGCGACCGCGGCCAGGGTCGCCGACGCCGCGCGCAGAACCACCACGCGACGCTCGAGCACGTCGCGCTCGTCACGGGCCGGGTCGGACACCGGGTTCGCGATCACGACGGGGCAGTGACCGGCGTTACAGGGAGCGCCATCGAGGGCGGCGCAACGACCACGCGAGAAGTGGCCACAGAGCCGCTGGACCTGTGCGAAGGGCAGGGCGACCAGGTCCGGCGGTGCCTGCGACGCAGCCGCCGCGGCGCGAGCGGCGACAAGGCCGTCGAGGGTCGGCCCGGTCGACGAGCCGGCCAGCACGAAGGGGAGCCAGGCGAAGGTGAAGACGATGTCGGCGCCGGTGTAAAAGGGCGCGGCGTGAAAGCTGATCGTGAGAAAGAGGAAGAAGGACAAAATAGCGCCACCGGCCGCCGCTACCCGCTGCCAGAGGCCGAGCAGCGTGCCGACGCCGATGGCGAGTTCGGCGAAGGCGATGACGAAACCGATTGGGGTGGCCAGACCGACGAGGTGGACGAGAACCGCGTGAATCGGACTCGTTCGCGACGCCGCAACGAGCTGGGCCCTTATTGACGTCGGGCTGTTCTGATTAAGGAAGTCAGGATTCGCGAACTTCTGGAGCCCCGCGTAGGTGAAGGTCGCCCCGAGAAAGAGGCGAAGTGGTACGAGCGCCCACCCCGCGAGCGCTTCGGCGCGAAAGGGTCGCGCGAACACCGTGCGCCGCGCGGTCCACGACTCGCGCTGGCCCGGTTGGTTCGACGGCATCCCCCATGGTGGCACACCGACCACGCGCCATCTCGTCGAGCCGAGCGAGGCGCCGGCGCCCAACGAGACTCACCCGCTTCGCCCCCGTGGACGACGGGCGATGTGGACTCACGTCGCGTCGTTTTTCACAACGATGGCCCGACCAGTCGGGGATCGACCACAATGGGGCATGGTCTTCGCCTCGGTCGTCTCGTTCGTGCTCACCAAGATCCAGCACCTGCCCGGCGGCCTCGTCTACGTGCTCGTCGCCCTGCTCGTCTTTGGCGAGGCGGCGCTCTTCATCGGCTTCGTGCTGCCCGGTGAGACCTCGGTCATCGTCGCCGGGGTCGTCGCGAGCAAGGGGCACGTCAACATCGAGGTGCTGATTGGGCTGGTCATCCTCTCGGCGATCATTGGCGACTCGGTCGGCTACGAGGTCGGTCGCCGCTACGGCGACCGGCTGCTGCGCCTGCCGGTCATCCGCAAGCGACAAGCGGCCCTGCACCGGGCTCTCGAGGGACTGGCCGAGCGTGGTCCCCTCTACGTCTTCGTCGGCCGTTTCACCGCCTTCTTGCGCGCCGTCATGCCCGGGCTCGCGGGACTCTCGGGTATGCGCTATCGACGCTTCTTGGTCGCCAACGCGCTCGGCGGCATCGCCTGGGGGACGGCCTACTCGCTGCTCGGCTACTACGCGGGTGGTGCGCTCTCGACGATCGAGACCTACAGCACCTGGGTCGGCGCGGTCCTGCTCGTGGTCATCGTCGGGGGCTACCTCGTCATCCACGTCGTGCGGCGACGCCGCGACCTGGCCATCGAGGCCACCTGGGAGGCCGAGCACCCCGACTCACCGAAGGGACTGGAGTAGGGCCACGTCGGGTCCGTCGGCCCACCCGGCGCCCTCGCGCACGAGCAGGCCCGACGGCACCGCCGTAGGTCCAAAACCGCCGACGAGGCTGCGCAGGTGCAGCTCGTCCACCCCCGTTCGCAGAGCCGCGGCGGTGAGCGGCGCCTCACGCCACGATTCGACGAGGCGTGGCGCGATCGACGGGTCCTCGCGCAGTGCGGCCACGACGCGCTCGAGCTCGCGGCGAGCGCTCTGGGCGTCGCGGCTCGCCCCCACGCGAAAGGGCGGGACCGTCCCGTCAAGGAACTGCGCGTTCACGAGATCGCCCGCCCGCGTCGCGACGATGACGCCAGTCGCCGCGTCCAGCGCCGCCGCGACCCGGCGACCGTGCGCGATCGCGTAGGGCTCGACCCACGGCAACAGCCAGAGCTCGAGGCCGGCCCAGAGCGGCCAGACGGCGTCGAAGAGCGCGATCGTGACCCCGAGGCCAAGCCCGCGGGCATGCTCGACGACGTCGCCGTAGCGCGCGAGCGCCTTCTCGTCGACGACACCGCGGCGAGGCTCGACCCGCGTCCACTCGACCGAGAGACGCACCCCGTCGAGCCCGAGACGGGCGGCGTGGTCGAGCACCACCTCGTAGTCGCGCCAGAGCTGGGCGGCGTCACCGGGGCCCTCGAGGCGACCAAGCGCGATTGAGGGCGCGTAGCAGGTCGCCAGTCCATCGCCTCGGTCGTAGCCACCCTCGACCGCGTAGCCGTCGAGGGTGGCGAACAGGCGCGGGCTGGACACGGTTCCAGTCTCGCACGTCCCTCGAGCGACGAACTAGCGTCGGCGAGGTACCTCGACGACGTCGACAAGGAGGACCCATGGCTGACGAGATCGTGCGCGAATCGCGCGGACACGTGCTCGTACTCACCATCAACCGCCCCGAAGCGCGAAACGCTATCAATCGCGCGACGGCCCTCGCGCTCGACGCCGCGCTCGACGACGCCGAAGCCGACGACGACGTCTGGGTGGTCGTGCTCACCGGCGCGGGCGACAAGGCCTTTTCCGCCGGGATGGACCTGAAGGCGTTCGCGGCCGGTGAGGTTCCCTTCACCGACCACGGCTTCGGCGGCATCACCACGCGCTTTTTCACCAAGCCCCTCATCGCGGCCGCGAACGGTGCGGCGCTCGCCGGTGGCTTCGAGATACTCATCAGCTGTGACCTGGTGGTCGCGGCCGAGCACGCGCGCTTCGGGATCCCCGAAGTCACCCGCGGCCTCGTCGCCGGCGCGGGCGGTCTGATTCGACTTCCCCGGCGTCTCCCGATCACCGTCGCCTACGAGCTCGCCCTCACGGGTGACTCCATCGACGCCGCGCGCGCCTACGAGCTCGGCATCGTGAATCGGGTCGTTCCCGCCGCCGACGTGCTCGACGCCGCCGTCGCCCTCGCCGAGCGCATCGCGCAGAACGCACCGCTCGCCGTGCGCACGTCCAAGCGCGTGATGCACGACACCGTCGATCTCACCGAAAGCGAAGCCTGGACGATCAACAACGACGCCTTCGCCGGGATCGGCGCCAGCGCCGACGCCCTCGAGGGCGCCGTCGCCTTCGCCGAGAAGCGCCCCCCGGCGTGGACGGGCCGGTGACGAACGTCACGGTGGCCATCGCGAGCCAGCTGCGGCTCGCCGACGCGCTCACCATCACGAGGCTCACGCTGCACGTGCTCGCGGCCACGGTCTGGGTCGGCGGTCAGCTCGTACTCGCCGGGCTCGTACCGACGGTGCGAAGCCTGGGCGGCGACGCGACACGCCGCGTCGCGGTCGCCTTTGGCCGGCTCAGCTGGCCGGCCTACTGGCTGCTCGTCGCGACCGGCCTGTGGAACTACCTCGCGATCCCCCACGCCGACGCGACCTCGGCGTGGAACGTCGCCTTCGCCGTCAAGATGGCCTGCGTCGCGATCGCCGGACTCGGCAGCTACCGCCACACCAAGGCGACGACGCCGCGCGCGCGGGGCCTCTACGCGGGGATCGGCACGCTCGGCTCGATCCTCGCGCTCGTGCTCGGCGTCGCGCTCGCGGGCTGACCTGGGGCGTTACTGCTGTCGCGCGAACGCAGCCACGACGCCCCCGGTAGCGACCCGACCGGTAGTGGGCGGCGACAATCGTGAGATGGACGGCGGCCACGACGCCAGCACGCCGCAGCCGTCGGGGGACTACTGTGGCGGTAAGCGAGTAAAAGGAGAAGATTGTGTTTCTCGCTGAGATCTTTGGACCAGACCTGTTGATCGTCGTCATCGTGGTGGCCGTCCTCGTGTTTGGCGGTTCAGCCATCCCCAAGTTGGCGCGCAACCTCGGCTCGGCCAAGACCGAGTTCGAAAAGGGACTGAAGGCCGCCAAGGCGAGCGACGAGACGAGCGACGCCAAAGCCACCGAGCAGAAGCCGACCGACACGAACTCCTGAGGGGCCGTCGCGACGCGTCGGTGGCTGGAGTCGACTGCCACCCATGAGCGATTGAGGTCGGCCACGGGTCCAAAACTAAGGGGTTTCATACTTTCCGCCATGGGGCCGGCAAGGGGCTGTTAGTAGGCTTTCGCCGTGGAATCACCCGCCCTGCCCCCCCAGGGTGCATCGACCCGCTCTCGCCGGTGGCGACGAGTACGTCGGGCCGCTGTACTCCCGCTCGCCGCCCTCGCGCTCTCGGGCTGCACGGTGCCGACCTTCGGCGCAGCCCCTGGTGACACGACGAGTTCACGTTCGGTGTTCCATCTCTGGCAGGGCTTCTCGATCGGCGCGGCGATCATCGGGACGCTCGTGACCGTCCTTATTCTCTACGCGGTCGTGCGCTACCGGCGTCGCGGCGACGCGATCCCCAAGCAGAGCCAGTACCACATACCGCTCGAGTTGACGTACACGATCGTGCCAATCTTGATCATCATCGGGCTGTTCGCGGCGACGCTGGTCGTGGAGAATAAGGAGCTCGCCAATCCCAAGACCGACGTCACGATTGACGTCACCGCGTTCCAGTGGGGCTGGAAGTTCACCTACCCGGGCTACGCCGCCGTGGTAATCGGCCAGACCACCCAGGACCCCACGATGATGATGCCGGTGAACACCAACGTGCACATCAATCTCACCTCGCTCGACGTGGTGCACGGCTTCTACGTAAAGGCCTTTAACTTCTCGCGCTACGCCTTGCCCGGGGTGTTGAACCAGTTCACCTTCCGCGCGGTGAACACCGGTGACTTCTTTGGCCAGTGCACCCAGCTGTGCGGCCTCTACCACTCCCTCATGTTCTTCAACGTCAAGGTCGTCTCGATGTCCCAGTACCAGGCGTGGCTCGCCTCGTTCAACAACTCGTCAAGCGCGAGCGCGGCTAACGCCTTTAACACGGCCCAGAGCCAGCAGACCTCGTCGATTGTGCCGTCGAAGCCCTACCTCAGCAAGGGAGCCAACTAATGGTCGACATCCTCGAACGGCCGCTGGTCTTTGATGAACCGGCGCACGAGGAACACCACGGCCCGAGCGGTGTCCTCAAGTGGATCACCACAACCGACCACAAGGTGATCGGCCTCTCCTACACGGTCACGGCGGTGATCTTGATGGTGATCGGTGGAGCCTTCGCCGAGATCATCCGCGCCCAGCTGGCCACGCCGAACGGCACCCTCGTATCGCTCGCTCAGTACAACGAGCTCTTTACGATGCACGGCTCGGTGATGATCTACCTCTTCGCGGGACCCTTCGCCTTCGGGGCGCTCGCCAACATCATCGTGCCGATCCAGATCGGCGCGCCCGATATGGCCTTTCCGCGCCTGAACGCGCTCTCCTACTGGCTCTACCTCACGGGAGCCATCACCATGCTCTCGGGCTTCTTCACCGCCGGGGGTGCCGCCAACTTCGGGTGGGTCGCCTACGCGCCGCTCTCGAACTCGGTGAACACGCCCGGGGCGGGCGCCGACCTCTGGATCGGGGGGCTGCTGCTCACCGGCTTCTCCGCAATCTTCACCGGGGTGAACCTCGTCGCGACGATCTTCTACCTGCGCGCGCCCGGCATGACGATGTTCCGCATGCCGATCTTCACGTGGAACCTCTTGGTCACGGCGATTCTGATCCTGCTCGCCTTCCCGGTTCTCACGGCGGGACTGATCATGCTCTACGCCGACCGCCACTTCGGCACCCACATCTTCTCGGTCGCGGGCGGGGGGGTGCCCGTTCTCTGGCAGCATATTTTCTGGTTCTGGGGCCACCCGGAGGTCTACATCCTCGCGCTGCCCTTCTTCGGCATGGTCACCGAGATCCTGGCGGTCTTCTCGCGCAAGCCGGTCTTTGGCTACAAGGGCATGATCTTCGCCACGCTCTCCATCGCGGCCCTCTCGCTCGGCGTGTGGGCGCACCACATGTTCACGACCGGCGTAGTCTTGCTGCCGTTCTTCTCGATCATGAGCCTCTTGATCGCGGTGCCGACGGGCATCAAGATCTTCAACTGGATCGGCACGATGTGGCGAGGGGAGATCTGGTTCTCCACGGCCATGCTGATGGCCATCGGCTTCGTCGTCACGTTCCTCATCGGTGGGCTGACCGGCATCTACCTCGCCAGTCCGCCGCTCGACTTCTTCACCCACGACACGTACTTCGTCGTCGCGCACTTCCACTCAGTCGTCATGGCCCTGGTGCTCGCCGCAATGGGTGGCCTCTACTACTGGGGACCCAAGATCACCGGGTATCTGTTGAACGAGCGTCTCGGCAAGATCCAGTTCTGGTTCCTCTTCATCGGTACCCAGGTCTTCACGCTGCCGCTCTACCTGCTCGGCCTGCGCGGCATGCCGCGGCGTATCGCGATCTACCCCCACGATCCCCAGTGGAAGTTCCTGAACGACCTCTCGACCGTTGGCGCGGTGCTGATCGGCGTCTCGACCATCGTCTTCGTGGTGAACGTCGTGGTGAGTTGGAAGAAGTACCCGGCCGGCGACAACCCGTGGGACGCCCAGACCCTCGAGTGGTTCACCACGTCGCCGCCGCCTCACCACAACTTCTACCGCCTGCCCCCCATCCGCAGCGAGCGGCCGACGTGGGACTACAACCACCCCGAGCACCGGGCCGTGCCCCACGGCCACGTGAAGGTTGAGCAATGAAGATCGAGTCCAAGATCCTGCTCGGCCTCGGCATCTTCTTCGGTTTGATGGTCGCCGTCTACTGGAACTGGGGCCACGAGAACGCCGGCAGCGTCATGATGTTCGCCGGCATGCTGCTCGGCTTTTTGCCCGGTGGCTACTACTACTGGTGGAGCCGACGAATGAGGGCCCGGCCCGAGGACAACCCGAACGCGACCCAGGCTCAGGGTGCCGGCGTCGTCGGCGCCTTCCCCGGCACCTCGATCTGGCCGTTCACCATGGGCATGGGCGCCTTCTTCGTCGTGCTCGCGCTCGTCTTTGGCATCTGGTTCCTCGTCCCCGGCTTGGCCCTCGTCCTGTGGGCTCTCTTCGGCGGCACGGCGGAGAGCCGGCGCGGCGGCAAGGTCTAGTACACGTTCGCTTGAGTTGACCCGCTCGCCAACGGATGTGGCGCGTCACATCGGTTCGTCGGACGCAAGCAGCGGCATTACCCTTCTAGGGTGTTCGCCCGGTGGACCCGCAGCGTCGTCCGATGGCGGCTGCTCGTGCTCGCACTCTGGCTCGGCGCGGCGCTCGTCGGCCTGCTCGGCTACCACCAGCTGGGCTCGCGCCTGACGACCTCGCTCGCGGTTCCCGGCTCCGCGTCGGCGCGGGCCGACGCGATCCTGATCGATCACTTCGGCGAGAACATTGAGGGGGCGCTCACCGTCGTCGTGCCCCACCTCGGCTCGAAGCACGCCGACCTCGTCGCCGAAGCGCGGCTGCGTCGCGCGATCACCGCGACGGGATCGCTGCACGTCGTCGAGCAGCAGGCCGTCGCCGGTCTGCTGCTCACCGACCTCGAGTCACGAGACTCGCTCAACCGCGCGGCCGGCGCGGTCGCGCGCCTGCGCGCGGCGCTGCGGTCGGTGCACGTGCGCGCCCTGGTCACCGGCCCGGCGGCGTTGCAGGCCGACGTCACGCCGATACTGCGCGGCGACCTCGAGCGCGGTGAGGCGATCGCGCTGGCGTTCGCGCTGCTCTTGCTGCTCGGCGTGCTCGGCGCAAGCCTCGCCGTTCTCGTTCCCTTCGTCGTCGCCGGGGCGACCACCGCCGTCGCGCTCGGACTCGTTGACCTGCTCGCGGGCCACGTGTTGATGGTGCTCTACGTGCCCAACGTGGTCGCCCTGGTCGGTCTCGGTCTCGCCATTGACTACTCACTGCTGATCGTGCACCGCTACCGCACGGAACTGGCCAACCGCGACGAAGCGGCGGCGCTCGAGCGCACCATGGCGACTGCCGGACGGACCGTCGTGCTCTCGGGCTTGATCGTCGCGGTTGGGCTCGCCACGATGCTCGCGGTACCGGTCCCGCTCGTGCGCTCGCTCGGCGCCGCCGGTCTCGTCGTGCCGCTCGTGGCGCTGGCCGCGGCCCTGACGCTCCAGCCGGCGCTGCTCGCCGCGCTGGGCCGACGCGGCGTCGCGACCCACGGTCTGCGCGGCCTGCTCGAACCGCGCGACCTCGCGGCCAGTCGGTGGGCCCGCGTGACCCGCGTGGTCGTGGCGCACCCGCGCCGCGTGCTCGCGAGCACGCTGCTCGGCCTGGGCCTGTTCGCCGGCGCCAGTGCGGGGTTGTCGCTCACGCCCGGGTCGCTCACGGCCATCCCGCCGGCCATGGAGTCCGCCCGGGCGATCGCCCTCGTTCGCTCGAGCATCGGACCGGGCATTCTCACCCCGATCGAGGTCCTCGTCGACAGCGGCCGACCCCACGGCTCGACGTCGCCGGCCCAGACGAGCGCGCGCCTCGCCCTCGCGACCACGTTCTTGCACACCCCCGGCGTCGAACTCGTCGCCGCGGACAGCGTCTGGCCCTTCGTCGACCCATCGGGTCGCTACGCGCGCATTCTCGTCGTGAGTCGTGGCGAGCTCGGCGACCCCGTGACCCAACGCCTCGTCCGCGTGATCCGCGCCGAGGTCGCGGCCGCGCACTTCCCGCGCGGCACGTCGCTGGTCGTCGGCGGCGCTCCGGTGCAGGGCGTCGACTTTCTCGCCGCCATCTACGGCGTCTTTCCCTGGTTGGTGCTCGGCGCGCTGGTGCTCGCGTGGCTCGTGCTCGCGCGGGCCTTTCGCTCGTGGGTCATCGCGGTGCTCGCCGTGGTGCTCGACCTCGTCTCGGTCGCCGTCGCCTACGGGTTCCTGGTGTGGTGCTTTCGCGTCGGACTCGGCGCCGATCTCATCGGCACCTACCGCGTCAGCCAGATTGAGGGGTGGGTACCCGTCTTCATCTTCGCCGTGCTGTTCGGCCTCTCGATGGACTACGAGGTCTTCATCGTCGCGCGCATCCGCGAGGCGCACGACCGCGGACTGAGTGCGTCGGACGCACTCGTTGACGCACTCGCCGCGACCGGCGCCGTCGTCACCAGCGCGGCGGTGATCATGGTCGCGGCGCTGAGCGGCTTCGTCGTCGGGCACGTGGCCGGTCTCCAGGAGCTCGGCGTAGGCCTCGCCCTCGGTGTCCTGGTCGACGCGACGGTGGTGCGGGGCCTCCTCCTACCCTCCCTGCTCGCGCTGCTTGGCGAACGGACGTGGCGCGATACGCCACGACGTTCGTGAACGATCCACGAGCGCGAGTGGGCCGATTCCCACGCCACGCCAACGAGAATCACCATGCACGAGACGACGAAGGCGCACGTGTCCACGAACCGCAGCGCCCGACTCACCGGCACCATCCACGGACGTGGCATCCCGCGTGCCCGACGCGCGACGAGCACCGGATCGGGTCCCATCACGACGACGACCGCGACGACGATGGCAACGACCACGCGACTCCATCCTCGCCCATCGTACTGACGACCGGCCCGCGCGGCGTCTACGGTTAATACGGGCTAGCGCCCGAACATGTCAGCGCCTCGCCCCCTGCGCACGGGGGGCGAGGCGCTGGCACTCGCAGCTGGGAGGTATGCGACTAGTTGACGATCGTGATCGCGAAGTGGAACGACGGGATCTGGTAGCCCAGCGCCAAGCCCGGCGCGTTGTTCCTGAAGCTCAGGATCGGAATCATGCCGCCTTGGGTATTGGCGAAGGACGGCTGCTGGTTGTAGAGGAGGGGGTAGAGATCGATGAGGTGGACCCCCGGCCCGCCGGTGGCGCGCAGGTGGATCACCATGTACCCGTTCGAGTTGAACCCGCACCCGTAACCGATGTAGCTGTTGTCGTAGTCAACGGCGAGCGTGTTGTCGAGCTGGGTCCAACCAACACCCTTCAGGCTGATGGTGAACTCCTGACCCTCTTTGAAGGTGTACTGGCCCGTACCCGACTGGCCCGCCGCGATCGCCGCGGGCGTGGTGGCGTCATTGGCCGTGGCGACGCCCATGCTCACCAGCTGACCAGCCGCGTTGTAGAAGGGAACGATGCTCTCTTTCACGTAGAAGGGAACCTGCGCCTCGACGGATTGGCCATTCATCACCTGGATGACGTGCCAGCCGCCGAGTCCGTCGGGGATCGTGACCGTCGAAGCGAGCGTGCCGTTCACGACCGCAGCGCTGCCCAGCGCGACGGACTCGAAGTTCCAACACGAGCTCGTCGGACAGTTAACTCGACTGCCGACCACGGTCGACCACACCAACTGATCGGTCCCGTTGCCCGAGAGCCCGGTCGCGGTGACCTTCACCTTGGAGAGAACCGGACCGCTCGTCGCGGAGAGCGACGCGACCGCCGTGCTCGACGGATCGAGACCGGCGCTCGACAGCGTCGTTCGCTCGCTGACCGTCGGCGTGATGGTGTCGGGCCAGGTGATCGACGGCGTCAAGTTGGTCCTTCCCGCAGTCGTCGTGAAGATCGCCGAGCCACCGTTGAGATACGGTACGGGCGACTGGACGACGTTGAGGTAGGAGAAGCCCATGCCGTCCTCGACCGTGACGACGTGCTGGCCAACGGGCCCGGTCGCTCGAATCGTTACCGTCGCCGTGCCGCGCGTCCAGTTGCCCGACATGTTGCCCGCGTAGTGGTTGTCCCAGAGCACCACGCCGCCGCTGCCGTAGAGGGAGGAGCCGAGCGCCGTGTACGTGATGTGAATCGGCGTGCCGATGGGACCGTGCGTGGGCGTCACCGACACCGTGCGGTACATCTCGTAGCCGCCGTGGTCGAGTTCCACACCGTTGACGACCGCGTAGATGTCGTGGATTCCCCCGAAGTCCACCGGCACCGTCGTCGCGTACGTGAAGGCGCCCGACGCGTTCGTCGTGACGGTCGCGAGCACCACGTTGAAGGTGGTGGCCGTGCGCCCGAGCCAGTTCACCGTATTCGGCTCGACGTCGGCGATCCACGTCGCCGAGGCGGTGCTCCAGGTCAGCTCCACGCTGGTGTTGGCCGGCAGGCCGCTTCCGCTAATGGTGAAGGGCTGGCCCTCGGTCCCCACGTCCGGACTGACCGCGAGGTTGCCCATGGTCGCACTCGGCGTCGCCGCGGCGGCAACCACGCCGGTGAAGGGTAGCGGCGCGGCGCCGGGCACCACCGGTGTCGGCAGGCTGGTGCCAGCGGGCGTGGTGGCGCTCGTGGTGGTGGGTGTCGTCGAGCTCGTACCGGCACTGGTGGTCGTCACCACCGCCAGGGGCAGTAGCGCGCCGAGCGCGACGAGGACGGCGACGCGTCGCGCTGCGTGGCGAGTCAAGTTCATGGTAAATCCTTTCGGGGTAGCCTTACGGGGCCAGCGAAGTGATCGTCGGTGGCACGGCGCGACGCCCCCGGATTGATCCGAGGGCGTCGCGCCACCTAGCTCACGCCGCGGGAACCGCGTTCATCGTTAGTTGCGAGGACGCGGGCAGGCCGGCCTGTGAGTACGTCCACGACTTAGACGGCACGCCGGCCTTGACGACCACGCGCTCACGTACCATTTTGCCGTTCTTCTTCACCTTGACGATCTTGGTCTTGGCCGGGATGGCCTTAGTCGTGAGCGTGATCGTGAAGTTCACCACGCCAATCGGCGTGGTCGCCGTGGTGTGCCAACCGGCACTCCAGAAGGCGGTCGTGCCGTGGTTGCCGTAGTCCATCGCGAGCGGCGCTTCGCCGGGGATCGTGATCGTCACGCTCTTGGTGTTAGCGCCGGTCAGTGGGACCCCGCCGGCGGCGACGTTCACGGCCGACATGCGAAAGACGACGGTCTGTCCGACGAGGAACTCGTTGGTCTGGGCGCACCCGACGGCGGGCTTTAAGACGCCCGTACCGCCGCCGGCGGTGACCGTGTCAACCTGCATGTACACCGGAACCGGGTTCGTGCCCTGCACCGGCGGCGCCAGGGTGGTCGTCGTGGTTGTCGTGGAGTCGGCCGACGCAACCGACACCCCTATCAGAGCCGCGCCGCTCAGGGACAACGCCCCCGCCGTCACTGCCGCTAGTACTCGCTTCATAGGTACTCCTCCTCTTTCGATTGGTCGGTCGACTACTTCTTGATGCTCAAGACGCCGGTCAGCGTGGCGCTAAAGGCGTCACTCTCGCTCGAACCAGCGGTCGTGGACTTGATGGAGAACGAGCCGGTGAACTTGAGAGTTCCCGACACGCCCTTGTACTTGCCTAGACCGCCCGTAACCTTGGCGACGCCCTTCACGCTCACTGAGGTGGGCGCACTTTGACCCGCGGCGCAGGCCTGGGATGACGTGGGGTCGATGATGGTGAGCATGAGCTTGCTCCCCGAGCCGACGAGCACGCCCTTGCCGGTCAGCGGGTCACACGTGCTCGACGCCGTCGAGGACCCCGAGCCCGACATCGTGCTCTTGCCGAGGTACGTGGCCGTCCCCGCCCCGGTAACGGCGGTGGCCTTGACCCCCGTCGATGACCAGAGCATGGCGATGGTCCCCTTGTAGGTCCCCCTAAAGGCGACCTTCACGATCTTGGGCTTGACCACGTGAGCAGTCGAACCAGAGGTGGAGTGATGCAGGGTGGTGGCTCCCGCACTCGTGGCAACACCGACCGCCGAGACGGCCAGAGCGCTGACTAGCAAGGGGGCTGAAATACTCTTGAATGTGCGCATACCTCTAATGTATGGTGCTGCACTATAGATTTCCAATTGATTCTAAGTCTTGATAGAATAGGTAATACATATGTTTAGCGCCAACGATCTGACACTTCAGCAACTCCGCTGCTTCGTCGCGGTGGCCGACGAAGGCCAGTTCACCGCCGCCGCTGACGAGCTGCGCGTAGCCCAGCCGTCGATCAGCGCCCAGATACACCGACTCGAGAGCATCCTCGGCGTCGCCCTCTTTCACCGCGGGCGCCGACCCATCGCGCTCACCGATGCGGGCGCGACGCTGCTACCCATCGCGCGACGGGTCCTGCGTGGCGTCGACGACGTCTTTCACGGCGCCGACGAGATCGAAGGGCTGCACCGGGGCCACGTCACGATCGGCGCCACGCCGAGCATCGGCGCGACCCTGCTGCCGCTCGTGCTGGCGCAGTTTCGCCTGCACTACCCCGACATCTCCCTCTCCTTCGTCGAGCACCACTCCGAGCAGATCGCGGAATCGCTCGAGTCCGGCGTGCTCGATCTCGCGCTCGTCGTCGGTGATCTCGCCAACTCGTCCCTCGAGCAGCGGACCCTGGCGGTCGAGCGAATGGTCGTCGTCGTCGGCGAGAAGCACGAGCTCGCCCAGCGTGACTCGATCACCATCAGCGAGCTGCGCGGAGTGCCGCTCATCATGTTCCACGAGGGCTACGACGTGCGCGCGGCAACGCTGCGGGCCTTCGACGACGCTGGTTTCGCCCCGCTCGTCGCCCTCGACGGGGCAGAGATGGCGACGGCGCACGCCTTCGTCGCGGCGGGCATCGGCGCGGCGATCGTGCCGAGCATCGTCGCGACCATGAACGATGATCTGCACGTGATTCCTCTCACTGACCCGGTCATCGAGCGCACCATCTGCCTGGTGCGCGACGTGCGCCACACCCTGTCGCGGGCGGCGAAGACCCTGCGCGACGAGATCACGTCCTTCCTCGAGTCGGGGGGATGGCCCCCGGACACCGGCGGGGACATCCGGCTCACCCACGAGCCGCTGGGTTGACGTGACGCGACGCGACATTGCGGCGCCGTCGCGGATTCAGACCCCCGGCAGTGCCATGCCTACAATAGGAAACGTTGTGGCAGGCGGGCCGTGGCTCGCGACGATGAGAGCGAGGAGATCCGGTGGCGGCCATTGAAAGTGCGACCAAGGTGCAACTCGGCGGCGTGCGCGGCGGCCCCGAGGTCGCGACACTGCGACAAGACCGCTGGTGGCTGCAACCGGTCGTCACGGTCTCGATCCTCACCGCCTTCGTCGTCTACTCGACCTGGGCCGCGTTCCAGAACCAGAACTACTACGTCGGCGCCGCCGCCCACCGCGATCTCATCAGCCCCTTCTACTCGCCGTGTCTCACGAACACCTGCGTGCCCGGTTCGGGCGCGGGCTTCGCCATCCACGGGTGGGGCTGGTCGCCCGCGCTACTCATCTTGATCTTTCCCCTCGGCTTTCGACTGTCGTGCTACTACTACCGACGCAGCTACTACCGGGCCTTCTGGTGGTCGCCACCGGCCTGCGCCGTCGCCGACGGGCACGGCTCGTACTCGGGCGAGACGAGATTCCCGCTCATCATGCACAACGCCCACCGGTACTTCTTCTACGCGGGCCTCGTCTTTAACGTGCTGTTGACCTACGACGCGATCCGCGCCTTTCGCCAGCCGGGCCTCGGCTGGGGCGTGACGGTCGGCACGCTCGTGCTGCTCGTGAACGCCGCGCTGCTGTGGGCGTACTCGCTCTCGTGCCACGCCTGTCGACACCTCTGCGGCGGCGGCGTGAAGACGTTCTCGCAGCACAAGACCCGCTACAAGGTGTGGAAATTCCTCACGCCGCTCAACGCCAAGCACATGAACTTCGCGTGGGCCTCGCTCATCTTCGTGGCCCTCACCGACGTGTACGTGCGCCTCGTCGCCTCGGGCGTCCTGACCGACTACAAACTCTTCTAAAGGAATCGCGTGACTACCTCCCCCTACGAACACCACGAGTACGACGTCTTGATCATCGGCGCCGGCGGCGCGGGACTGCGGGCCGCCATTGAGGCCAAGCAACGGGGCCTCCGCGTGGGCATCGTCACCAAGTCGCTGCTCGGCAAAGCCCACACCGTCATGGCCGAGGGCGGCATGGCCGCGGCCATGGGCAACGTCTACGCCGACGACAACTGGATGATCCACTTTCGCGACACCATGCGCGGCGGCAAGATGCTCAACAACTACCGCATGGCCGAACTGCACGCGAAGGAGTCGCCGGACCGCGTCTGGGAGCTCGAGCAGTGGGGCGCGCTGTTCGATCGCACGAAGGACGGCAAGATTCTCCAGCGCGACTTCGGGGGTCACCGCTACGCGCGCCTCGCGCACGTCGGCGACCGCACCGGACTCGAGCTCATCCGAACACTGCAGCAGAAGGTCGTCTCGATGGGCACCGACGTCTTTATGGAGTGCAAGGTCCTCCAGCTCGTGCACGACGGCGCGGGCCGCGTCGCCGGCGCCGTCGCCTACTGGCGACCCAGCGGTGAGTTCGTGACCTTCGCCGCCAAGGCGATCGTGCTCGCGACCGGTGGCGTCGGCAAATCGTGGAAGTTCACGTCGAACTCGTGGGAGAGCACCGGCGACGGCCACGCGATGGCGTTGTGGGCGGGGGCCGAACTGATCGACATGGAGTGCATCCAGTTCCACCCGACCGGGATGGTCTGGCCGCTCAGCGTTCGCGGCCTGCTCGTCACCGAGGGCGTGCGCGGCGACGGCGGCGTGCTGCGCAACAGCGACGGCGAGCGCTTCATGTTCAACTACGTCGCCGACATGTTCCGCGCCGAGACGGCCGAGTCCGAAGACGAGGCCGACAAGTGGTACGACGACCACTCGGCAGGCCGCCGGCCGCCCGAGCTGCTGCCGCGCGACGAAGTGGCGCGCGCGATCAACGCCGAAGTGAAGGCCGGTCGAGGCACCCCCCACGGCGGCGTCTACCTTGACATCGGCAGTCGGCGCTCGGCTGAGTTCATCCGCCGACGACTGCCCTCGATGTACCACCAGTTCATGGAGCTCGCCGGTGTCGACATCACGCGCGAGGCGATGGAGATCGGGCCGACCTGTCACTACATCATGGGCGGCGTCAAGGTCGACGCCGACACCGCCGCGACCAAGGTGCCGGGCCTGTACGCGGCCGGCGAAGTCGCGGGCGGCATGCACGGCGCGAATCGTCTCGGGGGCAATTCGCTATCCGACCTCGTCGTCTTTGGCCGCCGCGCGGGCGTGGCCGCCGCGGACTACGTCGAAGGCGGCTCGGGACCGAGCGGCTTCGACTGGGGCGAGGTCGACGCGGCCGTCGAGCGTGCGCTCGCACCCTTTGACAACGACGGGGGCGAGAACCCCTACGACGTCCAGCGAGACCTCCAGGACATGATGCAGGCGAACGTCGGGATCATCCGCACCGGCGACGAGATCGAGGTCGCCATCACCGAACTCGAGACCTTCACCGAGCGGGTGAAGAACCTCTCGGTGAAGGGCGGCCGCGCCTACAACCCGGGCTGGAACCTCGCGACCGACCTGCCGAGTATGATCACCGTCTCCAAGTGCACCGCGCGCGGCGCACGAGACCGCAAGGAGTCCCGCGGCGGACACACCCGCGAGGACTTCCCCAAGGCCAGCGCCGACTACGGCACCTTTAACCTCGCCCACACGATCGACAACGGGGCCTGGGATGGCGTGATCACGACGGCGCGCTCGCCGCTGCTGACCATGCCCGATGAACTGAAGGCGCTGCTCGAGGAGGGGAAGTAATGGCTGACGTGACGATGCGGGTCTGGCGCGGCGACGCCAGCGGTGGCGACTTCGAGGAGTACACCATCGCCCAGAACGAGGGCGAGGTCGTGCTCGACGTCATCCACCGCATTCAGGCGACCGAGGCGCCCGACCTCGCGTGTCGCTGGAACTGCAAGGCCGGCAAGTGCGGCAGCTGCGCCGCCGAGATCAACGGCAAGCCCCGGCTGATGTGCATGACGCGCATGGACGACCTGCCCGAAGGACCGGTGACGGTCACCCCCATGAAGACGTTCCCGATCATCCGTGACCTGGTGACCGACGTCTCGTTCAACTTCGCGATGGCCGAGCGAGTGCCCGCGCTGTTGGCGCCACCGATGCCCGCCGACGGCTACCGGATGTACCAAGAGGACGTCGAGCGCGGCCAGGAGTTCCGCAAGTGCATCGAGTGCTTCATGTGCCAAGACGTCTGCCACGTGATCCGCGACCACGAGGAGAACAAGCAGTACTACGCCGGGCCGCGCTTCTTCATCCGCTACGCCGAACTCGAGATGCACCCGCTCGACCAGAACGACCGGCGCGAGTACGTGCGCGAGGAGATGGGTCTGGGGTACTGCAACATCACCAAGTGCTGCACCGAGGTCTGCCCCGAGCACATCAAGATCACCGACAACGCCATCATCGCGCTGAAGGAGCGGGTCGTTGACGCCACGTACGATCCGGTGGCGTGGCTCGGTCGTAAAATTCGTCGGCGCACAAAACGAACGGCCACCGAGGCGGGCGTTCAGCCCGCCCCCTAGTCGTGGCCGAGTTCGCCAGCGAGGCGTGGTTCGCCGCGCTGAACGCGACCCTGGTCGCGGCCGGTCCGGTGCCGATGACGAGCGACGCGACGCTGCGCGTGGTGGTCGAATTGATCGACGGGCCGGCGAAGGCCCCCCACGCGTTCACCCTCACGCTTCGCGGCTCGGGGGCAACGGTGGAAGTCGGCGACCACCTCGCCGCCGACACCCTTGTCCGCGTCGCCTACGCCGACGCCAGTCGGATCTTTCGCGGCGAGCTCGACAGCGCAACCGCGCTGCGCGAGGGGCTCGTGAAGGTCCGCGGCGACGTGAACGGGCTCGTCGCGCTGCTCGACTGGCTGGTCACCGCGCACCGACCGCGCGCGTGAACGACCTACCCCTCACCGAAGACGACCTCGCGGAACCGGGCGTGCTCGAGGCGTCGATGATCCATCGACGGCCCCGCGTTCCCGGCCCCGTGGTGCTGTGCTTCTTCAACGACCTGCTGGAGCGACTCGCTCGCGAGGGCGTGCTCACGCCGCTCTACCGGCTGCGCAGCGAGATCGGTACCAATCCCGTGTACGAGTTGCGCACCGCCGACGGTCGAGTCGCGGTCGTGCACCCCGGTATGGGCGGTCCCCTCGCCGCCGCCGTCGTCGACGAGATGGTCGCGCTCGGCATGACGAGCGTCGTCGCCTGCGGTGGTGCGGGCGCCCTCGTCGAGGAGCTGTCGCTCGGCGACGTCATGGTCGTTGACTCGGCCCTGCGCGACGAGGGAACGAGCTTCCACTACGCGGCGCCCTCGCGGGTCATCAACGCCGATCCGGTCGGCGTGGCGACGCTCGAAGCGGTGCTCGCGAGCCACGATCTCGCGTACCGCGTCGGCCGCACGTGGACGACCGACGCGATCTTTCGCGAGACGCGCAGCCGCATTGAACGACGGGTCGCCGAAGGCTGTTCCATGGTCGACATGGAGTCGGCCGCCTTCATCGCCGTCGCGCGGTACCGTCGGATCAAGTTCGCCCAACTCCTCTACGCCGGCGACTCGCTGGTACGCGAGTGGGATCATCGGGGATGGCTGCACGCCGACGACGTGCGCGTACGGCTCTTCCGTCTCGCGGCCGAGGGCGCGATTGCGCTCGACCGCTCAGCGTGAGGTGGCCTAGCGCCGCCGCGTCCGACGAGAGGACCCGTGGGCCGGCGACCGCGAGGCCAACCCACGAGACGTCGCCCCGGCAGTTCCCCAGCGTCGTGGGGTGGCTCGGTGGGCTGCCGACGGGCCGTCGCGGGCACGCGTCGGCGGTAACGTCAGGCCGTGCGATCACCACCGCCATTCGACCGACGAACCCTGCTTCGACGGGGCCTCCAGGTGGGTGCCGTCCTCGGCGTCGCCGCGGCCGGGTTCGCCCTCGAAACCCGTGGCGGCGAGCGAGCGCCGAGCACAACGACCACGACGACCACGCTCGGCCCACCAACATCAGCGGACTGGGCACGTCTCGCCGCCTCGCTCACTGGCTCGCTCGTGCGGCCGGCTGACGCCGCCTACGCGAGCGACGCCCTGCTCTACAACGCGAAGTTCGTCGACCTGCATCCCCAGGCAATCGCGTACTGCGCGAGCGCGGACGACGTCGCGCGTTGCGTCGACTTCTCGACGACTCGCGGGCTGGCCATCGCCGCGCGCTCGGGCGGCCACAGCTACGGTGGCTACTCGAGCTGTCCGGGACTGGTGATCGACGTCAGTCGGCTCTCGTCGATCTCGCTCGACTCGCGAGCCGGAACCGCCGTCGTCGGGGCCGGCGCCCAGTTGATTGACGTCTACAACGAGCTCGGGCGCCGGGGTCGGCTGCTCCCGGCGGGGTCCTGTCCGAGCGTCGGAATCGCCGGACTCGCGCTCGGCGGCGGCATCGGCGTCTTCGGGCGTCGCTACGGGCTCACGTCAGACAACCTGCGCTCGCTCGAAGCGGTGACCAGCGACGCCCGGGTGCTCACGGCCAGCGTCCACCAGAATGCCGACCTGCTCTGGGCGTCGCGGGGCGGGGGTGGCGGCAACTTCGCCATCGCGACGTCCTTCGAGTTCACCGTCCACCCCCTGCCCGAGGTTTCGTTGTTCACGTTGCAGTTTCCGTGGTCGGCCGCGGCCACCCTGCTCGAGGCGTGGCAGCACTGGCTCGTAGCCGCGCCCGACGAGCTCTGGTCGAACTGCCAGCTGCTCGCCCAGGGCGACTACGGCTACCTCGCCCAGGTGAGCGGCGTCTTCTGTGGTCCGCCGGGTGCGCTCGAGAGCCTCCTCGCGCCCCTCCACGCGAGCGTCGGGGTGCCGTCCTACCAATTCGTCGGATCGAGCGCGTACGTTACGGCGATGGCGATCGAGGCCGGCTGCTCGGGGCTCTCGATCGCCGCCTGTCATCTCGCCTCACGGCCTCACGGCACCCTGTCGCGCTCGGCGTACTCGGCCAAGTCGAGCTACGTCGACGCGCCCCAGTCGAGCGCGCGAGTCGCCCAGTTCGTCGACGCGGTAGAACGACTGCACGACGAGGCGCCGACCGTGGGCGGCGGTCTCGCCTTTGACGCCTACGGCGGCGCGATCAACCGCGTGCCGGCGGACGCAACGGCCTTCGTCCACCGCGACAAGCTGGCGTGCATCCAGGCCACCTACTCGTGGGCCGACGCGACGCCACTCACCGAGGTGGCGGCCGGCGAGCGGTGGCTGACGTGGTTCGGGGCGAACGTCGTTGATCCCACCACGGGCGCGTACCAGAACTACATTGATCCGACGCTCGCGCACTGGGCTAAGGCGTACTACGGGACCAACCTCGAGCGCCTGATGGCGCTCAAGTCGCGCTACGACCCCGAGAACCACTTCGCCTTCGCCCAGTCCATCCCCGTCGCGCACTAGTCCGCGGCCGGCGCCGCGATGTCCGATTTCCGCTAGCGAGGGCGCCGGTGGCGTGACACACTTCGTCGGTGCGCCTCGACCCTGAACAGTGCTACCGAGCCGCGCGCAGCAGGGATGCGCGCTTCGACGGCTGGTTCATCGTCGGCGTTCTCTCCACGGGCATCTACTGTCGTCCCAGCTGTCCGGCCCGGACCCCCAAGCGCGAGAACGTGCGGTTCTTCGCGTCAACGGCGTCGGCCCAACGGGCCGGACTGCGCGCCTGCCTGCGCTGTCGACCCGACGCGACACCGGGCTCGCCCGAGTGGAACGTGCGCGCCGACGTCGTCGCGCGCGCCATGCGACTCATCCGTGACGGCGTCGTCGACCGCGACGGCGTCGAGGGACTCGCCTCGCGCCTCGGGTACAGTGCGCGCCAGCTCAATCGGCTCATCACCGCCGAAGTCGGCACCGGCCCGTTGGCGCTCGCACGAGCGCAGCGCTGCCAGAGTGCGCGAACCCTGCTCGAGACGACTGACCTGGCGGTCTGCGAGGTCGCCTTCGCCGCCGGTTTTGCGAGCCTGCGCCAGTGCAACGAGACGATCCAGCAGGTGTTCGCCCTCACCCCGCGCGAGCTGCGATCGAGGGTGAGCGCGGATCCTCGTGCGGGCCGTGGCGACGCCGCCACGCGAGGCGTGCGACTGCGACTGGCCGCTCGGCGCCCCGGTAGCCCCGAGTCGGTCTTGAGGTTCCTCGCGGCGCGCGCGGTGAGTGGCGTCGAATCAGTGGCGGGCTCGAAGTACGCGCGTAGCCTCCGTCTCCCCTACGGAACCGGCGTCGTCGTGCTGAACGCCGGCGAGTCGGCGCCGCGCAGTCCCGTCTACGTCGAGGCGGCGCTGCACCTGTCGGATCTGCGTGACCTCACGACCGCCGTCGCCCGCTGCCGTCAGCTGCTCGACCTCGACGCCGATCCCGTCGCCATCCTCGACGCCCTGGGCAGTGATCCACTGATCGGGCGACTCGTCGCGAGTGAGCCGGGACGCCGCGTGCCCGGCACCGTGGACGGCTTCGAGCTCGCCGTGCGCGCCGTCGTCGGACAGCAGATCTCGGTCGCCGGCGCACGAAACGTGCTAGGTCGCCTGGTGCTGGCCGCCGGTGAGCCCCTGCCCGAGCCGCGCGACGGGATCACGCACCTCTTTCCCACCCCGGCGGCGCTGGTGGCGCTCGCCCGCGATAACCCCGGCGCCTTCGCGATGCCGGCGAGCCGGCGCCGCGCCATCGTTGCGCTCGCCGAAGCCGTGGCGGCGGGCGACGTCGTGATCGACCCCGGCGCGGACCCCGTGACGCTGCGCCAGTCGCTCGTGGCACTCCCTGGCGTCGGCCCGTGGACGGCCGAGTACGTGGCCATGCGGGCGCTGCGCGACCCCGACGCCTTCATGCCAACGGACCTCGGCGTCAGGCGGGCGGTCGCAGCGCTCGGCGCGTCGGGCGACGCGAACGAGTTGTCGGCGCTCGCCGTCAACTGGCGGCCGTGGCGCAGCTACGCCATGGTCCACCTCTGGTCGTTACCAGTACCACCACCTAAGAAAGCGAAGGCACCATCGTGACCATCACGACATTCACCACGGCCGTCACCACACCGCTCGGCGTACTCGTCCTCGCGAGCGACGGCGATCACCTCACCGGTGTCGTACTGCCGACGTCGCGCGCGGTGCCGAGGGGTCGCTCTGGCGGCGCGATACGCGTGCTGCGCGACGCCGTCGAGCAGCTACGGGCGTACGTCGCCCGCGAGCGAACGACGTTCGACTTGCCCACGCGCTGGGCGGGAACAGCGTTTCAACGCGCCGTGTGGTCACAACTCGAACGAATCCCCTACGGCGACACCGTCACTTACGGCGAACTGGCTCGACGAGTTGGCCGTCCCGGCGCCGCGCGCGCGGTCGGGCGGGCCAACGCGAGCAATCCACTCCCGCTCGTCGTGCCGTGTCACCGCGTTGTCGCGAGCAACGGTCTCGGCGGCTACGCCGGTGGCGTAGCGATGAAACGAGCATTGCTCGATATCGAGCGCCGCAGGTAGCCGCCGCGTGCGGCGCCGGCGTGGCGCGCGGAGTGACGACGCACGCAGCGCCCGCGTGCACGCGAGATCCGACGGCGCCGAACGAGGATGCCGGTCCGCGTCGGTGCACCGCCCCGCCAGGCGGTTCCTCGACGATATCTCTGACGCGCCAGGTTCGCGAGCAGAGCCGTCACCCAAGAACCAGCGGCGAACGCGACGCCGAATAGGTGCCACACTCGCGCCGATCGACGCGACGCCCGGCGACACGCCTACGCCGGCGTCGAGCACGAACCTGCCTGAGCGGCGACGCGGCTACTGCGATGTGGTGATGATGCGGAACTCGTTGGCCGCGACCCGGGTCACCTCGGCGAGTCGGACGTGCACCTTTATCAACGAGGCCAGGTACGCGGCCGCGGCGGCCGCGCGCTCGCGCGCCACGGCTCGGTCACCCTTGGCGTACCCGTAGATCACGACCGACGCACCGGCGAGCAACTTGCGCGACAGCGCCGCGATCACCGCACGATCGTGGTTCGTCAAGAGCCGCTGCGCGGGCGCCATGCCAACGACGAGCGCGGCGGGCGCCGCCGGACGCGCCATGCTGACCGCCGTCGCCGGCGACGAGGTCGCGAGGTATCCGGCGCTCGCTGACTTCGTAGCGACCACGAGGCACGTTCCGGCGCTCGCCGCGAACAATTCACCGTTCGTCACGCGACAGCCAGTCGCCGTACCATCAGTCACCGAATACGTCACCGCGCCCGTACCGGATCCGCCGACCGCACTCAACGTCAGCGCCGTCCCGGCCACGCCGTGGGTCGTCGTGACCTGAAGGGTGCTCTGGGAGACCGCCAGCGCCGCCGAGGTAACGACGAAGATTGGATCAGTGGTGACGGAAAACGAGATTGATCCGTTGGCGGTCGCGGCACCGACCAGCTGAAGTCCCGAGGCGGTCAACATGTACACGTTGTCGCCGACCACGATTCCCGGGTCCGAGATCGTCATCGTGAGAGGTGGCGAGGCAACGGGGGAAGCCCCGCTCGGCGCGACCCACGTCACGGCGACCGCGAGAACAAACGACTGGCCCGGCGGAACGTCAGCGGCGAGGGCCGTCGTGTTCGTGATGGGAAATTCGCTGACCAGAGTCCCCGCCGGTAAGGCGCCCGCGGGAACATTGAGCGTCGACGATTCGGTGAGGCTCGATAGATCGAGTGAGCCCCCGACGCCAGTGATCAGTGTCGACATGGGCGTTCCGAGATCCGCCGACGGCACGCCGGTGGGTGGTGGAGCACTCGAGGGCGGTGCCGGCGGAGTCGGTGGTGTCGACGGCGGCGGTGCCGAGACGTTCGACAGCACAAAGTTCACACCCGAGGTCGTCGCCCCCGCTGTGACGACGACCCCAGTCAACGCAGCCGCGGTCACGTTCTGCGGCGTGCTTCCGCACTGCGGAACAATCTCGACCCGGTAGCTCCCAGCCGGCAACCCCATGATCGTGTACGTTCCGTTCGCGACGCTAACCGCGTTACCCACGACACCAACGCTGTTCTGCTGAATCGCCGAGACGCACACGTCGGCCATCGGCGCACCGCCGTTGCCAGTGACAACGCCGGTGACCTGGCCCCCGGTGGGAAGCGCGAAGTTCAGCATCGTCGGACTGGCCGATGACGTGACGACCCCCGCAACAGTTTGGGCTACGTAGTTCGCGTTGGTCCCGTTGCAGTCAGCGCTCGCCGTGACGTTGTAGGTGCCCGCCGGTAGGCCGACGATTGTGTAGGTACCGTTCGCGTTCGTCATCGCGCTGTTGTTGCCCACGCCACTTCCGTTCCCATTCGCCGCGACACAGACGTTCGCGAGTTGAGAGCCGCTCGTTGCGTCAGTCACCGTGCCGGTTATTTCGCTTCCAGCTACGAGGTCGAACGTCACGCTCGACGCGTTGGAACCCGCCACCACGGATACCCCGGTCACGCTCTGATTCACGTAGTCCAAGGGTGACGATCCACATTGCGCATTGACCGAGATCGCGTAGTCGCCGACCGATAGACCACTCACGTCGAACTGGCCGTTCACATCCGTTGACAGATTGGCGACCGTCGTGCCGCTCGAGTCGTAGATGGTGACGCAGACGCCTTCGAGCGGACCACCTGATCCACTGACCGTGCCGGTGATGGTGCCACCGGCGGCGAGCGTGACGTTCTCGGTCGTCGAGGACCCGACCGTCACCGAGACTGGCGAGATCATCTGGTTGACGTAGTTCTGTGTTGAGGCCGTGCATTGGGCGTTGAACGAGACGCTGTAGGAGGTTCCGGCCGGCAGTCCGGTGATGGTGTAGCTCCCGTTCGTCGCCGTCCTGGTGCTGCCACCGGCGCCAACCACCCCGTTCTCAACGGCGCGGACGCAGACGTTGGCGAGCACGCCGCTTGGCCCACTGACCGTCCCGGTGATGGTGCCACCGGCGGCGAGTGTGACGTTTTGGGTCGTCGAGGACCCCGCGGTCACCGAAACTGGCGAGATCGACTGGTTGACGTAGTTCTGGGGTGATCGAGTGCACTTGGCGTTAAAAGTAACGCTGTAGGCCGTTCCCGTCGGCAGTCCGACGATGGTGTAGGTGCCGTCACTGGCCGTTATCGCGAAGCCGTAGGCGCCCGAGACGTTCGCGTCGTTGGCCGTCACGCAGACGTTAGCGAGGACGCCGCTTGGTCCACTGACCGTGCCGGTAATGGTGCCGCCGACGGCGAGCGCAAAGTTCTCGGTCGTCGGGGACCCCGCCGTCACCGAGACCGGCGAGACCGTCTGGTCGATAACGTTACGAAGTGACGTTGGCCCATAGCAATTTGCGGTAGTGGAAACGCTGTAAGACGTCCCCGTCGGCAGACCAACGATGGTGTAGGTGCCGTCACTGGCCGTCGTCGCGGAGCCGTCGGCGCCCGCGACACCCGTCTCGTACGCGTCCACGCAGACGTTGGCGAGCGGGCCGCTCGGTCCACTGACCGTGCCGGTGATGGTGCCGCCGGCGGCGAGTGTGACGTTCTCGGTCGTCGAGGACCCCGCCGTCACCGGGACCCCCGAGATCGTCTGGCTCACGTAGTTCTGGTTCGATCCATTGCACTGGGCATTTAATGAGACGTTGTAGGCCGTACCCGTCGGCAGTCCGACGATGCTGTACGAACCGTCAACAGCCGTCATGGCGAAGCCGTAGGCACTCGCGACACCCGGCTCTTGTACCATCACGCAGACATTGTCGAGTGCCCCATTCGGTCCACTGACCGTGCCGGTGACGACGCCACCCGCCGTGAGTACAAAGTCCTCGGTCGTTGTGGACCCGGCCGTCACCGAGACCCCGACGACGCTCTGGTCCAAAACATTCAGCGGTTGAATAAGCACTTGGCAACCCGCGCTGGTGGAAATGCTATAGGCCGTACCCGTCGGCAGCCCCGTGATGGTGTAGGTGCCGTCACTGGCCGTCGCCGCGGAGCCGTTGGCGCCCGCGACACCCGACTCTCGTGCCGTCACACAAACATTGGCGAGCGGGCCGTTTGGTCCACTGACCGTCCCGGTGATGATGCCGCCGGCAACGAGCGTGACGCTCTCGGTCGTTGAGGACCCGGCCGTCACCGAGACCCCCGAGACCGTCTGGCTGATGAAGTTCTGGAGCGGTGCCCCGCAGCCCGCGGCGAACGAGATGCTGTAAGCCGTACCCGTCGGCAGCCCGATAATGGTGTAGGTGCCGTCACTAGCCGTCGTCGCGGAGCCGTCGGCGCCCGAGACACCCGGCTCGTACACGTTCACGCATACGTTGGCGAGGACGCCGCTCGGCCCACTGACCGTCCCGGTGATGGTGCCGCCGGCAACGAGCGTGACGCTCTCGGTCGTTGAGGACCCGGCCGTCACCGAGACCCCCGAGATCGTCTGGCTGACGTAGTTCTGAGGCGAGACCCCGCAGTCCGCGGCGAACGAAATGATATAAGCCGAACCCGCGGGCAGCCCCGTGATGGTGTAGGTGCCGTCACTGGCCGTCGTCGCGGTGCCTTTGGCGCCCGAGACGAAATACTCGTACACGCCCACGCAGACGTTGGCGAGCGGGCCGCTTGGTCCACTCACCGTCCCGGTGATGGTGCCACCGGTTGCGAGTGGGTACGCAACGCCCCCCCGACGGTGGAAATTGGTGACGTGAGTAGACAGGTTGGCTGACAACCCGCCGGCGCCTCCGCTCAAGGCACCGCCGTGCACTAACGGGGCCAACGATGGCGTGGCGAGCGCGCTGGCGCCTGCCCCCGCCGGCAAGGCCAGTAGTGCGATAAATAGTGCACCAACAAGCTGTCCCAACTGTCGAACACGTTGCACGAAACTCCTCCGATAATTGCAGATCATCGGTGAAATCGTACGGTGTGCATCGCTGTAGAGCAGTGCGAACACTGAAGATCAAAATCTCACTCAGTTGTAAGAATTAACTCGACGTGACCCCGCAAACGTCACTCGTTGACGAGCGATCGATATCGACGTTGCGCGAGAGGCTCAGCGGTCGCTCGAGACACCGTTCATCAGCGCCCGTCGCGAGAAGTCCCTACGCTGGTTGCGCTGGCGCCGTTGCGAGAGGTGTCGCAGTCGTCAACTCCCGCGACACCCAATCACTACGTCCAGCCGATTCCGTAGTGCATACCCGTTTTGATGGTCCGAAAGCGCGCCCGCACCATGCCGTCGAGGTCGGGCTCGATCATCGTCTCGCGACTGACGACCTCGCGCATCGGTTCGCCAGTCGCGTCCCCAAACGCGGCCAGCACCTCTTCGGCGTAGAGCTCGTCGATCCGGTAGGCCGGTCGAACGTTGGCGACATCAAAGGCGATGGTGACGACGGCCTCACGAGTCTCGCCGCGTCGGGTGGAAACGGTCATCCACCGGGGAATCGTCGAGGTCGACGGGAACTCGTGTCGCAACGTCACCCGGTGCCACTCACCCATCCCGAACGATCGGTGGAACCGCACCTCGTAGGCGGCGAGCGTCTTGGACATCCACGAGGGACGACTCGATAACCGGCCACCTTCCACCACCTGCACGTCGTAGTGCGACGAGTCGTTCGACGGGTCACTCGTGTCCATGAGCAGGACGTGTGACGACGCCTCGTCGCGGGTCGCGACGAGGTCACGCGTCTCGTAGACGATGGCGTGCTCGCCCGAGAGATCGGCGAAGATCTCCATCCGTTCGATCGACCACGCCCGCATCTGACCGCGCAGCTCGTCGGGCGGGGTCTCGTCGTGTCTGACGAGCCGGTGATACTCGTCCACCAGATAGCCGGCGGGGACACCGGTTCTCGCCTCGTACCAACGGACCAACTCTTCCTTGGGCAACTCGAGACCGCGTTCGACCCTCGAGAGATACGAATGGCTCCACTGTCGAGGTGCGTCGGGGTGACTACCCATGGCGACGAGCGTCAGTTGGGGCTCGACTTCCATGCGGGCCCGGCGCAACGCGGCGCCGAGGCTGCGTAACCCGCTCGCGTCCGTCTCGTCAGCCACTGCCCTCCTCCTCGCGTGGTGCCGTCTCAGCCGCGATACCGAGCGTCGTCGCTCAAATCAAGCCGAGTTCCTTCACGTCGCCGCGCTCGGCCAGCAGCTCGTCGGTGGTGAGCTTGATCTTCTGCGCGGCGAACTCGTCGATGGCGAAGCCCTCCTTCACGTGCCACGCGCCCGCGGCGTCGACCCGCACCGGCATGCCAAAGGTCAGCCCCTCGGGCACGCCGTACTCGCCACGGCTCGTCACTGAGACCGAGACGCAGTCGTCGGCCGGAGTCGGCGTCGTGAGGCCAACGACGGTGTCGATCGCCGCGTTAGCGGCCGAGGCGGCCGAACTGGCGCCGCGAGCCTCGATGATGGCGGCGCCGCGCTTCTGGACGGTCGTGATGAAGTCACCGCGCAGCCACGCGTCATCGCGCACGGCGTCGGGCACCGCGACCCCGTCGACCGTCGCGTTGGCGAAGTCGGGGAACTGCGTCGACGAGTGGTTACCCCAGATGGCGAGGTTCTTCACGCCCGCGACGCCCGTGCCTACCCTCTTCGCGATCTGGGTCTCGGCCCGATTCTGGTCGAGGCGCGTCATGGCGAACCAGCGGTCGGCGGGCACCTCGGGGGCGTTCGAGCGCGCGATTAGACAGTTGGTGTTACACGGATTGCCAACGACGAGCACGCGCACGTCGCTCGCCGCGTGCTCAGCGATCGCGCGGCCCTGGGGCTTGAAGATCCCCCCGTTCACGTTCAGCAGGTCGCCGCGCTCCATGCCCGCCTTGCGCGGGATCGAGCCGACCAGGAGGGCCCAATTGGCGCCGTCGAAGGCGATTCCCAAGTCACTCGTCGCTTCGATGCCCGCGAGCAGCGGGAAGGCGCAGTCGTCGAGCTCCATGACGACGCCCGCGAGGGCCTTCATCGCGGGCTCGATCTCGAGCAGACGCAGCACGACGGGGGTGTCGGGTCCGAGCAACTGGCCCGACGCAATGCGAAACAGCAATTGGTAGCCGATCTGGCCGGCGGCGCCGGTCACGGTGACCTGGACGGGGGTGGTCATGGTTCTTCCTTCCGCTTGATTACAGACGGTTCACTACAGGCGGTCGACGATCGCCGAAGCGAACTCGGAGCACTTGACCTCGGTCGCGCCGTCCATCTGGCGCGCGAAGTCGTACGTCACGACCTTGTCGGCGATGGTCGACTCGAGCGCGCGCACGATGTCGTCGGCGGCGCCCTGCCAGCCGAGGTGCTCGAACATCAGCACGCCCGAGAGCAGCACCGAGCCCGGATTCACCTTGTCGAGGCCGGCGTACTTCGGCGCCGTGCCGTGGGTCGCCTCGAAGATGCCGTGCCCGGTGACGTAGTTGATGTTCGCTCCCGGAGCGATGCCAATGCCCCCCACCTGCGCCGCGAGAGCGTCCGAAAGGTAGTCGCCGTTCAAGTTGGTCGACGCGATCACGTCGAATTCGGCGGGGCGCGTCAGCACCTGTTGAAAGATGATGTCAGCGATCGCGTCCTTCACGAGAATCTTCTCGCCGGGCTGGCCCCCGCAGTCGTCCCACCCCACCGCGACGTCGGCGAACTCCTCGCGCACCAGCTGATAGCCCCACTTCATGAAGGCGCCCTCGGTGAACTTCTGAATATTGCCCTTGTGCATGAAGGTGACGCTGCGGCGCCGGTGGTCAACCGCATACTTGATGGCGGCTCGAATCAGGCGATCGGAACCCGACTTCGAGATCGGCTTGACGCCGATGCCGCTCATCGCCTTGATGTCCCACCCGAATGCGTCGTGCAAGAAAGACCGCATCGTCTCGGCCTTGTCGCTGCCGGCTTCGACCTCGAGTCCCGCGTAGACGTCCTCGGTGTTCTCGCGAAAAATCACCATATCGACCAGTTCGGGGTGCTTCACCGGCGATGGCACGCCTTCAAACCAGCGAACCGGACGAAGACAGACGTAAAGGTCGAGGATCTGGCGAAGGGCCACGTTGAGTGAGCGAAAGCCGCCACCGATGGGCGTGGTGAGTGGACCCTTGATGCCGATGAGGTGATCGCGAAAGTCAACGATCGTCTGCTCGGGGAGCCAGTCCCCGGTCTCGTTGAAGGCCTTCTCGCCGGCGAGGACCTCTTTCCACTCAATCGTCTTGCCGTGGCGCGCCGCGGCCGCGTCCAAGACGAGCTTCGCCGCGGGCCAGATGTCCACGCCGGTGCCGTCACCCTCGATGAAGGGGATGATGGGATTGTCAGGAACTTGCAACACGCCCGAAGCGCTCATCGTGATCTTCTCAGCCATGGCCTCATCCTAGAACGCGTAGCGATAGCTGGATTTGGGCCAAAGGTCCCGCCCGAGACACGTTGAGGTCCCCAGACCACGCCGGTGGCTCCGAAGTCGACGGCCTCGTTGCGCAGCGAAGCCACCAGCTCGCCGAATCCTTTGGCGGTGGCGGAGAAACACCGTTGAACGACGTCGAAGGACTACGGGGGACTAGTAGGGATGCCCGACACGGCATGCGACGACGTGCGGCTGTGCACGTCGCGACCCGATACCGGACCGCGTTTTCGTCTGATCGGAACGTCCTCTCCTTGTCCCGATCCACTGCCGACGGAGAGGACCAGGCCATGCGAATCCTGGAGTTCGTACTGGAGTTTCACGTGACTACCTCGCTGACCGACTGGCGCGAAGCCCATCTGCTTGAACGCAGTAACGGTCTCGTTACCGAAACCTCGGGTAGCGCGGGGCTCACGCAAGAAGCAAGACAGTGGTGATGACCGGTCGCTCTATTGAGTCGGAAAGATCCTCCCCTTCGAAGTACAAGCCCAACGCTTCTT
>DAIDLE010000002.1:0-258919 GCA_027449665.1 Acidimicrobiaceae bacterium | reverse complement strand
CGCCGCCGGGAAAAACTCGTGTCCGTCAGCGGGGAGAAATCTGTCCGCCGCTGGGGAGTTTCTCATGTCCGCTGACAAAGTCGGCGTGCGCAGAATTCTCAAAAGCTTTGACCTGACCCTGTCGCGAGCCCGAACAAGAAAAGGAAACGCCACTCGCCGCGCCCAGCGATTGTTGCACAGGATGGCGCAAGCCCCCGTGAGCCGGCGATCGCGCTGGGCTCAGTGCGACGAACTCGACAGATCAGTCCTAACGAGGTATAAGTCCGCGGCGGCTGACCGCATCACCCGGCCAGAGATACGGCGCTCTTGTCACGTGGTTCGGGCTACCCCGCCTGACCTACCACGTCCAGCATCCACGCGAAAACCTCGCTCGTGTAATCGATGCCCAGATAGCGTCCTTCGGGGACGGCGTGGGCTCCCGGGCCAACATTCGCGCGAAACATCACGTCGTCGAACGTCGAGCCCGTCTGACGTAGTCGGGCCACCCACCGCGCGGGCTCCCAGATGGAGACGCGCGAATCATTCAGGGTTGAGGTGACCAGCAGTGGTGGTCGGGAATCGACCGCGGGCACGTTGTCGAAGGGCGACCACGACTTCATCCACGTCAAATCGGGTTCTCGCCGGGGGTCTCCCCACTCCTCCCACTCCACCGCCACGAGCGGTGCCAGCGGATCTCGCATCGTCGTGATGGGATCCACGAAGGGGACCTCCGCGATGACCCCGGCCCACAGGTCGGGACGAAGCGAGAACGACGCGCCGACGAGGAGTCCACCAGCCGAGCGGCCACGAATCACGATGCGGCGAGGATCAACAATGGTGGCGCCAATGTGTTCGCCGATATCGATGAAGTCGGTGAAACTATTTGACTTCTTGTCCATTCGACCGTCCAACCACCATGAGCGGCCCATCTCGCCGCCACCGCGCACGTAAGCGTGAACGAGCACGACCCCCCTTCTAAGCAGCGCGATCAAGGCCGTGTCGAATACCGGTTCGATAACGGTCTCCCACGCGCCATATCCGTAGTACAGGCAGGGCGCACGGCCATCCAGAGCCGTCGACGTATGGCGAACCACTAGGTAGGCGACCTCCGTTCCATCGCGGACGATTGCCGAGCGACGTTCGCTGATGAAGTCTTGACGTTGATAACCACTGATGACGCGGTACCACAGCTCTCGCCGATCTCCCGACGCCACGTCAATGGCCTGTACGACAGGGGGGTCGAGATATGACTCCTGTTCCACCGCAATCTCATGACGTCCATCAGTCAGCCCCCTAACTCGCCTCATCGTGCCATCGATCGCGCCACTCGAGATCTCGACCACTTCTTCAGGACGCCCCCACGGAAAAATCAGCATCCGAGGCTGAACGTCACGTCGGGCTTGAACGACTACCACGTCTCCCACCATCTCCGCGCTGAGCAAACGGCGACCGGGAACCTCATCGAGAAGCGTCACCCACGCCGAGGAGTCCTCGCCCAACGTCTCGCAGTAACAGAGCCGAAAATCGATGGCGTCTCGATTTGTAACCACGAGGTACGCCAGTTGCCCCTCGCGACGCATTGGCGTGGCGGTGTAGACGTGGCCCGGTTCGCGCTTCACAACGGAGCGAGGTTCGATCTCGGTGGCTGCGTCGTCGACTATCCATTCCTCACTGCTCAGGCGAGAATTCGCAGAGATGATCAATGCCTCGGGCGAGCCCCGTAAACCGAGATGGAACATAGAGTCGTTTTCCTCGTACGCCAACTCTGGTCGGCTCAGCGAGTCGCCGACGTCGACGCGCCAGATCTGGTGCGGTCGAAACGACTCGTCGTGACGTACCCACCAGAACCACCGACCATCGCGAGACCATTCGCCTCCGTAGTAGACACCTTCGTCAACTTGCCAATCATCGGAAAGGTTCACGAGATCGCGCACGTGCAATGAATAGCTCTCCGAACCTGACACGTCCACGGCGTAGGCCAGCCAACGATTATCGGGGCTCACCTCGCAGAAGGCCAAACGGCAATACGGGCCACCTTTTGCTAATTCGTCGAGATCGAGCAGCACGTCGTCCGCACCACTTCGCGAGCACTTGAGCGAACCGAATTGGGCACCTTCGGTGTATTCCCACCAGTACTCAGTGCCCGCTACCGTCCAATGGGCACCTTGCTCCCGACTCGCCAGCATGGCCGTCGCGTCACGCCGTATGTCGTCGGCGCAGTCACGCAGGCGTTGGAAGCGTTGCTCGTACTCGTGACGCTCCTTGTTCAAGTACTCCAGTAGGAGTGGGCCCCGAGACTTGTCTCGCAGCCAGAGTAAATCGTCATCCGCGTCGTCGGTGTCATGCTGTTCCATTAGGGCCTTTCTCATTACAGTGCAGGGCGACGGCTTCGTGAGTAGCGAACCAACTCGAGCCTTGCGAGCGGATCTCGCTCACCAACGCGGAGAGAATTTCAATCCTCGAACGATGACCGATGATGTCGGGATGAAGGGTCAGTTGAAACAACCCGCCCTCGGCAGCCGCACGGTGCCAATCCGAACGCCACGTCCCGACGAGTTCGCTCGTCGACAGTGTGGGTCGCATCGGCGACCACCGATCCATCAAGAGATACGTGGCGTCGTCGCGCGTCCATTCCACCGGAATTTCCATTACCCGCAACGGCGTCCCGTTGGTACGTAATTCGTATGGATCGTCGTCCGACATGAGGGACGAATCGTAAACAAACTCGAGTTCTTCGAGCAGTGACAGTGTTACGGGCGATGGGTCGAATGATGGCGCACGGAATCCGCGGGGTCGAAAGCCCGTTACCGATTCAAAGATCTCGCACGCCTCATAGAAGTCCGCTCGTTCCTTCGATTCAGACATCGTCCACGGCCGTTCGTGACCGAGGCCGTGCAAGGCAACCTCGTGGCCGCGAGCAATCAACTCGAGGATCTCGTCGGGATAGCGTTTCATTGCCATCGCGGGGACGAAAAAACTTGCGGACACCCCTTCATCGCCCAAGACCTTCAAGATGCGAGGTAGTCCTCGACGGGTGCCGTACTCCGCCGCAGAGAGTAGTTGCGGACTGATGATCCCTCGGTTCTCCCACGGTGTTTCGTGATCCAGATCGAAGGAAAGTGCGACCGCGAACGTTGCCTCGCCCGGCCACCACTTCGGGAGGAGTGAGCGACCAGCGCTCACTCCCCACGAACGTGGCGGTCCAAGTACCTCTCTAGACGAGATGGTGCCAATGGGGTGAATCAGAGCTTGAGGCCCTTTCCGCCCGCGCTGATGGCATCCACCAGGATCTTCGGAATCAAGGTGCTCTGGAGACCGTATTTGCTGAAGAGGGCCTTCAAGACGCCACTCTTTAACAATCCGACCATCGCGACGCGAACTGCGTTGGTGAGTTGTGTCTGCGAGCGAAGGATGCCCGCGCCGACGTACAGCGCCGTGTACCCACCGACTTGACCCGGGATGTTTACCACTTGCTCATTAGTAGATTTGGCAAGCGCCGGTGCGGTGGCTACGCCAACGAACTGCGCTTGAGCGCTACCGCTCTTGATGGCTAACAGTGCATCGGCAGTCGTGGGAAGGGTCTTTACCGCCATCGGTGACTGATGCTGCGCTTTGCAGTACGCCTCCACTGGATTGAAGAGACCGGCCGGCGCGTCACCGGCTTCGACGGCCAGTGTCTTGCCACACATCGACTTCAGCGACGTGATCTTGTCCGGGTTGCCTTTCGCCACGACCAGGACCTCACCCTGAAGGTCGTACTCGACGAAGTTCAGTACCTTAGCCCGAGCGGTATTGTCGCCGGTATCGGCGAGAAGCATGTCGAACTTACCCGCCTGCAGCGCAGGGATCACTCCATTGAAGTCGATGGAGGTGAACGTTGCCTTCACGCCGAGCGCAGCAGCGATAGCTTGTCCCGTAAAAATGTCCAAGCCCGTCAGCTGATTCTTCGAATTGAATATTTCGAATGGCGGGTATGGAGCCGACGTCACAATTCGTAGGCCGTTTGTCTTGATGCTTGCGGGCAGCAACTTGGCCGCAGCCGCGTTGTAACTCACGTGAACGCCGTCTACGGTCGCCCCTGATCCGGTCGACCCCGAGCTGAGTGCCGGACTCGCCATAGCCAACAGCAGGCAGCCCGAAAGAACCACCGCCGTCCTCGTCGTTAGTCCTAACGACTTTTTCCGATTTTTCATACTCTGCTTTCTCCTATTTTTTTAACTGCCGAAACTAATCACACCTGCGGTACTCACTCCGTCGTGTGGCGCCAAAGGCTCCCTCCTCTTACGACTGCGCGCACATACGAACTGCGAGCGAGAACTGAGATGTTGTCCAGGGGGTTGCCCGCAACAACCAGGACGTCACCGCGGCATCCGGGTACGAGCCTTCCAAGATCTGGTCGCTGCAAGATGTCAGCGTTGACCGAGGTCGCCGCTTTGATCGCCAGAGACGAACCCACGATCTCGGCACGGAGTTCGTGCTCATGCGGCAACCACGAAATCTCGTCACCCAACAAGTCACTTCCCGATCCGACCATCACCCCCTTTCGGTACGCCGACTCGACCGCGCGCATCGCGCCTTCCGCCGCCAACCCGATCTTGGCCACTACTTCCGGCGGGTCCGAGTACTTCTCCGGATGGCGCGATGCCATCACGTACGTAGCAACCGTCGGAACGAGGGCCACGTCACGCTGCACCATGTACAACGCGGTCTCATCGTCGAGGAAATTACCGTGTTCCACGGTGTGAGCCCCTGCGTCGACGGCCTGACGAATGGCGACCAACGGCAGCGCGTGCATCGCGACGTAGAGGCCGTTACGAGCCGCTTCTTCCACGATCAGCGAGAGTTCCTCGAGTGAGTACTGCGCGCGCTCCAATTTGTCGGTAGGCGAAGCCGCCCCGCCGCTAGCCATCACCTTGATGAAGTCCGCACCCAGACGGATCTGCTCACGCACCGCACGCCGAAGCGCCGAGCGGCCGTCAGCGATGGAGAAGATCATGCCGAAGGTTTCGTGACTGGAGACGTCGCCGCCGGGCTCACCCCGGTGCCGCATATCGCCGTGACCCCCGGTTTGGCTCAAGATGCTCCCGCTGATGATTATCTCGGGCCCCGCAACCACACCGGTGTGGACTGCTTGCTTGAACCCCCAGTCCGCACCGCCGCAATCACGAATGGTTGTATAGCCGAGGTCGAGCATGTGGCGAAGGCGGCCCGCCATTTCGAGAGCAATGAGGCTCGACGGCTTCAACTTCGACTGATTCCCAAAGTCGACCATCGTGGCGCCCACGTGCACGTGCGCATCGATGAGTCCGGGCAGTATTGCCGAACCACGGCAATCGATGATCGTTGCTCCCGTGGGGGATTCGACGTTCTGGCCGACCTCTCGTATCACGCCGTCCGCGATGAGTACCGACCCACCCTCCACCGGGTCGTTCCCGAGACCATCGATGACGAGCCCCCCGCGCAGTAGGATCGTCTCCGTCGCCAATCGTTCACTCACTCTGTTGCTCCCTCTCCATTTGAACTCGAACTCGAGCTAGGAACGTTCGGGTTCTCGATTCTTTGGGGTTGCCCAGTACGGCTGAGGGTTCGCCCGCCTCGACAATGACGCCGTCATCCATGAAGATCACCGTGTCGGCTACCTCGCGCGCGAATTGAATCTCGTGCGTCACAACGATCATGGTCATGCCGTCGAGGGCGAGCTCCTTCATTGCGGACAGTACGTCACCGACCAGTTCGGGATCGAGGGCACTAGTCGGTTCGTCGAAGAGCATTAACATTGGGTTCATCATCAACGCCCGGGCGATAGCCACGCGCTGCTGTTGACCACCCGACAGCTGACTGGGGTATTCATCGGCCTTGGTCGCGAGACCCATACGATTCAGCAGAGCCTGGCCCGCTGCAGTGGACTCTTTGATTCCCACCCCTCGGACGAGCGTTGGTGCGATCGTCAAGTTCTCCATCACCGTCAAGTGTGGGAAGAGGTTGAACTGTTGGAAGACCATGCCAATATTGGCTCGTTGCTTGGCAACTCGGCGAGGGTGCAGTTCACTTAGCGAAGTTCCTTGACGGTGATATCCGACGAATTCTCCGGCTACTTCGATGGAGCCTTCGTTGATCGTTTCTAGATGGTTGATGCAACGAAGCAGCGTCGACTTTCCTGAGCCACTTGGACCGAGGAGACAGACCACGTCGCCGCGGTCAACGGTGAAGTCAATGCCCTTCAACACTTCTAGGTGTCCGAAGTGCTTGTGCACGTTCTTTGCGATGACAATCGGTCGCGCCGCCACGTTGGTCATGATCACCGCCTTAGGGCGCACCTTTCTTGGACCCGGTGAAGCCGAACAACAGTCGCCTCGCCCCCGAGGATCCCATTGCGGCGACTCGAGAACGACCGTATCGGCGCTCGAGCAGGCGCTGGGGGTACGACAGGAGCGACGTCAGAAGCAGATACCAAATTCCGGCCACCACGAGCAACGGAATCACTTGGTAGTTCTGTGAGTAGATCTGTTGCACCGCGGTCATGAGGTCTCGACCCGCGATAACCGACACCAGCGCCGTCTCCTTCAGCATCGTCAGCACCTCGTTGCCCATCGGCGGCACCACAATTCGCATGGCCTGGGGCAGAACAATTTTGCGAGTTGTCTGAGCGGGTGTGAGTCCCAGCGAGTGGGCCGCCTCGACTTGACCCCTGGGAACTCCCGAGATGCCGCCGCGAATAATCTCGCCCGAGTAAGCGATCTCGTTCAAGCCGAGCGAAAGAATGGCTGCCAACATGGGCGTAATGAGCGAACTGCTACTCGTGCTGAAGAACGTTACGTGGGTAAAAGGTATGCCCAGTTCCACGCTGGGATACAACGCACCGATGTAGCCCCAAAATACAATTTGGATGAGTACCGGCGTTCCTCGAAAAAACCATATGTAAAATTTCGCGATCGAGGAAAGGACCGGATTCTCCGACAGTCGCATTACGGCAATACCCACAGCCCCAACGATGCCGATCGCCATCGCGATGAACGTCAGATACAAGGTGACTAACACGCCGTTTACCACCAGCGAACTGAAGAAGTAGTGTCCGACGATTGACCACTCAACGTTGGGATTCTTCGCGATTGACCAGACGGTGCCGGCTAGAACGACGACGAGGACCGCGGCCGCCGTTAGTCGCCAGGGGTGGCGCAGTGCGACGACGTGGAGCACGTCGTCGTCGTCGACGGGGGTGACCTCAGACACTGGTGTACCGCTGGTAACGCTGGCGAAGGCGAGCGCAGATCTGTTCCCGTAGGAAATCAGCCGCCATTGAAACGCCGAACAGGGGCGTGATCATTTCCCTCTCAGGCGCGTTCGACCGACTTTTGTGCCGACTCGCATTCGATGACGCGTCGTGCAACGGCAATCGCCCCCCTTATCTATCGACCAGAGCAGCATCGCTACCGATCACGTACTTGGGACAATACCAATGTCAAAATTGCTTCGCAATCGCGGATTTGTCACTAAACACCGCGAATCTGAATCGAATCGTGCTAATATTGCGTAAAACACGACCGAATCATTCGCGACCTTGTCCGTCGGGAGGACACGTGGTACACAAGTTGCCATTGCCAGTGACATTCCCGCGCCTGCCTAGTTTTTTTGACGTGTGACGATGGACGACGTAGACATCCGGCTGTACCACGAGCTCCGACGCGACGGTCGAGCCTCGACGGTGAAGTTGGCTCGTGCTACGGGACTCTCTCGCGCCGGCGTACGCTCGCGCGTCTCGCGTTTGATCCTTGAAGGTCAGCTCCGCGTCACGGGCATCGTCCATCCTTCCAGCCAAGGGTTATCCGCTCTTGCCCACCTCGCCATCGCCGTTCGTGGTTCGGCGCGTGACGCGGCAGTCGCTCTCGCCGCGATTGACGAAGTCACGCTGGTTTCCATCGTGGCGGGTCCATCTGCGTTGATCGCCGAGGTGAACGCTCCCGGAATCATCGATTTAGAAGCTTCGATCAGACGCGTTAGTCTCGTTCCCGGCGTGGTTGACGTCCATACGACGATCTACACGGCGAGAATCAAGGATCTCTACGAGCCGACCGGTTCGATGGAGGCAAAGAGCATCGATGAGATCGACCGGCGAATAGTCGCCGTTCTTGAGGCTGACGGTCGAACGAGTTTCGCTGAAATTGCTCGCAGCACCAACCTGTCGCAATCCACCGTGCGATCTCGCATTCATCAGATGACGAGTCGCGGAGTACTGCAAATCGCGGCGGTCGCAATCCCCGACGCGCTGGGTCTCCAATACATGTGTGGTTTCGGGCTCGTCTTGGAACCTGGCACCGAGACCACGGCGCTTGTCGAAATCGAGAAGATTGGATCAGTGAGCTACCTGAGCAGAACGCTTGGACACTGGGACGCGATTGGAACGTTGCTCGCCGAGACCCAACACGACGTTGTCCAACAGCTTGATTCAATCCGCCTCGCCACCGGTGTTCGCAATCTCTCCAGCTGGACCCACCTCGAAGTAGTGAAAGAGAATTATCAGTACTCGACATTCAAGGCATCGCCATTCCCGTCGCGTGCTCGCCCATCCTCCAAGCCGGCGTGAGATTCCCTTCGCAGTGATTCGGATCACGGGCATGTATCCGGAGCGCCTTCCGCCACGGGGGACGAAGGATTTGCGCGGTGGATGCCGCTCGGCGACGACGAGTGACACCGATAAGAAGGTTGACGGCCGGTGAGCGGGTCACGTGAGCGATGGCTCGCGTGACGCGGCGGTTGACATCTGTTCAGTGGAACAGCCATCAGGAATCCGGTGTGGCGGGTGAAACGTTATGCGCTCGCCGTCGTACGCCCGAACGAAGGCACTGTGGCGCAGTCACGTTGGCCCACGACCGCCACCGAGGTCCCGTCCGTCGACGTTTGTGCGCGGGCGACCTCAGTGTCTGCCGAACCAGGCTGGGGATACCAGCTGAGACAGCGTACGACGTAAGCCAGGCTAGGCAGGAGACGTGCGGGGTGCTGTGTCATGACGTCGGGACTCGGCATCGAAGAGTCAAGTGTGCTCGGCGAGATAAACGCCCCGGTCGACATTGGCTTCATCCGGCGCGCAATACCGGTGTTGGGCGAGGTATGGTCAGCCGTCGTTCGGGTGGCGGGGCATACGCGGCCGAGTTCGTGGCGAATCGCTCAACGCGGCCAGTTCAGCTCTCCATGATCCGCGCAATCAGCGCGGTTAACCACGCAAGTTTGACACGCAAATGCGTGCGATTTTCGCCGTGACAAGCAACCGTGCGGTACCCGAGGGTGTCCGTCAGGCATCGCCGTCTTCGCTCAACCTTCAGGAGTTACCTCTAGGCGTCGACGAGTTTGGCAGCGTAACGCAAGTCATCGATGCCGCACAACGGCCTTCCACGTACGCCTAGCGATGTCGGCAACGACGGTTTGACGCAACCTGCGACGAGGGCGCATTGTCGACTTCACTGACGTTCCCGCCGACGAACGCCACCGACGTGGCGGCGCGAACGTTGATCAGCGCCTCTCTCGCAGTACTGCCTTTTGCAGCTTCCCACTCGCCGTGCGTGGCAGTGCATCGATGAACGAAACGCTCACCGGGCACTTGAAGTGGGCCAACCGATCGCGCGACCAGTCGATGAGTGTCGCCTCATCGAGCGTGGCGCCCGGTTTGAGCACTACCACGGCGTGGGGTGACTCACCCCACGCGGCGGAAGGGACACCAATGACGGCCACCTCGAGAATCGCGGGATGACCAGTTAGTACGCTCTCGACCTCGGCGGGATAGATATTCTCGCCGCCCGAGATGATCATGTCCTTGATGCGATCGTGCAAGTACAGGTAGCCGGATTCGTCGAACGACCCACCGTCGCCGGTGCGCAGCCATCCACCGTCGAGAATGGTCGCCGCCGTCAAGTGGGGCTGGCGCCAGTAACCCTTCATGATTCGGGGCCCTCGGACGAGGACCTCGCCCCTCACCCCGATTGGCAGGTCTTCGAGGGTGATGGGGTCGACGACTCGAATCTCGGCCCCCGGCATTGCCCTGCCGGCGGAGGTGAGCCGTCGCGCGTACGCCTCGTCGGCGACGTGATCGTCCGCCCCCAGGATCGTGAATCCACCGGTCGACTCAGTCAACCCATAGGACTGGAGGAACTTGCACCCGATGACCCTCGTCGCCTCGCGCAACACCGGCAGCGGGATCGGCGACGCGCCGTAGACGATGTAGCGCAGACTCGAGAAATCATTGTGCTCGACGCCTTCGAGCGCGAGCAGCCGCTGCAGGACCGTGGGGACAACGGCGGCGTGCGAGACGCGTCGGTCGACGAGGAGCCGGAGCACGGCCGGTGGATCGGCGGCGGTCTCCAGCAGCAATCGCCCGCCGTTGAGGTTCGCGGCGAGCGCCAGCCCGAGCCCGGCAATGTGAAAAAACGGTATAGGCGCTGCGCAGACCGAATCTTCGCGTAGCTCAATGTCCTGGTTGAGCGAGTAGAGGGCGCAGCCGAAGTTCCTGCCCGTCAGCATGATTCCCTTGGGCAGACCTGAGGTGCCCGACGTGTAGAGGATGAGGGCGGTGTCGTCAGGATCGACCGGCGTGTTTGGATCGCGCGCCACCTGGCGATCGCGCCAGGTCTCGTAGCTCCCGTCGACCGCTCCCGCTGCCCGCAGCAGCATCGTGATCGAGCCGGGCAGTGCCAGGCCGTCGATCCGTTCGAACGCGTCGCGGTCGACCACCACGACGCTGGGTTCAGCATCGGTGAGCAGCTGGAGGATCTCTCTCGGCGACAGGCGATTGTTGATCGCCGTGGCGATCGCGCCGGCCTTGGCGGCACCGTAGAACACTTCGAGGAACGACGGCCCATTCGCCCCGATGTACGCCACCCGGTCACCCGTGACGAGGCCGTGTTCGAGCAGCCCCGACGCCACCTGACTGGATCGATCGTCGAGTTCACGAAAGGTCGTCAACCGCTCAGGCTCTTGCATGGCGATGGCGTCAGGCGTCGCTCGGGCTCGACGCCGGATGATGTCGGCAATCGTGCGCACGGGCGTTCCGTCGGCGTGGATCGCCCAGTACTCGTTGGCTGACGCTTCGTCCACTGAGGACCTCCCACCGATCGGCCGACCAGATCCGACGAATACTACAATAAACGGAGAGTCAAGATGCCTAGTCACACGCGATGGGGGGCTCATGGCGAGCGCGACGATTGGTGAACTGCTGGCGTCGGCGTGCCGGCGTTACCAGCAGCGTCCGGCCGTCGTGCGCGGCCGTGACGCGCTGACCTACGGCCTGCTGCTGGAGCGAGCGAGCCGCCTGTCGAACGCGCTGTCGGGCGCCGGGCTGCGTCCGGGCGACCGCGTCGCGGCGATGCTCGAGGACCGACTGCAGTCAATCGAGGTGTACGTGGCCTGCGCCCTCGGTGGCTTTCCCATCGTGCACATCAACGACCGACTCGCACCGCCCGAGGTTGAGCACATCGTCACCGACGCCGACGCCCGTGCCTTCATCCACACTGACGGACGGAGCGACATCGTCGCGCACGTGCCGGGACTGGACGAGCTCGCCGTCTTCGCCACCATCGGATCGAGCCGCGCGCCGGGAGCCACCGAGTACGAAACGCTGCTTGAGACGGGGCACCGCGACCTCGCGATCGCCGCCCGCGGTCCCGACGATCTCGCCATCGTCGGTTACACCAGTGGTACCACGGGATTCCCCAAGGGCGCGATGGTGAGTCAGGCGGCCCTCACCGCGTGCGTCAAGCTCCTGCCCACCATGTACCGGATCAGCCCGTACGGACGCTGCGCCTTCACGGGAACCCTCTCGTTCGTTTCGGGAATTTGGGGCGTGATCTACCCGCACCTCTACATGGGTGGGACGGTCACGTTCCTTCATCCCTACACGCCCGAGAGCTGGGTGGACCACGTGGCCCGCGACCGCTCTACGTTCACGTACGTCCCGACGCCGCTGGTTCCCGGATTCGTCGAGGAGATCCGTCGCCATCCCGAAGCGCTCGCGTCGCTCGAGTCAGTCCTGCACTCGGCGTCTCCAGTACCCGTCACCCAAGTCCACGAGCTCGTCGAGTTGATCGGCGAACGATACGTGGAGGTGTGGGGCATGACCGAGGGCGTGGCCCCCTTCTCCGCGACGGTGCGCGGCGACTGGCGCCGCGAGTGCGCCGCCACAGACGTCTTCGCCTCGTCCGGCCGAGCCTTTCCCACGTGTCGCATCCGGAGTGTCGATTCGCACGGTAACGAGCTCGGACGCGACGAGGAGGGCGAACTCGTCGTTGAATCCGAGATTCTGTTCTCTGGCTACCTGAACGATCCACGCTCGACCTCCGAGGTGATGACGCCACTGGGCTTCGCCACCGGCGACCTGGGTCGCATCGACCCCGAGGGATACGTGTACGTCGTCGGTCGAAAGAAGGAGCTGATCATCACCGGCGGCATGAACGTCTATCCGGCCGAGGTCGAAGCCGCCCTCGCCACCAACGGCGACGTGCTCGAGTGCAGCGTCTTCGGCGTGCCCAGTGACCGCTGGGGCGAGGCGGTGGCGGCGGCGATTGTTCTCAAACCGGGATCAATCGTCAGCGAAGACGACATAATCGCGTACGCCCGGTCGCGCGTGGCTAGCTACAAGAAGCCCACGAAGGTCTACTTCGTCGACTCGCTCCCTCGTAACGCCAGCCTGAAGGTGCAGAAGGGACGACTGCGCGAGCGCTTTGGCGGCGATAACGCCAGTCGACGCGACTCGTGACAACGCGATAACCTATCGCTACAATTAACAGAGTAAGGTCATCCTCGTAAAGGAGTTTCGTGCCCGACGCCTTCGTTCTGGAAACGCTTCGCACGCCGCGGGCGAAGGCCTCGCCGCGCGGCTCCTTCGCCGAGATCTCGCCGGTCGATCTGGTCGTGGCGCTGCAGCGAGATCTCGTGAGCCGAACCGAACTCAACCCCGAGGATGTCGACGACGTCATGCTGGGCATCGCGTCCCAGAACGGCGAACAGGGTGCCAACCTCGCGCGCACGGCGACGGTACTCGCGGGCTGGGGTGACGTTCCCGGCGTGACGCTGAACCGGTTCTGCGCTTCGGGCATCGACAGCGTGGCTCAGGCCGCGGGCCGGGTCCGAGGTGGCGATGTCGAACTCGTCGTTGCCGGCGGCGTGGAGAGCGTGTCGCGCGTGCCGATGTTCTCCGACGGCGGCCCCCTCTGGAGCGACCCCGACACCGTCCGGCGAGTCGGCTCGGTTTTCATGGGGATCGCCGCCGACCTGGTGCTCACGATGGAGGGGTTCAGTCGCGAGGAACTGGACGCCTACGGACTCGAAACGCAGTCGAAGGCGTCACGGTCGTGGGAGGAGGGGTTCTTCAACCGGTCGCTGACGCCGATCACCCGCGCCGACGGCCGCGTCGTTGACCGTGATGAGCTCGTGCGACCGTCGACCTCGCTCGAATCTCTCGCCGGGCTCGAACCCGCCTTCGCCGAACAGGGCGCCGCGGGCCAAGACGCGATTGCGCTGGCGGCCCACCCCGACGTGTCGCGCATTCGCCACGAACACACGGTGGGGACCTCGCCAGCCCTGGCTGATGCGGCGGCCCTCGTGGTGGTCGGCACTGAGGCCGCGGCCCGGCGGATGGGAGTCGCGCCACGCGCCCGAATCGTGGGCTCGGCCACCGCGAGCTGTGATCCCGTGATCATGCTCACGGCGGGCCAGACGGCGGTCGAGAAGGTCATCGCCCGTGCTGGCCTGCAGCCCCGCGATATCGACGTTTTCGAATTCGCCGAAGCGTTCGCCGCTCTCTGTCTGCGCTTCCGACGCGATCTCGACGCCGGACCCGATCGAATGAACCCCAACGGAGGAACCATTGCCATGGGTCACGCATTCGGGGCGACGGGCGCAATCCTGCTCGCCTGCTGCGTCGACGAGCTCGAACGGCGCGAGGGGCGATACGGCGTTGCGGCGGTAAGCGGCGCGGCCGGCCTTGGCGTGGCCGTGCTCGTGGAGCGAGTCGCCCCGTGAACCGAGCACGCAATGGCCGGGTTGGGCGCATCGAGACGCGCCCGTGAGTCGGCCGGATCTCCAAGGCCGGGTCGCCGTCGTCTCGGGGGGCGGAAAGGGACTCGGGCGCGCCTTCTGCCTCGACCTGGCCGCCCGTGGCGCGAAGGTGGTCGTCAACAATCGCAATCGCGTGGTCGATGACGATGGGCGTGGCCCGGCCGATCATGTCGTACGCGAGATCCGGGACGCTGGCGGTACGGCCATCGCGGACTACCACGACGTCGCCGATCCCGCCAGCGGCAGCGCCATCGTCCACGCCGCGACTGAACAGTGGGGACGTCTTGACATCTGCGTCGCGAACGCGGGCGTCGGCACTGGCGGCATGTTTCACAAGGAGAGCGATGACGAGTTCGAGGGACTGCTCAGCATCAATCTGCTCGGCGCCGCGCGGCTCGCGAGGGCCGCGACGATCGTCATGAGGCCCGCCGGCTACGGACGCATCGTGCTCGTCGCGTCCACCGGGGGCCTGTACGGTGACGTCGGCCTCTCGGCCTACGCGGCCAGCAAGGGAGCGATGATCGCGCTCGGCCGGTCGTTGGCCGCGGAGGGAGCGCGCCGCGGCGTGCTCACCAATCTCCTGCTTCCGTACGCCACGACCCAGATGACCGAGACCGGCATGGCTGACGACTACGCCAGCGCCGCCACCGTGGACCGGGTCGCCCCGGTGCTGAGCGCACTGGTGGCCGAGGAGTGCCACTTGAACGGACGGTTGATCGTGACCGGCGGCGGTCGGCTGCGCCGCGCGTCGGTCGTCGAATGGGGAACGGTCGAGCTGCCCAGCGATCTCGGAGCGCGAGAGCTCGAGGAGCTGGTGAACCGGTCCGCGACGTCGAAGCCCAAGGAGTTCGACGGTGCCAATAAAGCGTTTCTCGATTTCATGAGTGATGAGCCGCTATGACCTGGGGTCCACTCGCCCTCAACCTGGCCGCCACGATCGGCGTGGTGGTGGTACTGATGCTCGGCACCTTCGCCTACGCCATGCGCACCGGGGTTCAAGCGATCATGGACACCGTCTGGTCTCTCGGATTCGTAGTGATCGCCGGGGTCTCGTTCGCCCTTTCCCAGGGCCACGGTGACGCGACGACGCGCGTCGTGGTCGTGGCGATCACCGCCGTCTGGGGCCTGCGCCTGAGCATCCACATCTTTGTTCGCAACCACGGCAAGGGTGAAGACCCCCGTTACGCCTCGCTGCTGCGGCGCAACGAGGGCAGCCTCGCGAGGTTCGTGCTGCGCCACATCTACTTCGCGCAGGGTCGCATGATGTGGATCGTCTCGATTCCCGTCCAAGCCGCCATGTACGAGCAGCATCCCCTGCGCGCCATGCTGTGGTTCGGCGGCGCCGTGTGGCTGATTGGCTTCGGCTTCGAGACCGTCGGCGACTGGCAACTGCGGCGCTTCAAGTCGATCCCCGCCAACGCGGGCAAAGTCATGGACCGGGGGCTGTGGCGCTACACCCGACACCCCAACTACTTCGGCGACTCGGTGGTGTGGGTCGGCCTCTTCCTGGTGGCCTGCTCGTACTGGGCCGGGATAGTCACGGTCATCTCGCCGATCATCATGACCAACCTTCTCGTCAATCACACGGGGAAGGCGCTGCTCGAAAAGCACATGGGCCGTTCCAAGGGCGCCGACTACGCGGCCTACGTGGCGCGCACGAGCGGCTTCTTCCCACTGCCGCCCAAGTCCTGACCGATTCGTCCGCCCGACCGCGTGACCGAGACGGTCACGCGGTGTTCGCGCGGTTACGTCGTCGCGCCGCGGGCGGCCGAGCCGCGCGTCCGTGAGCAGGCGTCCATCAGACGAACCGGATCGTGGTGTTGCACAGAACGACGGAGTCCCCCGCTCTCGCGCGGTCCGACGTATGCATATCGACCGCCACGAGACCTCGTCGATCCTCGAGACCAACGAACCGTATCGGACGACCGCTGAACGAGAGCACGGCCCCCTCACCGGCCGATTCTGGTGCCGGGATCCCGATGATGGTCGCCCACGTCGTCGCCATCGCCATCGGATCCTCGATCGCAATGTCGACGCCCACGATGTCGTCGACGAAGACGCCGCGCTGGGACTGGGCCACCTTGGCGCTCGCCAGGTCATCCCAGAACCACTGATCGCGCGGGACGAAGGAGTCAAGTTCCAGCAGTACGCCGACGTCGAGTGGATGGAGCTGCACGATCTCGTGCCCGAGAGCTTGCGCCTCGACGGCGATCCTCACCCCGAGTTGGGCGCAGCGCTCGCGCACGCCGTCGAGGTTGGGCACCTGGGTTGACAGGCACCACCCCGACTTTCCACCGACTTTGCGCAGCCACGCGGCCACGCGGTGATCGTCGGTCAGTGGCGCGCAGACTTCGAGATAGGTCTGCGCGCCAATCGGCATGGTCGCGTCAGCGAGTCCGATGGTGGCCAGTTCGGGATCGTCGAACGACGGGCCGAGCCGCAACGTGCTTCGCACCAGCTCCGTGTCACCGGCGTGGTCGAGGGTGGCCAGCACGACCTGGCGCAACTGAGCCCACCGCGGTTGTTCATTCATGTCCAGTACCCCCTTGTGTCATTACTCGCCAGTACGTGTCGAACCGAGTGTCGAGACCTCAGCCGACCGAGCGATCACGCTGCGCCCAGAACGGACGACGCAGCTCGCGCCGCAGCACCTTGCCCGAGGGATTACGCGGCAGCGACTCCATGAACTGAACGCCGGTCGGGCACTTGAAGTGCGCGAGCCGTTCGCGACAGAACTCGATCAGCTCCTCTGCCCCCACGACGGCGTCGGGGCGAAGCACGACGAAGGCCATCGGCGTCTCGCCCCACCGCTCCGAGGGGACGCCGACCACGGCGGCCTCGGACACGCCAGGGTGCTCCACGAGCACCGCCTCGATCTCCGCCGGCGGGATATTCTCGCCGCCCGAGACGATGATGTCCTTGATCCGATCCACGATGTAGACGTAGCCTTCGTCGTCCATGCGTCCCGCGTCGCCGGTCCGAAGCCATCCACCGTCCAAAAAGAGCGCCGCGTTCTCCGCGGGCCGACGCCAGTAGCCCGGCGTCACCTGCGGCCCTCGGATCACGATCTCCCCGACCTGGTTGGCGGGGACTGGCTGGCCCGATTCGACGTCCACGATGTCCACGTCGACGTCGGCGGCGGCCCGGCCCGCACTTCTCAGTCGCGTCACGTCACCGCCGACGTGATCCGCCGGACGCAAGAGGGTCCCGATACCCACGGTCTCGGTCAGTCCGTAGGACTGGGTGAAGTCGGCGTCAAAGAGCTCGACGGCCCGCGCGAGCAGCACCCGATCGATGGGCGAGGATCCGTACACCACGGTGCGCAAGGTCGAGAAATCCGCCTCCCAGGCCTCGGGCATCTCGACGATGCTGCGAATGATCGCCGGGACCAGCGCGGCGTGGGTCGTGCGTTCCTCCACCATCAGCGACAACAGGGTGCGGGGCAGTGGATCGCGAACCTGGACGATGCAGCCGCCCGCGTGCATCGCGATCAGCGACCAGCCCGAGGCCGCGATGTGGTAATAGGGCGGCGACACCAAGTTCGACGAGGATTCGTCGGGCCGGAACTCGTTCGTAAAATTCGCGACGGCGAACAAGAGGTTGCCCGCCGTGATCTGGATCCCCTTCGACGGCCCGGTGGTGCCCGAGGAGTACATCAAGACCGCGAGCTCCGAACCGGTTGCTTCGTCACCCGGGTCGCGGGGCTCGTGGGCGCGCAGCACATCCTCGTAGGCGAACTCGTTGGACGCCGTCGGCGCAACGAGGTCCCCGACGACCAGGGTGGCCACCGAGTGGGGTCTCCACGTCGGTTCCAGCGCCGATCGCACGGGGTCGGCGATCACCACGGCCGACGGCTCCGCGTCGCGAAGGATCGTGGCGATCTCACCACTGGTGAGACGGAAGTTGAGCGGGGTGATTGCCGCGCCGATCTTCGCCGCGGCGAACGCGGTCTCCCAAAATTCGGTGGCGTTTCGATCGATGTACGCGACCCGATCACCGCGGCCAACGCCCAGACCCCGCAACGCATTCGCCAGCTGACTCGAGCGCGCATCGAGTTCGCCGTACGTGATCGAACGGCCCTCGCCACGTATCGCCATGCTCGAGGGACGTTGACGCGCTTGGGACCGCAGGATCGCGGCAACCGAATCAATCATCGCTCGACCTCCACGAGCGAACGGCCGAGCCCCGGACTGCCACGCGGCTCATTGGCCCGTGGACTGCACATCGACATCGAGCAGCTTGGCCATCTGCCGCTCGAACCGAGCCGGATCGCGGAAGTACCGCGCCCGCGCCTCCACCGCCATGAAGTCCGTGTCGCAGACGGTCTCGCCCCGATTGAGCGCGTCGAGGCTCGCGCGGGCGATGTCGATCGGCAGCGCCTTTCGTCCGATAACGTGCGAGGCCATTCGCGTATCGACCGAACCCACGATCAACGCGACGACGTCGGTACCCTGACTACGGAGCTCGGCGCGAGTGATCGTGCTCAGCGTCAGCGCGGCCGCCTTGGACGGTGAGTAGCCGCCCATGAACGGCGCTGCGAACGCGCCCGCCACCGATAGGACGTTGAGAATTGCGCCGCCACCGTTCGCTCCGAGTACCCCGGCGAAGGCGCGGGTCATGTTCAGTACCCCGAAGTAGTTGACTTCCATCTCGTGGCGCGCGGCCTGCTCGTCGTCGGCGAGGACGAGGCGTTGGTTGGCGAAGTAGCCGGCGTTGTTGACCAGCATGGTCACGTCCGCACACGTCGCGCTGACGCCGCGGACGCTGTCGAGGTCGGTCACGTCGAGCTCGACGACCTCCACCGCCGCGCCGTCGAACTCGTCGGCCACCGTGCTCGGATCACGAACGCCGGCGTAGACCTTCGTCGCACCACGAGCTATGAGCTCCTGAACGAATCCCAGCCCGATACCGCGGTTCGCCCCGGTGACCAACGCGACGGCACCTTCAGCCCTATTCACCCGCGCCATGACTCCCCCCACTGCTCGACCACCACCACCGCCGTGGACGGAATCGCCAACGGCTCATCGCCACTTCATACTACAGTTAACAGAGAGACTACGCCCGACCGGCAGGGTTCTCTCAGTCAGCTCGTGCCGCGGCGCGTGGCGCGTGGCCAAACTTGATCACGTCGTCCACGGTTCTCGCGCGACCCCGCGGCTAACGGGAACGTTCCTCTGGCGACCCCGTCAGGCGAGCGGGCCGCGGCTCAGCGGGTCAGCCGTAATCCGGCGTCAGCGAGAACCCGATAGCTCTCGCCGAAGAGATGGGCGATGGTCGAACTCGCGTTTCCGCGCAACCCACGGGCGTACACCCCCTGTTGGATTACCGCGGTTCGAAAGAGGCTAAAGGCCATGTAGAACCTCCAGTGGGGCCGCGGGTCGATGCCGCTGCGTTCGGCGTACGCCTCGAGATACGAGTCTTCGTCAGGTATGCCCAACGCCGCCAGATCCGCCCCGAGAAAGCCGGGCGCCAGAAGATGACCCGCCGGCAGGTGGTAGGTCATGCAGTTGAACGCCAGGTCGCTTAAGGGGTGGCCGATCGTCGCCAGCTCCCAGTCGAGCACCGCGGCCACCGTAGGGGCCGATTCGGCGTAGATGAGATTGCCCAGCCGGTAGTCCCCGTGCGTAATCGTGGCTTGCTGGTCATCGGGCACGTGCGCCGATAACCAGTCACGTAGCGCATCCATCGACGCTACGTCGTCGGTGCGGCTCAGCGAATACTGCTTGCTCCATCTCGATAGCTGGCGCTGCACGAACTGATCCGGTCGACCGAAGTCCTCGAGTCCCGCGCCGCGCCAATCGAATCGATGCAGCAGCGCCAGCGTGGCGTTCATCGAATCGTAGATGGCACCTCGCTCCTGCGGGGTCGAGTCCGCCAGCAGTGGATCGGTGAAGACGCGCCCCGGCTGATAGTCCATGAGATAGAACGGCGTGCCAATAAGGCTCGCATCATCGCAGTAGACCCGTACGCGCGCGACGGGGACGTCACTACTGGCGAGCACCGACTGCACGCGAAACTCACGGTCAATGGCGTGCGCCGACGGCAGCAGATCGCCGTTCGGCTGCTTGCGCAACACGTACCGGGCGTTCGGCGTGACGAGCAAGAAGGTGGGGTTCGACTGCCCACCGTCGAATTGGAGAACTTCCAGGGGACCCGCGAAGCCCGCGACGTGCCGTGCCAGCCACGCCTCGACCACCGTGACGTCGAACGAGCTGTCCGCCCTCATCGGGCTCGTGCCGGCGGGGGCGTTCGTCATCGTGACCGGCTGAGGGGTTGGCACGCACCACGCGGCGACGCGGCCCTACCGTCGCCGTCGAGTGCCGAGATCGTCACTTCGCCGGCAACCCGAGGCGGCTCGCGATGTTGTTCTTCTGCATGTTGGACGAACCACCAACGATGGGCATGCAGACGATATCGCGAACGTAGCGCTCCATGTCGTACTCGCGAGCACAGCCGTACGCCCCCAGCACGCGCTGGCAGGTCAGCACGATGTCCACCGCGTTGTCACCGACGAAGAGCTTGGCCATCGAACTCTCCACGCTGCAGTCGTAGCCTTCGTTGGCGAGCCACGCCGCGTGATACAGCATGTGCCGACACGCGGCGAGCTTGGTCTTCGCCTCCACCAACATGTGGCGGATCGCCTGGTGGGCGGCGATCGTTCGGCCGAACTGCTCGCGTTCCTGGGCGTAGCGCCACGCGTCATCGACGGCTCCCGACGCGATGCCCAGCGCCACCGCCGTGATCTCGAGTCTCTCGACGTCCAGCCCGCGCCCGACCAGCATCCCCCAACCCTCGTTCCAGCGCTCGGGACCGCCAACCACATTCTCGATGGGCACCCGGACGTCCTCGAAGATGACGTCGGTCGTTGCGGCGTAGCGCAAGCCGATGTGGTCGATGTCAACGATGGTGATACCCGGCGTGGCGGTCGGCACCAGGACGAGCGAGAGGTTGCGGTAGCGGTCCTCTTTTGGACCGCTGCGAACCAGCGTGTAGATCACGTCGGCGACTCGCGCGCCGGTGCACCAGCGCTTCGTACCGTTGATTACCACCGCCGTGCCGTCTTCGCTGAGCGACGCGCTCACCTCGGCCGACGCGAGATCGCCGCCCACGTCGGGCTCGGACAGTCCGTAGGCGAAGAGCAACTCACCTCGAGCGAGCTTCGGCAGGTAGTACCTCTTCTGTTCCTCACTGGCGTTCTCCACCATATTCATCGATCCGTAGAAGGCGCAGTGAATGAACGGCCCCGCGAGCGACGTCCCGCGCTTGGCCAATTCCTCGATGACGACGATGGCCGAGACGATGTCGATGCCGGTCCCGCCGTACTCGTCGGGAACGGTTACCCCCGTGACGCCAAGGGCACACAGTTTCGCGAACGCCTCCTTGGAGTACGCCGCCTTCGAATCCAGTTCTCGGGCCAACTCGCGCGGCAGCTCCTTGTCGAGGAACCGCCGGATCATGTCTCGAAGCTGCGTGGTCTGCTCTGATTCCCCGAAATCCATCAGTTCCCTCTCATACGTTGCGAGTGCGCCCGTCCCAATACGAGGCGCGGATCCTCTTCTTGTCGATCTTGCCCAAGTTCGTGAGCGGTATCTCGTCGACGAAATCAATGCTCTTAGGCGCCATCAGGCTCCCCTTACTAGCCTTGACGAAATCGATGAGGTCCTGCGCCGTCACCGCCATCCCCTCACGCACGACCACGACCGCCCTCACCTCCTCACCCCACTTCTCGTGAGGAACACCGATCACCGCTGCGTGCTTGACGGCCGCGTGCTCGAACAGCACGTCTTCCACTTCGCGCGGGAAGATATTGAAGCCACCGCTCACGATCATGTCCTTCTTGCGATCAACGATGGTGAACAAGCCAGCCTCGTCACGACGGGCGATGTCGCCGGTGAACAGCCACCCGTCGCGAATCGTCGCGGCGGTCGCCTCTGGATTGTCCAGATAGCCCGACATCACGTTGGGTGCTCTGGCGATGAGCTCACCGGCTTCACCGGTGGCGACCTCCACGCCATCGTCGTCGACCAGGCGAATCTCCGTCGGGTACGTCGGCCGGCCGGCCGACGTCAGCACGGCCAATTCGCGGCCCGGATCATCGATGACGTGATCCTCGCGCTGCAGGGCCATCAGGGCCATGGGGGCCTCGGTCTGCCCGAAGAACTGTGTCACAATCGGTCCGAAGACCCGCAGCGCTTGCTTCAGTCGTTCGGGGGCGATGGCGGCACCACCGTAGAGGATGTTGCGCAAACTCGAGACGTCGAAGTGATCGCGATTGGCAAGATCAAGCAGCGCGTACATCATCGTCGGCACCACTAGCGTGGCCGTTGCCCTCTCGCGCGCAATCGTGGCGAGGAACGACTCGGGTTCGAAGTGTTCCAGCACGATGCAGCGTCCCTGGCGTAGCAGCACGGGCAGGATGAGGCACCCTCCGGCGTGCGTCATCGGCGTCGCGAAGACGAAACGCTCGCGGGGCGCAATGCCGAATTCGAGCGTCTCCATCCAGTACGTGTGGAACCACGATCGGTGCGACAGCATCACGCCTTTGGGGCGGCCGGTGGTGCCACCGGTGAAGTAGATGCCGGCGATCTCTTCGGGATCGACGACCGTGGCGACGTGTCGGGGCTCGTGGTTCGCCAGTAGTTCCTCGAGGCGCACGTGACCAGGGATCACCTCGTTGTCCCCGGCACCGACGCAGATGAACTGGCTGACCGTCTCGAGCTGGGGCGCCATTTGCTCAATCCGAGCGGCGAACGTGTGGTGATACACGATGACCGAGCAGCGAGCGTGATTCATCATGTAGACGTGGTCGTCGTTGCCGAGCAGGACCGCCAGCGGCACGCGCACCGCGCCCACCTTCGCGACCGCGTATTCACACGCAATGTACTCGGCGCAGTTGGCCATCAAGAACGCGACTCGGTGCCCGTGATCGATACCGAGCGACGCGAAGGCGCTGACGAGACGATCGGCTTGGTCGCCTAGTTCGGCGTACGTCACGTGGCGATCGTGGTCGGTAATCGCGATCAGATCCCCGCCGTGCAGGACCGCCCGGTCGTAGAGTTCGGCGATCGTGAGCGGAATCATTTCGGCACGTCCGAGTCGCCGCGCAGGTGAAACATCATCTTGTAGTCGAACGACATCACGGTTTCGTCGCGCTGATTCTGCACGCTGTAGCGCCAGGTCTGCACGCCCTTCTTGGGATTGCTCGTCACCTCGTACGACGTGACCTCCACCGCTACCGTGATGGTGTCGTCGATCTTGACTGGTGCGCGCATGCGCATGTTGTCGACCCCCAGCCACGCAATCACCGCGTCGTCGCCAACACCCGACTGCGCCACCAATCCCACGGCCAGCGCAAAGATCAACGGTCCGTGGGCCAGTCGCTCGCCAAACTGAGTCGCTTCGGCGTAGACCCGGTCCATGTGCAGCGGGTAGAAGTCGCCCGTGAGTCCGGCCCAATTCACGACGTGGGTTTCGGTGACCGTGATCCGCCCCGTGCGAAAACTGTCACCGACGTTGAAATCATCGCCATACTTGCGTTGAACCATGGGGGAGCCTTTCAGCGGACCGGGCGAAACTTCGGCAACGTGAATTCATCGTTCAGTCGCTCAAACACCACTTCTACCGGCAGGTCGCAAACCAGTTCATCGTGATCGCACTCGACCACGTTCGAGAGCATCTGCACGCCTTCGGCCAAGCGAATGACGGCCACGACGTACGGAACGTCACCCGCGAACGCCGACGGGGCGTTCGACTTCACCACCGTCCAGCTGTAGATCGTGCCGCGGCCGCTCGCCGGCCGCCAGTCGAGGTCCGACGAGGAGCAGTGGGGGCACGCCACCCGCGGGTAGTGAATCGCGCGATCGCAGTCCTGGCAGTGCTGGAGGATGAGCTGCCCCTCTCGCGCAGCGTCCCAGAAGGGGCGAGCCCACGGGGCCACAACGGGAACCGGCTTGACGGGACTGGCGTCGTTGATCATCAGCATCCCCCTTACGGAATCTCTGAGCCCAGGACTGTCACCTGGGCGTCCATATACGTGCCGCCAACCGCGGTCTCTACCGCGAATTGACAGTCCGGCACCTGGCGCGCTCCCGCCTTGCCCATGATCTGACGCACCGCCTCGACCAGGAGCGAAACCGATCCGCCCGCCCCGATGTGCCCCTTGGACAGCATCCCGCCATCGGTGGTTGTGGGAATCGAACCGCCCGGCGCGGTGGCGCCGCTCATGTGCAACGCGCCGGCTTCGCCGCGGCCGCAAAGCCCGATCTCCTCGAAGGCGATGAGTTGGAAGATTGGGTACGAGTCGTAGATCTCCGCCACGTCGACGTCGGCGGGTGTGATGCCCGCTCCCGCAAACGCCTGGCGCCCCGCTTCGGCCCAGCCGAAACGCGTCAGGTCGGGCTCTTGGTGGTACGCGAAGTGGGTCACCCGGCCTCCTTCGCCGAGTACGTACGCCGGCTGGTCGACGAGGTCGCGGGCGCGTTCGGCCGAGGTGACCACGTAGGCCGCACCGCCATCGAACAGCATGTTCGACTGTTTCGCGCGCAGGGGCGACGACAGCATCTTTGACGCCATCACCTCCTCGATGGTGAGTGGCGTGCGAAAGAACGCGTTCGGATTGAGCTCGGCCCACTTGCGGTTCGAGACGCACACCGCCGACAGCTGCTCGTCGGTCGTACCGGTCTCGTACTTGTATCGCTGCGTCGCGAGCGCCGCCACCGTCGAATAGTGCTGTCCGTAGGGAACTTCCCACTCCATCGATATGCCGGCCGTGGAGAACAGGTCGATGCCCCCTTGGGCGGAGAGGCCGGTGCCGAGCTTGTCGGTGTGCACGAAGAGGATCGACCGTGCGCGGCCGGTTTCGATGAGTGCGCTCGCGACGCGCAGCGCGTTGGTGCTCGACGAGCCCCCCGAGAACACCTCGCAGTTGCTGGTGACGTTCTTAAGGCCGAGCTCCTCGACCAGCCGGCAGGTCGCCAATTCATTGCTGAACTGCGCACTGAAGAGCGATCCAGTGGGGATGACGAAGTCGATGTCGTCCTTATCGATGCCGGCGTCTCGTATCGCCATGCGCGCTGACTCCAACGCGAAGCTGATGGCGCCTTGGTCAGGATGGCGGCCCGTGGGCACCTCGCCAATCCCGATGATTGCGGTCTGACCCCGATTGTTCACCGCGCGCCGACCCGTCTCGGTGACGCGCTGGTGTGGGGCCGACGGGGCGAGGTCATGCGTCCTGCAACGTTGGAAGGCCCCGGTGGTAGTCCGGCATGATCTCGTCCTCGAGGTTGCCGTTCGTCATCGCGTCCACGCACATCACCGCCGAGAGCGCTGCACCGTCCACACCACCACCCCAGAGGCGCTTGCCGTACTGATCGCCAGCGAAGTAGAGGCCCTCCACGTGCGGGGACTTCACGTCAGGACGGTCAGTTCCAACCGGCCGCCAGAGTCCGTACGCTTCCGGGCCGGGCGTCCATATGCAGAATTCCTTGCTCGCCTCCCAGTCGGGGAACGTACGTTGAGCCCACGCCTCGCAGAGCTCGATGACGCGATTCACACGATCGGGGTTGCGCATCTCCTCGTCGGTGAGCGCGGTTGAGAAGAGGTACTCACGCTTGCCAGCGGGACCGCGTTTGGCTGTCCCATTGCCCCACGCGGTGAAGTCGCACATCACCATGTCGACGACACCGATGAAGCCCTCCTCGGGCTCAGTGATCCCCGGCATGAAGACGAAACTACCTTCCTCGATTCCCGCGTCCGGGAACTGCGGCTTCGTCATGCCGTACCAACCGGTGAGCAAACCCGCCCCCCAGAACTTCTGCGTGAGCAGCTGTACGTAGTCCGCGGGGAAGTTGGCCTCGGGCAAGACGCTGAAGATGTACTTGGGCGGAATGGTGCAGATGACCTGGTCCGCGCGAATCTGACGATCACCGTCGTAATCGTTGTCATCCGCCTTGATGCGCACGCCAACTGCGCGCCCGTTCTCAATGAGCACCTCTTTGACGTGCGTGTTTCGCCATACCGAACCGCCGTTGGCGAGAACGACCTTCTCAAACTCCTGGGGAATTGCGATGCAGCCCGGCTCGTCGGCAGTGGCCACCGAGCCGCTGACCAAATTCATCCGAATGCGCCCCGCTATAGCCATATAGCCAAGGAAGTCTCCCGTCGGGGTCATCGCCGGTTCCGCCTGAGCGGTCTGGGACGCGGCTAGTACCTTGATGTAGTTGTAGGCATCCGGGTGCATCTTGCGTTGCAGGAGCCACTCTTGCAGCGGCGTCTTCATCAGCCGGGCCATGTCCTCGAACGTCGTGTGCGACATGCCACCGAGCTGCTCCATGGTCGCGGCGTACCCTTCCTCGCTCATCCACGGGTAGGGCTGGCCCTTTTGAACCTGATACTGCTCGGTCGCTTTTCCTTCGCCCTCCCACTTGATGAAGCCGAGCCCCTCGTTCAGAGGCAGATTGTGGTGCACGCCAAGGTGGCCCATGAGACAGTCGACCCGGCTCTTGTTGCCCCAGAACAGTCCGTGACCGCCGGCCTCGAACGTACGGCCGTCAAGCAGACCTCGTTCGAAGATCTCGCCAATCGACGGCTCACACTTACCGAGGTAGCAGTGGGCGTAGGACAGGGACCGCCGAAAGGCCTTGGCGTCCATCTCGATGCCGTCGGCGACCACCTTGTCGCCACGACCGACGAACGATAACGTCCGCCCACCGATGAACGGCGCGCGTTCCAACACCAGCACCCGCTGCCCGTGGTCTTTAGCGAGAAGCGCCGCCGCGCCGAGCCCGGCGACACCCGCCCCGATAACAATGGTGTCGAACTTCTGCGTTGCGGACATTACAGCCTCCCGGTAACAAGTAGCCCTTGGTATCCATGCAGCACTCGCGATGGCAACATCGACGCCGTCACTCTGCTAACTGTATTATGCCAATGTCGTCTACGTAATGCAAAATGATTATGGATCATGTACTCCAGTCCGACAACCAACCGCACCGGCTCGCCAGCACGGTTGGCTCAACGCGATTTCAACACCACCAACCGATGTCCCCCGTCGACCGGTTCCTACTCACGTTGCATCGTCAACCAGAGGGATCGTGACCGGTGACGCCACGGCATCACTACCCAACGAGCAACCCCAGTTCGATCGCGGGTACGTCGTCGTTCAGCGAACGCGGCGACCACGGCCAATCGTCGCGTCGCGTCGCCGTGCGGGTGGCGTCCGCCCTGGCGTGGGCTGACATCGACCACGCCGAGCAGCTGCGTTCGCCTCGCGCGATCGGCGCACGGAGACGGGTGGCCGCGCCGGTTGGTCGGTGGTCAGTCGCGGTGCCATCGCGCAACTTGCTACCGCGGTTCTCGATCGGCGAACCGCACTGCGGCGCGTCGACACCACCGGTCCACCGCGAATCCGACCACGCGACTCGCCCGCGACGCGCGGGTCAGCGGTCTACTACATTTACCAGAGTGAGTAGGTCGTTGGATCACTGCCCCGACAGGCGAACGAGCGGCGGCGGTGCGGGCCGCACGCGAACGGTGACTGGTGCCGCGTTAGCGGGTCCGCGCCGTGGCGCATCCCACATCATTGATGGCGGCGGCGGGCGCCGGGGAGTTCGGCGCCCGCGTGGTGCCGTGGTCGTTCACCCACGTGTTCACGGCGACGGTGACTGGCGCGTGCCGTGGGGCCATCGACGACCGGGACCATGACGTCCGCATCGCTCCCTTCCCTCGGCGTCTCACTGGGGCTGTGGCAGGATCGCCCCTCGGACGAGGTCCTGGTGACCGCGCTCGCCGCCGATCGCCTCGGCTTCAACGACCTGTGGATCGGCGAGATGGCGACCTACGACGCCTTCGCCCTCGGCGCGGTAATTGCCGAACGCACGCAGCGCGTGCCGCTGACTCTCGGTCCGTTTGCGGTCGCCGTACGCGATCCGGTGATGATCGCGATGGGAGTCGCGTCAGTCGCCGAACTGACGGGACGTCGCGTCAACGTGGCCATCGGTTCCTCGAGCCCCGTCGTCGTCGAGCAGTGGCACGGCCGCGTTCAGCACCGACCGGCGCTCGCGCTGCGTGAGATGGCCACGGCCCTACGCGTCTTACTGGCGGGCGAGAAGTTGAACCTCGACGGCGACGTTTTGCGCAGCCAGGGCTACCGACTGCGAGCGGCGCCTCCACACTCGGAATTGACCATCGCGGCCTTCGGTTCCGGAGCGATCAGCGTGGCGGCCTCGATGGCGGATCGGATGGTCGTGAACCTGGTCACACCCCACTTAGCCGGACGCTTAGCTCGAACGATGCGCGACGATGCGCTGCGGGCCGAACGGCGCGCACCACGCGTCGCGGCGTGGGTCACCGCCGCCGTGGATCCCAGTGACGACGCGTTCGAGCAACTGCGCCGCGGCCTCGTCGGTTACCTCAGCGCGCCCGGCTACGGCGAGATGTTCCGCGAGGCAGGTTTCGGTGACGTCGTCGACTTCGCCCGGCAAGGTCCGCACCCCAAGCAACTCCTCGCAGCCGTACCCGACGATCTAGTCCGGTCGGTCTCGTTGATCGGCAGCCTCGACGACGTGCGAGCTGGCCTCGCCCGCTACGCCGAGGCTGGCGTGGACGAGGTCATCGTGGTGCCTTCGTCGGTTTCGTCAGACCCGGGTGGCGTTCACACCCTGGAGTCCCTCGCGGGACTCTCCGGAACCCCCCGTACCGACTCGCCGTGACTATCGTGCGCACTATCCACGATCAAGTGTTCTTGAGGAGGCAATGATGGGACTGCACCCGGCTGAGCGCGTGGCAGAGTATCGAGGCAAGGGCTACTGGAACGACGACCTGATCGGTGCGCTGTTTGACCAACGAGTTCGCGAGGACCCGGATCTCGTAGCCCTCGTGGATCCGTTGAATCGAGCCGACCTCGTCGATGGGCCGTTCCGAGAACTGACGTGGCGCGAGCTCGACGATCAGGTCGATCGGATGGCTCAGGTCTTGCTCGATGAGGGGGTAGGACCGGGCGACGTCGTCGGCGTCCAACTGCCCAATTGCGTCGAGATCGTCGTGGCGTTTCTGGCTACGTTGCGCCTCGGCGCTACGGTCACGCCCTTTCCAGTCCAGTATCGCTCCTACGAGTTGACCAAGCTCAGCAACGTCGCCAACGTCCAGGTATTTGTCACGTCAACCCGAATCGGCAAGACGCGCGAGGCCGCCCGTGAGCTCGTTGACCTGCGAGCGACCATACCGTCGCTGAAGCGGATCCTCGCCTTCGGGGACAACGTCCCGCCCGGCGTCATTGGCCTCGATCAAAGCATCGCGTCCGCGAACGACCGCTCCGCACTCGCGGCGTTCCGCGCGAACCTCGAACTCGACCCCAACGACTGCGTCACGATCTGCTGGACCTCAGGCACCGAAAGCACCCCCAAGGGTGTTCCGCGCAGCCACTACGACTGGATCGCCATGTCGTGGACGACCGTCGAGGCCCCGCTACTCACCAAAGACGACGTGCTCATCAATCCGTTCCCGATGGTCAACATGGCCGGCATCAACGGCATGTTCCTGCCGTGGCTCCGGGTGGGTGGCGTCTTGGTCCAGCATCATCCCTTCGATCTGGCCACCTTCCTCGAACAGGTGTCGAGGTACCGGGCGACGTACACGGTGGCTCCGCCCGCCCTGCTGACCCAGTTGCTGCACGACGAAGCCCTGCTCGCTAACGCCGACATCTCATCGCTTCGGCTGTTGGGTTCGGGCTCGACGCCACTGGCGCCGTCGCTTCTCCAGGGCTGGCGCGACAAGTACGGCATCGAGATACTGAATCTCTACGGCTCCAACGAGGGCATCGTTCTCTTCAGCGGACCCGTCGACGTCCCAGATCCCACCGAGCGCGCCATGTACTTCCCTCGCTACGGGGTACCGGGTCGCAAGTGGTCGTTCCGGGTGTCGGAATGGATGCAGGTCAAGATCGTTGACATCACCACCCGTGAAGAGATCACCGAGCCGGGCAGACCGGGCGAACTGCTCATCAAGGGTCCGACGGTGTTCGCGGGCTACCTTCCGGCGTCCGGCGTGAACGATCCCTTCGATGACGATGGCTTTCTCATCACTGGCGATCTTTTAGAGATCGCCGGCGACGAGCTGCAGTACCTGCACTACGTCGATCGCACCAAGGACATCGTTATACGAGGTGGCATGAAGGTGTCCGCGTCCGAACTCGAGACCTTCATCGCGGGACATCCCAAGGTGGCCGACGTTGCCGTGATCGCCTACCCCGACGAGATACTCGGCGAGAAGGCGTGCGCCGTCGTGGTCCCTCGACCCGGCGAGACCCCCACGCTGGATGAGATCGTCGCCTACCTGCGCGACATTGGTATCGCGACGTTCAAGTTGCCCGAGCGGCTTGAGATCGTCGAGTCGCTCCCACGCAATCCCGTCGGCAAGGTACTGAAGCGTGATCTGCGCTCACTCTTCAACGCGCCAGCGGCGAGTGGCCACGACGCGTGATCCATTGGCGGTCGCCCTTCGAACCAAGGGCCCGCGCAGCGTCGCCGTTGAGCGTCGCGTTGACACGTAACGCACTAGGGAAAAGGAGATGCATCCATGTTTGATCTGTCGGGGAAAGTCGCGGTGATCACCGGCTCGAGTCGCGGAATCGGTCGATCGATCGCCGAGAGCATGTCCCGCGCCGGTGCCAAGGTCGTCGTGTCCAGCCGAAAGGCGTCGGCGTGCGAACAGGTGGTCGCGGCCATCAGCGACGCGGGTGGTGAAGCCCTGTCCGTGCCGTGCAACATCGCTGATCCGGCCCAACTCCAAAACCTGATGGACCGAACAATCGACGCCTGGGGGCGACTCGACATCTTGGTCTGCAACGCGGCGGTGAACCCGTATTTCGGGCCGATGGAGACGATGCCCGAGGACGCCTACGACCGGATCATGAATTGCAACGTGAAGTCGAACTTCCTGCTCACGCGCATGGCCGCGAAGCTAATGGCCAACGGTGGCGGCGGCAACATCATCCTAATTTCCTCGATCGGCGGCAATCAGGGTAGCGATACCCTGGCGGTTTACGGCATCTCCAAGGCGGCCGATTCCTCGATGGTGAAGAGCTTGGCCATCGAATGGGGATCGCGTGGCATTCGCGCGAACTGCATCGCCCCGGGATTGATCAAGACTGACATGTCCCGAGCCCTGTGGGAGAACGAGAAACTCCTCAAGAACGTCGAGGAGGGCACGCCAGTCCACCGAATCGGTCACCCCGAGGACATCGGCGGCGTCGCGGTCTTTCTCGCCTCGAGAGCGGCGGCGTACATTACCGGACAGACGATCGTCGTCGACGGCGGCATCACGATCAAGGAGCCGGCGTAGTCAATCGAGTTCCGTACCATCGCACAAACCAACGGCGATCCTCACAGCGTTCGACGCACGGAACGCGATTCGCCAACGATCACCGACGGGCGCCACGCCGCGTCGGCGCAGTGCGACTTCGTTACGCTGACTATTCGCGCGACGCTTCTGAATGTCCCCGATCACGTCACGGAACGCGGCCGATCCGCGCGGCCGATCGGCCGGTCAGCCCGGCCGCAGCGAGCGGCCCGACGAGAACGGCGCCGTTACCATGGCCAACGGCTCTCGTCGATGGCTCGGCATCGTGACCCGGGCGAGCGTCACCGTATTTGGGTCGAGGCGATCTTGACTCACCAACCGTGCGCATCTAGTCTCTCTCTGAGTTGTAGTTTCTCTGTTAGTTGTAGTTATACGCCGCGAGGGGGGTGGATGCTAGCGATCGATGGCGTGACCGTTCGTTTCGGTGGGGTGAAAGCGGTCGACAATTTCAGCGCCCGGATTCCCGACGGCGAGATCTGCGGACTCATTGGCCCCAACGGTGCCGGCAAGACCACGCTCTTCAACGTGATCACCCGTATTCTGCAACCCAACGCCGGAACAATCGACTTCGACGGCGCTGATCTGCTCTCGGTGCGACCTCATCGGGTCGTGCGCCTGGGCATCGCGCGCACGTTCCAGAACCTGGCCCTGTTCCCCACGATGACCGTGCTCGACAACACGGTCGCCGGTGCTCATTCACGCGCTCGAGTGAGCCTGGTCGAGTCCGCCGTGTGCTGGCCTCTCGCGCGTCGGCGTGATCGCGAACTTCGAGATGAGGCCTACGAGATACTACGTCGTCTCGACCTCGAGGACGTTGCCTTCGCTCGAGCCGAAGGGCTCCCGTTTGGCACGCTGAAGCGGGTCGAACTGGCCAGGGCGCTCGCGTCGAAGCCGAGGATGCTACTGCTGGACGAACCCGCGGGCGGCCTGACCCACAGTGAGGTAAGCGACCTCGGCGAGCTGATCAAGCGCATTCGCGAGCAGTTCCAGCTCTCCGTGCTGCTCGTCGAGCATCACATGGGCCTCGTGATGAGCATCACGGACCACGTCGTGGTCATGGACAACGGCGAGAAGATCGCCGACGGTCTCCCTGATGACGTGCGCGACAACCCCAAAGTGCTCGACGCGTATCTGGGGCGCGCATCATGAGCCTGCTGGAGATCAAGGACCTTCGTGGTGGTTACGGGCCCTCACTGGTCCTGCACGGCATTTCGCTTCACGTGAACGAGGGTGAAATTGTCGTGGTTCTCGGTGCCAACGGCGCCGGTAAGACGACGACCATGCGGGCCATTGCCGGCCTGATCGCGAGAAAAGGTTCGATCACGCTCGACGGCCAGTCCATCATCGCGCTGAGTCCCGACAAAGTTGTGGGCGCCGGCATTGTGCTGGTGCCCCAGGGGCGGGGAACCTTCGCAAAGTTGAGCGTCGAGGACAATCTCCGAGTTGGCGCGGCGACGCGGCGTGACCGCGCGGCGGTGAAGGACGACCTCGAACGATGGTACGAGGTGTTCCCGCGTCTCGCCGCGCGCAAGCGGCAACCGGCGGGAACACTCTCGGGTGGCGAACAGCAGATGCTCGCGATCGCCCGGGCCTTGATGAATCGCCCGCGCTTGCTGCTCTGCGACGAGCCCAGCCTGGGTCTCGCGCCGATAGTCGTGCGCGAGGTCTTCTCACTTCTCACGCGCATCAACACTGAGCAGAAAACGGCGATGTTAATCGTCGAGCAGAACGCCGAACTGGCGCTCGCCATCGCCAGCCGCGCGTATCTGCTCGAAGCGGGTACCGTCGTGTCCGAAGGCACGGCCGAGTCGCTGCGCGACAGTGACGCCGTGCGACGAGCCTACCTAGGTTATTAGCGGGGTCGCGTGCAACTCTTCCTCGAATACTTATTCAACGGCATCAGCAACGGGGCGATCTACGCGGCGATCGCCCTCGCGCTCGTGATGGTCTTTCGCGGCACCGGCACCATCAATTTCGCCCAAGGCGAGATGGCCCTCTTCACCACCTACATTGCGTGGGGGTTGACGACGAAGAACGTGCCCGTGATTCTCTGCCTGCTCATCGCCACGGCGGCTGGCTTCGTGCTGGGCGCGGTAACCGAGCGGGTCCTCATTCGCCCGATCGAGCGAAAGAGCCTCCTCGCAACACTGATCGTCCTGTTAGGACTCTTCCTCGTGCTCAACTCGCTCGACGGCATCCTGTGGGGCAATCAGAACTACACGATGCCGAGTCTGTTCCCGAACGCCGTCTCGTCGTTCATCACGCTCGGCGGCGCCCGACTGTACTGGGCGAATCTCGGTCTCTGGATCGTCCTCGCCGTGCTGGTCGGCGCGATGTTCCAGCTGTTCAACCACACGCGGCTGGGCCTACACATGCGCGCCACGGCCTCGAACCGCGAGTCGGCGTCGTTGTCGGGCATCCCCGTTGGCCGGATCCTGATGCTGGGCTGGGGATTCTCCGCGGCCATTGGCGCCGTCGCCGGGGTACTGCTCACGCCGCTCGCGCCTGACTCGCTCGGGGTCGGCGAGATGTTTCCAATACTGATTCAGGCCAGCGCGGCCGCGCTCTTTGGTGGACTGGACTCACCCGGCGGTGCGGTGATCGCCGGTCTGCTGATGGGGGTGGCCGAGGCGCTCCTCTCCGGCTACGTGTCAGTCATCGGGGGACAGCTCCAAGAAGCCATCGCGTTCGTCGCCATCGTGGTGGTACTGCTCGTTCGTCCCCAGGGGCTTTTCGGGTCAAAGGAGGTCGAACGAGTATGACGGCGCCTGATACGCGGTCACGAACCTCGCTGCCACTTCAGGTGGACCAGGGCTCGCCCGCGCACCGAACCCTCCAGGTGCTGGGCCTCGCGGCCCTCGCGGGACTCGCCATCCTCGGCTCGAGGACCAACTCGTTCCAGGTTGGTCTCTTGACCCAGGCCCTGATCTACGCGACCGCCATCGCGGGGCTCAACCTCGTTACCGGCTACACCGGGATGCTTTCGATCGGTCACTCCGCCTTCTTCGGCATCGGCGCCTACACCACGGGCATCCTCGTCTCCGAGCGCAACTGGAATCCACTGACGACGTTCGCGGTTTCACTCGTGATCTGCTTCGTCTTTGGTCTCATCGTCGGACTACCGGCCCTGCGCATTCGTGGGATCAATCTCGCACTGGTAACGCTCGCGCTCGCCGTGGCGTTCCCCGAACTCGTTGATCGATTCCCGGGACTGACCGGGGGATCCCTTGGCCTCAACGTGAATCTGTTCCAATTGCTGCCGCCGCACTGGACCGGCATTGGCATCCAGAACCGCTTCGAGTACTACTACTGGATTGCGGCAGTCGTGCTCGCCCTCGTGCTGGTGCTCTGCGCCAACCTGACTCGAGGTCGAACGGGCCTGGCGATGCGCGCCACCAGGGACCGCGAGACAGCCGCCACCGCCGTCGGCGTGAACCTCGCTTGGATCAAGGTTTTCACGTTCGGCATCTCGGCCGCCGTCACGGGCGTTGCCGGCTCCGTATTCGCAATGTACCTCGGCTCGCTGTCGGCCGACTCGTCGTTCACGCTTACCCTGTCGATCACGCTCATTACGGGTCTCGTCATCGGAGGCGTTGCCACCGTGGTCGGCCCTATCATTGGTGGCCTCGCCGTAATCTACATCCCGCACTGGACCGAGAGCCTCCGCCAGGGACAGACCGAGGGTCTGTTCTTCGGGTCAATTCTCATCATCCTGATGTTCGTCATGCCCGATGGGCTCATGGGCCTACTGAAGCGATTGGCCCGACGAGTCGTGCAGATCAAGCCGCGCGCGCCCGAGAAACCGAGCACGGCCGGCGCGTTCCTCGTCGACCTCGGCGCCACCGCCGATGCCGAACTCGAAGGGAAAGGAGACACCACTCTCGCGCTGTCGTAGTCACAACACCACGCACGAGCCGCGCCCGTTCTCTCGGTGAGAGGCGGTCGTCACCACGCAGTGACGAGGCCAACCGGCCTCGAAGAAGTAGTCCAACCATAGGGAGGGAAATACATGAAAGCTAAAGTAACGCTGGGCAGCGCATTCTTGTTCGTCATCATCTCGCTGATGATCTCGGGCGGCGTGGCGGCCAACGCGTCGACGGGGAGTTTCTACAAAATCAGTACCACGAACTGTCCGTCCACGGTGAACCAACGGATCTCCGGTACCCTGACGCTCGGCGTTTCGGGACCGTTGTCGGGTCCCATTGCTCCATTCGTTGACGCCTACGTCCAGGGCATCAAGGACCGCTACGCCTACCAGAATGCGCACGGGGGGATCAACGGCGTGAAGCTGGCCGTCACGGCTGCCGACGACCAGTTCAACCCTGCTATGACGAAGTCGAACGTCGACGGCTGGATCCAGTCACGGTCCGTACAGGTCATGACCCTCTTCGGATCGGGACCACTGGCGGCCGTCGCCCCTGACCAGAACCTTGCCTGTCTGCCCCTGCTGATGGCGTCATCGTCAGCCGACCAGTACCGCAACATCAAGCAATACCCGTGGACGACCCAGTTTCTACCCTCGAACTCCGTCGAGGAGGCCGCTGAGGTCAACCTGATCCAGCACTCGTTCCCCCACAACAAGACGATCACGGTCGCTATTGCTGAGGACATGACGGGTTCTGGCGCGGCCTACCTGGCTGGCATGCAGGGCGCGGTCAAGGGGACGAACGTCAAGATCAAGGCGATTGTCCCGTTCACCAACCCCGCCAATGCCGCCATCACGCTCAAGAAGGACAAGGCGAACGTCGTCTTCGGCGCACTGGTCGTTCCCGAGTGCGTGCAGTTGACCGAGGCCATGGCGCGAGTCGGCTACAAGCCGCCGCTCACCGTGCAAGCATCAAACTGCGGAAGTGCGGCGTTGATGTTCGCACCGGCCGGGGCGGCCGCCAATGGGCAGAAGCTCGTGTTCTGGGAGAAGGACCCGGGGAACCCGCTCTACGCGAACGACCCGGGCTGGAAGAACTACGTGGCCGACGCGACCTCCGTTGACCCGACCGCAGCGGTGAACAACACCTACTACGAGACCGGGTACATGACCGCCGACATGGAGGTGAACTCCTACATGACCGCTGCGAAGTCGTCGATGGGCCTCACGCAGGCGAGCATCATGCAGGCGGCGCGCAACCAGAACTACCAAGAGCCGCTCTTCATCAACGGCCTGAAGTGGATCATGAACGCCAAGGAGGCGTACGGCATCATGAAGCTGCAGCCGCTGGTCTACTCGGCCAAGACCAAGAGCTTCAACTACGCGGGCTCGATCATCAACACGTGTCCGCAAATCCTTGGGGCCAAGAACTGCACGAACGGGCTGTAAAGCCTGTTCGCCAACGAACCATCACGCAGCATCACACCACGAGGAGTCGCGAGTGCGACTCCTCGTGGTGTGAGCGGCGCGGGTTCGCGCACCTCATAAAGGAGTACGGGTGACGCATCGAGTGATCGTCTGGGCGACGGGGGCCATCGGCAAGACCTGTCTGCGCGCCGTTCTCCAACGTCGCGACCTCGAGCTGGTCGGCCTCTTCGTCTACGGCGAGCGAAAAGCGGGCGCCGACGCGGGAACCATCGCCCGGTTCCCGTTGACCGGCGTGGTGGCCACGAGAAGCCGCGCAGAGATCATCGCCACCGAGGCCGACCTCGTCATCCACACCGCTCGTCTGCAGGTGCCCTACGAGACGCACGACGACGACATCATCGCGTTGTTGCGATCGGGCAAGAACGTCATCACCACCGTCGGTAATCACTACCCTCGGGCCCACGGCGCCGAGCGTGCCCGACGCTTTGACGAGGCCTGCCGCGACGGCAACGCGACCCTCTACGGCGTGGGCATGAATCCGGGCTTCCTGCTGGAACGACTCGTCCTAGGCCTCACTGGACTCTGCGTCGAACTCGACGGCGTGGAAGTGGAGGAATTGCTCGACGCCTCGACGATGCCCGATCCGGATTTTGTCTTCAACGTCATGGGCATGGGCAGTGACGTCGACTCGATGGACCTGATCGCCGGCGAGCTGGCGCACCTGTACGACCAGCTCTACGGTGAAGCCATCCAGTTCTTCGGCGATCGCACGGGCGTCACCTTCGACCGCATCGAGTCCGACCACCGCGTGTTGCCCGCCGAGCGTGACCTGGAGGTAGGTGCCGGAACCATCACGAAGGGCACCGTCGCGGCGACCGAATGGCGCTGGCACGGCATCGTTGACGGCCAACGTTTCGTTTCGCTTTCCGTGATCTGGACGATGGATCCAACGATGGCGACCTACCGGGGCCGCGATCACTGGACCGTGCGGGTCAATGGCAAGCCCGAGCTCCAGTTGACGCTCAACATGTCGGACCCCACGGATAGCCCGTATCGAACCAAGGCCGGCCAGTACATCACCGCCGGACCCGTGATCAACGCGATTGACGACGTCATAGCCGCACCACCGGGAATCTTCACGCCCCCGGTATTCGCGCCGTTTCGACGTTCCCGCGAGGTCTAGAGAACCAGTCCCCCAACACCGATCTGCTTTCGAGTCAACTCGTGGTCACACGCCGAGCAGTAGAGCGTTGGGGCGAGGTCGCTCCTGCACTCCAGATGCGTGAAGATCAACGCGGGACCTTCGGGTGATCGGAACCACTGATCGCCCCAGTAGATCAGCGTCAGTATTAGCGGGAAGACGGCGCGACCCTTCGGGCTCAGCCGATACTCGAGTCGACTGGAGCCATTCACGTGAGCCGTCCGCTCTAGAACGCCGATGTCGCAGAGCGTCTTTAACCGATCGGCGACGATCAGCGGCGGCGCAGACATCGACTGAAGAAAGTCCGTGAATCTGCTCGCCCCAAAGAAGGCCGCAGCGAGCGCGGTCGCGGACCATCGATTCCCGATCAAGGAGATCGTCTCTGAGTAGAGACCAATGCCGCCGTTGTCCGGTGCCACGCTTCGCCGCCTCGTGGTGGCTCTCGGCACGGAGCGCTCGAAGGAACCGCTTGGTCCAAACGCTCCCCGCACGTTCTTCGCGGTTGCTGGCTTCTTGCACTTAGCGCACTTAAGGATCGGCGACGCCTCGTGCCCGCAGGCGAGGTGCACCATAGGCGGCAACGGGACTGGGCGGTCGCTGACCCACTGCGACTCCCAGTCCCATATCGTCAGCAAGACCTGCCACAGATCCTTGCCGCATTCGGTCAAGCGGTACTCGTGGCGCAGCGGTCGTTTTTGATACGGCACGCGAACGAACACGCCGGCGTCGATGAGCCCGTTGAGGCGCGAGGAGAGAACCGAGTTGGCGATTCCTAGCTGGTCATGCCAGTTCTTGAAGCGGCGGGCACCGAGGAAGGCCAGGCGAATGATCAGCAGGTTCCACTCGTCGCCGATGAGACCCAGCACAACCGCGACGGAGTTCTCGCTTACCTCAGAGATCTCACTGGTCTCGATCACCGCCACTACCGACGCTTATCCGCGCCCACGATGGCGAAACGTGCGTTCGTGGCCATCGATAAGCCGATCACGAGGATCACCATACTACCGAGACTTCGAAGTAGTGAGGTGGAACGAGTGGCCGCCGAGTCACGGACGGAGGTCTCGTTGATGGTGCTGTTCCCCCCGTGAGATCGGTCTCGCGACGGGCAGGCTCGGCGGTCGGCCGACTCGTACGCCATCGTTCGCCGGCGCGCGCCGGCCGCGACATCGTCGACGCACGACTCACCAGCCGTGGCGACGACCCCGGCGGACGCGGCGCGGCTGGGCCGGCGTGGTTCACCGCGCGAACAGCGCAGGATCTCTTCACGACGAGCAGCGTCATGACCGTCACTCAGGCTGGGGACAAACGTCTCCGGACAACTCGCAGTCCCTGACGCGTTTACCAGCGCGGACCCAATTCTCCCGCACGGCACCGTGGCGGTCCCACTCTTGGATCCTGGGAGACGGTCGCGCGCTACTCGCGGATGACGACGCAACGGCGATACCTGGCATCTCGTGCCATGACTCGGGGTCCGGCGGGGCAACTACCAACCCGCAAGACTCGAGCCCGGAGCCCAGCAGCTGTGCGTGCCGCTGGAGAGGCGCTCTGGCAGGCGAACGGTGGCCACCGGTCCCGCAGCGATGTCCGCGCCGTCGTAGACGACGCAGTCGGATCGGTCCCGATTCATGTCGACCGTGTAGGTCACGAGGTAGACGTCGTCTTCGCCGCGTTGGCCGACCTTGGGCGCAACGCCAATCTCACTGCAGTACACGCCGTCGTCGAGTGTGACGCGCACCTCGCTGCCGGTCTGCGTATCGTGCTTGACGAAGCCATTGAACAGGAACCATCCGGGTCGGTTCGTCGCCGCGTACACGTAACGAGAAGGTCGTCCAGCGAACGTGGCGTTGATGACGCCAAACTCACTGCAGGTCGCCGTGAGGTCCTCTTCCTTGACCGAACCCGTGGCCAGGTTCATTCGCCACCGGTGCAACCGAGTCTGCATCACGTCTTGAGCCAAGAAACGGAACATGCGCGACGACGGACCTTGCGGGCTGGAGTCCTTGGGTTCCGGACAGCCCTGGAAGAAGCCCTCCACGACAATGTCGTCTCCCTCTTCCCAGGCGTTCGTCCAGTGCAGCACGTACGTCGGGTCAAAATCGAACCACGTGATCGATTCCGAACCACCACGCCGCGGGATGACGCCCAATCGCGACGGCAGGTCCCGGTGGAGTCGAGACACGTAGTGACCCTGCTTGATGAGATCTGGATCCCAGAACAGGGGGAGATCATTCAGAATCGCGTAGTTCTCCGTGAAGGTCATATCGTGAGGGAGCCGCGCGCCGGGAATGTCGATGGGCACGTAGTGCACGAGGCGGCGCGCAGCGTCGACCACCCCGTAGTGCAAGAACGGCGGCTTGGTCGAGTAGTTGAAGAAGAGAAGCTCACCGGTGTGCTCGTCGACCTTGGTGTGAGCAGACACTCCCACGTCCGACGGGTACGCACCGCCCCACGACTCCTTGCCCAGATCCTCGAGCGTCATCGGATCGAGCCGGTAGAGATCACCGCACTGCCAGAAACTGGTCACGGCGACGCCCGCGTGCACTACCACGTCGGTTGACGAGGCGTCCTTCATCAGCCCTCGAGCGCCCCAGCCATCCCTGCGAATTGACAGGGCGGGGTTCTCAGCGATGCCGGCCCACAGCGGACCCCCCGCCGCCTGTTCAGCACGGAAGCCATCGGTCTTGACGAATCTATTGCGATACGTCGCTTCACCATCGCGAAACATCGTCATGTGGACCATGCCATCGCCGTCAAAAGGGTGGTAGTTCACCAGGGCCGGGTGCACTGGGTTCTCGGTATTACGAAGGTAGACGCCGGACAAGTCACGGGGCAGTTCACCTTCAACGTCCAGGTTTTCGGCATCGAATTCACGGGTTTGGGGTCGCCACGGTCCCGTTCGATACGGATGATCATCGTCCGTCGGCAAGGTCGACAACGTCGTAGCAAATACTGAGACATCCATTACTCTGACATTCCCTTCTGGCGAGCACCGGCCCGCCCGAGCACGCGACTAGTCGTCGGCACCACCAACGACGAAGCTCACGGCCGTCGTCAAGCTGCCCCCAATATTGAGCGTCGCAAACCGCGAGGCGCCTTCGACCTGGCAGTCTTGTGCGCGGCCAGTCACCTGGCGCGCGGCGTCGTGCAGCATTCGCACGCCGGTGGCACCGACGGGGTGGCCGACGCCGATCAGGCCACCGCTCGGATTGATCGGAATCGAACCATCTCTCTCGAGGTCACCGTTCTCGATGGCCTTCCAACTTTCGCCGGGCTCGGTGATGCCGAAATGATCGATCGCCACGTACTCCGACATCGAGAAGCAGTCGTGAACTTCGATGCCGTCGAGATCGTGGACGTCGCCAATCCCGGCCCGTTCGAGTGACTGGCTCGCCACTCGTCGTACGTGAGGGAACACGTGGGTCTCATTGCGACTACGGACCAGCTTCTGCTCGAGCGAGAGCCCCGCCGTGGCGTGGGCCCAGCCCAGCACGCGCGCCGCACGCCCAGTCGACTTGGTCGAGCTCTTGAATCGGTTGGAGACCAGCAGCACACCCGCGCCACCATCGGTCACCTGACTGCAGTCGGTTCGCCGCAGCCGACCCTCCACGATTGGGTTCGCGGCGTCGCTGTCACTAAAACTCGCGTCGGTGAACGTCCACTCCCGAGTCTGCGCCAGTGGATTGGACCGAGCGTTGCGAGTATTTAACTCGGCAATGGCGTGGAGGTAGTGGTCATTGAGACCGTAGCGACGCTCGTACTCGTCACCGATCTGACTGAACATGTACGGCCACATGAACTTGGCGTCATCGCCCTCGTGCCCGACCCACGCCGCCGCGCCGAGGTGACGGGAGGCGTCGACGCCGGGGACGTTGCGCTCCTGTTCGATCCCGAGCACGAGTACGCAGTCGTAGCGACCGGCTTCGATCTCGGCCATGGCCGCCAAGACCGCCACTGAACCCGACGCGCACGCGGCTTCGTGCCGAGACGCCGGAAGCCCCCAGAATCGGCTATCAACCGTGGCCGGCATGGCTCCCAACTGTCCCTGGCCATTGAAGAGCTGTCCGAAGGCGTTGCCAACGTGGATCGATTCCACCGCACTCGCGTCGACGCCAGCGTCATCGAGGGTTCCGTCGACGATCTCGACTACGAGATCGGACACCTCGAGACCCTCACGCAGCAGATTCCTGGAAAAGTCTGACTGGTAGCTTCCGGCAATCCACACGCCGTCCGAACCCATGGCCCACCCCCACAATCGATACGTATTCTACAATAACAGGAGTAACTACAACGTTGCCCGAAGGAACCCGCGCGATACTCAGCGACGAAAGACGGGGTCGTCCGGAAACTTCAAGCCGTGGCGCATCCGAGTCGCGTCTGGAGTCAGGTAACCCTGAACCCACGTCTCGTTGGTAGGAACGTCCAGGTTCCACTCCCAGAGCAACTGACGGTGGGCGATCCCCCACCGGCCCTCGCGACGCGCCATGCGGTCGATGATTCTCGCACCGACGAAGCAGTCGAACCGCTGGCCGTCTTTCTTCACGCGCGCAAACGTGGTGGCGTATGACTCGACGTCGGCCACGTCACCGCGAAGTTCGATAAGGACATTGCTCAACACGTGGCTGGTGAGGCTCTTCGGATGCGTCACGCTGGCGGCAATACTCTCGACGTACTGCTCGGCCGGACCCTCCCAAAGGCCACCGTGATCTTCCGTGGCCCCGGGTAGGTAGCACGACCGCAACGTCTCGATGTCTCCCCGGTCCACCGATCGGAAGTACCGCGTCAGTACCTCGGTGATCGCCTGCTTGTCCAAGAGCTCCCGAATCTGAGCGTCACGATCCGTCACATCAACCCACTTTCTCAGCACTCCACGACGTGCCCGCCGTTGCGGCATTAACTACAGTTAGCAGAGTAATACATGGAGTCTATCGCCGTCTGACGCTGAACAGCGGGGAAGACGTGGCACCGCGCCACCTAGGACGAGCGTGCGAACGGGACGATCCATGGTCGTTCCGCGGCGCCACTGGCCGCCGGCAGCAGCACTGGCGGACGACCACACCGTGGTAAACGCCAAGCTCGCGCAAGCCGTACCACTCGAGTAGGGGCTGAATCTCATCGGTTCGTGAAACGTATCGAGTCGACCACTGAGCCATCTCATGGTGCGGTCACGAACACCGCGATCACTGCAGTGACGGGCTCGTTGTCGGCGGCCGCACCGACGAAACTATGACGAGTCGCGCCAGACAAAAAGCCGCCACTTGGTGGCCGAGGCACCTGTTCGCGAGCCAGTCGCCCTTGAGAGTCGTTGTTGGTAGGGGTCTTCCCCGTGCTCTCTGAACTCGAACACAATCAGCCCGCAGCGAGAGCCACGACGGCGTTGAGGCAGGTAGTCGTGTCGCCAGCTCTCGACGCGAACCTCGGCCCCGAGCAGTAACTGGACGCAATGTCGGCTCGAGCACTCGTCACGCCGGTGCGAGTCGATGGACGCCACGTGGTCGCTCGGCCACGGTGAGCAACGAATCGAGCAACCGTGTCACGACGACGGCGCCGGCGGTCCCGCGCTCGACGCGGCGAATCGGCGCCTCCCTTGACAACGCACACAACCCGGCCGGGACGATCCACTCGACCCGCTACCCGCCGAAGTCGCGGCTCCCGTTCGTGGTGCAGAGAGCGACACGGGTGGCGAGCACACGGCACCGGGCACCTGACGACCGTTCGCGTACGGGAAGACCTTGTACGACTGACCCGCCCCTACACAACCATCGAAGACGTCGGACTCTCGCCAACGCCGTGGGGGCGTTGGCCACACTTGACGCGCCCATCACGCGGCGCCAGCCCCGGCCGTATGTCTTCACGCGTTAGAACACCGAGATCGACGACCATCATCGCGATCGGCTCGCGGAACCGGGCCAACGGCTTGTTCCACCACGCGTCGACACGCACGTCAGCGTGTCAGTTTGGTCATGGTATGTCGAGGGTCGAACGCCTGGCTAACAGCAGTCGGGGTAGTGCTGGCTGCAGCGGGACGACCCCGACCAGGCGACGTCGACTGGTTCGAGTAGCTGAGTCGACGCACTGCTCAGGGCATTCGTGAATCCCTTGCAACCGATGAAACACCGCGCTATCATCCGCGCGTTCGTACGCACGTCGGTGGTCGTGCTGCGAGAGCTCCGCAGCACCAGGGCGGAGGAGTGTCCCGGTGTCACCCCTCGTCGTCCGGAGAGGGGAGGCTGGTGCAGTCCCGCGTACCAAACCAGACGGTACCCGATCAAGCGCTCGCGCATCGACGCGACGCGACGTCGCAACGCCACGGGCGCGTGTGGGTGCTCGCCGTTGTCCTAGTACTCGCGCTAGGGGCTGTCGATACGTCAGCGCCGGCGGGAGCCCAGCCAGCGCTTCAGTCTTACTTCGCGCCAGCCGCCACCTCCTGGCTGAATACCCCCACGGGGTACGTCCTCGGCGAGGGCGCGTGCGTCATCCCCCAAACCGGCTGCACGTCGGTCTTGCTAACGCGCGATGGCGGTCAAACGTTTTCGCGCCTTCCCGGTCCCCCCGTTCCCATAGCCTCGCAAGACGGCGCGGCAGTCCTCGCCGTAAGTCATCTGCTTTTCGTCAACTCCCAGGTGGGCTACGCCTGGGGACCGGGCCTGTGGATGACGAGCGACGGCGCACGGCACTGGACGACGCTGTCGCCGACCAACGTCATCACTGTCCTACACGCCGAGAACGCCGTGGACGTGCTCGCGTTGTCCTGTGACCCAATCGCCGCGACGTGCGAGTCGCCCCAACTCGACGTTTGGCGCGCCCCGATCGGTCACACCGCGCTAACCCTGGCGACCCGTCTCGCCGGTGGCGGACAGTGGGAAGCGGCCGACGTCGGCGCGGTCGGGGTGATCGCCAGTGCGTCAACCATTGGGCCCAATCGGCTTTGGCGCTCCAACGACGGTGGGGCGTCCTGGTCGGTCGGCCAGCAGCCGTGCAACGCCAGCTCGGCGACCGTACCCGGCGCCGTCGCGGTGACCCGAGGCGGCGGCATTCTCGTTGTGTGCGGTGGACCACCGGGCGCGGGACAGCAACAAAAGACGCTCTACGCCTCCGCTGACGACGGCACGACGTTCGTCGACGTTGGCCCGACGCCGCTAGGCGGCTTGGTGCAGGAGGTGGCGGCCTTTGGGCGTGACACGCTCGCCATCACCGCGCGCTCGGGAGCCGACGACATCTACGTCTCGGTGGACGGCGGACTGCACTACACCACGACCGTGGTGTCGAATGGGGGCGCAGCGTTAACGAGCCTGGCCTGGACGAGTCCATCGCGTGCGGTCGTCGTTGAGGGCGGTCCCGGTCGGGCCGGCCCCAACCACTTGCTCGTGAGTACTGATTTCGGTGCGCGATGGACGGTGCTCCCGGTATCCAGTGCCCGGCCCGCGGCACCCATTACGGCCAGTGCGGTCTGGCCGGGAGCTGTGCGCGCCCAGGCGTTGGGCGCCGCCGCGTGTCTCCAAGGGACCCGAACGTCGGCGACGATGCCGTGCCTACGGAACTTCCTGCTCGTCCACGGGGCCCCGATGGGCGCCGTCACCTTCGTCGTCAACCAACACGCCTACCTGATCGGATGGCGACCGGGCGCCATCGCGGTTGGCGACGAACTCTCGCTCGTTCCTATGGACTGCGGTTGCTCACAACTGGTGGTGGCCACATCCACCGGCATCGTCACGACACCGCACCCGCAACCCGGCGGCCCCGGGTGGGCGAGCCTCGCGCGCTGGTACCCGCTTCCCGGCGGCGGCTCGGGCCTCACGCTCGCCGGCCTCAACGGGTGGGTCGAGTCCGACCCGACCTCCGGTAGGTCCATCGTCCTGCAATACCCGCTCGTGAACCGTTGTGCGAGTTGCGCGGTGCCTTACCGCCTGCGAGTGCGGGTGCCGCTCTCGGTCACGGGCGAAGTGCAGCCCACCGTGAGCCTCGGGCCCTGTCTCGTCCCTGGCGCGACGCCACCGGACCGGAACGTACCGCGGTGTCCACCCGTGATGGCCTGGCTCACGTAGTCCGGTCGCGAAGCTCACGAAAGGAGTCATCTTGTCCCACACAACGAGGCGATACCTATCGGCGATGATCATCGCCGTGCTCGTCACCGTCGGCATCGTCGGCGGGAGCGCCAACGCCGGTGGCGCCACGCGCTACCGCGGTGTGCTGCGACCCTACGAGCGCACGTCGTCCGCGTGCCGCACGGCGATCCTGGACGTGTGGGGTGACCTGCTGCGCGGTGGGATCGCGTGGCGCCGGGATCTCTTCGCCTTTCGACCACTCGTAGCCGGCACCGGCGCGCCGACGGCCGCGCACGCCGCCAGCACCATTGCGCGCAGCCGGGGCCTGATGCCCGCGTGCGACGTCGAAACCGTCTCCTACGCCGCTCGCTCCCTCGCGCTGGTCGGCCTCTTCGGTGGGCCGAGCGCGCTCGCGCACCTGCGAACGCAGTGGTCCTCGATGTCGAGCGCGCAGCGCGCGACGTTCGAACAACACCTCCTCTACGGGGAACCGTCGTCGATCTCGCTGTCCGTGGGTTCGATCACGATACTCGCGCACCGACCCGCCAGCGAAACAGTGCGCGTCGCGCTTATCGAGCACCTGACCGGAGCAACTACCACGTCGGACGCCACCGTATCGGTAGTTCGCCTGACTGGGCGCTGGTACGTGTCGTCGATCTCGAACCTCGGCATGAACGTCGGGTAGTCGCTCGTCCACGACCATCGACGCGATATCGACACGACGTGGCGACCAGTAGCTGACCATCGGGTGGCCGTGGATCGTCGCGAGTCGACGAATAGTGGGCGCGTTTGGACTAGGGATCTACGTACGCCCTGGCGAAACGACGGGACGTGACCGGCCGACCTGCGGTGACGGTGCAGCCGTGGTTCGCCAGCCGCTCTTCGGACCCGTCGGGTTCGCCACACTGTCCAGGATCGCCTCCCACCAGGAACGAGTCAGTTAAACGTCTTGTTCGCGCCAACGCGGCTACGACCACGGCCACTCCGGCTTGCCATCGACGGTGGAGAGATCTACCATGACGTCGAGCGACCACGTCGCACCCCCCGCGGCGCGGCCACCGTGCGAGCGGTGTCGCGAAGGCCCCTCTGGCCCAAAGCGACGCACGAGGGGGTACGCGTGCGACGATCTTGTAACCCGGTGAAACATCAGTTCAATCGATTGGCCATTGGCGCGGCCGTACTGCTCGTGCTTAGTCTGCCGACAACGGCCAGCGCGCAAGGATTCGCGCGGGCCGCGTCTCATCGCACGGATCACACGTGCACCCCACTACGGATCACCGTGCTCAACGTACCCGTCGGGTCGAGCGCCGCGGTCGTCCTACACGGACCCAGCGGCGTCACCAAGGACTTTCCCACTTCGGGCTCCACCTGTCTGGAGATTCCGGGAACGTATTGGCTCGTCGCTAGTCCAGTGAACTTCACCACGGACCTGGGACAGTCGTGGCGGGCGTACCCCTCGGGATTCGGTGGCGCGTTCGCCACCCAGGTCCATCGTTTCGTCGTCACCGCCACGCCCTCGATCCTCCCGCTCGTTGAGAGCGTCAACTACTTCGATCAGGCGCCACTCAGTACGACGGTGCTCGCCCGCTCCCAGGTCATCGTGCCCAAGGGTCGCTTCTTACCGGCCTTTGGCGCGCTGTCACTGCATCTCTCGACAGCGACGACGGCACTGCAGCCCGGCGACACGATCGTCGCGCCCGTCGGTCCGGGGCTTCCTCACGGACTCCTCGGCACCATCGTCTCGATGCATAGCGTCGGCCCCACGGTCACAATGGTGACGACACCGACCACACCGTTTCGCGCGTTCTCGCGGGGCATTATTCACATGCGCGCGTCACGTTACGCCGCCGCATCAGCGTCACTTGGCGGATTGAGCGCCGCCGCCCGCACGCGCTCGCCGCACGATCTGTCGGTCGGCTGTGGCTCGATGTTCAGCGTGTCCGGTACGGCCGACTTCCAGCCATCGGCGTCGCTCAATCTCGGCTGGTCGTGGGGGCCGTGGTACGCGCCCTGGCAAGTCGAGATATCGGGGAGCTTCTCCTTGTCCCCCGGGGTCAGTGGTCAGTTGACGATCTCGGATACCAGCGGGGTCTCGTGCCACGTCGGCGTCAGCCTGCCGCCAGTAACCATCGGCACGGTGTGCACGGAGATTGGATGCTTTACCTTCAACTTGGACGTAACCGCATCGGTCAATGGGTCCGTCGACGACGCCCTCACCCAGAGCATCAGCGAGAGCCTCAACGGTTCCGTCGGTGCGTCCTTCTCCTTTGGCTACAACGGGAGCGGGTTCCAGTCCTCTAATACGCTCGCGCTCACGGGCACCTCGACGAACACGAACGTGTGGCAGGGTTCCGTCGGCGTGGGAATTGGCCCTGCCCTACAGGTTCTCTACGGCATTCCCGACGTCGGCGGCGTCGGACCGCAGGTCGGTGTGCAGGACACGGCGAGCCTCGACGCAACCGCGACGGGTTGGAGTCTCCAAGGAGGCGTGCAAGCAACCGTTGGCTTCGCACTCTCGGCACTCGGCTTCTCGTACTCGGACTCCGTCGACGTGCCCGTGTCGACAGTAACGTTGGCCAGCGGCTCGTGGCCGACCCAGCCAAGTCCGCCGCAGAGCGTGACCGCCTCACCGGATCCGAACGCACCGGCGAGCTCGGTTGACGTCTCCTGGCTCGCGCCAACGTGGCCCGGCGTCTGTGGCATCAGCGGATACGGCGTCAGCGTCGGCGCGACGTCGACGACCGTCGGTCCGAGTGCGACCACCGCCACGGTCACCGGTCTGTCCGGTGGGACTACCTACCCGGTGACGGTCACCGCGACGACGAACTCGTGCGGATCGAGTAACGCGACAACGTCGGTTACGACTCCACTCTCGCCACCGGCCGCGCCCACCCTAAGTTCGTTGACGACCGCCTACGGGGGGAGCGTGCCGGCGGGCTGGGCGACCTTCACCGTGCCCCCGTCGTGTACGGGCTGCGCTACGCCGACCGGCTACCAGATCGTCTGGTCTGGTGACGGTACGTCGGGCACCGTTACCGCTACCGGCGGTTCGTCCTACATCGCGCTTCCGGCGTGGGGTGTCCCCTACCGCGTCACCGTGGCCGCCACGAGCGCTGAGGGAACTGGCCCCGCGTCCAACGAGTTGACCCTGACGCCAACGTCGCCGCCGAGCGCGCCGAGCAACCTCGCGGTCAGCGCCGGTCTACTGTCGTCGGCGACCTACTCTGGTCCATCCGCCACGTTGACGTGGTCGCCGCCCGACTCCGACGGCGGGCTGCCACTCACCAGTTACGAAGTCTCGTGGACCAACGGCCAGTTCTCCCAGCCCGCTTCTGCGGGCACGCAAGCGGTCATTCATCTGCCGACGTGGGGTGTTCCCTATACCTTCTGCGTGATCGCGTTCAACTCGCTCGGCAATGGTCCGACCTCACCGTGCGTCACGGCGACGGCTATCGCGCCGCCGAGCGCGCCTACTGGACTTCAAGTCAGCACCGCAACCGGCGGCGCCGTCACTCTCAACTGGCTCGCGCCAGCGGACCACGGATCGCCCATCTCGGTATACCTGGTCCAGTGGGGTACGACGGGCGCGTGGTCGAGTGAACTCGCGGGCACCACGTCGGTTACCGTCGCCCTCACCTCGCCGGGCGCGTACTTCTTTACCGTGCTGGCTCGTAACGCCGCAGGCGACGGTCCAACGAGCTCGAGCGTGTGCGCCACATCGGGTAACGCGGCGCCCTGTCCGCCCACTATCACGGCCACGTCGGGCGGTGGCCTTCAGTTCGGTCCGTCAGTTTCCTGGTCGCCGCCCACTCAACTGGGCGGGTCCGCCATCGTCTCCTACACCATCAACTGGTCTGGTCCCTCCACCGGTAGCCAAACGGCGGGGGGGACCGCGACGTCCGCAGCGCTGCCGCTGCCGGACACGGGGACGTACACCGTCGTCGTCAGCGCCACCAACGCAACCGGCACCAGTCGGCCGTCTGATCCCGCCACGCTCACCGTCGTCCCCTACCACCCGCCACCACCATGATCGAACGTCCATAAACGACCCACTGGAGCCTTCAACTGCGAGCGACCGGACCAGTTGGGGTTGCGTGGTACCGGCGATAGGGTCACGGGAGTGACGGACTCGCCGTACGTAGACAATCGAAACGATGACGACGACCTGTCGGTCAATCGACCCGGGGGGTCGTTACGGCGTCGCGCTGAAGCCATTCAAGTGGCGCATCCATTCCGGGTGGCCCTGCTGCGTTTCGTTGGCGAACACAGCCAGGAGCGAGCTTGGCGCCGCGGAGCGGAAGGCGAAGAAGAAGTCGGTTGGCAACTCCGCAAGCTTGGTGAGAACTGGAAGGTCCTGCACAGCGTGCCTCTCGGTACCGGTGACACTGATATCGATCACGTGGTCATCGGGCCATCGGGCGTCTTCACACTCAACACTAAGAATCATCGCGGGGGACGCGTCACGGTTACGCCGAGGGCGATCTACGTCAATGGGACGTACCAGCCTTACGTGGCCAAGGCACGCACTGAAGGTAGGCGGGCGACGGCGCGACTATCGAGGGCGTGTGGCTTTCGAGTTGATGCTCAGCCACTCATTGTCATAATGGCTTCTGAACTGCGATACAAGGGCGACCCCGAAGTCGTCGACGTCGTCGGACGAAAGCAGGTCGCACGCTGGCTGCTCAGTCAGTCGACCGTCCTCGCCACCGACGAGGTCGACGCGATCTACGTCGTGGCCCGTCGCCGTTCCACGTGGGTTAGTTGACACGGCGAGCACTGCTCGAACGTCCCCTTCCCAACACGTTGTAGCGCGGACGTAGCATCGAATGGCTCAACGAACCGAGTCCGCGGCCGACCACCACGACCAAACCACGTGGTTTCGCGATCTCGAACACCGCCGTCGCTCCAGTGGCTAGGTTCGTGGTCGATGGCCAACGAATCCAGCCCGCTCGTCGCGTCGAGCCTCGACGACCTTCGTCGACGTACCAGTGAGAAGTGGCGTCGCTATCCCGATGACGTACTCCCTCTCTGGGTCGCCGAGATGGACACGCCCCTCGCTGAACCCGTCGAGCGCGCCCTCGTGCGCGCCGCCCGAGTCGGTGACCTCGGCTACACCATTGCGACCGCCTACCTCGAGGCGCTCGACAGGTTTGCGCGACGTCACTGGGATTGGGACGTCGCACCCGGCCGCGGCCGGGCCGTCGCGAACGTCATGAGCGGCGTCGCGGCCGCGATCGGAGCATTGACGGAACCCGGTGACCGCGTCGTCATCAACTGCCCGGTCTACCCACCGTTCTATACTTACACTGAGAACAGCGGGCGGGTCGTCGAGGAGGCGCCGCTCGACGCTGGCGGACGGATCGACTTCGAGGCGTTGGAACGGGCTTTCGCCCGAGCTCGCGACGCCTCACGACATCCCGTCTACCTGCTCTGCAGCCCGCACAACCCAACGGGCACCCTGCATCGTCGCAACGAGTTGGACCACGTACTCGACCTCGCCGATGGGTACGGACTGCGCGTGATCGCCGACGAGATCCACGCGCCACTGGTGCTGCGCGGCGAATTCACGCCGCTACTGAGCCGGCCGGGGGCGCAACGTTGCGTCGCGGTACTCTCGGCGTCCAAGGCCTTCAACCTCGCCGGCGCGCCGGCGGCCGCCCTCGTAGTCGGCGACGACGCCACCGACGTGCTCGCGACACTCGAGCACCGGGTCGTTCCCGGACCGAGCCACCTTGGTGTCATTGCCCAGCGCGCTGCGCTGCTCGAGGGTGATCCGTGGCTCGACGCGCTGCTCGGCGACCTCGTCGCCCGACAAGACCTGCTCGTCGCGCTACTCGCGACGCACCTGCCCCAGGTGCGCTACCAGCCCGGCGACGCGACCTACCTCGCCTGGCTCGATGCGCGGGCGCTGGCGCTACACGACACTGAGGGCGTGCGCGGGCGAATGGAAACGCTCTCGGGCCCGGCGTCGCACTTCCTCGAGCACGCGCGCGTGGCCCTGAGCGATGGCGCCGCGTTCGGCGCCGGCGGTCCCGGCCACGTACGCCTCAACTTCGCCACTACCGAGGACATCCTCACCGAAGCTGTTACGCGAATGGGCAAAGCCGTCGACTAGTAGCGATTGGCCGCAACCGCCGGTCCTAGCATCCCGTCGCCGGTTGTTGGAAGCCCGGGAAGGGATTGAGCGTTCCCATCAGGGTGTAGCGTCCCACCGACGACGTCGGCGTCTGGGTAGGCGCTGCCGCACTGGGGTCCAGACGCATGAACCAGGGCAGAAATACCTCGTCTTCGGGGTGGTAGTAGCCGTCGGCGGCGCTCGTCGCACCGTTGGGATAGTTCTGTTGCTCAAAGGTGTTGGTGCCCATCGCGAAGCCGATCCCCACCACCGGGTCCCCGGTCTCGAGGTACCCCGAGCACCCGTACTGCGGGGCGGTCGGCGTCAGCCACGGCTCGACGGCGTTATTGACGAAGGGGTCGTCGGACCACTCCGATATTTCGTGGCTCAGCGCGTGAATGTCCTGCAACGCCCAGTACGAACCCGAGGCGTTGAAGATCCCGGGCTGCACCCACGAGGCCCACGCGTAGGTCTGAACGAACTGGTTCCCGTTGCCGTGCGCGCTCGACGTCGCCCCGTGGAAGCCGATGACACAGCAGTTGAAGACGCTGTGACCGGTGTAGAGCATGAGGTTATTCGTCAGGTACAGCGGCAGGTGAGTCGGCTGGGCAGTGGTGATGAGATGCTTGATCTGGCTAACCCACCAGTCGTAGCTGACGTCAGGGAAGACGACCCCGACCGTCGTCGCCAGCAGCGTGCCCTCGTTGCCCGGCACCGTGATAGTGATCGGACTCTGCACGTTCGGTGCCAGATACACGTGGTACGGGTCATTCGCGCCCTGTTGATTGAACTGGGCGCGCATCGTTGCGTCCTCGAGCTGGAGCGGCTGCCCCGTCATTGCGGGCAAGAGACTCCCACCCGCGCCCTTAACCATTTGTGGGTACTTAGGGAATATGCCGGCGGCCGTGGCGGCGGGCGTCGACCCGTAGTCGTTGGCAGTAAAGATCGGTGAGGCCAGTGTCGCCTGCAAGACGCCCGAGGTGGCTGTGCCAGCCGAGAAGGTCATACCCCCAACCACGAGATTGATTGGCGTGATGTCCACGGGAATCGACGTTGTGCACGTCGAACCGACGCAGGTGTTCGGGTCTGCCCCCACCATGTTGTAGCCGTAGGTCACGCCGTTCGTCGGATTGAGGCTCGAGTCCCAGAAGTGCGTGACGGTATTGCTGCTCGGCTGAGCCGTCGCCCCCCCGAGCGTCGTAAAGGTCGGCACCATGCTCGAAGCGTTGATGATCGGTATGGCGGAGCCACTGGCGACACCCAGTGGTGCAACGACACCCATCGCCAAGAATCTGGCGCCGACGAGTGCCAATAGTCTCGACCTTCTCATCTCGCACCCCCATGTCCACGGCGTCATGACCGCCAAACGAGAAGTTCTCGAACGGACCCAGTCGCGTACAGAGTCGATCCTGAAGTACCACTCAGTTCGACGTTGTCCCGAACGCCCTAGCCAACGATTCGTACCAACTCTGGCTCCGCCCGCGCGGCCGTTGTGGACGCCGCCCGATCACTGGCCGGCAAGTCGGGACCGAGTCCGGACCAACCAGATTGGCCCGCGTAACGGCTCGCTACGAGGCTTTGTCGAACGGAAGGCGCCGAGAGCGGAACCCTGCGGTGGGAGCCGAGCCAGTGACGTCGCGACACGGCGTGCCGCACACGGCTTGACGAATGACGGACTCGGGCACTGCACTCTCACGCGTTATCGCCCGGGCGCGCCGTCGCGTTCCGTTGCGCACCAGCATGAGCAACAGTGCGGCGATGACCCGCGGATGCCCGTGTAGGCGTATGACGCCAATGTAATCGTGAGGAGTGTGCTAGGCGTGGCACCGCATTCCTCGTCGCGCCGTCGAGTACACGTCAGGACGCGCCGCCCTCGAACCGATGTCCGTAGGACTCCTCGCAGACCGAGATGTCGTACCACGAGTAGAACTCCTCGCGGCCCCGGCGCTGGGCCAATCGATGCTCGACGTGCTCGGCCCACGCCCGGTGCGAAGCCCAGTCGACGAATCGGACAATCGTGACTCGTTCGCCGTCGGCGGACTAGTAGAACGCCTCGTCGACGAAACCGCTCATCTGGCGAGCGAGTTCGGACATCTGTGACGCGACCGCCGCGTACTCATCGTCGACACGGTGACGCAGCCGACTGCGAAAGACCGTAACTATTCGCACGGGCGTATCGCCGGGACTCGACTGACCAGTGACCACTCGTTGCGGTCCGCTCCCTCGGCCTCGCCGAGAGGTCGCTGGTGACGAACTGCGCCGACGTTAGACACAACGGCGCGCGCCAGCCAGCCCGTTCTCGCCTCGGTGCTGAGGCGTCAGCCTCCCACGCCCTTTCGCGTGCGGTCCTTGTCCTTCTTCACCTGTCGCTTCTCCTTGAGGGTCTTACCGGCCTTCTTGGGCGACGCCTTGCGGGGAGACTTGTCTGCCACGTCAACCCCCTTCCTCGTCTGAAGACTAGTCAACGCACTAGCACAGCGGGGCAAGCGGGAACGGGACGGCGAGTTACTGTTCGCGGTTCCCGCCGGCGCGGCGGTCTCAAGGGAACGGCCTGAACGACGCGAGCCGATGCCACTAGCATCGGCGGTTAGATCACGGGAGGGCACGATGGGGTACGAGGCGCTGCGACGAGTGACGACAAAAGTAGCGATGACTGTGGCCGCGGCCGCGCTCATCGCCCCATCGCTGAGCATGCCGGCGGGGGCGTCGACATCGAATCCGTACTCCGGCTCGGGCTTCGACGAGTCCTACCCCCAGTGCTCCGCGACCGCGACGCCAAGCGGCTTCGCCATTATCGGCGTCAGTCACGGTCGCCCCTTCACGAGCAACACCTGCGCGGCATCGGAGTGGAAGGCGGCGGGGACCGGTAGTAAATCGCTCTACTTCAATACCGGCTACGCCCTCGCCTACGCCAAGAGTGAGACGACGACCTGCAAAGCGAAAGCTGCAAGCATGAGCTTTTCCGCAACGGGACACCAGCTGTCCGCGCTGCAGACCGCGTGGGCGATCGGCTGCAGCGAAGCAGACGTCGCGTACCTCAGCGCACCGGGAACGCCGGTCGCGTGGTGGGCCGACGTCGAGACCGGCAACAGCTGGTCGACGAACACGTCGCTCAACCAGGCGACGATCGACGGCATCGTCACAGAGATGAACTCGTTGGTCAACAACCTCGTGCCGGTCGGCATCTACTCGTCGCCCTCGATGTGGGACTCAATCGTCGGGACGAGCTACGTGAACGGCGCCATCGCGGCCGACTGGCAGGCGGGTGCATCCATCTGTCCGAGCAGCGGCTTCACCCTGTCGTCGTCGAGCTACGCCCCGGTCTGGCTAGTTCAGACCGGCACCACCGTCGTCAAGGGCACCACGTTCGATACTGACCTCGCCTGCTGAACACAGCCGGGCCGCTCAGGCGCCCCCGACTGACGTCGCGTACTCGACGGAGTTCGTGCGGATCGTCTCGCGGTACCAGTCAAAGCTGGCCTTAGGTAGACGAGTGCCGGTCGGGAAGTCGACCCAGACGATGCCGAAGCGCCGCGAGTAGCCGTAGGACCATTCGAAGTTGTCCAACAGGCTCCACACGAAGTAGCCCTGCACGTTGACCCCGACGTCGATGGCGTCGTGGACGGCCGAAATGTGCTCCTGGAGATACGCGATGCGGTTGTGATCGAGCACGGCGCCGTTCGGATCGACGTAGTCGTCAAAGGCGGCGCCGTTCTCAGTGATGTAGATGGGCAGCGGCGTGTACTCGTCGCGGATCCGAACCAGCAGCGCGGTGAGACCCGTTGCCTGGATCTCCCAGTCCATCGCCGTCTTGTCGCGACCCGGTGTCTCGAGCGAGCGCACGTGCAGGTCGGGGAACTGTTCGGTGCGCGCCACGACGAAGCCGGCCACGCGGGCCTCGGCGACGCGCGACGAGTCCACGACCGTCGACGGAAAGTAGTAGTTCACGCCGAGAAAGTCGAGGGGCTGTGAGATCAACTCGAGATCGCCATCGCGCACGACCGAGAAGCCCGGCTCCTCGCCGGCGTAGTGCTCGAGCATGTCCTCGGGGTAGCGGCCGTGGAAGAGAGGGTCCAAGAAGAGCCGGTTGAGGTTGCCATCCGCGCGCCGCGCCGCGGCGACGTCGAGGGGGTGCACGGAGCCGGCCCGGTGATCACCGAGATTGAGCGTGATGCCTACCGTGGCCGATGGCGTCGCGGCCCGCAGGATCGGGACGGCGAGGCCGTGGGCGAGCAGCAGGTGGTGAGTAGCGGCCGCGGCGGCGCCGATGTCTCGAACGCCGGGCGCGTGGTCCCCCGTCCCGTAGCCGAGCCACGACGAGCACCACGGCTCATTGAGCGTGATCCAGCGCTCGACGTCGTCGCCGAGCGCCCGCGCGACCAGCTCGACGTACTCGGCGAATCGCTCGGCCGTGTCGCGAACACGCCACCCGCCAGCGTCCTCGAGCGGCTGGGGCAGGTCCCAGTGGTAGAGCGTCACCGTGGGCTCGATGCGCCGATCGCGTAATCCGTCGACGAGGCGCCGATAGAAGTCGAGGCCCCGCTGGTTCGCTGGTCCGCGACCGGTGGGCTGTACGCGGGGCCACGCGACGGAGAATCGGTAGGCGCCCACCCCGAGCCGGGCCAGCAGGTCGAGATCTTCGTCGACGCGGTGGTAGTGGTCGCACGCGACGTCGCCGGTGTCGCCGTTCAACACCGCGCCGGGTCGGCGACAAAACGTGTCCCAGATCGACGGGCCGCGCCCGTCGAGGGCCGCCGCGCCCTCGATCTGGTAGGCCGCGGTCGCCGTTCCCCAGAGGAAGCCGGCGGGAAACGGGCGGATCGGGTCTAGAGAAAAACTGTCAGTGGTGTTCACAGTCTGTGAATCTCCTCGTTGGTGGTGTCGCGTGGGGGACCCAGCGAGGGACCGAGCCGCGCTGGAGGTGGCGCGGTCCCTCGCTGGGCGACGGTTTGGCCCTTAGGCCTGCTTCAGGCGCATCAGGATGAGCGGCAGCTGTGGGTCACCGGGCGACGGGTCCGCGTAGGGATTCTGCGGCGTCACGAAACCAGTGAAGTGAGCCGTCGAGTACTCGTCCCAGTCCGCCCCGTAGAGCAGCGGTGCCACGGGCACCTGGGTGGACACCAGGTTCTCGAGCGTCTGGGTCGCCTTGATCAGCGCGGCCTTGTTGGCCGGGTTGGTCGTGGCCAGCGCCGTCAACGCCTTCTGGGCGACCGGCGAGCTGTAACGACCGTAGTCGCTGTTGGCCGACGACCCGATCGGCGCCGACTGGGTGTAGTCGAGCCAGTTCTGGTACTGGACGTACGGGCTCGAGCCACCATTGCCCCAGTGGATGATCGACTGGAAGTTGCCGCTAGCCGAGTCCGAGTACCACTGCGACGCCTGCACGCCGTCGACCGTGGCGTCGATGCCCTCGGCCTGGAGCTCGTTCGAGATCAGCTGGCAGTCCGCGTAGTAGTCCGAGTAGGCGGTCGGGTCCTCGATCGAGAACTGGATCTCCTTGCCGTTCTTCGCGTAGAAACCGTTGGCGTCCTTCACGTACCCGTCAGCGGTCAGGATCGCCGCCACCTTGGCGGGGTCCGAGTGCGGCGAGAGGTCGTTCTTCAGCTTCGGGCTCAGGTACGAGGCCTGGTTGGGCAGAATCAACGCGCTCGACGACGTCGCCGGCTTCTCGTAGCCCGTCTCACCCTTCACCGACAAGGCCGTGCGGTCGATGCCGGCGCTGATCGCCTGGCGAACCATCGGGTCGCTCAGCGGCCCGTTGCCGGTCACGTTGAACTCCAGGGTCACCGTGCTACCGGGCGCGAAGAACGTGTGGTTCGTCCGCGGGTTCTTGTTCACGAAGATCTGGTTCACGTTGGCGATGTCGTTGCCCGCCCACGTCAGCTGACCGTCCGCCAGGGCCGTGGCCGCGGCGGTGTTAGTCGAGTACGACGGGACGTCGACGCCGCTGGCCGCGGGCTTGCCGCCCCAGTAGTGCGGGTTGACCTTGTACTTGACCAGCGTCGAGGAGTAGCTGGCCAGCTCGTAGGGACCCGTCCCCACCGGGTGAGTGACCACGGCCGTCGCGGGGTTGGCAATCTTGGACCAGACGTGCTGGGGCACGATCAGCACCGAACCCGCAATCGACGTGATGTTCAGGTACTCGGGCGCCGCGTAGTGCAGCACCACGGTGTACTTGCCCTGCGTCGTCGCGTTGCCGGCCATCGTTGGGGCTCCCCAGACGTTGGCCGCCGGCACCCGGTTGATCAAGTCAAACGTGTATGCCACGTCGGCCGACGTGAACGGCTTTCCGTCACTCCAGGTCACGCCCTTGCGCAATTGGAAGGTCAGGGTCCGCCCTCCGTTGGACCACGCGTAACTGGTCGCGAGCCACGGATACTGGGTATTCGCCTTCAACGTGTCGAACTCGAACAGCGGCTCGTTCACGAGCGATCGCACACTCAGCTGGGTGGCGAACGAGCTCGAGTCGAATGGGTTGAAGTTATTGGTGAAGGTAACCCCGGTGTTTCCCTCGAGTGTGATCACCGAACCGGTGCTCGCCGAAGCGGCGCCGATGGTGAGTGTTGCGATGCCGAGCGTTACGCACGACAAGGCGGTTAGTGCGATTCCAACTTTTCTATACATACCTATCCTTTATATTGATAGCGTCCAGCCGGCCTTCGCCGACGACTCTTTGAACCGTGTGGGTCCTGATTGCCTGACGCGGGGCCGGTTGGACCTTCGCGCCACCTTCGGATCGTTCGCGGCGTTGCGCTCGCGAGATCGATCAACTGATCGTGGTCATGTCTTCGTAGTTTCCCCCTCTCGTTGACGCCCCGGTGGTGTCACGTTGATCTCGACTGGGACTTCGTCGGCGTGTCGCCAGCACCGCGACGTGTGGCCGTCGCCGATGACGTAGGGCGGCGGGCTCTCGCGGTGACAGATCGCCATCGCGTGGGGGCAGCGCGGCGCGAAGGCGCAGCCGACCTCGGCGCGCGTGAAGGATCGGTTCTCGCTCGCGCGTCCAACGGCGAGCGTCGCGTCCGACGGGTCGGGCACCGACGCGATCAACAACTGGGTGTAGGGGTGCGCCGGCTGATCGATCAGCGCGGTGCCGTGCGAGCGCTCGACGATCTGGCCCGCGTACATGACGATCGTCTCGTCGGCCAGGTACCGCGCCGACGCGATGTCGTGAGTGATGTACAAGATGGCGAGGTGCTCCTGATCGGCCAGACCCTTCAACAGGTTGAGGATTCCCAGGCGAACCGAGACGTCGAGCATGGAGATCGGTTCGTCGGCCAGCAGCACGGACGGCTGTACGCAGAGGGCCCGCGCAATGGAGATTCGTTGGAGTTGGCCGCCCGAGAGCTCGTGGGGGTAGCGGTCGAGGAACCGGTCGGGTGGGTCGAGCGCAACCCGGGCGAGGGCCGCTTTGGCGAGCTCGTCGACGTCGGACTTTCGCGCCCCGTGAATGAGGAGCGGGCGCACCAGACTGTGGCGCACCGGGTGGACCGGATTCATCGACGCGAACGGATCCTGGAGAACGAGTTGCACCTGGGCGGCGTAGTCGAGCGTGCGTCGAGCCCGAACCGAGATGGCGGTTCCCTCGAGGTACAGCTCACCCGACGTCGGCGTCACGATGCGAGCGAGCATCCGTGCGAGCACCGACTTGCCCGAACCGCTCTCGCCAACCACCGCGGTCACCCGGCCCGGCACCAGGTCGAGCGAGACGTCCTCGACCGCTCGGGTGATTCGTTTCGCGGCGAACACGTGGCCGGGCGTGCGCGTGGTGAAGTGTCGGGTGAGTCCGCGAGCACTCAGTCGAGCGGTAGAAACGTCGGTCACGTCGCCGCCCCCCCGTTCGTCGAGCCGGACGGCACCGTCCAGCGTCGCGCGAGCGGCTCGGGAACCGCGAGCGTCGCGCGCTCGTCGTGCAGCCAGCACGCAACACTGCGACCCGTATCGCCGATCGCCACCAGCGGCGGTGCCTCGGCGCGACAGCGGTCCATCGAGAAGACGCAACGCGGTGCGAAGCGACAGCCCACCAGCGCCTCGGCCAGGTCCGGCGGCGAACCCGCGATGCCGGTCAGTTCGCGACGCTCCCCGTGCAGCGGCGGGAACGATTCGAGTAGCCCCAGCGTGTACGGATGGCGCGGCGCGGCGTAGAGCTCACCGGCGCGCGCTCGTTCAACGATCGTGCCCGCGTACATCACGACGATCTCGTCGGCCAGCTCCACCAGCAGGGACAGGTCGTGCGTGATGAAGATCATGGCGAATCCGAAGCGCGCTCGCAGCTCGGCCAGCTCGGTGATGATCTCGCGCTGAGTCACCACGTCAAGGGCGGTCGTAGGCTCGTCCATCACCACGAGTTCCGGATCGAGCGCCAGCGCCATCGCGATCATGATCCGCTGGCGCTGGCCGCCCGAGAGCTCGTGGGGAAAGCGATCGAGTCGGTCGGGCTCGAGTCCGACCAGCGCCAGGAGTTCGACCGATCGACGACGGCGATCACCCTTCGACATGGTCGGTCGATGCGTGCGCAGCACCTCGTCGAACTCGTGACCGATGCGTCGCACCGGGTTGAGCGCGTTGAGTGCGCTCTGCAACACGATCGACACGTGCGACCAGCGAACGCGCCGCAACTCACGCTCGCTCGCGGTCGTGAGATTGACCGGGGTCACCCGTTGGCCGTCGCCCTCGGGCGATACGTTGAGGATCGCGCGGCCGCCACTAATCACGCCGGGGGCTCTTAGCAAGCGGGTGATGGCGTAGACCAGCGTTGACTTGCCCGAGCCGCTCTCGCCGGCGATGCCGAGCACGGTCGAGCGCCGTAGGTTCAGTGTCACGTCGTGCACGGCGCGCACCATGTTCTCGTCGACGCCGTAGTGAACGCTGAAGTCGGACACTTCGAGAACGAAGTCGCTCGCCGGCTTGGTCGAGTCGATCGGGGCCGCCGCCTCGCGCACGTCGGCCTCGCGCCTCGCGTCCACGCGGCTCGCGCTCACGACGACACAACGTTTCGCTTGGTGACGCCGCGAGCCTTCGCCGGGCGCAGGACCGGCGTGAGCCCGAGTCGCGTGCGCCGCGGCAGACCCAGTGATCGCCGCTGGCGAGCACTCAGCCCGCCGGCGCGCAGCCGGGGATTGATGAACTCGTCGATGCCGAAGTTCAAGAGCGCGAGGCCGGTTCCCACGAGCGCAATGCAGATGCCGGGTGGCACGAACCAGTACCACTCGTTGGACAGCGGCGCATTGTTCGCCTGGGCCCAGTAGAGCATCGTGCCCCAGTTCCACACCGCGGTACTCGTCAGTCCGATGTACGCGAGCGTGACGTAGGCACCAATCGAGTACAGCACGGTGAACAAGAGCGACGAGGCGAGCACCGGCAGCAGGTTCGGTGCGATCTCGGTAAACATGATGCGCGAACGCGACTCACCGATGATGCGCGCGGCCTCGACGAAGTCGCGATTGCGCAGGGACATCGTCTGGGCGCGCAGCACGCGCGCACCCCACGCCCATCCGGTGAGACTGATGATGAGCCCGATCACGAACTCGTTGGATCGGCTGTTCACCGGCAGGTAGCTGTCGATCACAATCAGCAGCGGTAGCCCGGGAATGGCCAAAAAGACGTTCGAGAGCAGCGAGAGCCCGTCGTCGGGCACGCCGCCGAGGTAGCCCGCCGCTACGCCGATGACCATCGACAGTACGGTGGCCACGAGGCCGGCGACGAGCGCGACGACCATCGTGGCGCGAGCGCCGACGAGGAGCTGCGAAAAGATGTCCTGGCCGAGGCTCGTGGTGCCGAGCCAGTGGTGCGCCGACGGACCGAGCAGGGCCGCAAAGGCCGTCGAACTGGGGTTGTAGGGAGCGAGCCACGGGCCGACCACCGTCAAGATGACGAAGAAGGCGACGATGCCCAGTCCGAGCACGACTTTGGGCGAACGCGGCAGTCGAAGCGACTTCATACCGCGGCCTCACTTCGCGTGCGCGGATCAAGACCCAGGTAGACGAGGTCGGCGACGAGGTTGGCGGCGAGGACGGTGAGCGTGATCACGAGGAAGATGCCCTGGATCAACGGGTAGTCCTCGTTGAGCACAGCCTGCAGCAGCAGATCGCCGACACCGGGGTAGTTGAAGACGAGCTCGACCAAGAGCGCGCCCGAGACGACCAGGCCAATCGCGAGCGACAGGTTCGCGATGCTCGGCAGGACCGCGCTGCGTGCGGCGTGCCAGATCACCCGGCGGCGCGGTAGTCCCTTGGCGACCGCCATAAGCACGAAGTCCTCGCCGATCATGGTGATCATCATGTTGCGCATCCCGAGCATCCAGCCCGCGACCGAGCTAAGGACGATCGAGATGACCGGCAACTCGCCGTACCGGACGACGCTCGCCGCGAAGGCCCAGTTCCAGCCGGGCGTGACGTTCTGGCTGTAGGCGCCAAGCACCGGGAACCAGTGCAGGTCACTGCCAAAGATGAGCAGCATCACCGTGCCCAAGAAGAAGTACGGAATCGCCTGGAAGAACGTGGCGGTCGGAATAAGGGAGTCGAACCGCGAACCACGAGTCCAACCGAGAATGGCGCCCGAGAAGGTCCCGATCAAGAAACTGGCGACCGTCGAGACGCCGATCAGGCCGACGGTCCACGGCACCGACTGGCGAAGGATCGAGCTCACGGGCGCACCGAGCGTGATCGAGACGCCGAGGTTGCCGTGAAACAACTGGCTGAGGTACGTGCCGTATTGCGCAAGGAGACCCTCGTGAAATCCCATGCCGAAGGACAGACGTATAGCGCGGATCTCGTTGGGTGTCACCTGACCGGTTAGCTTGCCGATCAGGGTCTGGACCGGATTACCGGGCATCAGGCGCGGCAAGATGAAGTTGACCGTCACGGCCACCCACGCCGTCAACGCGTAGAGCGCGAGGCGACGAAGGATCATCCTCATGACGCCTCGACCGTCGCTCTGGTGGCCGAGGCGGGGTCGGCCTCTTCGACGCAGCCGCAGCTGGCCCGCAGGACGAGTTCGGTGGGCAGTACCACCGACGGCGGCGTCACGTCGGGATGATCGAGCATCGCGATCAGCGAGTCGACGGCCACGGCGCCGAGCATGCCGCCGGACTGTCGGATGGTCGTGAGCGAGGGATTGAAGTATCGGGTGAGCGTGATGTCGTCGAAGCCGGTGACGAGCACATCGCCGGGGACGTCCAGCCCGCCCGCGTTCAGCGCGTAGATCACGCCGACGGCGGTTTGGTCGTTCGCGCAGGCGAAGACCTGCGGCAGCGGCTCACGGCGGGCCATCCTTCGCTGCATGGCGGACTCGCCGCCGGCCGACGTCCAGTCCGAGTCGAGCAGATCGATGTCGTCGAGCGTGCCACCCAGCTGCGCCACCGTCTCACGAAACGCTCGGGTGCGCGCCACGCTGTCGGGACTGTCGTCGGAGCCTTTCACCAAGCCGAATCGAGTGACGCCGTGGACGCCCGAGAGGTGCTCGGCGAGGCTGCGCATGGCCCGTTCGTTGTCGACGCGGACCGTGACCGCCGCGGACTCGCTGCGCCCCGCGAGCAGCACGACGGGGATGCGCTTGGCGAGGTACGTCACTTCGTCGTCGCCGAGGATGCGGTCAAGCAGGATCAGGCCGTCGACGGTGCCGGTGAGGTTCATGAGCGACGCCATGTTCGACGGATGCAGATCGTCGGCACTGCTCAAGAGCAGGGAATAGCCGTGTTGTGCGGCGCGCGTCTCCGCGCCGCGGATGACGATGTCGGTATAGAGCAGGCTCGCTTCTTCGACGCCGAGGACGCTGCCGTCTGACCCCGTGCGCATAAAGACGAGGCCGAGGATCCAGTGCTTGCCACTGGACAGTCCGCGGGCGATGGAGTTGGGCACGTACTCGAGCTGTTCCATCGCGGCCAACACCTTGGCGCGCGTCGAGGGGCGAACCGACGACCGTGAGTTGAGCGCACGACTGACCGTGGCGGTCGAGACGCCAGCGCGAGCTGCGACGTCGTAGATCGTTGGTGGCGAATCGACCACCGCTCCCCCTTCGCACCACGCCCATCTGATTTTGTAACCGGTTACATACATGTAACCGGTTACAAAATAGTGATACCGCACCGTCGTGTCAAGTCACATTCCAAACTTTTGTGCGTGCGGCCGTGATGTCGATCCCAGCGGTAGTCAACTCCCGTCGCGTCGTCCTGGTTCTCGTGGTTGCGCCGAGCGAAGCGTCCGGCGACCTGTCCGTTCGCGGCGGTACTATCGACACAGCATTCGGTATCAGGGGGAAGAGGCGTGACCCTGTCGCGGTCGCTGTATCGCTACTACGAGCGTCGACTAGCCGCAACCCTGCCGGGTTCGGCGCTGCCGCGCCATATCGGGGTCATCATGGACGGACACCGCCGCTTCGCGCGCGAAGAGGGAGGCGAGTACCGGGCCAGCTACCAAGCCGGCATGGAGAAGTTCGAAGAGCTCCTGACCTGGTGCGCGGAGCTGAACATCAAAGCAGTCACCGTCTGGGTCCTGTCGACCGAGAACCTGCGGCGCCCGGCTGAGGAGCTCGAGCCGTACTTCGACGTCCTCAACCACCTCTTCGAGCGCCTGCCCAACCAGGCTCGACGCCTCGGGTTCTCCCTCGCGGTGAGCGGGAGCCTCGACCTGCTTCCACCGTCACTGGCGCTGTCGGCCAAGGTCGCCGTGGACCGAGCGTCAACGATTCCCGACCCGGCGATGATCGTCAACGTCGCGCTCTGCTACGGCGGTCGACAAGAGATCGTCGATGCGGCGAGGTCCCTCGTCGCCGATCTCGCCGACCGTGGCGTACCCGCCGACGAGATTGCCGAACGCATCGACGCCGAAGGTATCGCGAAGAACCTCTACGCCGCCGACCTGCCCGACATTGACCTCGTCATCCGCACGAGCGGCGAATCGAGACTGTCGGGCTTCTTGCTCTGGCAGTCGGCCTTCGCCGAGTTCGCCTTCGTCGACCCCTACTGGCCGGCCTTTCGCAAGGTTGACCTGCTGCGCGCGCTGCGCGACTTTACGCGTCGAGAACGCCGCTTCGGCGCCTAGTTCGTCGGCGCGACACGCGGATCGAACGATACTCGCACGGTCCGTGCGCGACAGGTACGGACCGTGACTTTCGCCCCTAGGGGTCGTTGGACAACCCGGTGAAAACTGGACGCGGGGCAAGGTGAGGTTCGTCATGGAACTCGTCCGCTGGTTCGACACGATTCGCGTCTCGGATGCCGCGCTGGTCGGCGGCAAGGGGGCCAACCTCGGCGAGCTGGTTGCCGCGAAACTGCCCGTTCCGCCCGGCTTCGTCGTCACCGCAGACGCGTACCGGTACGCGATCGAGCAAGCTGGCATCGCCGATCAGTTGGCGACGCTGCTCGCCGAGCTCGATTCGACGCGCGCCGCCGACCTCGATCGAGCGGCGCACGAAACCCAAGCCCTCATAAGCGGCGTGACGCTGCCCGACGACCTCGAACGCGCCATCGTCGACGCCTACGCCCAGCTCGGCGACGAGGTCGTCGCCGTGCGCTCGTCGGGCACGGGCGAAGACGCGAGCGACACCTCCTTCGCCGGCATGAACGTCACGTTCACCAACGTGTCGGGTGCCGCCGACGTGACCCGCGCGGTGATCGGGTGCTGGGCCTCGCTCTACGGGGCGCGCGTCATCGCCTACCGCGCCAGCCGACGCGCCACCGACGTGCCGGCGATGGGCGTCGTCGTGATGGCGATGGTGCCGTCGGAACGCTCGGGCGTGATGTTCACCGCCGACCCGTCGACCGGCGACGTTGGGCGGATCGTGATCGAAGCCGCCTTCGGCCAGGGCGAGGTCGTCGTGAGCGGCGAGGTCGAGCCCGACACGTACGTCCTCGCGAAGCAGGGACCGACGCTCGAACACGCGCGCATCGGCGCCAAGACCTTCAAGATCGTTCGCGGTCCGGACGGCCACGACCAGCGCGTCGACCTCGACCGAAGCGCCGCGACCGAGCGGGTCCTCAGCGACGACGAGGCCGTCGAACTCGCCCGTTTGGGCCTCGCAGTGGAGGCCCACTACGGCTCGCCACAGGACATTGAGTGGGCGATCGCCGGCGGGCATCGCTATCTCGTGCAGTCACGCCCGATCACCACGCTCCTCGCGACCTCGCCGAGCGGCGTCGCAGGACGAGTGCTGGTGCAGGGTCTCGCCGCGTCAGCCGGTCGCGCTAGCGGCGCGGTGCGTGTTCTCGGGGGGCCCGAGCAAGGAGACCGCTTTCGCGACGGCGAGGTGCTCGTCGCCGCGATGACCAGTCCCGACTGGGTGCCGCTCATGCGCCGGGCCAGCGCTCTGGTGACCGATGGCGGAGGCGTCACGTGCCACGCGGCGATCGTCTCGCGTGAGCTCGGCGTACCCTGCGTGGTCGGCGCCCGCGTCGCGACCAGTGTCTTGCGCGACGGCGAGGTCGTCACCGTCGACGGCACCAAGGGCGTGGTCACCGAAGGGGCCGCACCCGCGCCGAGCACCGTCGTGACGACGGCCGCGACTCCGGTCGGTCTCGCGACGACAACGATCCCGCTGGCCACCAAGCTCTACGTCAATCTGGCCTTCCCCGAGCACGCCGACGAAGTCGCCGCGCTCGACGTCGACGGCGTCGGACTCGTGCGCGCTGAGTTCATGGTCACCGACGCGCTGCACGGTGTCCACCCCACGCTGATGATTGCGCGCGGCGAACAGCGCGCCGTGGTCGACGCGATGGCGGCGTCGATCCTGCGTATCACCCGCGCCTTCGGTGAGCGTCCCGTCGTGTACCGCAGCATCGATTTTCGCTCGAACGAGTTCGCCAATCTCGAAGGCGGCCGCGACGTCGAGCCGGTCGAGGAGAATCCCATGATCGGGTACCGAGGGTGTTTCCGCTACGTGAAGGAACCCGAGGTATTCCAGCTCGAGCTCGACGCACTGGCGCGCGTCTACGAGGAAACGCCCAACGTCGTGCTGATGATTCCTTTTGTTCGCACGGCCTGGGAGCTCGAGGCGTGCCTGGACCTCGTGCACGCGAGCCCCCTGCCCGACGCGGCGCCGATCTGGGTCATGGCCGAGGTGCCCTCAGTCGTCTACCGAATTCCCGAGTACGCATCGATGGGCATCGCCGGAGTCTCGATCGGGAGCAACGACCTGACCCAGCTCATGCTCGGCGTTGACCGTGACTCGCGGGTCTGTGCCGACCTCTTCGACGAAGCCGACGCGGCCGTGCTCGACGCGATCGACCGAATTGTGCGAGCGTGCCACGACGCCGGGATCACCTCGTCACTCTGTGGCCAAGCGCCGTCCAACCACCCGGCGTTCGCCGAACACCTGGTTCGCGCCGGTATCACGTCGATCTCGGTCAATCCCGACGCCGTCACGGCCGCGCGCCGCTCGGTGGCGCGCGCCGAGTGGCGACTACTTCTCGAGTCGGTCGACCCTCGCCGCGCCCCGACTCGTCCGCGCTGACTCGCGGCGTTGCGCGTGAGTAGTTGCGCGGTGCTCGCCCATCTCCAGCGACCGCGCCGGTACACGACGGACCCGCGGGACTCGCCGCCGCGCACGCCAACGCGGTGGACGGCCACCGATCGTGCCGTCGCCGTGAAGTGATCGGCGAATCGTTGGAGAGCGGTGGTCACGTTGCTAGACGCGAACGACGGCGTGTGCTCAGGTCCGGAACCTGGCGCCTCCGGCGTCGGTCGCAGCCGAGCCTCACTCGTGCATCGTCGACATCACGGTGTCAATGCGGTGCGAACCGCACTGGCGAGGACCCGCTGACCGAGGGCCGTCGGATGAAAGGAGCCCCCAGATTGCAGTGACGCGGCCGACAGTCCATTCAGGTCACTCGACGAGCCCGTCGCGCAGTTAAGCGGCTCAAAGCCCGGTGCCGAAACGACGCGCAGGCGAGACGGGGACATCGTGAATCGAGCGACCGCTGTCGAGGTCTCCACCCGAAGCAAGTGGTTAATGGCAATGAGCTGGCGAGCGGCGGGTCCCGCAAAAGCTGGGTAGAACCCGGTCGTCGTGCCGACCGAGATCGGCGAGGCGCCCACGAGGCACGTCGGCGCGCCTGCGCCAGACAGGAGCATGGGGTAGTTCACGACGAGGACTCGAGCACCCCGTCCGTCGTTGCCCAACGGGCTCGCCGCGAGCGTCGCGCGCAACAGTCCGGTGAGGCGATGTTCGAGCGGCGACGCCGCGGCGACGCGGGCGTTCGCCACCGCCGGTGAGACCCGCAGTGCCCCCGTGACGCTCACCGACGCACCGAGCAGCGAGGCCGCCGTCGCCACCGCCGACGCGCAGGCCGTTGGCCCGCTCGCGTACGAGAAGTACTGCACTGTCGCCGCGGTCGTCGTCGCCACACCGCCGAGACAGGAGACGAGCAAGTCCGAAAAGGAGAGGTCGTTGCCGCCCGCGGTCAACGTCACGACGTTCGCTCGGCGAAGCGAGGGCCCGGCCGCGGCGACCTGCGCGTCGATCTGGTTCACCGTGGCACCCGCGCACGCGACGAAGTCGAGACGGAGGTGCCGCGCGCGACTGACGATCGCCGGAAACGACTCGGGTGAGCGATCACACCCAGCGGGTCCGGCGAAAAAAGGTCCGAGGCCCGCCCCCGAGGAGTACGAGTCACCGAGGGCGACGTACGTCGCCGACGTGGCGGCACCGGCGCTGGCGCTCACCAGCAGCGCGGAAGCGAGCAGTCCGGCCACGGCACCGCGGGTGACGACACGCATGGGCAGGGGGATCTCCGTGGCGACTCGACGAGGACGCCAGCGTAGCCTCGTCAGCGCGCTGCCTGCGCAACGCGATCAGTCGAGCGCGGGCGTCGGCTGTGGCAACGGCGTCTGGACCGGGGGGCCGATGAACGACCACTGCAGAGCGTGCATCGCCTCGGGATCGATATCGAAATGCTCCGAGCCTTCGAGCAGAATGCGCCCGATCACGACCGTGCCCGATAAGGCGACGTAGGCGCGCGCGTCGACGTCGGACCGTAGCCAGCCGCGCTGCTGCGCTCGCTCGACGATGCGAGCTCGAGCGAGCAGTTCGCCATCGTGGATCTCCACAAAGCGGCGGCGGGCGGCGGGGTTGGTCCGGATGTCCGCGAGCACCCGCACGAGGTCCCACATCGTGTCGAAGGTCACGGGCGACGCGTTGGCCACGTGATAGTCGTGCAACGCCGCGTTCCACGCCGCCTGGTCGTTGCTGTCGAGCGCGTCGCGCATTCGGTCTAGGTGCGCGTGCCGCCGCGTGATCAGTCGCCGGAAGTTTTCGACCTGCGCCTCCGAGATCAGCAGATCGCGTGACGCGAAGTAGTAGTAGATGGTGGGTATTCCCACGTGCGAGTACGCCGCGATGTCCGAGACACGGATGGTGTCGCTCGGGCGAGTCCCAAGCAGCTCGATCGTCGAGTCGAGGATGAACTGTCTCGTCGCCGAAGCCCCCCGTTCCACCCGCGTCACGATCCCCCCTCGTCGCGCTGAGACGACAACGTCATAGCTGCGAACCTACGACCTGGAGCAGCGAGTGCGCCACCTCAGGAGCGGGACTTTGTACTCAAGTACCCCCGTAGACGCGGCGGGCGCCGGCAACTGCGTCGTCGCGTGCACCAGCTACCCACTGCGACTCGACGTGGACAGCCCGAATACCGAGCCGGGACCACTCGCCGCGTGTCGTCATCGTCCTCGATCAACGCTACGTTCGCCCCGAGATCGGCCACGTCCCTACGATGGTTGAGGTGACCAGCCCGAACCACTCGTCGCGTCAAGGCGCCCATACCATCGGGCGTGAGTGGGCCATTGGCATGACCACGGCCGTCGTCGCGGTCGCCACGGTCGCGGTCGCACGCCACATGCGCGACGTCGCCCACCACAGCTACTCCGACGGCGTCGTCGCCGCGGCGGCACTCGTGCTGGTCGTGAGCGCCGTCTACGCGATCCGACACCTCGGCCGCGCCACGGGTCGCACCGTCGCGCGTCGCGCCAGCCTCGCCGCCGGCGCGACCGTTCGCCTCGTGGTTAACGGCGTCGGTATCGTGCTGCTCATCTTCGGACTCTTCGGGGTGCTCGGCGTATCGCTTCAGCACCTGCTCATTGGGGCCGGGCTCACGGGCATCATCGTCGGTATCGCCGCGCAACAGAGTCTGGCCAATGTTTTCGCCGCGATTGTCTTGCTCTTTGCGCGGCCCTTCGTGGTCGGCGAGCAGATCCGCATTCGCTCAGGTGTCCTCGGCGTCCTCGACGTCACCGTACTCGGCGCCGGCCTCACCTACGTCACGGTTCGCACCGACGACGGCATCCTCAAGATACCCAACTCCGTCATGCTCGCCTCGGGCATCGGTCGGCCGCACGACCCACCATCTGCCCCGCCGGCATCGTAGCGAGCGTTCAACACCCTCACATGCGCTTCCCACGGTAGGGCTCGGCCAGTAACGGCCCGACGACGATCGCGGCCTCGTAGGTGCGAGGTGGTCGCATCCTCGATCGCCGCATTTGCGAACGGTCTCCACCGGGCACCGTCGTTCGACAAGCCACACTGGTAGTCCACGGTGCCGGCACCGACCACTGCGCAACGCTCGTCGAGCCAGCCCTCCGTGATTCAGCGGTCCGCGACCGACCGCCGCACGCGACGCGTCACGGTCTGACACCACCCAGCACACGGTAGCGCCGGTATTCCCAGGGGCTGCTTCGACCCTGCCAACTGACCAAAGCCGCGAGACCGACTCGCGAAGCGTAGGTTGATCAGGGGCCCTCGGTGCCGTTGGGACCGCACGACCGCGGGTCCCACGGCTGCAGGGGCTGCGCAACCGCCGTAGGCGCCGAGAACGACGAGTCCTGCTTCACGAGCGTCGGGTCGAGCACCGTTGTGGTGATCGTGGTCGTCGTTCCCGTCGCCGCGTGGGTCGTCGCGCGCGTCGTGGTCGAGTGAGCGGTGGTCGTGGTGGCGTGGGTCGCGGCGGGCGCCGTGGCGGCCGCGACGACGCCGAGGTCCGAACCGGTCACGACCGTGACGTCGGCCCCGCCGCGCGTCGGCCCGATGGCCATCACCACTGGTCCGCTCAAGTGAGCCATCACGGCTTCGGCCATTCCGATTGAGGCGGGCGTGTCGCTCGCGTGATACACGACGGTCTCGGCGCGCGCGCCGACCGGCGCGAGACTGCCCCCGACGCTTGCGACGAAGCCGAACCGGCGCAGCGCGGCCGCGGTCGCCGGCGCCTGGGCGGCTACGCCCGTACCGCCGTAAACCGAGACGGTGACGTGCGCGGGCGCGGGCAGCGCTCGGCCGTTCATGGTGTTGGTCGAGGGGGAGACCTCGAGGAACTGGCTGATCGTCGTCGTGTCGGCCGGTCCAATCGGGAACTCGACGTCGCCGTAGTAGTAGCCCTGGTACAGGTAGCTGCCGGTCTGCAAGAGCACGACGGGCATCGTCACCTCGGGCACCGAGCCCACCGAGACCCCCGCGAAGTTGCTCGCCAGGCTCAGCATGTCCGACAACGAGAAGCTCGTGTCAACCTCGAGGTCGGGCGCGATGGCCGTCGCGAGACGCTGGTCGGTGATCGGGTTTCCGAGTCCCTTCGCCTTCAGGGCTTCGGCGACGACGCGCAGGAACTCGTGGTCGCGCCGAATCCGCGCCAGGTCGCTCAGACCCTCTTGAGGCCAGGTGGCGTGATTGGGCCCGTAGCCGGGCAGGCGCATCTGGAGGTGCCTCGCCCGAACGACCTGGAGTGCCTGGTACCCGTCGAGGTGCTGGCAGCCCGTGTGCGTGATGTTCAGGCCCGAGTAGGCGTCGAAGACCTCCATCGGGAAGTACATGTTGATGCCCCCGAGCACGTCCACGACGTTGGCGAAGGTGTCAAAGTTGAGCTCGATGTAGTGGTTGATCGGGATGCCGAAGTCATTCTGGATCGCCGAGACCAGCTGGGACGGTCCCTGGTAGAGCGCCGCGTCAATCTTGTTCGCCCCGGTCGTGCGGGCGTTGGGGACAAAGAGGTCGCGGGGAATCGAGAGCAGGGTGATCTTCTTGGTCGTGAAGTTGAGGTGCACGATCATGACGACGTCGCTGTTCACGCCGGTGACGCCCTGCGAGCACAGGCCGTACGCCTTGTTCTGAACGCTGAGCGCGCAGCGCGACGTCGAGCCAACGAGCAGGATGTTCTCGGTGTTGTTGTAGCGCACCGACTCGTGTTTCACCGTCACGCGATGGACGAGCGAGTTGAGATAGAAGTAGTCGCCCACGACCGCGCCGACCGCGATCACGACCACGGCCAGCGCGACAATGGCGATGGTGCGACCGCGCCGACGAGTCCGGCGGCGATGGCGGGGGCGGCCGGCCCGCGGTGGCGGTGCGGGCGGGCGATCGTCGGGGTGGCCAAAGCTCACCGGACGAATCTACCCGCCCGCGCCCGGGTCCCACCGCGCACCCGGTGCTACCGGCATCGTGGTTCAGTTCCGCACCGTCGTCGCTCGCCGAGCCGCCGCGAAGCCCGCCTACACTGAACCGTGATGTCGCTCCCCCTCCGCCGACGCTCGGTTCTCGCGACGATCGCCGTCGTGCTCGCGACGTCGCCGGCCCTCGCCGGCGCGGCAACCCCGGCACCGACGTGGCGTGCGGCGCAGGTGGCGACCTTGCCCGCGGGGGCTAAGGGGCTACCCCAGGGCTACCTGCCGACGCTCGCCTGCCCCACGACGGGAAACTGCGTGGCCGCGGGGGTCTACACCGACACCTCGGGCAAGCCCCAGGGACTGCTCCTCACCGAAGTGAACGGCACGTGGAGCCCCCCGGTGACCATCCAGGCGCCCAGCGACGCCGCCGCATCGCCCGGCACGACGCCCAACGCCAGCGCCTGCGGCGCGGCGGGCTCGTGCAGCGTGGTCGGCGCGTACCAGCTGGCCAGCGGGGATACCCAGCCGTTCATCGCCGACGACGTCGCGGGCCACTGGCGGGCCGCGTTTCGTCCCAGCATTCCCAGTGACGCCCTCGCCACCGGTCAGACGGCCCAGCTGCGCGCGGTCGCCTGCTCGTCGGCTGGTAACTGTACGGCGGTGGGCACGTACGACACCAGCGCCACGATTCCCGCGCTCTCCGGTTTCGCCGTGAGCGAGGTGAACGGCACGTGGGGAAGCGCCACGGCACTGCGCGCGCCGGCGGGCGCGAACGCCAATCCCTTTCTCGTCATCTCGCAGGTGTCCTGTCCGAGCGCTGGCGACTGCAGCGCGATCGGCACCTACCTGGACGATCAGAACATCCAGCACGGCGTGTTCTTCGACGAGGTCGGCGGCGTCTGGCAGCCCGGTACGCCGGTGATCCCGCCGGCCAACGCGAGCCTCTACGAGCACGTCACGCTCAGCGCCCTCGCCTGCGTGGGGCCGGGTTCGTGCACGGCGGTGGGCACGTACTACGACCACGCGGGGGCGACCCAGGTCTTCGCCGCGCGCGAGATCGGCGACGTGTGGTCCGCGGGTCTGCCCGTAGCCCTGCCGGCCAACGCCGGTTCGAACCCCAAGGGCTTCTTCTACGGCTACGTTGACGTCGCGTGCGCGAGCGCCACGTCGTGCAGCGCGGGCGGCCAGTACCGTAACCGCAGCGGTCAGTACGAGGGATTCATCGCCGACGAGGTCAATGGCGTCTGGGAGCGCGCGGTCGAGCTGGCGCTGCCCGCCGGCGGCTCGACCGCCGGCAAGAACGGGGGCGTCGTCGCGCTGTCCTGCGTCGGCGTCGGCAACTGCCGGGCCGGCGCCGCCTACCTCGATTCGAGCGGTCGCTACCAGGCCGCGGTGGCGAGTCAGATCAACGGCGTGTGGCGCGCCGCGACCAAGATCACCTTGCCCGGCCACGCGGGCAGCGTCGGCGTCGACGGTGGCGTCTACGCCCTGGTCTGTCACGCCGACAACCGGTGCGTAGCGACGGGGAGCTACCTCGCGAACACGACCGAGTACGAGGGGTTCACGGTAGCCACCGCGTAAAAGTTTCATGTACCGGCCACGCCGAAGACGGGTGGCCTTCACGTTGGCGTAACCCTGCCAACCTACGGTTGGCGCGTGGCCGCCACCGTCGCTCGTTCTCCCTCGACCCGCGCGTGGCTGGCCGCACTCTCGCTGGAGTGCCGTGGTCGACCGTGAGCGTCGACCCGCTGTGCTCGTCGTCGAGGACGAGGCCAGCTACCAAGACGCCCTCGCCGTCGGCCTCGCGGCCGAGGGATTCGCCGTCCTCGGCGCCGCGTCGATCCGCGAAGCGCGCGACATCCTCGCGCGAGCCACCCTCGACCTCGTCCTGCTCGACGTGATGCTGCCCGACGGCTCGGGCATCGACTTCTGTCGCGAGGTCCGCGACACCCGTACGCCGGTAATCATGGTCACGGCACGTACGAGCGAGCTCGACGTCGTGCTCGGCCTGGAGATCGGCGCAGCCGACTACGTGACCAAGCCCTTTCGACTCCGCGAACTCGTCGCGCGCATGCGCGCGGTGCTGCGCCGCCCGGCGCCAGCGCCCGACGCCGATCGCGTCACCGTCGGCGATCTGGAGATCGACCTCGTGGGACGCACGGTGACCAGGGACGCCGCCGCCGTCGCGCTGAGTCGCAAGGAGTTCGATCTGCTCGCCCTGTTCAGCGGCCGTCTTGGGCAGGTCGTCACTCGCGAGGAGTGCCTCGACGCGCTCTGGTGGGGACTCGACCTCACCGACACGCGAACCCTCGACACCCACGTCAAGCGGCTGCGCCACAAGATCGAAGACGACCCCCCGCATCCCCGCCACCTGGTAACGGTGCGCGGCGTCGGCTTTCGCCTCGACCCCTGACGCTAGGTTGCAACCTATGAAACCCGGCGACCTCGCACCCGACTTCACCCTGCCCGACCAGCACGGCGTCGACCGAACCCTGTCGACGCTCACCGCGACCGCACCGGTCGTCCTCTTCTTCTTCCCGGCCGCGATGACCAAGGGCTGCACCGCGGAGAGCTGTCACTTTCGCGACCTCGCCGCCGAGTTCGCCGCCCTCGGTGCCCAGCGCATCGGCATCTCGATGGACGATGTCGCCAAGCAGGCGGCCTTCGACACCACTCACCACCTCGGCTTTCCTCTCCTCGCCGACGTCGGTGGTCGTGTCGCGCGCGCCTACGGCGTCAAGCGCGGCCTCGACGTGCTCCGAGTTCGCCGCACCACCTTCGTGATCGATCGTGATCGAAGGGTGCTCGACGTGATCACGAGCGAGCTCAACATGATGGCGCACGCCGATCGCGCGCTCGCGGTGCTCGCCGGCGCGCTAGCCAGCGACGAGTGAGGGCGCCGGATCCTCGATGTAGCGCCCGACGTGCGCGATGACGGACGAGGCGAGCGCGCCATCGATCTGTCGGTGATCGAACGACATGGACAGGTCGACGGTGTAGCGCGCGACGACCTCGTCGCCGACCACCCACGGACGCTTGGCGACCTGGCCGACCGCAACGATCGCGCCGGTGCCCGGGGGCAGGATGGCCACCGCGCCATCGACGGCGAAGGGACCTACGTTGGTGATCGAGAGGGTCGTGTGCAGCATCGCCTCGGGGGTCGTCGTACCGGCTCGGGCGGTGTCGACCAGCTCGTTGATCGCCACCGCCATCGCGCGAAGGTCCAACGCGTCGGCGCCCTTGATGTTGGGCACGATCAGGCCCCGGGCCGTGTTGGCGGCGATCCCGAGATTCACTCGCCGGCGCACCACCACCTCCTGAGCGGTTGCGTCGAAGCTCGAGTTCAGTCCCGGGTACTGGCGCGCCGCGTCGCAGACCGCAAGAGCCACGATCGTGAGCGGCGAGAGCCGAACGCCGGCGAGCGACGGACGCCCGCGAAGCCCGTCGAGCAGCTCGACGGTCCGCGTTGCGTCCACGCGCACCCACACCGCGGCGTGCGGCGCCCCGAACGCGCTCTGGGTCATGGCGTCGGCCATCGAGCGTAGGACCCCGCGCACGGGGATGCGCTCTTCGAGGGGGCCCGTCGCCCACGGCTCGAGGTCGCGGCCCGCGAAACGCGTCCCAACCGGGTTCAGCGGCCTCACCGAGGTCGGAGCGGCCGACGGCGGCGAACCCGGCGTCGCCGTCGCGCCGGCCAAAGCTCGAGCCACGTCATCACGCGTGATCAGTCCATCGGGACCCGTCCCGGCAACGCTGGCGAGATCCAGGCCGTGCTGCTTCGCGTACAGGCGAACGGGCGGCGTCGACCGCGGCGCGCGCGACGCCGCGGCGCTGACACCCGACGTGATCGCGGCCGGTGCGACGCGTGGTCGACGACGCCGCGTCACCTCGGCGTCGTCGTCGGCGACCCCGTAGCCGACCAGGACCGCCGTACGACCCGACCCCGTGGCGGACTCGTCCGGCGACGGCGCCGTGGTCGGCGCTGGTGGTGGCGCGCTCGTCTCGATCTCCACGAGTGGGGCGCCGACCGCCATGACGTCGCCAACCTCGCCGTGGCGGGCAATCACCGTTCCCGCGAACGGGCTCGGCAGCTCGACGGTGGCCTTGGCGGTCTCGATGTCGACCAGCGGCTGGTTCAAGACGACGACGTCGCCCACGTCGACCTTCCAGGCCACGATCTCGGCCTCGACGAGACCCTCGCCTACGTCGGGCAGCTCGAAGACCGCGGCCACTACTCGAACTCCATCACGCGGTCGACGGCGTCAAGTACACGATCGACGCTGGGTCGGTACGCGTCCTCGATCCGTGACGGCGGATAGGGGACGTGATACGCGCTGACCCGAGTCGCCGGCGCGCGCAGCGAGTAGAAGCAGCGCTCGCCGAGTGCCGCGGCGATCTCGGAGCCGACCGAGGCGCTCGGCGGCGCCTCCTGGACCACGAGCAGTCGGCCGGTCTTCTCGATCGACCGGGCCATCGTGTCGAGGTCGAGTGGCGAGAGGCCGCGCGCGTCGATCACCTCGAGCGACCGGCCCTCGCCCGCTGCGACTTCGGCGGCTCGCAGGCAGGTCTTGACCATCGAGCCGTAGGCGACGACGGTCGCGTCGACGCCTTCGCGTCGAACGACCGCGTCAAAGAGGCCGTTCGACGGGCCGTCGAGGTCGACCTCGCCCTTCTCCCAGTACCGGCTCTTGGGCTCGCAGAAGATAACCGGGTCGTCGTGCTCGACGGCCTGCTGAATCATCCAGTAGGCGTCGTTCGGCGTTGAGCAGGCGACCACGCGCAGACCCGCGGTGTGCACGAAGTAGGCCTCGGGACTCTCCGAGTGGTGCTCGATCGCGCCGATGCCGCCTTGGAAGGGCAGCCGAATGACCAGACCCATCGTGTAGACCCCGTCGGAGCGCTTGTGGAGCTTGGCCACCTGGGAGACGATCTGGTCGAAGGCCGGGTAGACGAAGCCGTCGAACTGGATCTCGACGACGGTGCGGTAGCCGCGCATCGCCAGTCCGACCGCCGTGCCCACGATCGCCGATTCGGCGAGGGGCGCGTCAATGACGCGATCCTCGCCGAAGTCCTTCTGCAGCCCGTCGGTGATGCGGAACACGCCGCCCAGCTTGCCGATGTCCTCGCCCATCAAGAGGACCTTCTTGTCCTTCTCCAGCGCCCGTCGCAGACCCTCGTTGAGGGCCCGCGCCATGGTCATGGTCTGCGTGCTCACGCTCGCCCGCCCGTCACCAGCTCGGCGAGCTCGCGGCGCCCCGCCTCGGTCAGCGCGTGCGGCTCGGCGTAGACGTGGTCGAACATCGTCAGCGGGTCGGGACTGTCCATCGCCAGCACGTCCTCGCGCAGCTGCAAGGCGAGGGTCTCGGCCTCGGCGGCCACGTCGTCGAAGTTCGCGCGCGCCACGCCGTACTCGCGCACGAGCAGCGCCTTCACCCGTTCGATCGGGTCGCGGTGGCGCCACACCTCGACCTCGGCGTCCACGCGGTAGCGCGTCGGGTCGTCGGACGTCGTGTGCGCGCCCATTCGGTAGGTGTAGGCCTCGATCAGCGTCGGACCGGCACCCGAGCGCGCTCGCTCGAGGGCGCGCCGGGCCACCTCGTACATCGCGAGCACGTCGTTGCCGTCGACGCGCACCCCGGGGAAGCCGAAGCCGTGCGCGCGGTGGTAGAGCGGGATCTTGGTCTGCAGGGACGCGGGCTCCGAAATCGCCCACTGGTTGTTCTGCAGCACGAAGACGACCGGCGCGTTGAACGACGCGGCCCACACGAAGGACTCGAGCACGTCACCCTGGCTCGACGCGCCGTCGCCGAAAAAGGTCATCACCGCCTCGTCCGCGCCGTCGCGCTGGACGCCCATCGCGTAGCCCACCGCGTGCAGGGTCTGGTCGCCCAAGACCACCGTGGGCAGCGAGTGGCGGTAGCGCTGCGGATCCCAGCCGCCGGTCGTCGTCGCGCGAAAGATGCGCAACATGTCCTTCGGCGGCACGCCCCGCGTCCAGGCGATGCCGTGCTCGCGGTAGCTCGGGAACGTGAAGTCCGTCGGGGCGAGCGCCCGTCCCGCGCCGATCTGGGCCGCCTCCTGGCCCTGCAGCGGCGCCCACAGCGCGAGCTGACCCTGGCGCTGCAGCGACGTTGACTCGTTGCAGAGCCGTCGCACGATCACCATGTCGCGGTAGAAGCTGAGGATCTCGTCGCGCCCGAGCGAGGTGTCGTACTCGGGGTGCTCAACTCGCTCGCCCTCGGGCGTAAGCAGCTGGACCAATTCGTCGGCGATCACCGAACCTCCTTCCACCGGCCCTTCGCCACCATAGTCCCGTACCATAAACGGATGCCTCGGCTCATGGTGGACGTCGGCCCGCTGCGGCGCCACCGCGACTTTCGCTTGCTCGTCGCGGGCCAGCTCGTCTCGCTGCTGGGCAGCAACCTCACGGTGGTGGCCGTGCCGTACCAGGTCTATCGCGAGACGCACTCGAGCCTCTGGGTGGGCGTCGCGAGTCTCATCCAGCTGCCCCTGCTCATTGGCGGCTCGCTGTGGGGCGGCGCCTTCGGCGACCGCTACGACCGGCGAACGCTCTTCGTCGTGAGCTCGGTCGTGCTCGGGTTGCTGAGCCTCGCCCTGGCGCTCAACGCCAGCGCGTCACGGGGCCACCTCGTGGCGCTGCTCGCCCTCGCGGCCCTGGCCGCCGGCGCCGGCGGCTTCGCCGGGCCCATCCGCACCGCGACCATTCCGATCCTCGTCGACGCAAACGAGCTCGTCTCGGCGTACTCGGTCAACCAGGTGATCGTCAACGTCGCGGCCATCGTCGGCGCCGCGGTCGCCGGCGTGCTGCTCGCCGCGGTGGGTCTCGCCGCGTGCTACTTCATCGACGCCGCCACCTTCGCGGTGCTCGCCGTCGCGACGGGCTTCATGGCGCCGATCCCCCCGAGCGGCCTCCACGACGGCGTGGCGGTGCTGCGGGCCATCCGCGACGGGTTCGCCTACGTGCGCGCCAACCCGATCACCCAGGCCGTCTACCTGATCGACCTCAACGCGATGGTCTTCGGGCTGCCGCGGGCCCTCTTCCCCGCCGTCGCGCTCACCCTCTACCACGGCGGGACCCGGGTGCTCGGACTGCTCTACGCCGCGCCGGGCGTCGGCGCGCTCGCGATGGCGCTCGTCACCGGCTGGATCGCCCGGGTCCATCGGCGCGGGCGCCTCGTGGTGCTGGTCGTCATCGGCTGGGGCGCCGCGATGGCGCTCTTCGGCCTGGTGCACGTCGCCTGGGTCGGCCTCGCGTGCCTCGCCGTCGCCGGCGCGACCGACGTCATCTCGACGGTGCTGCGCAACACCATCTTGCAGGGGGCGATCACCGACGAGTACCGCAGTCGCATCTCGGCCATCCAGCTCGCGGTCGTCACGGGCGGCCCGCGACTCGGCGACCTCGAGTCCGGCGCAGTGGCGACCCTCGTCTCGACTGAGTTCTCGATCGTGTCGGGCGGGCTCGCCTGCATCCTCGGCGCCCTCGCGCTGGTGCGCTGGCGCCCGTCACTCTGGAACGACGGCGCGGCGCGAGCGCACCGAGAGTGATCGGCGGGCGTTGGTGACCGCCGCCAGCTGGCCACAGGCCGCGTCGATCGATCGGCCCCGCGTGTTGCGCACCGTCGCGTTCACGCCCCGCGCGACCAGTCCGTCGCGAAAGGCCCGAACGCGGTCGGGCGGCGAACCGCGAACGAGGTAGCCGGGGGTTGGATTGAGCGGGATCAGGTTCACGTGCGCGCGCAGCCCCGACGCGTAGTCGACGAGTTCGTCGCGCGCCCGGTCGGTGTCGTTCACGCCGTCGATCAGCGCCCACTCGAAGCTCAGTCGGCGTCCGGTCGCACTCGTCCACGACTCGCAAGCCTCGTAGAGCCTGGCCAACGGGTAGCGGCGATTGAGCGGTATCAGCGTGTTGCGGGTCTCGTCGTTGGCCGCGTGCAGGCTCACGGCGAGGGTGAGCGCCAACCCCTCGCGGGCCAGCCGCTCGATGCCCGGCGCGACGCCCACGGTCGAGACGGTGAGGTGGCGCGCGCTCAGGCCCCGTTCGTCGTGGAGCCGACGCACGGCCTCGACGGTGACGCGATAGTTGGCGAGGGGTTCGCCCATGCCCATGAAGACCACGTTGGACAGTCGCCGCGGCGCCGCCGACCGCGTCGCCACGAGCACCTGCTCGATGACCTCGCCGACGCTCAGCTGGCGAGAAAAGCCGGCCTGCCCGGTCGCACAGAACGTGCAGCCCATGGCGCAGCCGGCCTGGCTGGACACGCAGACCGTGACGCGATCGCCGTAGACCATCAGCACGGTCTCGATCGTCGCCCCGTCGTCGAGCTCAAAGACCCACTTGCGCGTCGCGCCGCGGTCGCTCGTAACCTCGGCGCGCGCGCGAATCGCCGGGGGGAACCGCTCCGCGAGACTCGAACGGAGTCGGGTCGGCACGGTCGTGACGTCGGCGAGTGGGCGCCCCTCGGTCCAGATGCCCCGCCAAAGCTGGTCCACTCGATAGGGCGGCTCGCCCTCGAGCAGCGCGGCCAGTCCCGGGCGATCGAGGTCGTAGAGCGACACCACGCCACCACGCTAGGCGGTCGGTCCAGGACGTCCGCGATCTCTGCTTGACTCGAGAGTGGCATCACCACGCCACGAATCGAGGAGACCCCATGGAACTGCACAACACATCGGCGCTCGTTACCGGCGGGGCGTCGGGCCTCGGCGAGGCGACCGTGCGCGCGCTCAGCGCTCGCGGCGCACGGGTCGCGGTCGTCGACCTCAACGACGAGCGCGGCCGCGCGATCGCCGACGAGGTGGGCGGCGTCTACGCGCACTGCGACGTCACCGATACCGACCAGGTCATCGCCGCGGTCGAAGCCGCCGCGGCCATGGCACCGCTCTGGTCGGTCGTCAACTGTGCGGGCATCGGGTGGGCGACGCGAACCATCGGCAAAGACGGCGAGTACGCCTCGGCCCACGATCTCGACCTCTACCGCAAGGTGATCGAGATCAACCTCGTCGGCACCTTCAACGTCTGCCGGCTCGCGGCCACCAAGATGAGCCACAACGAGCCCGACGTCGACGGGCTGCGCGGCGCAATCGTGAACACCGCGTCGGTGGCCGCCGAAGACGGCCAGATCGGTCAGGTGGCCTACTCGTCCTCGAAGGGCGGCATCGTCGGGTTGACCCTGCCGCTCGCGCGCGACCTGGCGGCCATTGGCGTTCGCGCGAACTGCATCCTGCCCGGGCTGATCGACACGCCGATCTACGGCACCGGTCCCCAGTCCGACGAGTTCAAGGCCCGCCTCGGCGCCGGCGTGCTCTTTCCGAAGCGACTCGGCTACCCGAGCGAGTTCGCGTCACTGGTCGTCGAGCTCTTGGCCAACAGCTACATGAACGCCGAGTCGGTTCGCCTCGACGCGGGCATCCGCATGCAGCCGAAATAGCTCACGCGACGAGATCGGCCCGCCGAAATCGACTGAGGCCGCCCGCGAAGGCCGCCGCGCCGAGCACCGCGAAGACGACCGTCGCGCGCCAGTTCGGCGCTTCGGCGGGAACCAAGCGCACGTAGTGGTACAGCGACGCCTCCACGATCAGCCGCGGCCAGTGCATCGCCGGGCCAAGAACAGCGGTCAAGTAGCTGACCGCGAGTAGCGCGGCGAGCACGACCTGGGCCACCCGCGGCGCGAGCGACACGGCCAGCGCGGTCGCGCCCAGAACGAGCGGCGCGATCGAGATCGCGTTCAGCATCGCGCCGAGGGCCGCGCCGAAGGCCAGTGACGAGCCGCCCGCACCCACGCCGATCCAGGTCGCGCTCGCGGTCACGAGCGCGATCAGCACCGTCGCGCCGGCGGTGGCCACGACGGTCGCCGCCAGCCACGAGCGGCGACCGGCCCCGTAGCCAAGTGGCAGGTCCAGTCGCCCGGCGCTGACGTCGCCACCGACGGTCGCCACCGCCGAGACGACGAAGAAGCTGATGCCGAAGGCGAGCGTCGCGCCGATCTCCCCGACGAAGCCGTGAACGCTCGCGAGCAGCGCCAGGTGCCAGCGCGCGAGCAGTCGGCCGAGAGACGGGTCACCGCGGCTAAAGACGACCAGTGCGTTCGTGAGGTACCCGATCACGAGGCCGACCACCGCGGTCACGATGAGCCACACCGCGATGGTGCTGGCGAGCTCGCGCCACGCGAATCGCCACGGCGTGCGCAGCAGGCCCGAGCGCGCCGCGGCCCGGTCGGACCTTGTCCACTGGGCGAGCCCCACGTCGCGCCGGCGCGCGAGCGGCAGGAGTGCCGTAACGGCGAGTGCCGGCCCGACGAGCAGCGCGACGAGCCAGATTGGCTCGGCGCGCTGGAAAGCGCCGAGGTTCTCGAGCCAGCCAAAGGGCGTCGCGTCGCGCAGCCACGCGCCATTCGTAGACGCGTCGGCGACCATCCGGGCGAGGTACGCGACGCCCACCACCGCGAGCGCCCCCTGGGACGCCGAGCGCCGAGGCGCCAGCACCTGGGCGGCCGCCACGCCAACCGCCTGCGCGCACCAGACGAGCCCGACGACGCCGGCTCCGTAGAGGGCACTGTCGGCGAGGCGCTGACCGCTCAGCGCGAACGTCGCGAAGACCGCGGTGCCCACGGCGACGCCCATGACGGCGAGCACGGCCATGCTCTGGCCGACGATGGCGCCGCGCCCCGCCGTCCCCGTGACGAGTAGGTCCCAGGTGCCCACGTCCTCGGCCCCGCGCGTCACGCGCGTCGCGGCGAGCGCCCCCCAGAGAGCCACCGCGAGCGTCACGACGAGGCCGAGCTTCCACAGCACGAAGGCACCCGCCGTGTCCAGCGTGCTGAAGTTGCCGTACAGCGCACGGAAGGCCGGGTTGCGCACGAGCGCGAGCGTGCCGACCATCGCGGGTGCTCCGCCGCTGAGGTCGTAGCTCGCCACGCCGAGCGCGACCATCGCGACCACGAGTGACGTCATCACCGCCGTCGAGAGACGAAGCTGGCGCCACGTCACGCCGACGGCGGTTCGCGGACCCACGACTACTCGTGCGCGGGGTCGTAGAACGAGAGGAAGATCTCCTCGAGGCTCGCCTCGCGAGTGCGCAGCGACGTCACCTGACCGCGCGCCAGTGCGCCGAGCAGCGGCTCGAGAGGACCGTTGACGCGCACCCGCGTCTCGTCGCTGTCGACCGCGACGACGCTGACGCCGGCCACCGCACTCAGGTCCTCGAAGGTCCCGGCGATGTCGAGCTCGACGCCGGCGACGCGGCGAAGCTCGCTGATCGCCGCCACCGTGACCAGTCGTCCCTGGCGGATCATCGCAACGCGCGAACAGAGGTGTTGCACCTCGGCGAGCACGTGCGAGCTCAGCAGGACCGCCTGGCCCCGGTCCTGCGCCTCGACGACGCACGCGCGAAAGACGCGCTCCATCAACGGGTCGAGCCCGGCCGTCGGCTCGTCGAGGAGCAGGACCTCGGCACGGGTCGCGAAGGCACTGATCAGTGCGACTTTCTGGCGATTACCCTTCGAGTAGGCCCGCACCCGCTTGTCGGGGTCGAGATCGAAGGCCTCCACGAGGCGATCGCGGTACGCGGAGTCGAGGCGTCCGTGCAGCGACCCGAGCAGCGTGATCACCTCGAGACCCGTGAGCTGAGGCCACAGCGCCACGTCGCCGGGCACGTAGGCGACGTGGCGACGGGCCTCGCGCGACCCCGCGCGGTGCCCGAGCACCGTTGCGGCGCCCGACGTCGGACGCAGCAGCCCAAGCAGCAGGCGCAGCGTGGTCGTCTTGCCGGCCCCGTTGGGCCCGAGGAAGCCGACCACTTCGCCGGCGTCTAGCGTAAGGTCCACCTCGTCGACCGCCCGCGTCGTACCGAAGTGCTTCGACAGGCTCACCGCGGCGAGGGCGTGGTCGGTCACGTCAGCAACCTACCGCGCGATCACCCGGGGTTCGCGGCCAACGGCCGCTACCGCGCGGCTTCGACCGGACCCTGCTGAACGCGAACCACCACGGCGAGCAAGGTGATCCAGACACTGATGACGAGCGCGAGCAGGACCACGACCACCCAGCGACCGATGAGGCCATCGGGACGCAGGCTCTCCACGGGACCCGCGAACGGGTCAGTCCTCGCCGCCTGGACCGTCAGCGCCGACGTGGCCAGCGGCGCCCCCGTCGCGTCGACGGCCGTCGCCACGAAACGCTGCGTGCCGGCCCACGTTGGCTGGTACGTCACGGTTGCGTCGCCCGTGGGACCGGTGTTCGCCGTGCCGATGAGCAGCTCTGGCGCGCCCGAGAACTCGTCGAGGTGCACGTAGAAGTTGACCGTGACCCCGCTCAGCGGCGTGGAACCGGCGTTCACCTGCGCCGAGAGTTCGACGCCGCGCTGACTGGCTGGGGTCGCTGACGTCAGCGAGAGCGTGGCGCCCATCGCCGCCGCCGCCGGCAGCGCCGCCGCCGCGACGCTGAAGAGCAGCACGCCGCCGAGCGCGCCGAGCGCACCGCGTACGCTCGTGGAACGAAGCTTCGTGAACATCACGCTCCCACCTCCTGCACCGTTGCGCGCTCGTGCGCCTCGTCGATCTCCTCGATCTCGGCCATGGACAGAATGGGCACGAAGCGGAACACGACGAGCAAGAGCAGCGGGATGGCCGCGGTGGCCGCCACGGTGATCGAGATCGGCACCCACGTGAAGTGGTACGTGCCCCAGTTCCCCGCGAGCACCCCCGCGCTCTTCAGCGGCGAGTTCACAAGCGGCTCGGTCGCCGGGGGGATGACGATCACGAGCCGCTTGATCCAGAGCGAGAGCACCACCAGCGTTGACGCGACGACCACGCCCGTGGTGGTGCGCAGCCGGCGAAACGCCATGATGACCAGGGGGATAACCCCTCCCGCGAAGAAGTACAGCCAGAACGGAATCGCGTAGCGACCGGCGACGATCTGGTACACCCACGCCGCGGCGCCCGTGGTGCCCGAGTACCCGTCAATCAGGTACTCGGTGAAGGTGAGGTACAGGTAGGCCGCGCCGAAGGCGATCATCAAGAAGCCCAGCCGCACGAAGTGGCGCGGGGTGATGAAGGCCTCGAGGTGGAAGAGCCGGCGCGACGCGGCGACGGTCAGCACGACGAGAGCCACGCCCGAGTAGAGCGCCGCGACCACGAAGTAGACCGGCAGGATCGTCTCCAAGTACCCGGCGCGCGAGGATGACGCGAAGGCGAAGGACAGCACCGAGTGCACCGACACCGCCATCGGGATGATCATGATCGCGACGAGGCCGATCGCGCCGTTCAGCCGGCGACGCTCGTAGGGCGTGCCCCCGAAGCGACCGACCAACACCCGGTAGAGCGACTGGCGAACGCGCAGGCGTCCGCTCGTCGGCTCGACGTCGAAACGCTCGAGGGCGATCGCCGCGTCAGGGATCAGCGGGAGGTAGAAGAAGACGATGGTGGCGAGCAGGTAGGTGCTCACCGCAAAGAAGTCCCACAGGATCGGCGAGGAGAGGTTCCAGTAGGTGGGCCAGACGAGCTCCCAGACCCGGCTCGGGCTCCCCAGGTGGGGGATGATGAAGACCATCCCGATAGGCAGGGTCACGAGCGCCGTCGCCTCGGCGATGCGCGTGAGGGGCGCGCGCCACTCGGCGTGCGTGAGACGCAAGATCGCCGAGACCACCGCCCCGCCGTAGCTCACGCCGATGAAGGCGACGAGGTTCGCCTCGTAGATCGCCCAGAACGCGCCGTCGCCGTAACCGGCGACGCCGAGTCCGTTGGCCACCTGGTAGACCCAGGCCACGACGCCGAGCACCACGACGGCACCGAGCACCACGACGGCGGGCCACCACCACCCCGGGGTCTCGAGCACCGGCCGCATTGCGACAGCGCGCAGGTCGGCGTTACCTGGCTTCGCGCGGCCCGTCGAGACGGGATCTAGAACGTCAGTCATCGAATCTCTCCTGTTCGGCGCGTCACGACGCGCTCGGGTTGTTGTTCAAGTCCTGTCCGTGGCCCGGGATGTAGTAGACCCGCGGGTGGGTGCCGTACTCTTCCTTGAAGACGACCGCGTCGTTCTCGGCGAGGAAGGTCGAGATCTTGACGGTGGCACCCATGCCGTTCACCGCCACGTCCGAGGTCAGGTCGCCGAAGTAGAGCACGCCCATCGGGCAGTTGCTGACGCACTCGGGCAGCTGGCCCGACGGCAGCATCGCCGCGCAGTTGATGCACTTGCCGACCGTGCCAATGACTTGGGGCACCGGCCACTCCGGCTCCTGCTTGAATGGCTGGCGCGGCGCGGGCAGCGGCGCCGTCCAGTTGAAGTAGCGCGCGTCGTAGGGACAGGCGTTCATGCAGATGCGCGTGCCGATGCACTTGTTCTGGTCCACCAGCACCAGGCCCTCGTCAGTGCGAAAGTTCGCGCCGACCGGACAGACCGGCACGCACGCCGGGTCTTCGCACATCATGCACGGCCGCGGCATGAAGTAGTCCTCGCCCGCGGCGTTCTGCATCGTGTAGACATTCATCCAGGTCTGGTCCTCGTGCAGGTAGTGGGCCGTCTGGCAGGCGGTCGTGCAGAGCTTGCAGCCATTGCAGAGACGCAGATCGATAATCATGCACCACTGCTTGGTCGGGCTCGACGGCGTCGTCGTCGCCGGCTGCGACGCGGCGGCCACCGTTTCGGTCAGCGCCCCGAGCACGCCCAAGCCGATACCGCCGAGAGCCGCGGCTCGCAGCAGCCCGCGCCGTCCAATTGTCACCGCGGCGACGGTGAGGTCGTCGCGCTCGCCATCGTCCATCCGAGTTTCGTCGTCGTGTGTCGTCGTCATGCGATCACCTTGATTTGTCCTTCCATCCACTTCATCGTCGCCATTGCCCCACCCATCCCGTTCGTGCCGGCGCCGCACGGGGCGTAGCACTGCCACGTAAAGGTTCCGGTCTTGGTCGGCACGAACGTCGCCTCGACCGTCACCGACTTGCCCGTCGGCGCGGCCGGGATCGGCATGTTGAACGTGAGTCCCACCACCGTGAACGTGTGCGCCACGTTGGTGTCAGACACCGAGGACACGGGCCGACCGGCCACCAGCTCGTCGCCGGTCGTTGAGCCAACGACGTGGTCGTACATCATCTGGGATCCCATCAGTGGCGCGGTGCCGTCGTCGAAACTGATGATCTTCACCGTCACGCGCTCATTCACGTGGACGGTCCAGTCGGCGTTCGTGTACTGGGGCTGATTCCCCGTTCCCGGCAGGTTCCCCGTCGTGAGGATCTTCATAACCTCGGTGACGTGGCCGCGCACCGCCGGGGTCGCCGGCGCGCCAGGGCGTGTCGCGCGAACGACCCCCGACGCGATGCCGCCGACTAGGGCCACCGTGACGGCCAGCCCGAGGAGGATCCCGACGAGCGAGACGGCGACGAGGCCGACGTTGCGCGAGGCTCGAACGGGGCGACGCCAGCTCAGGCGGCCGAGTCGCTCGAGCGGGTCGACCGCGCCGAGCCGCGCGAGCGGTCCGGGGCCGTCAGCGCGCCCCGGCTCGCCCGCGTTCGTGGCTCGGCGGGCACTCACGAGATGACCTTTACCTTGCCGGTCATCCAGCCCATGGTCTTCATCGCGCCGCCCATACCGGTCGTGCCGGTGCCGCACGGGGCGAAGCAGTTCCAGACGAACGTGCCAGTCTTGGTGGGCACGAACGTCGCCACGACGGTGACGGACTTGCCGGTCGGCGCGGCGGGGATCGGCATGTTGAAACCGAGGCCCTTGATCGTGAACGTGTGGGCGACGTTGATGTCGGACACGTTGGTGACCGACTTGCCCGCTACGGTCTCCTTGCCGTTGGTGGTGCCCATGACCTTCGCGTACTTCATGTACTGGCCCATCAACGGCGCGGTGCCGTCGTCAAAGCTGACGATCTTCACGGTGACGGTCTCGCCCTTCTTCACGGTCCACGACGAGTTCGTGATCTTGGGCTGCTGACCGCTACCCGCCAACGTTCCCGTGGTCAGGATTTGCATCACCTCGGTCACGTGAATCGACGTGGCGGCGCTCGCGCCATTTACCACGCCAGTGGCGACCAGTGGTGCGACGGCCAACATCAGGCCAACGGTCTTGGTGAGGGGGTGCTTCATTACTTATCTCCTTTTGTTTGAGTACTGCTCATCACTGGTGGTCCGTAACTGGCTCGTCGGCGGGGCGGGTCTCACGCCTTGACGGTGACGTAGCCGCGCATGAAGCCGTTGTGGGCCATGGCCCACTTGTCACACGGCAAGGCGCAGAACCACTGGAAGGTTCCCGCCGACTTGGGCGTAATCGTGAAGTGCGTCACCGACGGCGACGTCGCGCTGCCCGCCGGCGCGACCGCGTCGACGTTGAGCGAGGGCGACATCCACGAGTGAGACTGGGTGTCGTAGTTGTAGATCGTGACGTCGTAGGTGGTGCCAACCGTCATGGTGAACGACGCGGGAACGAAGGCGTCGTGGATGAGTCCGTCGGACCCCTTCACGCCACCGAGCGGCGGCGGGTTCACCGCGAGTTTGATCTGCACCGCCGCGGTGTCCGCGGCTGGCGTGGCGGCGCTCGCCGGCGCCGCGCTCGTCGCGGGCGTCGCGGTCACCTTGTGCCAGATCGCGCCGACGCCGGCCGTGATGGCGAAGACCACCGCCGCGACGAGCACGATGCCCGTCACCAGTGTCAAGAGGCCACGCAACCGGTGGGACTCGGTCTCGCGGGGACCTTGACTCACTACGGTCGAACCACTACTCATCACTGCTCCTCCCGGTCGCCATCGAGATGGTGACGGTGACCTCGACCATCCTTGGTCGGCGCGCATCGGGCCGCTAGAGGATTCCCTCGGGTCTGTCGTCCCGTGGAACCACGGGTCCCTCGACCGCCGTGCGCCGATGCTTGGTTCGGTACCCGCGACAGCCCCGACGTCTGGTCGCTCACGTGCCGTGACCTCACCGCCGCCGCTCACGGGACGACCACTGGGGGGCATCGTCCACACCGTCCGATCAGTCGCAACGTGCAATTTCAGGTCTTTAGACCCGTGGAACCACGGTAAGTTGCCCGGGGGTCGCGCCGTAAGGTGAACCCGTGTCCGACTCCGATGCGGCTGCGCAAACGCCCATTACCGTGATCGTCGTCGACGACCACGAGGTCGTTCGCCAGGGAACGCGTCGCATGCTCGAGCGCGACCCCGACGTCGTGGTCGTCGACGAGGTGGGCTCGGTCGCCGAAGCCCTGGCCGCAGCGCGGCGCCTTCGCCCCGACCTGCTGGTGATCGACGTCGAGCTTCCCGACGGCAGCGGCGTCGACATCGTGCGCGGCGTCATCGCCGAGAATCTGCCGGTTCGCTGCCTGATGCTCTCGGCCCACGACGACTACGTCTACTTTTCCGAAGCCTTCGCGGCGGGCGCTGGCGGCTACCTGCTCAAGACCGCGAGCGCCGCGGAGTTCGTTGCCGCGGCGCGAACCGTCGCCTTCGGCGGCACCGTGATCGATGGCACACTCTCGCACCGCCTCGCCGGACGCCACCAGCAACCCGAGGATGAGTGGATCCGACGGCTGACCGCCCGCGAGCTCGACGTCATCGCCGCACTCGTGCGGGGCCGCTCGAACAAGGAGATCGCCCTCGAGCTCGGCATTGGACTGCGAACCATCGAGAGCTACGTCTCGGCGATACTCAACAAGCTCGGCGTTCGCTCGCGTACCGAGGCCACGATCTTCGCCATCGAGCACCACCTCGCCTCGCCCCACCCCACGAAGTGAACGCCGACAACTCCCGCATCCCGATCCACCAGATCCTGGTACGGGCGCTGCATCCGCCGATACGCGACCGCGCCTTCTGGGCGGTGCAGTCGATGATCGTCTTCTGGGCAGTCATCCACGTCATCGTCGACACCCAGAACCTGCTCAAGGGCAGCGTGCTGCCCTACGGGGTGCCGATCGATCTGCTGCTGATTCCCGTGGGCTACGCCGCCCTGCGCTACGGCCTGTCGGGGTCGGCGGCGACCACCGTGTGGGCGATCATCTTGTGGCTGCCTGACGTCCTCTTGCCCGACGATCGGGGACACTACGCCCAAGACCTGGTCCAGCTCTCGGTGGTGTTCGTCGTCGCCCTGTTCGTCGGACTCGAGATCGAACGCGCTCACCTCGAGCGGGCGCGCGCGGAGGTCGCCGAAGCGGAACGTCGCGCCGCCGAGATCCACTACCATCGCCTCTTTGACGCCAACGCGTCGCCGATCGTGCTGATCGACCCGGCTGGCGTGGTCCACGAGGCCAATCCGGCCGCGCAGCGCATCTGGGGCGACGTGCTCGGACGCTCCGTGGCCGATCTCATCGGACTCGCCAGCGCCGACGTGGCCGACGGCCGGGCCACGCAGCTGTCGATGAGCGTGGACGGCGACGAGCGAACGTTCCGGCTTTCAGTCTCCAACCTCGAGCCCAGCGCGCTCGGGCCCATGCGTCAGGTCGTCCTCGAGGACGTGACCGAAGAGTACCGCTCCGAGCGCGAGGCGCGCGCCTGGGCAATGGAGGTCCTGCGCGCACAAGAAGACGAGCGACGACGCATCGCGCGAGAGATACACGACGATCCCCTGCAGCGGCTCTTGCAGCTGGCGAGACGACTCGAGACCTTGGGCTCGCCCGACGACGACGCCGGCTACGAGCAGTTCGGGGCCGTGCGCGACGAGCTGCTGAACGTCGTTGGCCACCTGCGCGACGTGACCCGCGGTCTGCACCCCGCGGGCCTGGACCAGCACGGACTCGTCGCCGCCGTTCGTGGCCTGCTCGTCGATCTCGAAGTCGACGAAGGTCTGGTGACCGACTTCGTCGTGACCGGCGAGGTCGCCTCGGGATCGCCCGAATCCGAAGTCGGACTATTTCGAATCGTCCAAGAGGCCGTTCGCAACGCCGTTCGTCACGCCCAAGCCGCCCGTCTCGTCGTCTCGATTCACTACGACGCCGACACCGCCCGCGTGACCATCGTCGACGACGGCACCGGGTTCGACCTCGACCGCGTCGCACTGATCGGCGGCAGCCACTTGGGCATCTTGAGCATGCGCGAACGCGCGAACCTGCTCGATGGCCGCTGCGAGGTCACCTCGTCGATCGGCTCGGGCACCACCGTTGACGCAACGGTACCCCTGCACCGGGTACCGGTCGACGCCCGGCCATTGGGTCGCTAGCGACCCGCGCCGGGGCCCGCAAGGACCGGTCCCCCGACGTCAGTTCGACGGTGACTGCGCTCGGTCGGAGATCATCGGCCAGTACGCCAGCGCGAGCAGGGCGATCAGCGGGCCGGAGTTGACGTCGGTCCCCTGGGACGTGAGCACGCCGCCGAAGTCCTGGGTGAGCCAGATGACGGCCGCAACGACGACGGCGGCGACCACCGCGGCGCGCGTCAGTGACGGAACGAGTACGCCAACCGCGATACCCGCGCACACCACGGCGAGCAACACCGAGATCACCACGCCACGCCCACTCACCAGGTTCGCGAGTCCCCGATCGAGGGACTGAATCCAGCCCGGCTCGCCCGCACCCATGCCCGCGATCAGCGAACGCAGGCCCTGGGCCGACCGATTGGACGGGGTGAGCAGGTAAACGGTGAAGTTCCCCCACAGGACGATCCACAGCGCCACAGCGCCGCGTCCCCACGGGCTGCGCTCGGCTACCGAGGTCGCGGCGCCGCGACCCGACGTCGGCCACACCAGCACGGCCGCGACCACGTAGAGCGCGACGGCTCCTGGCTCGCCCGAGAGCGGCGACGAGCCCGTGAAGATGCCACCGAAGCCTTCGGCGAACCACCACACCGCTACGCCCCAGACCACCGACAGTCCGAGCGCCCAACGCACCATGGGTCGGTAGAAGAGTCCGATCGCGATCGCCAATTGGATGGTAGCGAAGAGCACGTTCCACCACGCAATGTCGTGCGCCATGAAACTGTCGGCCCAGATCATTGGCCGGTAGAGCAGCCAGGGATTCCCCGACGCCGTCGGCGTCAGCGCACCGGTTACGAAGGCCCTGGTGAACATGTAGGGCTGGAACTGCAGGGCTGCGTCGATCAGCCACACGAAACCAAGAATGATCTGGAGCGTGCGACGACGCCGCTCGAGGGCCTTGACGCCCCAATCACGAATCCCGGAACCGACGAGACCGAGGCGATCAACCCGCGCTACCACGTTCGTCACTGCGCCACCTCCACATCCCGGTACCACATCCATGGTCTGCCCGAGGTACCGGGATTGGTAGCGGGGCACCACGGGGTCGCGACCTCGTGATTTCACGGAGGCACCAGCGAGCGCACCCGCGTCGGCGCGTGTCACTGATTCTCGGTGTGCGTGGCCTAGAAGTCGCGAACCTCGGCCACGTTGTCGAAGCGGGCAAACTCGCCGCGCCACGTCAGATGCGCACTACGCGTCGGCCCGTTACGGTTCTTGCCGACGATGATCTCGGCGTCGGCCTTCTTGTCGTTCGTGACGTCGCCGTACTGTTCAGGACGAAAGAGGAAGAGCACGACGTCCGCGTCCTGCTCGAGCGAGCCCGACTCACGCAAGTCCGACATGATCGGGCGCTTGTCGGCGCGGTCTTCGAGCTTGCGCGAGAGCTGCGACAGCGCGATGACCGGACACTGCAGTTCGCGAGCCAGGATCTTGAGCGACCGGCTCATATCGGAAACCTCGACCTGGCGGTTCTCCGCTCGCGAGCGCGAGCTCATCAGCTGGAGGTAGTCCACGATGACCACGCCGAGATCGCCCTGTTGCTGCTTGATGCGCCGTGACCGAGATCGCACGTCCATGACGGTGAGGGCTGGATTGTCGTCGATGAAGACCTTGGCTGACTGCAAGAACCCAAAGGCTTCGTGCGCTCTATTCCAGTCGCCCTCGCTGAGGTCGCCAGTGCGCAACTTGGACGAGTCGATTCGCGCCGTCGACGCCAGAATGCGCTCCGCCAACTCCTGGCGACTCATCTCGAGCGAGAAATACAGCGCGGGGCGCTGCACCACCGCGCCCACGTGCACCAAGATACCGAGCGCAAAGGCCGTCTTACCGGTCCCCGGACGGGCCCCGACGATGGTGAGACTCGTCGGCTGTAGGCCCTGCAGGACGAGGTCGAGCGAGCGGTAGCCCGTCTCCAGACCGTTGAGCTGGCCGCGGGTTTCGCCACGGGTCTCGAGGATGTCCGCTTCGGCGAGCAGCAGCCGCTGCAGCGGCGACACCGAGTCGACTTTCCGGTTATCCGCGATGGCGTTGATCTTGCGTTCGGCCTCGTCGATCAGGCCAACGACGTCGTCGGTCGGGCGATACGCCTCGTCAACGACCTCGCCAGCCACTGCGATCAGGCGACGCTGTTGGGCTTTGTCACGGACGATCTCGGCGTAGTGCTGGGCGTTCGCGGCCGAAGGCGTGTTCAGCTGGAGCGACGACAAAACCGCCAGCTCCACCGCCGCGGACCCGTGCTCTTGCAGCTTCGCCTGAACCGTGACGTAGTCGACCGGCTCGGCGGCGTTGGTGAGGGCCAGGATGGCCGTGAAGATCTGACCGTGCAGCGGACGATAGAAGTCCTCGGCCACCACGGTCTCGTACGCGATGCTGACGGCTTCGGGTGACAGCAGCATGGCACCGATCAGCGACTCCTCGGCTTCGAGGGCGCTCGGGGGTACTCGTCCACCACCCGACGCGGTACGGCTACGGTCCGATTCGATCTGCGTCATAAGACACCAACGCTCGCCGACCGCGCTTGTGCATCACAAGAGCAACAACGTGGGGAAATGCCTGTGCCTAACACGTCAGAATCTTCGTCGATGCCTGTGACACATTGACGGCCGACCGAGCCGGGTGCAACGCTGATCGGTCGCGTCGCGGCGACGCGCTACTTGGCTACCACCTCGACGGTTACCGTCGCAACCACCCCATCGAACAGCGACGCGGTCACCGTCGCGGAGCCGAGCACCTTCAGATGCTCGGCCATCGCAATGGCACCGCGATCCAGTGAGATCCCCGTCGCCGTGCGCAGCGCGTTGACCACGTCAGCCTCGGTCACCGATCCGAAGAGTCGGCCGTTGCTTGCGGCGCGGGCGGCCACGGTGACCACGGTTGACTCGATCACCGCGCGCTGGGTCATCGCCGCTTCGCGACTCTTCGCGTCGCGCAGATCACGAGAACGACGCATCGCAGTCGCCTGCGCCTCCATCGAATCGGTGGCGGCCAGCGCCGTACCGGTCGGCAACAGGAAGTTTCTGGCGTAGCCCGCCTTCACGTCGACGATGTCGCCGCGTCGTCCCACTCCCTGGACGTCACTTCGCAGGAGAACCTTCATTCGTCCACCTCCTCGTCGGACGCGAACACCGCCGCCGCCTCACTCGCGTCATCAAGCATCGCGTCGTCGATGCTGACCGGTGCCGCGTCGACGTCAGCGCGGGCTCCGTCACGGTCGGGTCGGGGCCCGCGCGGCCCGCGGTCATCACGTCCGCCCCGTCCCCCGCGCCGCTCGGTCACCGTTCGCTGCGTATACGGCAGCAGGGCCAGCTCACGAGCAGTCTTGATCGCGTCGGACACGTCGCGCTGGTGCTGTTGGCAGTTGCCCGACACTCGCCGGCCTCGAATCTTGCCGCGGTCCGAGATGTACTTGCGCAACTGGGCGAGATCCTTGTAGTCAACGGTGTCGACACCGTGTTGACAGAAGGCGCAGGGCTTCTTCTTGACACCGCGCCGATTGTCGATCTTCGGCGCGCGCTTGGGCGGTTTCGGGTTATTGATGCGGGGCATTAGAAGGGCTCCTCGTCGTAGGCGTACGAGCTGGGTTCGGCGGATCGCGGAGCGGAGCGTTCCGCGTCACGCGCGGGTGCGTCGGGCCGTGGCGTGCGAGTGACCACCGCCGTCGCGAACCGCAGCGACGGCGCAATCTCGTCGGCGTTGATCTCCACGATCGAGCGCTTGTCGCCGTTCTCAGTCTCCCAGCTGCGCTGCTCCAGTCGGCCGGTGACCACGACGCGGCTGCCTTTGGAGAGGGAGTTCGCGGCGTTCTCCGCCATCGGTCCGTAACCGGTGACCTCGAAGTACGAGACGCGCTCTTCCCACTCTTGGGTCTGGCGGTTCTGCCAGCGACGGTTCACGGCGACTGAGAGTCGCACCGCCGCCTGACCACTGTTCAAAAACTTCAACTCGGGATCGCGCGTGATGTTCCCCACGATCGTGATGGTGTTATCGGGCATCTCTTCTCCTCACGTCTTCCTTGGGACCTACGCCGACGCCGGGGCCCGACGAGCAGTCCGTTCAATACGACGAAGAATCTTGAAACGCAACACTTCATCCGACAGCGTCAGAATCCGATGGAGCTCGTCGACGGTGGCGGTGGTTCCCGCAAACTCAACGAGGACGTAGTAACCCTCCTTGCGCTTCTTGATCTCGTACGCCAACGGGCGCTTCCCCCAACGGTCGATCGTCCCCGGTGTCCCACCGTTAATTCGCACGGTCTCTAGCGCTCGGTCGAGCGCCACCTGAATCGATTGGGCGTCCACAGTCGTGTCGAACACGATCATCGTCTCATACGGCCTCATGGCCACTTTCCTTTCCCTCTGGTCCGGCTCGGCCGGGCTCCGCGGAAAACGGAGCAGGGTTCTTCCCATCACCGATGGGACCGATGAGTCTAACCGACCGGGGCCACTTTGGCTAGTCGAACAGGTCCGCGGGATTCGGATAGGACTCCGATTCAGCTGGGAACGCTCCCGAGCGCACGTCGTCGCGGTACCGCGACACCGCGTCCGTAATGGCGGCGCCGAGGTCCGCGTACTGGCGCACGAACTTGGCCGGCGTCCGCGCCGAGAGCCCGAGCAAGTCATGGAACACCAGAACTTGGCCGTCGGTGTCAGCGCCTGCCCCAATGCCGATGGTCGGGATATCGAGGGCCTCGGTCACCATGGTGCCCACGGCCGCCGGCACGCCTTCCACCACGATGGCGTACACCCCGGCCCCTTGAAGCAGCAACGCCTCTTCCACCAGCATCGACGCCGCTTCACGGGTCTTGGACTGCACTTTGAAGCCTCCGAAGGCCAGCACGCTCTGGGGTGTGAGTCCCAGGTGGCCCATCACCGGAATCTCGGCGTCCAATATCGCGCGGATAACACCGAGGCGATTGCGGCCACCTTCGAGCTTGACGCTCTGGGCCCCTGCACGAACAAGCGACGCTGCGTTGCCCACGGCGTCAACCTCGCCGAGGTGGTAACTCAGCCACGGCATGTCCGCGACCACGTGCGCCGACGGTCGAGCCGCGGCCACGGCGGCCACGTGATGCACCATATCGGCCATCGTCACGTGCAGGGTATCGACGTGCCCGAGTACGACGTTGGCCAGCGAGTCGCCGACGAGGATGACGTCCACGCCCGCGGCATCGACGTACCGGGCAGCCGGCTCGTCGTACGCCGTCACCATCACGATCGGCGTCTCGCCACGACGCCGCTTTCGAGCGCGTAGTACCGGGGCGCTGAGACTCACCTCTCGACTTTAGGCCCGTCCCCGCGCCGCGCGGCGAACGCGGCCGCCAGCCCCCCACCGACGGGCGAGGTGGTGAAAGTGGCACGCGACGCACACCTCTACCGCGTAGCACTGGACTGGCTCCTCGCGGCGCTCGAGCTTGGCTAGATCACCACGCGACGTGGGGCAGGTGCCTCCTGACGGCAGCCTCGCCCCAAAGACGTACGTGACTTCGACCAGCTCAGCGTCGTGGCAAACGGGACACTGCTCGCCCGTGAAGCGGCCGACGTTGCGCGCGGCGCGCACCAGCTCGGGGTGGGCGTCGCAGACGTCGTCACGGCGCAACTGGCCCGTCGCTAACTTCTCCAGCAGCGCGTGACGAACGAGACCGAACTCAACCACGGCACCGTCGGCCGTCGTGGTGCGCATCGTCCGATCCATTGGGGCGAGACTACAACGACCAGCCCACGCAGCCTGCTCAGCAAATGTCACGTTCGATATATCGATTTGATATGATGATTCGCGTGTTGGACATTGCCATACTCGGGCTCTTGATGGATCGTGATCACCACGGCTACGAGATTCGCACGCAATTGCGCGATCGCCTGGGCCTCTCGGCCAACGTCTCGTTTGGGTCGATCTACCCGGCCCTCGCCCGTCTGGAGCGTCACGGCAGCGTCGAAGCAGTCACGCCGACCGAATCACGGTTCGGAGCGCTCTCGACCGGTTCGCTCTCGGGCGAGCGGGCATCATTACGAGCCTTGCGCGCCACGTCCGGCATAGGACGTCGGGGACGCAAGGTGTATCGAATCACCGAGCGTGGTCGCCAGGAGTTCGCCGCGCTGCTCGCGGACCCGGCCACCGTCGACGACGGCAAGAACTTCTCGATGCGCATGGCACTGGCTAAGTACCTGACGCCGTCACTGCGCGTCAATCTCCTCGAACGACGACGGGCGGACCTGCTCGCCAGGCTGGCCGAAGTGCGCCAGGGCGCACAGAACGAATTGCTCGACACCTACGCGCGCAGCGTCATGGCGCACGCCGCTCAGGGTGTCGAGCTAGACCTCGCGTGGATCGACGACCTGTTGACCACCGAACGCAGTAATCAGAACCGCTTCGCGCACGACGCGAAGTAGACCGAACAGGAAAGGAAAGCCATGGAGAAGATTCGCGTGGCGATCGCTGGCGTTGGGAACTGCGCCAGCTCACTCATCCAGGGCGTCACCTACTACAAGGACGCTAAGGCTGACGAGGATGTACCGGGCCTCATGCACGTCGTGCTGGGTGGCTACCACGTCAGCGACCTCGAATTCGTCGCCGCCTTCGACGTCGACGCCTCCAAGGTCGGCAACGACCTCGGCAAGGCAATCGACGGTGGGCAGAACAACACCATCAAGTTCGCGACTGTCCCATCACTCGGCGTCACCGTGCAACGCGGCCCCACGCTGGACGGACTGAACAAGTACTACCGGGCAGCGATCGAAGAGTCCCCCCTCGAGCCCGTCGACGTCGTAGCTGCGCTGCGCGAGGCGCGCGCGGAGGTCTTGGTCTCGTACCTCCCCGTTGGCTCCGAAGAAGCCCAGCGGTTCTACGCCCAAGCGGCCATCGACGCCGGCGTCGCCTTCGTGAACGCCATACCAGTCTTCATCGCCTCGGATCCGGAGTGGGCTACGAAGTTCGCCGACGCCGGGGTGCCGATTATCGGCGATGACATCAAGAGTCAGGTGGGTGCCACCATCGTGCACCGCGTCCTCGCGCGGCTCTTCGAGGATCGGGGCCTCTCGCTCGATCACACGTACCAGCTCAACGTCGGTGGCAACATGGACTTCAAGAACATGCTCGACCGCGATCGCCTCGAGTCCAAGAAGGTCTCCAAGACCCAGTCCGTAACCTCGCAGCTGGAGACCAGCCGCCTCGGACCCGATGACGTGCACATCGGCCCCAGCGACCACGTGCCGTGGCTCGCCGACCGAAAGTGGGCCTACATCCGTATGGAGGGTCGTAACTTCGGCGACGTACCGCTGAACATCGAGCTGAAGCTCGAGGTGTGGGACTCGCCGAACTCCGCTGGCGTCATCATCGACGCGGTGCGCTGCGCCAAAATTGCCCTTGACCGGGGCATCGGCGGCCCCATCATCGGACCGTCGGCCTACTTCATGAAGTCACCGCCCGTGCAGTTCCACGATGACGTCGCCCACGACATGGTCGAATCCTTCGCCAACGACGGCGCCGCCAACCTGGTGTGGCCGTAGGCCCGCCACGAGGCGCCGCCACCCATTAAGCCTGGCGCTGGTACCAGTCTCGCAAGCGGTTCGCGGCGTCTGTGGGGTCGATCTCGCCCTCGTCGAGCCTGATCTCCATCAGAAAGTCGAGCGCTCGCCCGACCAGCGGGCCGGGGCCCACGCCCAGTAGCTCCATGACGGCCACGCCATCGAGGGCCGGTCGCAGTCGGCTGAGATCTTCGCGTGCGCGCACTTCGGCGATGCGCGACTCGAGCTCGTCCATGCGCCTCGCGAAGGTCACGGCCTTACGCGCGTTGCGCGTCGTCGCATCACATCGCGTCAGCTCATTCAGCTCGTTGAGCAGGGGACCCGCGTCGCGGACGTAACGGCGTACGGCACGATCGCTCCACCCCATCTTGTACGTGTGGAATCGCAGGTGTAACTCGACGAGGGTACTGACGTCATCGATGACCGACTGAGGGTATTTCAACGCCGACATCCGCTTTCGAGTCATCTTCGCGCCGACGACCTCGTGGAACCGAAACGTCACGCCATCCTCGGAGAACTCTCTGGTGCGCGGCTTGCCAATGTCGTGGAAGAGTGCGGCCAGCCGTAGCGTTAGCGACGGCGACGTCTTGTCAACCACCGCCCAGGTGTGCTTGAGAACATCCTTGTGCTGGTGAATCGGGTCTTGTTCGAGCTGCAGCAGTGGTAGCTCGGGAATGAACTGATCCGCGAGGCCAGTCCGCACGATGAAGTCCAGTCCAATCGACGGCTGATCGGTGACGAGGAGGAGGTCCAGCTCACCTCGTATCCGCTCAACGGACACCTTGCCCAAGGCGTTGGCCATAGCGCTCGCGGCCGCCTCGACGCTGGGATCGATGTCCAGATGGAAGCGGGCGGCGAACCGCGCGGCTCGCAACATGCGCAGGGGGTCATCGCGAAAGAGTCGCTCGGGATCGGTCGGCGTGCGCAGTCGCCGTTCCGCTAGATCAAGGAACCCCTGGTGAAAGTCGAAGAATGTCCGGACACCCTCGGCGCCGTTCGCGAGCGCCACCACGTCCAGGGCCATGGCGTTAATGGTGAAGTCGCGACGGCTCAAATCAACCTCTAGTGAATCGCCCCAGTCCACCGCCGGCTTACGCGAGTGATCGACGTACGCCTCGGAGCGAAACGTTGTCACCTCCGCCTTCACCCCGCTAGACCGCAGCGTGCCCCCGATCGTGCCGAACGACCTGCCTTGCTCCCACAGCGAGACGCAGACGCCCGCCATCATCCGCGCGATGTCGTCGGGTCTCGCGTTCGTCGTGAAGTCAATCTCGAAGCCTTCGCCCCGCGGCTCGCCGAGCAGGGCGTCACGCACGGAACCGCCAACGGCGTACAGAGAGTACCCCTCGTCGGCGAAGACGCGCGCGAGGGGACGCGCGTAGTCAACGAGCTCGTTCAAGCGCTGCTGGGCCAGATCCATTGACATCACTGGCACTGAAGGGTAGTTGGACCGCTCAGGCGGCACGTGCGACGGTAGCCTGGGTCAGCATGTACCACCGATTTTCGACCTGGTGGCGGGCGCTCAGCGTGGTACTCCTCGGCCTCGCAACGACGACGTGGCCTTCGGCCGCGGGGGCCGCCACCTCTTCGAACTTCTCGGTGGTACGCCAGTCCTCGGTGGCGACGATCTCGCCGACGGGCGACGCGCGCTTCGCCATGACCCTCGCCTTCGATCAACCCGACCATAATCTCACGGTTGCCGTAGCCCTGTACCCACGTGTCATCATGCGCTCCCAGATCGATCCGGTGATCACCGGCGCCGGCGTCAGCGGGTCAGCGATCGCCTCCACCGGCAGTACTCGAGCCGACTGCACGGCATCACGAACGGCGACCGTCATCATCGGCCTCTTCTCCAACCGGGCGATCCGCTCGCGGACTCGTTGCGGTCCACTCCCCCAGCTGCGCCTCCCCTGTCACGGATCAGCGTGCGACGGGGTATACCCCATTCGCGTCGCGGTTGACCTCGGGGGAACCACGACCATCGAGTGGTCGCTGCTAGCCCTGCAGAGTTCCGTCGTCGTCAATCCTCTGCGACTGAACTGGATCACCACCCTTGGGACGGGTACCTGGGCTGAGCGAGTACGAACGGCAGCGGTGCTGAGTGACATTGGAGCACACCCGAGCTTTCCGATCACGTTGAGCGCGAACTACCAAACACTCGACCACGCGTACGGTTCCGGTACGGCGGGCAGGACGTGGCGGACCTCATTCAGTCGCGCCGCCGCTAGCCCGCTCCACCGAATCGCCAACGCGCCACCCAGCGAGATCGACTTCGCCGGCCTCGCCGCCAATGGCCTCGACGCCGAGCTGAAGGTCCAGTTGGGCCTGGCCGGGCAGCTCGTCCAGTCCATGACCGGGCGCTACCTCGACGGTCCGGTGCTGCTCGAGGGATCGCCGTCGGCGGCAACCCTGGCCGCACTGTCGTCGGCCGGTGTTGCGAACGTCGTGCTGCCCGAAGATCGATTAACGGTCATTCCCTCGACGACGCTGACCTGGGGGGCCCCTTTTCGCGTGACTGGCGGCGAATCGATCGTGGCCCTCGCTGACGATGAACCCCTCTCGCAGCTCGCGGTAGACGGGTCGATCGAACCGGGCCGACGAGCCGCGATCACCCTAGCCACGCTGGCTTTCTTGCACTTCGAGGCGCCCAACGCGCCTTCAAGCCGCACGGTCATCGTGATGGTTCCCGCAGCCGCGACATCGATTCCCTATCTCAACGACGTCATCGCGGGCCTCCGGGGTAATCCCTTCGTCGTGGCGGGAAGCCTCGCGCCATCGTTCTCATCGTCGCTCATTGCGAGCGACGGCGCGCCAGCAACGCGCACCCTCGAAACCGGTCCGACGTCCACGTGGAGCGCGCACAACGTATCGAGCCTCGGCACCCTCGCGACACAAGTTGACTCATTCGGCCAGGCCATCACCGATCGCGCGGTTTCCTACGCCTTGGGGGTGGCAGCGGCGTCGAGCGAGATCGTCGGCTCGGCGACCAAACGCCAGTACGCCATTAACGCCGCGGCGGCGGTCTTGAACGCGCAGCTCGCCCAGTTCACGGTCGACCCCAGCGCCATCACCCTGGCGGGACCGGGTACTGCCTTACCGATCACGCTGCACAGCACAGCTCCCTACACGGTGACGGCGGTGGTGCACCTAATCACCAACCAGCTCGTCTTCCCTAAGGGGCCGAACATCGTCGTGTCGTGGAGCTCGCCCACGACGTCGATCCGCGTCCCCACCTCAAGTCGGCGCGGCAACAGCCTGACCCTGCAAGTCAACGTGACGACTTCTGACCAACGGGTGCTGCTCGCCCACGCCGCCATCCAGGTCCGCATCGCGGGCAGCTCGGTGGTGGGCTACTTGCTCACCGCAGCGTCACTGCTCGTTCTGGCCGCGTGGTGGTGGCGAACGCATCGCCGACGCCCGAAAGCTCGACACGCTCGATGAGCGTCGCCTCAAACCACTCCTCGCGCGTCCTGTCCATGGCGAGCGGCACGCTGGTGTCACGACTCACCGGTCTCGTCCGCGTCTTCGTGCTGGTGTGGGTACTGGGCTTCACCCCGCTCGCCGACGCCTTCAACCTCGCCAACACGATCCCCAACATGCTCTTTGACCTCGTACTTGGGGGGGTCATGATTGCGACGTACATTCCCGTCTTCGTCGAACGACTGGCGGTCGACGGCGAGCGTCGCGCGTGGCACTCCATCTCCACCGTGCTCACCGCCTCGGTCCTGGTCCTGATCGCCGGGTCCGTGCTCGCGTGGTGGACGGCGCCTTGGATCATCGACGGCTTCACCGCGCTACACCAACTTGACGTCGGCCGTGCGGCGAGTACGCTCGTCGACCAGCGGCGGGTGGCCACCCAACTACTGCGCTGGTTCGTACCCCAGATCTTCTTCTACGGCATCATCGGCCTGGCCACGGCGTTGCTCAACGTTCGCCACCGATTCGGCGCGCCCGCGTGGGTTCCCGTCGCGAACAACGTCATCGCGGTCGCCGTCCTCGTGTGGTTCCACCTAGTCGACCCCACCCCCGTACTGTCCCAGTTGCCCGGTAGCCACGACCTGCTGTGGCTGGGCCTGGGCACCACGCTCGGCGTCGCCGTTCAGTTCCTCTGTCTCATCCCCTCGCTCGCCCGCAGTGACCTGTGGCGCATCGGACCCCGCTTCGACCGCCACGACCCGGCGCTGCGCGCGATCACACGACTCGGGAGCTGGACACTGCTCGTCGTCGCCGCCAATCAGGCGTCGCTCTACGTGATACTCGCGTTCGCCTTTGGCGAGGGCGGCAGTGGGCCGGTGAGTGCCTATACCTACGGGTGGTCCTTCTTCCTGATTCCGTACGCAGTCATCGTCGTATCGGTACTCAGTTCACTCGGACCCCAATTGGCCCGGCTCGCAACGGACCACGACTACGGGGCGTTCAGCCAACGACTGCGTTTCGGTCTACGCCAGTCGCTCGTCATCATCGTCCCGTGCACCGTCGGGTTCATCATCCTCAGCCAGCCATTGGTGGCGGTGCTCAATCACGTAAACGCGACCCACACGATTCCGGCCGGAACCGTGCTCGCCATCCTGGCCGCCGGCATGCCCGGCTTCACCGTGTTCATGCTGGGCGTACGGGGCCTCCAAGCCATGCAGCGGGCTCGCCAGGTCTTTCTGCTCTACCTGCTACAGAACGCACTCACCATTGGCTTCGCCATCGCGATTGGCCGTCACTCCCTCGCGCAGTTGACCGCCAGCGTCTCACTCGCCTACACGATCGCCGCCGTCGTGGCGCTCACCGTCCTGGCGCGCCTGCACGTGTCGATCACGTCGACGATCTGGTCAGTGCACGTTCGCCGAAGTCTCATCGCCTCCCTGGTCGCGGGGCTCGCGATGGCGGTTGTCTACGCCTCGTCGACCGCGGCCATCGGACTCGGCTTGCTCGTGCGATTCGGTGGCGCCGTCGCCGTGGGCATCGTCGCGTACGTACTGGTCATTGCCGCCGGGCAGCGACGCGCTGGCCGGCGGCGCTCGAACGTGTAAGGCTGGCCGGCGCCACCACCAAGGGGGACCCATGGCCAAGATCCGCGTGATTACCGATAGCGCCAGCGACCTGCCCGGCGAGATTGCTACGCGCCTCGATATCGATATCGTCTCACTCACCATACGGTTCGGTGACGAGGAGTTCGTTGATCGAGTTGACCTGTCCCCCGCACAGTTCTGGGCGATGTGCAAGGCGTCCAAAGTGTTGCCCGAGACGGCGGCGCCATCACCCGGAGCCTTTCAAGAGGCCTACGAGCGAGCGAGCCGCGACGGCTGCGACGGCGTGCTGGTCGTCACCATCTCGGCGGCCCTGTCCGCGACTCACCAATCCGCGACGCTCGCCGCCGATGCGGTCGCCGACTCGATCCCCGTGCGCGTCGTGGACACCAAGGCGGTGTCGATGGCTCAAGGTCTACTCGCGATGGACGTGGCTGAGCTGGCCAGCACCGGCGCCGAGATTGACGAACTGGAAAGTCGCGCGCGGCACCTAGTCGAACGAGTCGGCGTCTGCGGCACGCTAGACACGCTCGAGCATCTCGTGAAGGGCGGACGCGTTGGCGGCGCTCGCGCACTGATCGGTCAGGTACTTTCGATAAAGCCCCTGCTCGCGCTCAAGGATGGCGTCGTCGCCGAGGCGGGTCGTCAGCGTACGCGCGCGAAGGCCCTCGCCGCGGTGGCGGCTGTGGCGCGACGTCACGCGCCACTCTCGCGGATTGCCATCGCGCACGGCGACGCCAACGACGTTGGCACCTTGATCGAGATGGTTCGCGACATCCCTTCGAACGAACCGCTCATCGTTACCGACATTGGCCCCGTTGTCGGCACCCACGGCGGCCCGCGCATCGTGGCGATCTGCTGGGTTGGAGCCTGACTACTCAGCGCACTAGGTTCGTAGCGTGACCGAGACAAGTCCCCCCCCCGAACGAGGACCCGATTTCGTCGATAAGGCGCTGGGGTCCCTCGACCACGTCCTCGATGTCGTCCACGACAAGGTGCTGCGACCGATACTGCTCGCCGGACGCACCGTCGCGTTCATCTTCGTACTACTGCTCGTCACGCTGGCGCTCGTGATCGTGCTCGTGATCGGAATCGTCCGCCTCATGGACGTCTACCTCTTCGCCGGACGCGTCTGGATCACGTACGTGCTCGTTGGGGTCGTATCTCTAGCGCTGGGATTTCTGATCTGGCGCCGCCGTCGCCCCGCCCCCGTCCGGAGCACTTCCCATGACTGACCACACGCGTGTCCTGATCATCGGATCAGGGCCGGCTGGGCTGACCGCCGCGATCTACACGGCGCGAGCGCAGCTTCGGCCGATTGTTATCGAGGGCGAACCGTCATCGACCTCGGATCAGCCAGGCGGCCAGTTGATGCTCACCACCGACATCGAGAACTTTCCTGGTTTCCCCGACGGGATCACGGGGCCAGAACTGATGGCGAACATGCGCGCCCAAGCCGAGCGTTTTGGGGCGGATCTGCGGATCAACAAGGTGCAGCGCCTGGATACCGCCCAGCGACCGTTTCGCGCGTGGCTTTCCGAGGACGTCGAACCAAGCATTACCGCCGACTCCGTCATTCTGGCCACCGGTGCCCAGTCACTGATGATGAACGTGCCGGGTGAGAGCCGCCTGTTGAGCCACGGCCTCTCCACCTGCGCGACCTGCGACGGGTTTTTCTTTCGCGGCCACGATATTGCCGTCATCGGTGGCGGCGACTCGGCCATCGAGGAGGCAACGTTCCTCACGCGTTTTGCGTCGAGCGTGACCATCGTCCACCGACGCGACACGCTACGCGCGTCCAAGATTATGCAGGAGCGGGCCTTTGCTAACGACAAGATCCGCTTCGCGTGGAATACCAAAGTCCTCGAGGTTCTCGGTGACCATAAGGTCTCGGGACTCCGTGTCGCCGACACGACTACGGGCGATGAACGCATCATGGACGTGACGGGTGTCTTCGTCGCCATCGGCCACGTTCCCAACACCTCGCTCGTGCACGGGCAGGTTGAGTTGCACGGCAACGGGTACGTTCGCACGGGCGTAGGGTCCTTCACTAACGTGGACGGACTCTTTGCCGCGGGTGATGTTCAGGATGACCAGTATCGCCAAGCGATTACGTCAGCCGGCTCCGGCTGCATTGCCGCTATCGATGCCGAGCGATGGCTCGAGGCGCAAGGCGAATGATCGTTGGTGGGTAAGGTGGTTGCCACGACCCTGACGAGATGCACTGGAGGAAGAGTGACGAGTCCAATTACGATACTGTCCGACGCGACGTTTGACGAGGTCGTGGGATCGGCCGACAAGCCAATTCTCGTTGACTTCTGGGCCGAGTGGTGCGGTCCGTGCAAGATGATCGCGCCGATCCTCGAGCAATTTGCGGTTGAGCAAGCCGACAAGTTCACGATTGGCAAGCTCGACGTCGACGCCAACGTCGCCACGGCGACGAAGTTCTCGGTGATGAGTATCCCCACGCTGCTGCTGTTCAAAGATGGCCACGTCGTGGCGCGCATCGTTGGCGCTAAGCCCAAGGGCGCCCTCTTGCACGAGATCACCGCGTCTCTCTAACTACCCTGATCACGAGCTCACTCCAACGGGGCGACTCCGGTCCGCGCGTCCAGGAGCTGCACGAGCGACTGCGACGTATCGGTTACGCAGTACTGACCAACGACTTGGCATCCTTCGGCGACGCCACGGCTGCCGTGGTCGAGGCGTTCCAGCGTTCGCGAGGCCTACCAATCACCGGTGACGTCGACGCCACCACGTGGGCTCGACTGGTTGAGGCCGGTTGGCACCTCGGCGATCGCCTCCTCTACCTCACGCGGCCCCATCAGCGAGGTGACGACGTCGCGGAGCTACAGGTACGACTAGCGCAACTCGGCTTTGACCCTGGTCGCATCGATGGAATCTTCGGCGCGTTGCTCGACGGCGCCCTAACGGATTTTCAACGCAACCGCGCTCTCGAACCGAGCGGAACGCTGACGCGGGCCACACTCCTCGAGTTATCGCGCATGACGTCCATTGCTCCCGATCGACACCTGGTCACCGACGCTCGTGACCGGGCTGGCTTTAACGAGTTCACCACCAACTTGGTCGTCGTGGTCGGCGACACGGCACTAGCGGACGCGGTGTCGAGCTCGTGGATGGGACCTGCGGAACTGCGTCGCACGGTGGTCGGCGACGCGAATGAGGTCGCCGCGTCAGCCAACACTGCCAACGCCGGTCTCGTTCTCTCCTTTGAGCTCAACGAGTCAATCAACGGTATCCACTTGCACTACTGGGCAAGTTACCGGTCACATTCACGTCGAGGCGAGCAGTTGGCGAGTGCAATTGCGTCAGAGCTGGCCAACTCCTGTGACTTGCCACGGGTGGAGGTGACGGGAATGGCTCTTCCCTTGCTTCGCGAGACGAAGATGACGACGCTCCACATCGAACACGGTCACCACGCCGGCCAACTTGAGACCATCGCAACCGTTATTTGCTCCCTTGTGACAAAAGTTCTCCACAACTAGGCATTTCCCATGCTCACCGCAGAGCCGTAATACTAGGGAATTTCCGCCATTTTTAGGTTGTAGTCACCGTAACCCACAACTTCATCCACAAGTTGGGGAAAACCTCAACGTAAGGGTTATGTTGAAGGTTCAAGGTTGCTTCGCCTGCGAAATAGCGATATAGAGCCGCTCTAGATCGTCGAGATCGGCAAAATCAATGATAATCCTACCATTTCGGCCCTTCAGGTCCACGTGGACCCGTGTGCTGAGGTAGTCCTCAAGCAGATGCTCGAGTTCGGCGACGCTCGCGTCCGGCACGGGTCGAAGGCGCGGAGCACCCGACACCTCGCGTAACGCTGGCTCATCAACCACGACGGGCTTGGGCTCGAGAAACGCCTTAACCGCTTCTTCGGTAGCCCGCACCGAGAGTTCATTCTTGATGACCCTCGCCACCATCACCGCTTGCGCATCGGGATCGGAGATCGCCAGTAGTGAACGGGCGTGACCCGCCGTTATATCGCCACTTACCAGGGCCGCCTGTGCAGCTTCACCTAGTTGTAGAAGTCGTAATGTGTTCGTAATATTTGCTCGGCTCTTACCGACCCGTTGCGCAACTTGTTCGTGAGTTAAATCAAACTCGTCGATAAGCTGCTGGTACGCAGCGGCCTCTTCCAATGAGTGCAAGTCGACGCGGTGCAAATTCTCCACCACGGCCTGTTCAAGTGAGAGACGATCGTTAACGTCGACTTGGACAAGCACCGGAACGGTTTCGAGACCGGCGATCGCGGCGGCTCGCCAGCGACGTTCTCCCGCAATGAGCTCGAATACGCCATCTTCACCTTCAACAGGGCGGACGATTAATGGCTGCAACACGCCGAGTTCACGGACTGACGATGCTAGAGCGTGAAGACTATCGTCATTAAAAGCTTTGCGCGGTTGAAACTGATTGGGACGGATTGCCGCGACCGGTATTCGTCGTAGCGGTCCGCCCACATCAACATCGTCGTGCTCTACGGTTGAGTCCACCGTGTCAGGAATCAGTGCGCCCAATCCCTTGCCTAAGCCGGGTTTCCTAGCCATTCATAATCTCCTCCGCTAGTGCGCGATATGACTTGGCACCCTTCGAATTTGGATCGAAGTACGTAATGGGCTGTCCGAATGATGGTGCCTCAGCCAGTCGGACCGTCCGAGGAATAACCGTCCGACATAACTCCTCGGGAAAGTGTCGCCGGACCTCGGCGGCCACATCGATGGAAAGCGTATTGCGTGAGTCGTACATCGTCAAGACAACCTTCGAAATTCGTAATGTTGGATTGAGATTGCGCTGAACCAAGTCAACGATTCGTTGCAACTGGGTGAGTCCTTCGAGTGCGTAAAACTCCGTTTGAACTGGAACCATGATCTCCGTTGCCGCTGCGAACGCGTTAATGGTGATGAGTCCCAATGATGGGGGACAGTCAATGAAGATGTAGTCAAACTCCCCGTCAACGGACGCGAGTGCTCGCTTCAGTCGAAGCTCGCGAGAAATAACCGAGGTGAGCTCTTGTTCAACGCCGGCCAGATCAAGCGTAGCGGGTGCAACAAAGAGGTTGTTGAAGCCAGTTGGTTCAACGATGTCCACCATGGGGACGTCGTTCAGCAGTACGTCGTAGACCGACCGCTCGAATTTTCTCCCGTCGACGCCGAGGCCGGTCGTGGCGTTCCCCTGAGGATCCAGGTCAACCACAAGGACACGCTTATCGCTTTGCGCGAGTGCCGCCCCTAGCGATGTCGTGGTGGTTGTCTTACCAACCCCACCCTTTTGGTTGGCCACGGCGAAAATTCTCATCGCACCATCATCCGCCATAAGCCTCTTCCTGCACTAAGGATCTGCGAGGGGCCCACCAGTCCCCTGCCATTCAACTCTGTTTTGTTCAAGCCGTCAAGTACCCATGTTTCACGTGAAACATTGATCGTGCACACCGCGGTTACCACTACCAACTGACGAACACACGTTAGCAATATCCTTTCATTCATTGAGAGTTATAGCCAGGAAGATCGGTTCCAACGGGATCATCCCATCATCGCCTGCCGCATGTTTCACGTGAAACATTCAGTGCTACACGAGAAACCTCGCCACTACCGAGAGCTTATTACGTCACTCGACTGAGGCGAAGTGCTGCTTTCTCAACTCAACGATTTCCACCCACAATGTCGGTCACACCATCAACGAGCATGTGTCCATGTCCTTCCGGGGGGAATTGTAGGGTCATACACTGAGAGACTCACGGTACGGCTTCGACAGCCACTTTCCCACGCTACGCCGACGTAGCAGGTCTTTCTGGTGTTGCCTATTGTCACACCTCGCAACTGCGATCGGCCAGTTCGCAGTATTCCGGCAGAGTAAGGCCGTGGTGGATTGTTTCACGTGAAACATCGACTTCGTGCCGTGAATCGCCTGGCTCAGTATTCCGGCAGCCGGGGTCACAAACGCATTGATTCCAGCCAGCGTAACCGCAAGAGGGACTGTGCGATGGAAAACGAGTTCCTGATGAATGCCCCGGCGGCGATGTCATGGTCGCACGACGTACGCCTACGTAACGCTCACCCATCTCCAAGCCCTGCGCGTCTTGACTGGTTGATCCGGTCTAACCACATGTCTGAGCTCGAACAGGTGCGTCCAAGATAGACGTCGGGATCCACGCTTCTGGCCGAGAGGAATGTCCGACAACACCCCGCTGACCCTGGGAGGTAATTGTGCGTGACGACTCATGCCGACCTCGTACTGACACACGACATGACTATCGTCGAAACGTTACTGATCGCCGAGCGAACCGTGAACGATGGAATACGCGCGCTGGGATTGCCTATTCCAATCGCGGCATGCCTTTACGGACGCTCTTCAAAGGACGTCGACAGTCTCTGGACACTGAAGGCAAGGAGCTTTACGCGAGTGCCATCATGCCGGACTTCGTTGCGGTACGGATCCGCGAGCGTAGTCAAAATAACGGAGACGCCGACGGTCACGACTATTCACGCTAAACGAGACCGTACGTCCGTCACTGCGGTTGCGTACAAGGGCTGAGGATGTTTACCGGACGGTGTTTACCCTAAGCATGATTGACGCTGGACTAGCGTTTCACTCATCTGAGGATTTTGATTGGCATGCTTCAATTCGTCAGTGTTTCACGTGAAACATTCGACTGCTGTCGCACGGAGACGCTGCAGCCTCGTTGGTAACTCGATTATCGGAACGCGTTCAGTGCAATCAGCCATGTTTCACGTGAAACGTTAAAAGATGGGATGCTTCTTTGGCGTGCCAGACGAGCGAGGATACCCCGGCGGGGTGACCCGTACTTTCTGAATCACCTCGAAACCTGCGTGGACCCGAACCGTGCCCAAGTCTTCGAGACCCAACTCATCCAATCCGTCCGTATCCCAACGACCAGCGCCTTCAGGGGGCTCTGAGACAATGAGCAGACCCCCAAGCTCGAGGAAGCGTACGGCACATTCAGCCGTGGTTGCTGGCGAACCGAACGATCTAGAGGTAACCAATTCAAACTGGGAGTCACCTCGATTCTCACGGGCGACGTCTTCTGCGCGACCCCGCCACACTTCGGCCCCTAGGGGTACTTCAGACCACGACAAGACGTGTTTCATGAATTCGGTGCGTCTTTCCATTGAATCAAGCAAAACCATTGGTAGTTCCCAGTGATCAAGTAGAACGAATCCAGGAAGACCACCACCACTCCCCAAATCCAACGTACGTCGTGGGGGAGTGGAACGAAAATAATCCCACGCGTCAATAAAGCCCGTTGCGTGGTCGATTTGCGTCTCGACAGCTTTGGGTCCTAAAAAACCTCGCGCCCTCGATTCCTCGAGGGCGCGACGCAACCATGGTGATGTCACGGCACTAGTCAGTTAGGCCGGCGCAATAACCACAAATCGGCGGGGCTCGTCACCTTCGGAACGGGTCACGACATTTTCAAAACTCGTCAATGCGTCGTGAACTGCTTTTCGATCCGCTGCAGACATGGGTTCCAGAGCGCGCTCCTCCCCAGTATCGACTACCTCTTGCGCTACCTTCAAAGCAAATCGGCCGAGCGCGGCTACTCGTCGCTCTCGATAGCGAGCTACATCAACCAAAATACGGTCAGTCCGTCCCGTACTCTTGGCCTGGACGACCGTACGAGTCACCTCTTGCAAGGCTTGAAGCGTCAATCCACGAGGACCAACGAGAATCCCCAACTCCGTTGGTGGATCGGCGTCGATCGCTAGCTCGACTGTCTCCTCATCGAGTTCTTGCACACGTACTACTGCGGTGATTCCCATCGTCGTAAGTAATCCTTGCAGGAACTCCTGCGCAATTACGCCTTGCTCGGCTAGAGACATTCCCTCGGCCACTTTGTCCTCCTCTTTCGGACTTTTCTCGACCCTTGGGGTCTGCTTCGCTTTAACCACTCTCTTGGGGTGACTGTCACCCCCATTGCTCTTTTCTTTCTTCTCCTTGGGGATCTGGGCCAGTTCGGCCTTCCCCGTTCCGGCGCCTCGGCGAGAACTGGAATCATCCTTGCGATGGCCGTGTTGCTTCTCGGGACGAGTACCACCGCGAGCCTTTTCTTCTCGCCCACCCGTTCGGCGCGTACGCTTCGGCCGTGGACCAGTTGGGCGGACTCTGGCACGTACTCGAGCTTCACCCTTGACCCGGCCAAAGAGTCCTGTCTTGGGCTCCTCCAAAATCTCAATTTCGGCATCGTCTTTTGTCACACCGAGGTGCTCAAGTGCTCGCGTCGTAGCTTCGTCGATTGACTTCCCTGTTGTCTCCACCCAATCCATGGGTTAACGCGCCTTTCTTTTCCGCTTAGACCGCGATCTCGTCTGCGACTGCGGTTTGATAGTTGAGGGTTTCTTTATCGGGGATGGCGTTGGTGCTGGTTTCTCCCGTTCAGCATCGCTGGTGTCTAACTTTCCGGCGGCCGGAATCTCGCGCTCGCGCTCCTTGTTTGGGTTAGATACTCCGGCACGGAACATGAGGTCTTGCGTGATGATTCTGATGATCGTTGAGACGATCATGTACAAGACGACCGCTGACGGAATAACGATGTAGAAGTACGCGAAGAAAATTGGCAGAAAGCGCTGGAGTGCCTGCTGCTGACTCGGCATCGCTTGACCACTCTTCTTGTTGCGATTATTCATCTGCGCCATTTGGAAGTACTGCAACGCAACCGCAACCGCAACCATGACGAAGAAGGGGATGGCTGCGGCGATTGAGGAATGGTGACTAAATGGCTTTAGGTTAAGATCGATACCAAATGCATTGATCTGTCCATGCGACGCCACCAGGTTCTGGTACATCTTTGACGTGGTGGGGATGTACCGGGGTTGGACCACACCGGCTGGAGTGACGTTCGCCAAGCCTTTAATAACACTATACAAAATAAATAGAAATGGTGCCTGCAGTAAGACGGGTAGACATCCCCCTACCGGGTTGGCCCCCTCTTCTTTGTAGAGCCGCATCAACTCTTCGTTGAGCGTCTGGCGATTTTCGGGGCCCTTGTACTTCTGCTGCAGCTTCTTGATCTCAGGCTGCAACTTCTGCATCGCCATCATCGACTTCGTGCTCTTCACGGTAAAGGGTGTTAACGCACCCATTATCACGACGGTGAGCAGGGTGATCGCTACCGCGTAATTGGGAACAAGACCGTAGAGGAACGCGAGGATCCAACCGAACAGATGGAAAATCGGCTGGAAGATTGAACCTATGGTGTGAGTGATCGAGGCCATTACTGCGGGCTCCTTGTCCTACGTCGGACTTCGGGGACTAGATCGATCCCGTGCGGGCCAAGGGGCCGACATCGCACCACGCGTCGAAGTGCCAGCCACACGCCGTACCGAGCTCCGTGAATAGATACCGCCTCCAGTGCGTAGTTCGAGCACGATGGATAAAAGCGGCACGGGGACGGGCGTCCGCTCGTGAGGCGTTGGTACGACGCAATCAACTGGCTCACTACCCGGGTACCCAATGTTGGGTTACCGGAAGAGTCGTGCGTCTTTGAGCGCGCGGCGAAGGTGGCGTCGGAGTTCATCATACGAGAGGTTTCCAATCTCTATTGAGCATTTGATCAGGTATGTTCCTGGCTTGATTGTTAGACTGACCTCATCCAAGAGTGATCGGAGTCGACGTCGAGTTCGGTTACGTACCACCGCGTTTCCAACTTTACGGCTGATCGCGTATGCGGCGGCCACGGCATCGTCGTCTGCGGTCGGTTCAGCGAAGACGATTCGCAGCGGACCGCTTCGACCACGCGCTGTGGGGGTCGATAGTCGCGCGAATTGCCGTCGGGTCTGGACCCGATCGGGCATCTCTCACACCGTTAACGAGTGACGGCCCTTGGCACGCCGAGCCTTGAGCACTGCGCGACCAGCTCGAGTGCGCATCCGGCTTCGAAAACCGTGGGTTTTCGCGCGCTTTCGCTTATTGGGTTGATACGTCCGCTTCACAGAAACCTCTTCTCACACGATGTCGCACACGCTACGCGACACCCCCTGGGGGTGGCGAGCGCTACGGGGATATCCTACCGTACTGAGCGAACCCGACCCGCTGGCTGCTGACGGTGTAACGTGACGGTTCCCGGGCCAGAGAGAGGATCTGGCGCTCAAGACCTGTGGAAAATGTCAGTTGTGACTTGTGGAGGAGCATTGTGACGAATGGAGAGGATGTTTGGGTAGCACTTCGAGACTCCATACGTGGTAATGCATCTGAGGCCGTCTGGTCTGCTGGCCTCAATACACTCCGGCTTGTGGATTATCACGATGACGAGCTTGTCATTGGTGCTCCCAATCAGATCCAGCTTCAGCGCGTTCAGCAACGGTATCTGCCGTTCATTATCGAGCAAGCGAAGCAGGTTATCGGTAGCGATGTGCGCGTCTTGTTAACCGTGAGTGACCAGTTGGTGACAGTGAGTGAGGATCCAGCACCCCCTAGGCCAAGTGATGTCGCTTCAGCCACCTTTGCGGTGAGCATCGATCGTCCAGCTCGCCTCGATCCACGAATGACCTTTGATTCATTCGTGCCCGGTCCATCCAACCGCCTCGCCTTTGCCGCGGCACAGTCGGTAGCTGAAACACCTGGTCGCGCCTATAACCCGTTGATGATCTACGGCAACTCTGGCCTTGGTAAGACGCACTTGCTCCACGCCATCGGTAACTATGTGCACGAGAACTATCCTCAACGCAAAGTTCTCTACGTCTCCACTGAAACGTTCCTCAACGATTTCATTCGCGCAATCCAAACACGTACTCAGCTCGCACTTCACGAGAGGTATCGCGAGAACGACGTTTTGTTGATTGACGACATCCAGTTCATGGAAACGCGTGGCGAGACTTTCCATGAAGAGATATTCCACACCTACAACGCGCTGCACGGCGATGGTAAACAGATCGTCCTAACGTCGGATCGATCTCCACGCGATCTCGCGGGCATCCAGGAACGCTTCCGTAGTCGGTTGTTACAGGGGTTGGTCACCGAAATCGATCAGCCCGATCTAGAAACACGAATTGCGATTCTCCACGCTAAAGCCGAGGCCGAACACGTCGACCTACCGCGTGACGTGGCCGAGTGGATCGCTCATCGGGTGCGGGACAATATTCGTGAGCTGGAAGGCTCAGTAACAATGCTGCGGGCGTTCGCAAATCTGCGCCAGGAGCCAATCTCGCTCGATTTAGCGAAGAATCACCTCAACAATCTGGGACACGAGCAGATCTCGTTAAAACCTGAGGCGATTTTGGACGCCGTGTCGGACTACTACGGACTATCAGTCGGTGAAATCAAGGGTTCGAAGCGACTTCGTCCGTTGGTGCACGCACGCCACGTAGCGATGTATCTCATCCGAGAACTACTTGACAACTACTCATACCCCATGATCGCGAGAATCTTTGATGGTCGTAATCACACGACGGTGATCAGTGGGGTAGAGAAGATCAAGCAGCAGTTGCCCCTCAACGGCGATCTACTCGCCCAGATCAATCACTTGAAGCGCCGACTCCAAGGGGAGGGCTTCGAATAATTTGTGCACAACATGGGTGAATTGTTGTTTGGGTACGGTGAGAAACTCTTTGGTTTTCAACATCACGTAAGACTTCATAGCAATTGGTTGAGATAGTTTCGAACAGCCGTGTGGGTAACTCAGATTATATAAATAGCTATTTACCAGGAAAGATGGAAAACAAACAACACCACACACCCCTACTACTACCAACCACCCCATCTACAGACCAAGAGACGTAACCTCAGTAGTCGACGAAAGGCAGCCGATGAAGTTCAAATCCGAGCGGGACATTTTAGTTGAAGCGCTTACCCTCTCCAGTCGCGTCGTGTCGACCCGCCTCGTCGGTGCGACGTCGGGCGTCCTACTCACTCTCACCGGCAATGAGTTGATCATTACTGGCACGGATCTCGATATCACCGTTCGAACCACCGTTGACGTGATTGGTCTGGAAAACGGCTCCGTGGTGATACCAGCGCGACTGATCGTCGACGCAGTCCGTTCACTAGAGGCCGGCGCGGTGACGATCGACAGCAACGACGAAGTCGTCGAGGTGTCACTTGGGCGAGCAAAGTTTTCACTACGGACGTTCGCAACCATGGACTATCCCAAACTGCCACCAATTACAGGAAACCTCATTACGATCCCGGCCGTTGACCTAATTCAAGCGATCAATCAGGTTGTGCGGGCAGCCGCGACCGACGACGCACGGCCACTGCTAACCGGTGTACTACTAACAACCGACAAGGAGGCGCTGCGTCTTATCGCCACCGATTCGTACCGCCTCGCCGTTCGTGACGTACCTGGGGTCTCCTCACTCGGTGCCGCACACGACCTTCTTGTACCCGCTCGAGCTCTCCAAGAGCTGCAGCGAGCCTCATCGTCGCTCGCGCCCAACGCCGAGATTGGCGTAACACTTACCGAATCGGAGATCTCTTTCCTCGTCGGCCGCACCAACATTTCTTCGCGGTTGATTGAGGGTAACTATCCATCCGTACTTCAACTCATACCCGCTAGTTACCCCAGCCAATTACGCGTTGCGAAAGACACACTGCTCACATCACTACGCCGTGCCAAACTCCTCGCCAAGGACTCCACCTCGTCAGTGCGACTGACTGTTAAAGACCGAATGGTGGAGATCCGAACTCAGAGCCAAGATGCCGGTGGGGTTGAAGATAACGTGGACGCCGACTACGTCGGAGAAGACTTAACTATTGCGTTTAACCCGAACTTCCTCATCGACGGGATTGAAGCAGTAACCGGAGACGAAGTGGTATTGGAGATGTCAGATTCAGTCCGGCCCGCGATGGTTCATGGCGTCGACGACCTACGTTTTCGGTATCTGCTGATGCCCGTACGTGTGCAGTAGTACGTACGACTGACGTGGGACTCCACGAACTCACCGTTCGAGATTTTCGTCTGTTCCACGAACTACACTTCCAGCCCGATCCCCAGGCCGTGACCGTCTTATTGTCCCCTAACGGCACAGGGAAAAGCTCTGTTCTAGAAGCGGTCTACGCACTCGCGACAGGCGGGTCCTTTCGTACCACCAACGCGGGTGACATGGTGCGGACCGGGTCATCCGTCGCCGAGGTGCACGGTGTTCTGTTCCACCACGAGCGGCGACTCCAAGTCGACCTCACCATTACCAAAGGAGTTCGATCAACCCAGAAGCGAATGCTGATCAACGGCCAACGGCCAACGTCACGCGTGGACCTCGCCGCGGCGTTGCCGCTGACGGTATTTACCCCCGAGGGAGTTGATGTAGTTCGCCAAGGACCCGAACACCGTCGTACCTTCATCAACCACCTCCTGGACGACGTCGTACCGACCAGCAGTCAACTACTCGAACGCTTCGCTCGAACTTTGACTCAACGAAACGCCCTACTGCGTCGGCTCACTGGGAAACGTCCTACATCGGGTGAGCGTGATGAACTCGATGTGTGGACAGTGGATCTCGCGTCGATCGGCGAAGAACTCGCCCATGAACGCGTGGCGCTGCTCGTCGGTCTCGCGCCTTTGGTGCAGGAGTACTACGCTGCACTCGCCAATAATAAGCAGGTGGTTGCGGTTGGGTACGAACGGTCATGGCGAGGATTGCTCGTGGCTGCCCTACGCGACATCATCGATGATGACCTTGCGCGAGGACACACCACCCTTGGTCCACATCGCGACGACATCATTGTCACCCTAGATACTCGAGACGCGCGACGACAGTCCTCACAAGGGGAGCAGCGTTCCCTTGCGCTAGCGCTGCGTCTCGCCGGTCATGAGCTCGTACGCCAACGTCGCGGTGTTGAGCCACTACTGCTACTCGACGACGTCTTCAGTGAGCTTGATCCAGTTCGCAGCGACCGGTTGCTCGATCTACTCCCAGCGGGACAAACACTGGTGACAACAGCTACACCTCTACCAACACGCCTAGCACCAGCAGCGATCGTGGATCTCACCACAGGACAACCATGACCAGACGACGCGACGAGCCTCACGAGCTGCGCGAGGTGCTCGACGGCGTAGCTGGACGCCTACGACGTGTCGACCTACGACTCAGTGATCGAATTCAGACTCTGTGGGACCAGTGCGATGACAGCACGATTCGTGAACGATGTCGACCACTATTTATTCGCGACGGCGTCTTAGTCATCGCCGTACCGACGGGGGCTGATGCCCAACGCGTCCACCACCAACGAGCGTCGATTCTGGCCACGTTCTCGTCACTCGGCGACGAGGCGCCCCGCGCGTTACGGACCTCGCTCACCTCGCCGTAACCACGGCTCGCGAGGTCACGGACCGCTCGTCAGGCAGAGTGGTGTCACAGTCATTCGGGTAGGATGGACCCGTCGAACCATTGTCGTCGCCCGCGCTAGGGCGTGCCAAATTTTACGACCGAGAGGACTATTTCGTGGCCGCAAAATCTAAGGGTTCCGTCAGTTACGAGGCCGAGGACATCAGGGTTCTTGAGGGCCTCGATCCCGTTCGCATGCGTCCAGGCATGTACATCGGATCAACCGGACCAGCCGGCCTGCACCACCTCATATGGGAGGTCGTGGACAATGCCGTTGACGAGGCCATGGCTGGATTTTGCACCCGGATTGACGTGACGCTGCTGGCCAATGGCAGCTGTCGAGTCACTGACGACGGTCGTGGCATTCCGACTGATGACCACCCCCAGTACCCTGGCAAGTCGGCGGCGGAGATCGTCTTGACGGTGCTGCACGCCGGCGGGAAATTTGGTGGCAGTGGCTACAAGGTGTCCGGAGGCCTGCACGGCGTCGGGGTGTCCGTGGTGAACGCGCTGTCGACGGAGCTAATCCTTGAGATCGACCGTGATGGCAAGCGCCACGAGCTCGTGTTTCGCGACGGCGGTGTACCTCAGGGCAAGTTGCGCGTTACGGGAGACGCACCCCACGGCCGCACCGGCACAACCGTGACCTTCACACCCGACCCAACGATCTTCGACGAAACCGAGTTTCGGGCTCAAACAGTGACCGAGCGGCTGCAGATCATGGCCTTTTTGAATCGGGGCCTTGAAATCCGCTTCGTTGACCAACGGCCGGGTCGATCAGCGAAGGAGACGTTCAAGTACTCCGGCGGCATCGTGGACTACGTGCGCCACCTCAACAACACCAAGGAATCACTGTTTCGAAAGGTTGGCTTCTACGACCAGTCCGAAGAGGGCCAAGAGGTCGAGGTCGCTTTTCAGTGGAACACCGGGTACTACGAGAGCATCCACTCCTTCGCCAACGGCATCGCCACCATTGAGGGTGGGATGCATGAAGAGGGGTTCCGTAAGGCGATCACGAACGTCCTGAATCGATACGCTCGCAAGCGAAACCTGCTGAAGGAAAAAGACGAGAACCTAAAAGGCGAGGATATCCGTGAGGGTTTGACCGCCATCGTGTCGGTACGCTTGGCGGCGCCGCAGTTCGAGGGACAGACCAAGGGCAAGCTCGGCAATGTTGCAATCCGGTCACTGGTGGAGCGGGCTACCAACGAGAAGCTCGCCGACTGGCTCGAGGAGAATCCTCGCGAAGGCGGGCAAATCGTTGCCAAGGCCATCCAGGCGTCGCGCTCACGCATGGCGGCCCAGCACGCTCGCGATCTGACCCGGCGCAAGAATGCGCTCGACGGTGCGGGTTTACCCGGCAAGCTCGTGGACTGTTCATCGCGAGATCCGCGCGAGTGTGAACTCTTCATTGTCGAAGGAAATTCAGCGGGCGGCTCAGCCAAAGACGCCCGAAATCCACGCACGCAGGCGATCTTGCCCATTCGAGGAAAGATTCTCAACGTAGAGAAGGCTCGCACCGACAAGATTCTGAAGAACACCGAGATCCAGGCGCTCATCGCCGCTATCGGCGCTGGGGTTGAAGCAGACTTTGACGTCAGCAAGGTTCGCTACGACAAGATCATCTTGCTCGCCGACGCCGACGTCGACGGGAGCCATATTCGCACGTTGTTGCTGACCTTCTTCTTTCGACAGATGACCGAACTGGTCAACAACGGCCACGTCTACGTGGCCCAGCCCCCGCTCTACTCAACGCTCGTCGGCAAGGAGAAGGCCTACCTGCGCGACGACCTCGCTAAGGCCCGATTTCTTGAGGAGCACCCGGACCACCGCAACGAATTCCAGCGTTTGAAGGGTCTTGGTGAGATGGATTACGACGAGTTGCGCGAGACGACGATGGATCCGACCAAGCGAGCACTGCTCCAGATCACCGTGGAGCAGGCGGCGCTGGCCGACGAGGTCTGCTCGATCTTGATGGGCGATGACGTACCGCAACGACGACACTTCATACAAACCAACGCGAAAGACGTTCGCTTCCTCGACATCTAGGTCCGGAGAACTATGGCCCGAAAAAAGAACATTCCCGCGAGTTCGTCCGACGACGTCGGCGAGGTCGTCGTCGGCTACGTCGAACCGATCGAGATCAACCTTGAGATGGAGCGGTCATTTCTCGAGTACTCGATGTCCGTCATCGTCTCGCGGGCCCTACCCGACGCCAGAGACGGGCTCAAGCCCGTTCACCGACGGATTCTCTACTCGATGTTCGACCAGGGTCTTCGTCCTGACCGACCGCACACGAAGTGCGCAAAGGTGGTTGGTGAGGTGATGGGGACGTACCACCCTCACGGCGACAGCGCGATCTACGACGCCTTAGTGCGCATGGTCCAGGATTTCGCCATGCGCCACCCGCTCATCAGTGGTCACGGCAACTTTGGTGGTACGGGCCCCGACGAAGGTGCGGCCGCGATGCGCTACACCGAATGCCGCCTCGCCCCGCTCGCCCTGGAGTTGCTGGACTCCATTGACGAAGAGACGGTCGACTTCGAACCCAACTACGACAACACGAACCAGCAGCCCACCGTGCTGCCGAGTCGCTTCCCAAACCTTCTGGTCAACGGCTCACAAGGCATCGCCGTCGGCATGGCAACCAAGATCCCGCCTCACAATCTCGCCGAAGTCATCGACGCAACATTGCACCTCCTCGCCAACCCCAGCGCTACCCCCGACGACCTCATGCGATTCGTCAAGGGTCCCGACTTCCCGACGGGCGCGCAGATTCTCGGTCGACAGGGCATCCTCGACGCGTACCGCACCGGACGCGGCTCCATCAAGGTCCGCGCGGTGGCCGAGGTTGACGAGCACCGCGGCGAGACCCACATTGTCGTCACCGAGTTCCCCTACGAAGTATCGGTGGAGTCAGTCGAGGAGAAAATCTACGACCTCGTGAAGGCGGGAGAATTGGACGGGGTGGCCGGCGTGCAGAACGACTCGGCTGGCCGCCAAGCCCGCTTGGTGATTCGCCTCAAGCGCGACGCCAATGCCAACGTAGTGCTGAACAAGCTCTACAAGAACACCACCCTGCAAACGACGTTCGCGGTGAACATGCTGGCGCTCGTTGACGGGGTGCCGCGAACGCTCAACCTGTCCCAAGCATTGACCCACTACATCGCTCACCAGATTGAGGTCGTGACCCGGCGCACCCAGTTTCGCCTGCGCAAGGCGGAAGCTCGGGCCCACATCGTCGAAGGACTCTTGCGAGCCATTGACATGCTCGATCAAGTGATCGCGACGATTCGGGGTTCAGATGATCGGCCCGCGGCACGCACATCCCTGATGGCCACCCCTTTCTCCTTCTCCGAGGAGCAGGCGAACCACATCCTCGACATGACTCTGGGGCGACTGACCAGGCTCGGGCGAAGCGAACTCGAAGAGGAGATGGTCCGTCTAGCCGAAACGATCAACGAGCTTCGCGCGATCTTGGCGAGCGACGCCAAGCTGCGAGCGGTTATCGCGGAGGAGATCTCGGCGATCAAGACCAAGTACGCCAACGAGCGGCTGACCCAGGTGGTGAACGATCCCGGTGAGCTAGGCGTGGAGGACCTGATCGACGACGAGGACGTGGTGATCACGATGACCCGCGCTGGTTACGTCAAGTCCGTGTCGGCCGACGCCTTTCGGACCCAGGGCCGTGGGGGTCGGGGTGTGCAGGGGGCCAAGCTGCGCGACGAGGACTTCGTGGACCAGATCGTGCATACGACGACGCACGCCCACCTCCTGCTCTTCTCGAACCGGGGTCGAGTCTTTCGGCTGCGCGGGCACGAGATACCGATGAAGGAGCGCACGGCGAAGGGAACGGCGGTCGTCAACTTGCTCAACCTCTTGCCAAACGAGTCGATCCAGGCGATCGTGGCGACCAAGGACTTTCCGCGCGACAAGTTCCTCGTTTTCGCTACCGCGAACGGCACGGTGAAGAAGACGTCGTTCTCCGAATACGACAAGTCTCGTCGCGAGGGCTGGATTGCCATCAAGTTGCGTGACGGCGACGAGGTCGTTCGAGTTGTGGCGACGAGTGGCGCCGATGACCTGATGATGGTCACCTTTCGAGGGATGGCCATTCGCTTCACCGAGGCCGAGGTGCGTGAGATGGGTCGCGACGCCACCGGCGTGCGAGGCATTCGTCTGAAGGACGATGATCGAGCGATATCGCTCGACGTCGTTCGCGCCGACGCCGACTTATTCCTCGTCACCGACACCGGATTCGGCAAGCGCGTGAAAACCGAGCGCTTCAACGCCCAGGGCCGCGGTGGCCAGGGGGTTCGAGCCATCCGACTGACGGCGGCCCGCGGCTTCGTCGTGGCGGCGTTCATGGTGGAGCTGGCCGATGAGGTGCTGCTGGCCTCGAGCGGCGGCGTGCTCATTCGAACGCCGGTTCGCGAAGTCTCCTCGCAGGGTCGCGACGCCACGGGCGTGCGCGTGATGAACCTCGATGACGGGCACAGCGTGGCGACCGCGGCCGTCGTGCCGGCGGTGGTTGACTAGTTACGAGCCGGCGATTCGATCGAGCGCCTCGCGGATGGCGCTCTCGCCACGGGCGCCCACGATCGTGAGGGCACCGTTGACAATGAAGGTGGGAACACCCGTGATGCCGAGCTCGCGGGCCCTCGTCTCATCGGCAAGGACGGCGTCGAGGTGGGAATCGCCCCGCCACAGTTCAGTGGAGTCGACGACACCGACGTCCTCGGCCAGTTGGTCGAGTGTGGCGTGGTCACTCACCAGCAGTCCCTCGCTGAAGTAGGCGCGGTGGAGCCGCCGCGCCATGGCGGCACCCCGTCCCTGCTCGCTCGCGAGCGCAACGAGTCGATGGGCGTCACGGGTGTTGGTTGGTCGCGCACGTTCGAGGGACCACGTGAGACCGAGTTCAGCCGCCTGGCTGCTCAGCCGATCGTTGAGGGCCCGAGCACGCTCGAGCGGCATGGCGTACTTGGTCGCCAGCAGCTCGTTGAGTCCCATCGTGCTCGCGGTGGCGGCGGGGTCGAGTTCGAAGGCGTGGTAGGTGACGCTCACCGCCACGTCGTCGCCCCGACTCGCGATGGCGAGATCGAGCTGGCGCGAACCCAAGTAGCAGAAGGGACACACCACGTCACTCCAGAGGTCAATGACAAGGGAATCGGGCACCCGGCTATCGTGCCACACCGCGGCCTGGGGCAGAATGGTGACATGGCCGCGCGACGAACTCCTTCACGACTCCGCGGACTCGATAGTTCCCTACGCCAGCCAGGTCACTGAGTTGCTGATCGCTCGGGATTTGGCCATTGAGATTGGCGCGCGTCGCATCGTCGAGACCGTGTCGTTCACCGTGGGCGACGGGGAGAAGGTCGGCGTCGTCGGACGCAACGGCGTTGGCAAGTCGACGCTGCTCGCGGTGCTACGCGGCGAGACTCCCGAGCACCTGCGGATGTCCGGGAGCGTCACGCACCACGGCACGCTCAGTCACTTGCCCCAGGAGCCCATCGTCGGCGGCCTCGGCGTCGAGCCGATTGGTCTCTCGCACGTGCTCTCGGCGCGCGGACTCGATCAGCTCGACGCCGACATGCAGCACGCCCGTCACGAGCTGGCGGCCCACCCGAACGATGAGACCATCGAGCGATTCACCTCGCTCGAGGCCGACTTCGGCGAACGGGGCGGGTACGAGGCCGAGTCTGAGGTGGCCCGCCTCGCGGCCGGACTGGGTCTCGACGAAGCGCTGCTGCTCGAGGACTTGGGGTCACTGTCGGGCGGCCAGCGTCGGCGAGTTGATCTCATGCGCGTGCTCTACGAGCGACCCGACATCATGGTGCTCGATGAGCCCACGAATCACCTGGACATGGCGGCGAAGCGATGGCTCTTCGACGAGCTCGAGCGCTTTCGCGGCACCGTGATCGTCATCAGCCACGACCTGCCCCTGCTCGACAAGGCAATCGATCGCGTGTTGGCGTTGCGCGATGGACAGGTGCGCGAGTACAAGGGAAATTACTCGTCCTACCTGGCCCAGGACGAGGCACGACGCCTCGGCGAGGAGAAGTTGGCCGCGGCCCAGGACGCCGAGATCAGCCGACTGAAGACCCTCGCCGACTCGATGCGCGGCCAGACCGAGGCGAGGGCTCGCAAGGCCAAGGTCCTTGACCGTCGGGTTGGCAAACTCGAGAGCGGTCGGGTCGAGGTCACCAAGAAGGAGCGGTCCGTTCGGTTCCGATTGCCCGAGCCACCGCGTAGCGGTGACGTACCGATGGCGGTTGAGCACCTCGTCGTTCGCTACGGCGAACTCGAGGTCCTGCGCGACGCGTCGTTCATCACGCGACGCGGCGATCGAATCCTGATCGTCGGACGCAACGGCGCGGGCAAGTCATCGCTGCTGCGCTGCCTCGCGGGCACCCAGCAGCCCCAGGACGGCGTCGTGCGCTTCGGGGCCAACGTCGAAGTCGGGTACTTCGCCCAAGAGCACGAGCAGCTCGACTTCACCAAGTCCGTGCTCGAGCACCTCGCCGACGCGACGGTTCAAACCGAGGTTCAGCGGCGGGCGCTGCTCGGCGCCTTCGGGTTAAAGGGTTCGGCCGCTCACCAACTGCCCGGCACGCTCTCGGGCGGCGAGCGGGCGAAGCTGGCCCTGGCAATCCTCGCGGCGTCCCGGGCGAACCTGCTCTTGCTCGATGAGCCGACGAACAACCTCGATCCGGCGAGCGTGGTCGCGCTCGGCGAGATGTTGCGCCAGTGGCGAGGCACGATGGTGGCCGTCAGCCACGAGCGAGCCTTCGTCGAACGGCTCGAACCGACTCACGTCGTCTTGCTCCCCGACGAGTACTTCGACCTGTGGCGTGACGAGTACTTCGACCTGATCGAACGACGCTGAGCTACGAACCGGTGCCGGTGACCGAAGCCGTCTTGACCGCGAGTGCACTGGCCGTCCACGGGTGCCCACCGGTGCGGCCGCGAAACACGAAAGTTGGCAACAGCCAGATGGTGCTGTCGGACAAGGTGTACGCGGACCACGAGAGCGAATACGACGTCGCGCGAGTGGGCGCCACACTCGTCAACCCGGCGAGAGCGCCGGTGGGCGAGCGCAGGGGATAGTTGACGCTCGCGGCGACGCGAAAAGCGGGACCGGAGGCGTCAACCACGTGGCCGCGCCGAACGGTCGTCGTGACCCGCAGCGCGGTCACGGAGCCGTCGACGACGACCGCGGCCGCGCCACCGCGCGACGCCACGGCGACGCGGTACGCCCAGTGCTCGTCCGCGATTGCCTGCTCGAGCTCAGCAACGGTTAGCCCCGGCGTGGTTCCGGACTGGTAGCGCCACGTGGCGAGTCCGGACGACGTGTCGTAGACGACGCGCGCGCCAGCGCGCGACGTCTCGGAGAACACCGTGCCGTTGTAGGCGCCAATGGACCCGACGACGCCCAGGGATCCTGCGAGTCGTTCGACTACACGAAGGCTCGTACCGGGGAGCGTCACTCGGTAGGCGGCGGCGAGCGACGGGGCAGGACCGAGTGCACCGGTCACCGGCATGGCCAGCGGACGCCTTGGCATGACCGTGCCGACCGACGGGGTGGCTGTTTTCGCCGCCGCATAGAGAGTGGCCGGACGCGGCGCTGCGAACGCCAGGACTGGCAGCGTCGGGCCCGCGGCGAGCAGCGCGACGAGGGCCGCGGTCATCGCGCCCGTCGCCGCGACGACCGCGGCGATTGCCGTGCGAAACGCCCGGGGCGCTCGGGCGGTGCGCGTCCTGGTCGAGACGATACGCGCCGTCAAGCCCGCGAGATCACCGTGGTGGTAGGCCGCGGCCGCCGGGTCCTCGGCCGCGAGTGCCTCGAACGCGTCACGCATCACTCTCTCCTTCACTTCGTACCTGTCCGCGGGGTCCCCGATATTTCACTCGTCGCCCCGCTGGTCGTAGAGCGTGCGGAACCGGCTGCGTGCGCGAGAGAGGCGAACGGCCGCGGCGTCAGGCGTTATCGCGAACAGTTTCGCCACGTCGTTGATCGCGAGACCATCCCATTCGTGCAGGAGCAGAATCTCACGGTCGTCGTCGCGCAGGTTCTTCAGTGCGTCGCGCACGCGGGCGTCGGCGGCGACGACGTCTTCGGCGGAAGGGGAACTGTGCGACGGTCGAACTGCGCCCTCGTGGGCGTCGCGGCGGCGACGTGCTCGCTGCGCGTTGCGCAGCACGTTGCGCGCCACACCGATGATCCACGGCAGCTCGGCGTCGACCGGCAGCGACTCGAGGCGGCGCCACACGATGGTGAAGGTCTCGGCGACCAGATCGTCGAGGTCAGCCGCGCTGAGCGGGTAGAGACGTCGGCGCAGGTAGTTGCCGACGGCCGACTCGTATAGGTTGATGACGCGAGCGAGCCGGTCTTCTCGCGCGTCACCCACGACTCCATTGTCCTACGTGCGGACCGCCCATGCGCGCATCGGGGCCGACGGCGTCTAACTGAACGACGTTTGAGGGCGAGACTTGACGATGCCCGTATGGTTGACGATCTGCGCAGTGCGCACGTAGAGTTGTCGCATCCCACCTCTAACGCAGGGTTAGTGGTCGGCGTATCGGGGGAAGCAATGAGAAAGTCATTCGTTGGCGTGATCGCCGTCGCCCTGCTCAGCGCCTTGGCGGTACTACCCGCCGGCGCGGTGCGGCCGTCGGTGGCGAGCGACTTCCTTGCGGCGTGCACGCCGTCCCAGGCACCCGGCATCGCGCACTGTGGGGCAATCCAACTTCTCGACCCCAGCGTCAACTGGCAGGGTGTACACGGTCCCTCGACGAACGCCAAGGGTGGCAAGAAACCCCCGTCGGGTGGTGGCGGGGCTCCATCGGGGTACTACCCGCAAGATCTCCAGTCGGCGTACGGGCTGACGGCGTACAGCGCCACTCAGTACACGACCACAGCGCCGCCGACGGTAGCGATCGTTGACGCGTACAACGACCCCAACGCCATATCGGACGTTGCCGTGTACCGCAGCACGCTGGGTTTACCGTCGTGCGACCCGTCGACAGAGTCTGGTTGCGTCACGCAGGTCAACGAGGCGGGTGGTAGTTCATTGCCGGGTAACAATTCATCGTGGTCTGAGGAGATCTCCCTCGACCTGGACATGGTCTCGGCGATCTGTCCCTACTGTCACATCCTGCTCGTCGAGGCGAGTTCGGCGAGCATGGCCGATCTCGGCACGGCCGTCAACTACGCGGCGTCGCAGAAACCGGCGGCCATCTCGAATAGTTACGGCGCGTCGGTGTCGTCGAGCGATTCGTCGTACACCGCCAGTTACTTCAATCACCCGGGCATCGCTATCACGGCCAGCGCGGGCGACAGTGGCTACGGTGCCGAGTATCCAGCGGCCTCGCTCGACGTGACGGCGGTCGGTGGCACGACACTGACCAAGTCAACTGACAAACGAGGTTGGAGCGAGACGGTCTGGTCGGGCACGGGATCGGGCTGCTCGGCCTACGACCAGAATCCCGGTTGGCAGCCCACAACACTGTGTTCAGGCAGGACGGTTGCCGACGTGGCCGCCGACGCCGACCCGAGCACCGGCGTCGCGGTCTACGACACCTACGGTCAGACCGGGTGGCTGGTCTTTGGCGGTACGAGCGTCGCCTCGCCGATCATCGCCTCGATCTACGCTCTGGCGGGTAACTCGTCGACCGTGTCGGCGAAGAATCTCTACATGGACAGTTCGTCGCTGAACAAGGTGACGAGCGGGTCGAACGCACGACACTGCACCGACTATCTGTGCAACGCCGCTTACAGTCTGAGCAACTACAACGGCTACAACGGCCCGACGGGCAACGGGACGCCCAACGGGACAGCGGGCTTCTAGGTCGCTGACGCGGCTCGCTGCTCAGCGAGGAGGCGCGCCTCGTCGTCGGGGCTGAGCCACCGAGTGGGCCACGGTCGGTCGTTCCACCACGCGGCAACCTCATCGATGCTCGACTCGAGTGGGCGACGCACGAGGCCCCGGGCCAGCGCCAACGCGCTGTTGACCTCCAGTGCGCCGTCGTTGGTCACGCCGGGCCACAGAGGGAAGCGGCCGGCCACGCCCAACCGGTCGACGAGTTCGGGCGCGAGCACGGTTACGGTCGTGCCCGCGGGGGCCACGCGGTCGATCACCCGCTCGACGGTGTCGACGTACCCGGCCGCGGGTTCGGGGCCGGCGACGTGGAACGCGCCCGACGTGGCGGTACTGGCGAGCAGCACGACGAAGTCGGCGAGGTCGCGCGCGTCGATGTACTGCAAGCGACCCGATTTGGGACCCGGCACGGCGATCTCACCGCCGCGCGCGGCCCGAGCGACCCAGTACGGAAAGCGCAGTGTCGCGTCGTGGGCGCCGATGACGTAGGTTGGACGCACCACCGCCACGTCGCTAAAACGCGCGACCGCTCGTCGTTCACTCATCGCCTTCAACGGCCCGTACGTCGCGGCCGTGACCGGCTGATCCGCGATGGCCGGGTCGTCAGCGTAGATCGAGGCGGTCGCCTCCGCCGCGCCGGCCGGCGGATGGTCGTACGCCGAGACTGAGGAGATGTGCACGTGATGGCCGCCCCGGTCACCGAGGGCGTCGGCCAGATGGTCCACGTCACTCGGACGGTAGGCGATGCAGTCAATCGTTGCGTCGAAGTGGCGACCGACGAGACAGCGCAGATCGCCACTCCGATCGCCGACGAGGCGTTCGACGGTCTCGGGCAGGTCCGCCGGCGTCTGGCCGCGGTTGAGGACGCTCACGTGGTGCTCGCGAAGGGCCGACCAGGCGATCGCTCGACCGACGAACGAGGTGCCGCCCACGATCAGTATGTTCATGGTTCTCCGTCTCCTCGTCCTAGCGTTCAGCCCACTCGGGTCGCACAGCCGTTGGTGCCGTCGCCACACTCGCCCGTGACGTGGAACCTCGCGGGCTGAAAGGCGACGACTGGCGATCCGACGTCGATCTGCAAGACACCGCCGGCGATGAGGGGTACCAGGCGGGGATCGCCGTGGTAGCGGACACCGTTTTCGAAAACGATGACCGGTCCGGTCGCCGGACCGACGCGCGATGACGAGAGTGGCTGGCCCCAGACGTCGAAGAACTGTCCAAGCGTGAATCTCGCCTTCTCCGGCGCTTCGACGTGGACAATGCCGTCGTAGGCGTGGGTGTGCAACCAGTAGAGGCAGTCGTGCAGTCCCACGTCGACGAACGTGGAGTCGCCCGAACCCGTTGACACGGCCGGCGCGGTGATGCCGATGCCGGCGGGCAACCGCTCGCGACGACCATTGACGTAGATCGACACCAGCACGTGAACGTGGTAGTGCACGACGGCTCGTCCGATGGTGTTGCAGTGGATCCCATCAACGGCGGATCCGTTGGCGGCGCCGGCAGCCGCCAAGTCGGGCACGTTGCGCACGACGACGCCCTCTGGACCCGGGACGCTTGAGGGCGACGAACGACTCGACAGCCACGCCGTCAGCAAACTCAGAACCGCAAGCGCGGCGAGCAGGGTGGCGGGGATGAGTCGGCGGCGCGCGGATGGCTGGGTGGTCACGATGCTCCTCTCCCCGGTTCACTGTAGGTCGCCGACTCACGATCGCGAGCGTCAGTAGGATCCACACGTGCTCGCCTACGTGGCCACCAAGGAGCGCTTCCTCACCGACGCCCCCGACATCGAGGACCGAATTCGTGACGCGGTGCGGCGTGGACTCGGTCTCGCGATTCCCGTCGGTTCACCCGAGTACCAGGCGTGGCACAACTCGCTCGGGAACGCGATGTTTCACGTAGTGAACACGACCGAGATCCCCGACGACGCCGGCGTCGCCGTGGAGTACCGCATCAACGGCCGCCGCCAACGAATCGACTTCATCATCACCGGCGTTGACGAGATCGGTCGCACGAACCTCGTCGTGGTTGAACTCAAGCAGTGGACCGTGGTCGAGCCGTCACCACTGCGCGACTGCGTGCGCACCGTGGTCGGCCGCGCTCAGCGCGACGTCGCCCATCCGTCGTACCAAGCCTGGTCGTACGCCAGGCAGCTGTCGGACTTCTACGAGGTCGTGCGTGACGAGTCGATCACGATCCACCCGTGTGCCTACGTGCATAACTGCGAGACACGGGCGGTGCTCGGCGCGCCCGAGCAGCGTGACAACGTGGATCGCGCGCCACTCTTCATCAAGGGAGAGTATCGCGACCTTCGCCGTCACATCGCCCAACGCGTGCAGCGAGGCGCTGGGACCGCTGTGCTGCAGCGACTCGACGCGAGTGCGCTGCGCCCCGCGAAGCAACTCGTCGACGCGCTCGGGTCGATGTTGCGAGGTAACGACGAGTTCGCGCTCATTGACGAACAGAAGCTCGCGCTCGAATCAATCATCGACGTGGAACGTAGAACGTCACCTGGCTCCAAATCGGTCGTGATAGTTCGAGGTGGCCCGGGTACCGGTAAGTCACTGATCGCCGTCAACGGCCTGGTGCGCCTTACCGGATCCCAGCGAAACACGCGCTACGTGTCCAAGAACGCTGCGCCGCGGAAGGTGTACGAGGCGAAACTGCGCGGATCGAAACGAGACCGAGACATTCGCGAGCTGTTCATCGGCTCGGATTCGTTCTACGCGTTGGACGGCGAACCGTACGACGTCCTGCTCGTGGACGAGGCCCATCGACTCGTGCGTCAGGGCGGTCTCTACGGCAACCGGGGCGTCGATCAGATCGCGGAGATCATCGCCGCCGCGCGCGTCGCAGTATTTTTCGTGGACGATTCGCAAAAAGTCACCTGGCGCGATATTGGTGATCAGGCGGAGATCGAACGCGCCGCGCGCGCCGCGGGTGCGACGGTGCATCGCCGTCTGCTGTCCGCGCAGTTTCGGTGTGCGGGCTCTGACGAGTACATTGACTGGCTTGATCATTTGCTCGCCCCCGACACCGACAACGCGACACTCGGCCCGACGGATTTCGATTTTCGAGTGGTCGAATCTGCGCCAGCCTTGCGCGAGATGATTCGAGCGCGTAACCGACTAGCCAACCGCTCGCGGCTCGTCGCCGGCTACTGCTGGGACTGGGTGAGCAAGCGCGACGGTCGTCGAGACGACATCGTCTTGGGTGGGGGATTCTCCATGAAGTGGAATCTCGTCGCTGACGGCGGCGCGTGGATGATTGCGCCGAGCTCGGTTGATCAAGTCGGCTGCATCCACACCGCACAGGGGCTCGAGTGCGACGTAATCGGGGTCATCATCGGCCCGGACCTCGTCTACCGCGACGGTCAGCTACGCACGGATCCATTCGCGCGGGCCCGGACGGACCATTCGCTCAAGGGATTCAAATCGCTCTATCGAGCTGATCCAGATCTGGCTCTGGCGCGCGCGGACATCCTGATTCGCAATACCTATAGAACACTGTTGACCCGCGGTATGGAGGGATGCTACGTGTACTGCGCAGACCCAGAGACCCAGGCTTACCTGACGGCGATCGTGCACAACACTGCCCGCGAACGGGGTGCCCGATGAGCGATCTGGACGATCTGCGCAATGCAACACGCTCGTTCGCCGCTGCACGCGAGTGGGGGGTGTTTCACACGCCGAAAAACCTCGCGATGGCAGTGGCCAGTGAGGCGGGCGAGCTCGTTGGTGAGTTTCGTTGGCTGACCCCCGACGAGTCGACGGCGAGTCGTCTGAGCCCGACTCAACGCCGGGCCATTGAGTTCGAGATGGCCGACGTCCTGATCTTTCTCCTACGTCTCGCCGACGAGCTCGACGTCGATCTCGCGTCGGCGGTGCGCGACAAGCTCGCCGTGAACGAAGCTCGATTTCCACCGACGTGCTAGGCGCTCCGGCGGGACGATCGAGGTGCGGCGACGAGACGTCGGCCCACGATACGGCGCTGCTGCGTAGGGCGTCACGCGATACGCGTGAGGCGGCGCGCGCAGCCGTGGACGAGGCGTGATGCCAGCCTTTCCTCGACTCTTTGAGCCGCTGACGCTCGGTACGCGCGTGGTGAAGAATCGGATCGTCTCGTCGGGTCACGACACGGTGATGATCGAAGACGGTCGAATCACCGAGCGCCTGGTGGCGTACCACGAGGCTCGTGCGGCGGGCGGCGTCGGCATGATCGTGGTGCAGGTGGCGGCCGTGCACGAGACGGCTCGCTACACGGCGCACGTGCTTATGGCGACCGACGACGGTTGCGTCGAGGGATACCGACGCCTCGCCGACGCGGTGCACGCGCACGGAACGACCGTGGTCGGCCAGCTCTTCCACCCCGGACGTGAGGTCATGGACCTGGCTGACGGATCTTTGGCCGTAGCGGTAGCGCCATCGGCGGTGCCCAACGAGCGGTTTCGGGTCATGCCCCGCGCCCTTCGTCACGACGAGGTCGTTGACGTCATTCGCGGCTACGCCGACGCGGCCGCCCGCCTGCGACGCGCCGGTCTCGATGGCGTGGAAGTCGTCGCGAGTCACGGCTACCTACCCGCGCAGTTCCTCAATCCGCGCACGAACCAGCGTTTCGACGAGTACGGCGGTGACGAGGTCAACCGCCGCCGTTTCCTAGCCGAGGTTCTCGCGGCGGTGCGCGAGAGGCTCGGATCCGACGGCCTGCTCGGTTTGCGGATTTCACTGGACGAGCGTGATCCGGGCGGACTCACGGCCGACGAGGCGCGCGCGGCGCTCGTCGCGCTCGACGAGGCGCGACTCGTCGACTACGTGAGCGTGACCACCGGCACGTCAGCCACCCTCGCGGGTTCAGACCACATCGCGCCGCCGATGCACCTCGCCAACGGTTACGTGGCGCCGTTGGCGGCGTCGGTGAAGCAGCTCGTGCACGTTCCAGTGATTGTGGCCGGACGCATCAACCAGCCCCACGAGGCCGAGCGCCTCATCGAGCGCGGCGACGCCGACGCCTGCGTGATGACTCGCGCGCTGATCTGTGACCCCGAGTTCGCCTATCTGGCGCGAGACGGCCGCGTCGACGAGATACGGGCGTGCGTCGCGTGCAACCAGGCGTGCATCGGGCACTTCCACGCGGGGTTCGCGATCTCGTGCATCCAACACCCCGAGACGGGACGCGAGCTGACGCTCGGTCGTCGGGTGAGAACGGCGGTACCTCGCCGCGTGCTGGTGGTCGGCGGCGGACCAGCGGGTCTGAAGGCAGCCGCTATCGCGGCCGAGCGCGGACACCGAGTCGCGTTGCACGAGGCGTCGGCTCAAGTGGGGGGACAGGTGCTACTCGCCCAGCAGCTACCGGGACGCGACGAGTTCGGTGGCGTGGCGATCAACCTTGAGCGAGAGGCGCGCCGGGCCGGCGTTGAGGTGGTGACGCGCTCGGTCGTCGATTCGGAATTGGTGACGGCGCTCGCGCCCGACGAGATCGTGGTGGCGACCGGGTCGCGCCCCTACCGACCACCGCTCGAGGTGATGGGCTCGCCCACGATTCGTAACGCCGACGACGTAGTTCGCGGCGCGGCACTCCCGCAGGGCCACGTCGTGGTCGTGGACTGGCGAGGTGATTGGACAGGCGTCGGCGTCGCACGGCTAGTTGCTGCGCAAGGGTCTCGGGTAACCCTCGCGACGCCGGGGTACGGCGCGGGCGAGTCGCTTCAGCAGTACGTGCGCGACGAGGAACTGGCGGCGCTCGTCCGATCGCGCGTAGTCGTGCTCCCGCTCGTTCGGCCCTACGGGGTCGACGACGACGCGCTGTACCTGCAACACGTGCTGACCGACGAACTTGTCGTGCTCGAAGGGGTCACCGCGGTGGTGCTCGCGACCGGGCGTCGCGCCAGCGACGAGTTGATCGGCGAACTCAGCGCACTCGGCGCCTCGCTGACCGCGATCGGTGACTGCGTGGCGCCGCGTACCGTCGAAGAGGCCGTGTTGGACGGCCTGCGAGTCGCGACGTTGCTGTGAGCTACGCACGCGCGACGAGCGTGGGCACGCTAGCGTTCGGTTGACATGTTAGGGGACGTCGTGAAGGAATCGAACCGCTCGCCAATCTTTGACTTCGCGGACCGGCTGGTCGACCAGTTGGCCGCGCGCGACCCGCTCTTCGCAACCGAGCTGGGCCTCACCGAGTACGCCGACCAACTGCCGGACTACTCGCTCGCGCACCAGAACGAGGACGAGCGTCTGCTCGCCGAGCACCTCGCGGCGCTCGAACGACTCGTGCCCGTCGACGACGTCGATCGGGTGGCTCGTGACGTCATGGTCGAACGGCTCTCGAGCGAGCGGGATCTGCTCGCGTCGGGCGAGTGGCGACGCACCTTTTCGGTACTGAACTCCCCGGTATCGGCGATTCGTCAGGTGTTCGAACTCATGCCGGCCGCGTCGGGTAGCGACGTCGACGTGATCGTCACGCGATTGAATAGCGTGTCGTCGTCGCTCGCGAGCTGGCGGGACTCGCTCGTCGAGGCCACCGCGGACGGCCTGCCGCCGCAGCGCCAGGTGCGTGGCGTCGCGGAACAGGCGGCCACGTACGCCGCCGGCGCGTACGCGGCCTACGCCCGCCGCGTGGCTGCGTCCGCGGGTGTCGACGTCGAGCGCTCGGGACTCGCGGCGGCCGCGGTCCGCGCGGATCTAGCCTGCGGCGACGTGGCAACGTGGCTAAGTTCCGTAGTTGAGCGCTGCGTCGAGGCAGACGGCTGCGGCCGCGAGCGGTACGCGCCCTGGGCGGCGTACTGGACCGGAGCCGCACTCGACCTCGACGAGCTCTACGACTGGGGCTGGGAGGAGTCCCGGCGTCTCCACGACCGCATGGTGGAGGTAGCCGCGCAGATCGCCCCCGGTCGCGGCTTGCGCGCGACCGCGGAGTATCTCGACCACGATCCTGCCCAGCTCGTGCGGGGGACCGACGCCTTGCTCGAACGGCTCCACGCTTTCGTTGAGGATGCGGCTACGCGGCTCGACGGGGTGCACTTCGACATCGATCCGCGCGTGCGGTTCTGCGACGTGCGCATTGCACCCGAGGGCTCGGCCGCCGCGCCGTACTACATACCGAGCAGCGAGGATCTCGCTCGACCGGGAACGACGTGGTACCCCACGCTCGGGGCCAGCGAGTTCGCGTGGTGGCGCTTCCCCTCGACCTGGTACCACGAAGCCATTCCCGGACACCACCTGCAGTTCTCGGCGTCGCTGCTCGCGGCCGATCGCCTGACGCGTTTTCACCGTTTGCGCGGTTGGATCTCGGGCTATGGAGAGGGCTGGGCGCTTTACGCCGAACGATTCATGGACGAACTCGGCGCCTTCGACCAGCCAGCGTACGAGTTCGACTTCCTCTCGAACCAGGCGCTTCGCGCCAACCGCATTGTCGTGGACCTCGGACTCCACCTCGGTCTAAGGGCCCCGCATGATCTTGGCTCACTGGGTGATCTGGGCGACTGCTCAGGACGTCCGTGGACGGCGCCCATGGCCGTGGCCCTGCTCGAGGAGTGGGCGATCCAGGAGCCGGGCATGGCGAGTTCCGAGGTTGACCGCTACCTCGGTTTGCCGGGCCAGGCGATCGCGTACAAAGTCGGTGAACGTCGGTGGCTCGACGTTCGAGCCGAGAGCCGTCGCCGGTTGGGGTCGGCCTTTGATCTGAAGTCATTCCATCGCTACGCCTTGGAACTTGGTCCGCTCGGCCTCGATTTGTTCGCTGAGGAGATGCGTCGCTTCGCGTGACTCGACGCGTACGGCTGTCCACGGACGCGGCACGACGGGTAGGCTGTCCTCTCGGCCGTCGCCTCGGTGGCCCGTCGGGTCGCGGCCGTGGCGGCTCGGTCGCAACGCAGTGGATGAGAGGTCATGTCGAACGTACCCGCAGAGCCGAACGCGTCGCCTCCGTCGCGGGGCAAGAAGCTCAGCACGAGGCTCTCGATCGCCACGCAGCGGCGCACGTGGACTCGACGGGCCGATACCTGGGATCGCCACAACGACGCGGGGATGACCAAAGTCGCGTCGAAGGCCATAGAGGTGGCGAACGTCCGGCCCGGCATGGTCTGCGTGGACCTCGGCTGTGGCGGTGGCCGGCTGGCGCTCGAACTGGCCCGACGCGGCGCCACGGTCGTCGGTGTCGACGTGAGCGGCGCAATGATTGATCGCATGCTCGCTCAGGCCGCGAGTGAGGGCCTGGACCGCGTCACTGGCGTCGTCTCGCCGATCGAACGGCTCTCGATGGAGGCGTCGACGGTTGACCTGGTGATCAGCAACTACGCGTTGCACCACCTGCTCGACGACGACAAGGCGAAGGTTGTCCAGTCCGCCTTCGGGTGGTTGCGACCCGGTGGCCAGCTGATCAACTCGGACATGATGCTCGGTCGAGGCACCACCACCCAGGACCGCCAGGTCATCGCGAGCAAGATCAAGGTCATGGCGAAGAAGGGGATTCCCGGCTACTGGCGAATCTTGAAGAACGCCGGACGCTATCTCTTTCGACTTCGCGAACGGCCGATTACCCCGGAGGCCTGGATGCGTCTCTACCGAGCGGCCGGCTTCGTTGACTGCTCCAGCGTCAATGTCGTGGCCGAGGCGAACGTCGTCGCGGGGACTAAACCGCTCGCGTAGCTCAGCCCGCGGGGGCGTCGGGACAGGTGCCCGCGACCGTCGGCACCGTGGATGCGCTCGAAATCGTCGCCAGACCCGGAACCGTACCGGCGGCGCGCATCGCGGCGAGCGCGGCTGCGGCGTGACGCAAGTACCCGTTTAAGAAATCGATGCTGACGGCTGCGACCACGTTGCGGGCTCGTCCGGCTGGCACGTACGCGCTGAGGTGGGTCTGGCCGATCATCGCCAGGTAGTACTTCGGCGGTGGCGCCGCGTTGTAGAAGGTGACGCTGCAGGTCACGGGATTCATTGTGAGGTCGCTCGTGCCCTGCACCACGAGCAGGGGCGCCGATCCCGTTGTGAAGTACGTGCCCGGGAACCAGGCGAGCTCGGCGCCCGAAAGGATTACCGCGGCGGTGATTCTCGAGTCTCGACAGCAGGAGTTCGCAACGGCGGCCAGGCTCACGTCGCCGCCGTCGGACTGGCCTATCACCGCGATGGCTCGCCCGTTGATGAGATGGCGCAGAGGTCCGTTGGCGCTCGCGCTGTCCTCTAACAGCGTCGTGATGAGAAAGCTGAGGTCCGCGGGATGGTGCACGATGTCGGCTCGCACGACGCCGCCCGCGGCGCCGGGCGACGTGTACGGGTACGCCGGATCAGCCACGACGAAGCCCGCCGCGGTCCACGCGTTCAACAGCCCGGCGTAGGCCTCGGGGCTGATGTCGAAGCCCTGAGAGAAAATGACGAGCGGGTAGGGCTGCGCCGCGTGCAGCGGCGGCAGCCCTAGCGCGGCCGTACCCGGTCGACCGACGGCCGGGTAGCGCACCGTGACCGGAAACGACCGGGCGGCGTTCGACGTCGAGGCCGGCTCGGTGACGGTGAACGTGACGGCGCCCACCGCGTACGGTGGGCGCACGGGCGGAACCGTGGTCGAGGTCGTGGTAGTCGATCCAGTCGTCGACGTGGTCGGTGCCGTGGGCGCCGTCTGGCTGCGCAGCCCGACGACGATCACGACGGCGGCCACGAGCAGTCCGATGGCGGCTCCGGCACGTTGGCGTCGCACGTTGGCCCGCCGGCCGTGTCGGGGTGCTGGCATCGGCGTCAATCTACCAGCGTGGCTCGGTGACCTTGAGGCGCCGCTCGGCGTAGAGTTTGCTATCGCTGCCACGTACGCTTCGCCACGCGGTCAATCCGCCAACGTACCGTGACGGTGAACGTTGACGCGCTTGAAGCGGCCGACCTCGAGCGAGCGGTCGCGCTACACCTTGAGGTGCTCGATATGGAGTTCTTGTCGCGCTTCGGTCCACGCTTCATGCGCGCCTACTACGACGCGTGGGCATCATCGCCGGGTGCTATCGCGCTCGCGGCCACGGACGACGACCGAGTGGCTGGGGTCCTGCTCGGCGCAATCGATCCGGCGGCGCACGTTCGCGCGATGGTGCGCGAGCACGGCGTGCAGCTCGCGCTACGGATGCTCGGCGCCGCACTCACCCGTCCGGCGCTGGCTCGTGACCTGCTGGTAACGCGAGGTCTGCGCTACGCGCGAGGACTCGGTCGGCTACTCCTCTCGCGACTCCGACGGGCCGACCGCGCGACGCCCGAGCCGGGCGGACCGGCGATCGGCGAGATCACGCACGTCTTGGTCGATCCGAGTCACCAGGGACGAGGCGTGGGCCGGGCGCTCATTGAGGGCGCGATCGCCCGCGCCCGCGCCGCGGGCCTCGACGAGCTCGTTCTCGTCACCCCGCCGGATCTCGCGGCGCGACACTTCTACGACGCGCTCGGTTGGGTGAGTGAGGGCTCCATAACCAGTCGCAGCGGTGAGCGCTTTCTGCGGTACCGGTACCCCCTGCACTGATCAGCGTCGCGGCCCTGCGGGGGGCCGACCACCGTTCGCGCGCGGTGCCGGGGGTGGTACTCGCGGGTAGTTGTCACGCGACGCACGACTACGCCGTCGGCGTCGCTGCACGATCCGGCGGCGGGTGACGATGCCGAGGGCCAGCACCGCGAGTACTAGCACCGCGAGCAGAATTGAAATAAGCGAGCGTAGACGGCGCGGCAGCGACGGAGCGATGGTGGTGGTCGTTGTTGCCACGGTGGTGGTCGTGGTGGTCGTCGTGGGAACGGCGGCCGCGAGAATCGCCGCTGCCTGGCGCGCCGCGGCACAGCCGGGTGTCGGTGTGGCGCTCACGACCGGTGGGCTGGGCGGTGCCTGCGGCATGCCAAAAAGCGTGGTGGAGATGGCGTTCGCCATGACGGTCTCGCCAGCGACGTTCGGGTGGAGGTGATCAGGATTGAAGTACGGGGGAAACGGAATCGTCGGATTGCAGTCGCCGTTGTAGACGTCGGCCATGACCGCGTTGAGGTTCACGACGCCGTCGAAGCCGGTTGGACCGTTGAGCATCCACGCGTTAACCGCACTCAGCACCGCCTGCTCAGAGGGACCCCAGTACTCGGCGGTATCGTGATCCGCCTTGGTTGACGTCGCCCGTGGCAAGAGGGTGATGCCAAAGACCTTGAGCCCGCGGGCGTGCACCTGGGTGACGAGCGAGCGTAGACCGGCCTCGATCGAGGCCGCGGTGCCGTAGGGGGGGATGGGGTGCCCCGCGACACCACCGGCGCCGAACCAGATGTCGTTGGTGCCGAGCAGGACAACGACGGCCTTGACGCCGGGCCAGGCCAGTGCGTCGGTTGCCAAACGAGTCACGCCGGGCAGGCCGCCGGAACTGAATTCGTACGACGTCCGCGGTGGAAAAACCGTGAGGGTGTTGCCCGCGATGCCTTCATTCACCACCGACATTCGATCCGGCGCCGGCAGTCGGTCGATTCGCTGCTGCAGCGCGTTGACCCAGCTGAAGCCATTGTTCTCGTAGCCGTAGCCGTCGGTGATCGAGTCGCCGAAGGCGACGATCGATCCCCGCGCCGGCGTGCCCGCGACGGAGACGCCGTCGAGCCAGCGGATGTACGAACCGGAGAGCTGGCTGTTGAAACTAGTGGCCGATGGATCGAGCGTGTGGTCCCCAGCCCCGTTGCTCGTCGCCCAGGAGTCGACGTTGCCGACGCAGCAGTAGTGCACGCTCACGTTCGCCCAACCCGATACCGCGATCGAGACGGAGAGGCGCTCATTGGCGTGTACGACGAGTGCTACGGGATCACTCGTCACGCGGCCGTTTGGGGGAATCGTGACGAATCGCTGTCCGTGGTTGAAGGTCACGGGAACGAATGATCCGGCGACGACGGTCGCGCCACTCTGTGCCACGCCGACGGTAACGGCCGCGAACGTGGTTGGACTGGGACTCCAGAGATTGGAGAACGAGAGCTCGAGGAGGCGTCCGGCGACCGCTACGCTCGCGACGTCGCGGACCGTCGAGTCGTACGTCGAGCCGAGCGCAAGGTCCATCGGCGACGTCCACGTCACTTGCCAGGCCGGGCCCGTGGCCACCTGGGCAGCTGCGGGGGTCGACGAGAGCGCGAGTACGATGACCATGGCAAGAACAGCCAAAACTGCGGCGACTGTGGGTCGAGCGCCCCGAGTACGAAGGGAGTCGGGGCGGTCGGTTCGACGTGGCGCACCCACGCCCTAGCCAGCCGATGCTGGACGGTCGGCGTGCGCCATCCAATCCACGACTACGTCGTTGCGTCCTCCCATAGCTACTCAAGCCTACCGGGCAGCGACGCGTTGTTACGGCGAGGACCCGTGACCATCGACGTGTCGCGTCGAGACGCGACGAACGCTCAGCCAGCGCGCGTGAGCAGTCTCACGAGCGACGCCACAACGGGAGGAGTGACGATGCGGTGTGAGCGAATCACGTAGACGGGCTTCGTGACGTCGGGGACGAACTTCGCGCGGAATCGGTTGATATGCGCGAAGCGGTATCGGCGGTCGAAGTAGGCGAGGACGCGGTCGCCGAGCGGCCCGAGTGAGTGGTCGTGACCCTGTTCGCCCCCGGCTCGCCAAAACGGCAGCGGGCCGTTCGACGCCCAGAGGTACCCGTCGTTGCGTAACGCGTCGAGGGCGTAGGCCATCGCTCCCTCGAGGGCGCCGCGCGGCGCATCGGGATCGCGAACGGGGTCTTGCAGATACCACGAGTCGGCGTTGATAGGTGTGCACGTGACCGAGGCGACAACGCCCGCGGCCCCTTCGCAGACGAAGTACCGGCGCAGGTGCGCCAGCTCGGTGAACTCGTTGCGCAGAAACGAGTCCGTGCGTCGCTCGCGCCGCTGCTGTTTCCAGCGCTCTTCGACCCGCTGCAGCCCGTCGAAGTCGTCGGCGCTGCGCAGCGGAAACGCCTCACGCCAGGTCATGCCGAGCTTGACCGCGTGGTTGCGCGCCCAGCGGACCTTTTGGCGTCGCCCCCCCTCGAGTGACCACGTCGTCAGATCTATGAAGCACTCGGTCCCTATCCAGGTCGTTCGCATGCCCATGTTCGCGGCCGTCGTCGCTACGTCCTCGCTCACCGGCACGGCGACGAGCTGCTTGTTGACGACTCGCGCGTAGTCGAGGAGTCGGGCGAGCAACGTGGGCTGGTCAGCGGCGGCGGCGACGGGGGACCGCCAGCTCAGCACGCAGGCGCGAGCTTCGAGGAACGCCGCGAAGCCCGATCGATCGTCATTCCAGATGATCTTCCAGGGATCGGGACCGAGCACGGCATAGTGACCGGCTTCGGCGCCGCACGCCCGCAGCACACGGGTGAGCTCAGTTCCGATCAGGGCCGCCGTCTCGACTGCTGGACTTGAGCCGTTTCGTCGTCGCATCGCATCCGTAGTCATAGCCGTTCTCCATGATAAACGTCGGTACTACCTGGTCAAAGTATTGATTGGACAACCGATCTGGCCAGTCGTACGGTCGAAGTGGAAGCAGTGCCACCGCCCCAGGGCGGGGCGGTGACCGCTCCGTGAAACGGAGGGTGCTATGGCTGACACCAAGATTCTGAGCCAACGCAGCGAGCCGACGAGTCGGGTTGCGTCGCTGTTCCCGTGGACGTCACGCGACTGGTTCGAGGACTTCCTACCCGAGGTGATGCGCCGGCCAATGTTCGCCATCGAGGAGTTCTACGAGGGCGACACGATGGTGGTGCGCGCCGAGCTGGCGGGCGTTGACCCCGACCGCGACGTCGTTGTGGAGCTGCTCGACGGCGCGCTCGTCATCTCGGCCGAGAAGTCCGAGACTCACGAGCACGCCAGCGATCACGAGCACCGCAGCGAGTTTCGCTACGGTTCACTGACGCGCAGCGTCCCCGTGCCCAAGGGCGTCGACGAGCGATCGGTTACCGCTACCTACAAGGATGGGATCCTCGAGATTCGCCTGGCCGTGCCGGCGACCGTGCGTGCCGACGGAACACACCGCATTCCGATCAATCGCGCGTAAGCGCGTGGCCCGGTCGGCGATGGCGCCGACCGGGCCCGCATCCGAAGAATCGGTTAAGAAAACGTCTCGCGTGACGAGAGCGGCGCAAAACTGGATGGGTGAGTTAGCGCGTAGCGCGCTAGAAAGGTTGGTGTTCGAGCATGCCACCACAGTTCCAGCAACCCCGATTCGGCGACCAGTTCTGGGGGCCGGGCATGCATCACGTGTTCGGACTGCGCGGGGCGCTGTTCCTCGTGTTCCTCGTGGTGCTGCTGCTCATCGCGCTCGCGGCGCTCGCGCTCTCGGTTTCGTCGCGCAAGCACCTGCGCGTTGCGGGTCAGGTCGGCGCGCGCTACGCGGGCGGCGCTGACGCCCTACGCGTGCTCGACGAACGCTTCGCGCGGGGCGACATCGACGCTGCGGACTACACGACGCGGCGCAGCCTCTTGACCGGGACGCCACCGAGCCAGTAGCGCCAACCCACAACGATCTGGATCGAGGGCCAGCTCGGGTCGGGTCACGACGCGACGAGTCGCGCCGCCAGCAGCGTTCGCCCAGACGCGGTGGCGACGGTGATGCGCGAGAGCGAGCGAGTCGGCAGGCTCGTGGCCAGGTCGACGACGGCGTCGTGGTTGGGCGTTGGCCCCCACGTCCCGACGGGTTGAACCCGGCCACTTGCGTCGATCACGTACGCGACGCAGTCGACCGTGGACGGAAGTCCCCGTAACGAGAGGGTGATCGCCGTTCCCCACGCCTTGGCCGCGAGGGCCACGGTGCCGCTCGCGCCAGGTGCCGTCGCGCGCAACTGGTACTGCGGGGTTGCCCGAGCGGGCGTTCGGGGCCAGGCGACCACCCCGAGTGCTACCGCCGCCGCGAGGGCCAGCGTGGCGGCACCACGCCAGTAGACCAGGCGTCGTCGCGACGAGCGCGCGCTAGCGTGCGCTCGAGTGAGCAGTGCCGGCAGCAAATCCTGCGGTGTGCGCTGGTGGCCCACGGCAAACTGCTCGGGCGTGAGACGCGCCAGCAGGCCCGGCAGGACGGCGAGTTCGGCCACCTCGGCGCGACAGTCGTCACAGGTGCGCAGATGGTGCTCGACGTCAGCGCGCGACGCCGCGTCGAGCGCCCCGATGACGTAGGAGCCGAGTACGAGGTGTACGTCGTCGTGTTCGCTCATTGCAGGTACCCCATCTCTTCCAGCGTCGCTCGCAGGGCGCGCAGCGCGTAGTACGTCCTCGATTTCACGGTCCCGGGGGGGATATGCAGCGCGGCCGCTGTTTCATCGACTGATTGGCCGAGATAGTAGGCGTGGTAGAGCACCACGCGGTGGTGCTCGCTCAGCTGGGAGACCGCCTCGCCAACGCCCCACGCCTCCACCGCCCGCTCGAGGTTGTCGGGTCCGGCGGCGTTGGCGAGCGACTCGTCCGACGAAGTCCTCGGTCGAGCACCGTCGCGTCGCCACTCGTCGGTCAGACGATTGCGCACCACCGTGAAGAGCCACGCACGGGTCGAACCCCGGCTTCCGTCAACGGCTTCGGGGTGCTGCCAGGCTCGCAGCAGGGCGTCCTGGACGGCTTCTTCGGACCGCCTGCGGTCGTTGCACCGTCGCATCGCGAACGCGAGGAGGGGTCCGGCGTACTCGTCGTGTAGAGCGCGCAGCAGCTCGTCGGCGACGTGATCGGTCGCCGCTCGACGCTGGCGCGTCGACGCGCGGACGTCGTTCCGGTGATCGGGGTGCGTCACTCGATTGGCTCGTGGTCTCAGGGTCGCTCTCGATTCATCGGTTGTCGCACAACGCCACACCCATCTAAACGCCCTGGCGCGCCGTTCGGTTCAGCGCCTTCGAGACCGCCGGGCGAACTCGTTGAACCAACGAGTCACTCGGGACGTTCTACTACTAACCGTTTATCTATCAAAGGAGTTAGCGTGTACCACCCTCATCTTCGCCTTTCCGCCGGACTGATCGGCGTCGCGGCTTTGTCGCTGCTGCCCGTCACCGCGGCCATGGGGGCCCCGCCGATGGCCGCGACTGCGTACGCGACGGCGGTCGTTGGCCCGGTCGGCGGCTCCGTCAGTGGCTTTGGGATCACCGCCACTTTCGCCCCAGGTGCCGTCGGCGAGTCGAGCTTGGTCATTCTCACGAACTGGCCCAACGGACTCGACGTGACCCCGCCGAGCGGTCAGGCGGTCAAGACCTTTGGGCTCCAGATCTGCGCTGACACGACCGGCACTCCCGCGACGTGCACGAGCGAGTTCGGCAACTACCCCAACTCGCCCAGCGGCACCGAGCGGATTAACGGCACGATGCTCTCCTTTTCTGATTATGCGCAGTCCGGCGTGAACTTCGGCACCGCGTCGAACAAGCTCGTCACGATCACCGTACGCACCGGTGGCCAGACCGTCTACGTCTACAACCCCAATCTCACGGGCAGTGCGGCCTACCCCAAGCTGCTGCCCAGTGCCGCGAGCGGCGGGGTTCTCACCTTCCAGACGTTTCAGCCGATCGTGTGGACGGTGACGAGTCCACTGCGCTAGTCCCCGTGAGCCGGACCAGCGGGGGCAACTCGCCGGTCCGGCTCAGGGAACGAGGATGCGGCGAAAGCGGCGCGCCGCTACCCACATGCCGAGTGCCGAGATCACGAGGAGATACGCGACCCGCATCACCATCACGGCGTCGAACTGTCCGAGGTCAAGGCTCCGCAGCAGCGTCGCCGACTGGTACAGCGGTGAGAGTGAGACGATGGCACCCAGCCAGTGCGGATACAGCGAGATGGGAAAGAACGTCGCCGAGAAGAGAAAGATCGGCAGCTGAACCAGGGTGACGAGGTCGAAGTCCTGCCACGAGCGTATGTAGGTGCACGCGGCGAGCCCGACGCTGCTGAACGCCAGACTGGTCAGCAGCGCCGCCGGCCAGCAGAGGATCACCCAGTAACCCCCGGCGTCCCCGAGCAGCACCATGCACCCGATGAAGGACGCGGCGTAGACGGCGGCGCGCGCGAGCGCCCACCACAGCTCACCGAGAGCGACGTCGGCGACGTCGAGGGGCGTGGCGAGCACGGCGTCGTAGGCGTGCGAGATCCGCAAGCGGAAGAACGTGTTGAAGATGGAGTCGATCATCGCGCCGTTCATCGCCGACGTCGCGAGCATGCCCGGCGCGACGAACGTGGCGTAGGAGACGACTCGACCGCCGACGTCGAGATTGCCGACGAGGTGGTTGAGGCCGATGCCGATGCTGAGCAGGTAGAAGAGCGGCTCGAAGAAGCCCGAGACCAGCATCAGCCACTGTGAGCGGTAGACCATGAAGTTGCGCTCGAAGATGCGCAGCGACCGGCGGGTGCCGAAGCGGGGCATGGCGCGTGTCAGCATCAGCCGATCAAGCGGCGCCGCAGGCGGCGTCGACCCCACAGAACGCCGAGCACGGACATCGCGCCCAGCACGATGACGTGACCGGCAGTGGACGCGAGTGAGCCGTGACCGTAGGCTGCGGTGCGCGCGAGGGCGACGCCGTGGTAGAGCGGGACGAACTGGACGACGGGGCGAAGGTACCCGGGATAGGCCGAAACCGGGTAGAACGTCGCCGAGAACAGGAACATCGGCACGATGGCGAAGCGGTAGATAGCGGTGAACGAGGCGTCGGACTGAGCGCCGGCGGCGAAGGCGGTCAATGGTGCGGCGAAGGCGAGGGCGACGAGCGTTCCCACCAGCGGCAAGGTGAGACTCCACCAGGACTGTAGCGCGCCCGACACTGCGATGATCGCGGTGTAGAGGACGCCGGTGGCGAGTGCTCTCGTCGCGACCCACGACAGTTTGCCCGCGAGGATGTCCTCGGGTTCGAGCGGCGTGGCCGCGGCCGCGTGGTACGAGCGGATCCACCTCACCGAGGCCAGTACCGGCCACAGGGATTCGCCCTCGCCGAGCTGCATCGTGGTCGTGGCGAGCAGGCTCGGCGCGATGAAGTGCAGGTACGTCTGTCCATCGATTAGACCGCTGTGCGCGGTGACTAGATGACCGACGCCCACGCCCAGCGCGGCGAGGTAGAAGATGGGAAAGAGCACGGTGCTCGCGACGGTGCCTCGCCACGTCTGGGCGTAGTACGTCGCGTGGAACCACCAGCTTCGACGCCATCGGGGCCAGCCCAGCCGCGGTTCCACCGAGGTCGCCACTTCTAGTCCACCAGTGTCCGGCCGGTGAGTCGCAAGAACACGTCCTCGAGCGAGCTGCGCCGCACGAGGGCGCTCGCCGGACTGACACCGGCGGCGTGTACGTCGCGCAGCGCGTCGTCGCCGTCGTCAACGTAGAGCAGAACCCGATCGGGTAGCACCTCGACGCGTCGGGCGAAGGGTTCGAGGTCCCCGTGAAGATCCCCGTGATCGGTAGTGTTGAAGCGCAGCTCGACGACTTCACGGGTGGAGTGGCGGGTGATGAGATCGCGTGGCGCGCCTTCGGCCACGATGGTGCCGTGGTCCATCACCACGAGCCGGTCGCAGAGCTGCTCGGCCTCGTCCATGTAGTGGGTCGTGATGATCAACGTCACCCCTTCGCGCTTTAGGCGATAGAGGCGCTCCCAGAGGAGGTGGCGCGCTTGGGGATCCAAACCCGTCGTCGGTTCGTCGAGAATCAGGATCTCGGGCCGGTTGATCAAGGCTCGCGCGATCGTGAGACGGCGCCTCAGCCCCCCCGACAGGTCGTCGACTCGGTCGTTAGCGCGCTCGGTGAGCTGTGCGAAGTCGAGCAACTCCGCAGCTCGTTCGCGCAAGGTCGCGCGCGGCAAGTCGAAATAGCGCCCAAACATCTCGAGGTTGAGGCGGACCGACAGTTCCAACTCGAGCGTGTCCTCTTGCGGCACGACGCCAAGACGACCGCGAATCGCGGGGCCACTGGATCGCGGGTCGAGGCCGAAGATGGAGAGCTCGCCCGAGGTCGGCTGAGAGACGGCTGAGATCATGCGCATCGTGCTCGTCTTGCCCGCGCCGTTTGGCCCGAGGAAGCCGAAGCTCTCGCCGCGTTGGATCACGAAGCTCACGCTCTTCACCGCGGTGAAGTCGCCGAAACGCTTCACGAGTTCGCGAGCCTCGAGAATGGGATCGTGACTCGCGTCGTGGGCGAAGTCGCCGCCGTTCACGCAACCGCCCCCCATCGCTGCCTCCGCTCTCGGCGCTTTCGCCGACTGGTCCCCCCACGCTAGAAGGTTCGAGCACCCCACGGCGCGGCTCGCGGGGTGCGATCACTGGCTTTCGTCGTCACGGCCCCGCTCTTGACCGTGGCGCGACCAATACCACGACGTCGGCCGCGATGGTGCGACGCACCCTTCCGACGACGGGGCGAGTCGTTCCCGTGCGCTCGTGGCGATCCGATGTCCAGCACGCTCACGTTTCGTCGCGGCGCACCGGCGGTGGGCGTTTGGCGCCGATTACGGTTGGGACGACAGTTCAGAGGAGGTACGTGGACGACCGACTGGGCGACGTAGTCGCGGAGCTTGGGACCTGCGCCGCCCGCTTCGTAAAGGAACATCGGCTACCCGGCGCCTCAGTGGGCGTCGTCGTGCCCGAGGGGTTGGCCTGGAGTGACCAAGTCGGATTCAGCAACCTCGATCGGCGCGAGCGACCCACGTCCACGACGCTGTACGCCATCGCGTCGATCACCAAGACCTTCACGGGCACCGCGATCATGCAGCTCGAAGCGCGGGGGCTGGTGGACCTCGACGCACCACTCAGCACGTATCTGCCCGAACTCGAGCGCGCGGACTCGTCGTTCGGACCATTCGACGTGGTGACCCTGCGTCGGGTTCTCTCGCACGAGTCGGGGCTTGCCGAAGAACCGCCGGGCACCGACTGGCCCTTGCACGTGCGCGAGCCCTCGCCGAGTGAAGTCCTGCGGCGCTCGAGCGAGATCGGTACCAAGGTCCTACCCAACTCGCAGTGGAAGTACTCCAATCTCGGCTACCAGTTGCTGGGCGAAGTGGTGGCGCGCGTGAGCGCGACGCCCTACGTGGAGTGGATTCGTCGCGAGATACTCCAGCCGCTGGCCATGACCTCAACCGCGTGGCCACCTCTGGCGCCCGAACTCGGCGCGCGACGCGCGACGGGCTATCAACCGCGAACGTTCTCCGACGAGTTGGAGGTCGCCGACAGCAGCATGCTCGCGTGGGCCGAAGGCGGCCTATGGTCGAACGTTGAAGACCTCGCTCGATGGCTAGCGTTTCAATTGGGTGCGTACGGGTCGTCAGCACTCGAGTCGCCGGTGCTTTCGTGCGCGACGCGCCGACTCATGCACAAGGCTCGCTACCTCGTCGACGACCGGTGGACGCGAGCGTGGGGGATCTCGTGGTACAGCGTGCGTCGCGACGACGGCATCTGGATTCAGCACTCGGGCGGTTGGGACGGATTCATCACCGACGTCTGCTTCGACCCCGTCGCCGGGGTAGGCGCCATCGCGTTGCTCAACGGCGTGGGCGACGCACCATCCTTGGCGATGGACCTCGGCACCATTGCTCGACGAGCGTTGGCCGCCGCGCCACCCACGATTACGCCGAGTGCGCCGACCCCCCGGGCGTATCGACCCTTGCTCGGCGTCTACGCGGACTCGGAGTACGGCTCGCTGGTTCAAGTCGAGTGGCGCGACGGCGCGCTCGTTGTGGTCGCGCCGACCAACCCGACGTATCAGATCACGCTGCTCGAGCGCGAAACGCCCGACACGTTCGTCGTGGCGCCGGGGGTGCGCCCGTCGGGTGAGGTCGTCACCTTCGAGCGACGCACTGACGGTCGAGTGGTGGCGATGTTTCTCGCCGTGGCAACGTTCCGCCGGCTCGACGTTCTCGACTAATCGCTTGAGCCCCGAAGGCTGCGGCATCGGCGCTGACGCGCTCGAGGACTACGGGGCCCGCTGGTCGGGTGGGCGAGCCGTCAGCGGGCGCGAAGGTTGCGACGTTGCCTCGCGAACACCGCGGTTCGGCAGCAGCAGCGCGGGCACGAACACGATGGCCGAGGCGAAGAAGGACCACCAGAATGAGTGGGCGAAGGCCGCGGCAATCGTCTGAAGCTCGCTCGGCGTTGGACGCAGTCTGCCGGCTTGGATGAGCGCTCCGGTGGTCGGCAGCGTGCGCGTCACCCGCGTTTGCAGCACCACGGCGAATATCGCGACGCCGAGTGAACCGCCGACTTGGCGAAGGATGTTGGTCGCCGACGTGGCCTTGGGAACGTCGTCGTGGGTGAGGTTGCGGTACGACGAGGCGAAGGTGGGCATCATGGTGATGCCCATGCCGAGGCCCCGAATGAAGAGGGCGATGGCGAGCATCACGTAGTTAGAGCTCGCGTTCACCTGGGTGTAGGCGAAGGTGCCGATGGAGAGGACGACGACGCCCACGGGAACCACGTAGCGCGGACCGCGCTGATCGGCGAGAATGCCGCCCGGTCGCATGGAGATGGCAGCGCCGATCCCCTGGGGCGCCATCATGAGCCCGGCCACCCAGGCCGAGTCGCCGCGCGCGATTTGGTAGTACAGAGGCAGTAGGAACATCGTCCCGTAGAGGGCGCCACCGAGCAGGAAGATGCCGGTGGAGGCCAGCGCGAAGGTGCGATCTCGGAAGAGACGCAGATCAATGAGCGGCTCTGGCGCCGTCAGGGCCCGCGCGACGAAGCCCGCGATAAGGGCTACGCCGAGTCCGATGCTGTCCCAGACCGCGGCGCCGTGAAAACCGCCCTGCGTGCCGACCTCGGCCAGACCGTAGACGACGAGGGCGAGGCCGGGCGAGAGCAGCGCGAAACCGAGAAGGTCGAACCGCCGTGCTCCATCTGGCGCAGTCGGGGTGAGAAAGCGCTGGGCTAGTACGAGTGCGACGACGCCGATGGGCACGTTCACGAAAAATATCCAGCGCCACGTCGTGTTCGATACGATCAGCCCGCCGAGGACCGGGCCGAGTATGGGACCGAGTAGTTGGGGGACGCCGACGATCGCCATGACCTCAGACATTCGCTGTGGTCCGGCGGTGCGCGCCAGGATTGACTGGCCAACGGGTACGATCATCCCTCCCCCGACGCCCTGAATGACGCGAAAGACGATGAGGGCGGTGGCCGACCACGCGAGGCCGCTAAAGGCTGAGCCGAGAACGAAGAGTCCTAGCGAGATCTGGTAGACGGGTTTGGCGCCGAATCGGTGCACCGCCCATCCTGATACCGGGATCACGATGGCGAGGGCGAGCAGATAGCCGGTGGTCACCCACTGAATCGTCGCGATGCTGACTCGAAAGTCGTGACTGAGCGTGTGCAGCGCGACAGCCACGATGGTGGTGTCGAGAATCGACATGATCGTGCCCAGCACCACGACAACGCCCGTTCGAACGATCTGGGGTTCGAGACGGGTGGTCGATGACACGAAACTCCTCGCGCGTGACCGACGAGATGCTCCACGACGGCTACGGATCGTACGAGCAGAAAATTACCGCACGGCACGGCTCTGGACGCCGAACCCTCGACGGAGGTTGATCGCGCTTCAGACCTCGCGGCGAACGTGCCTCGTGCGTTGGCGCTGACGTCGCCACCGCGGTGGCGGCCACGTCATCACGATTGGCTCGATAGTGGACCTCGCGCACCATCGGCGAGGGTTGCGGCGTCGGGGCCGCCAAACCACTCGCCAACGAGGTAAACCGCGACATCCCTCCTTGAACGCAGGCTTACCGGCACCACGCGGCACCGCGAGTGTCGCTCCAGCAGAACCCGTTCAGATACGTAGAACTGATCTGTCGTGGGACGCACCGCGCCGTCGGTTCGACCGTGTACGCGAGCGACGACGTCAGTAAACGGGTACCGGCGACCGGCAGCCGGTCCTTTACCCTGGTGGGCGAGGGGGGACTTGAACCCCCACATCCTTTCGGATACAGGCACCTGAAGCCTGCGCGTCTGCCTATTTCGCCACTCGCCCTGGGACCTGGTTACATTAGCCCACGGGACGGCCACGTCTCGCTGCGCCGACGTTTTCCCCGGTGCGACCGATACCATTGGAAGACTATGGTGCTGAAGTCTGTGGAAAACCGCCTGGAGCGGATCTTTGAACGGACGTTTTCACGTCCGTTCAAGGGCGGACTGCAACCTATCGAGATTGGGGCGCGCATTATTCGAGAGATCGATCTGACGCGCCAGCTGACTACGCAAGGTCCGATTTCGCCCAATGACGTGCACGTGTGGCTGAGCGTTGTGGACGCCGAGCGGTTCGACGGTTTCCAAAAGGCGCTCATCAGCGAGCTGGAAGAGACCGTTCGTCAACACGCGATCAACGAGGGCTACAACTTCGTCGGCCCCGTCTCGGTCGCCATCTACGTCGACGACGATCTACGAACGGGCGACGTGGCCGTGACGACCGAGTTCGTCGGTGGCGAGTCGCAGCCCCGCCTCATCGCCGACGACGGCCGAACGGCGACGATTGGTGACCAACCAGTCGTCATTGGGCGCAGTCCTGAGGTCACATTCGTGATCAACGACCCGAACGTCTCACGTCGCCACGCGGAGGTGTGGAAGACGAGCGAGGGCGTGGCGATCAGGGATTTACAGTCGACTAACGGGACCTACGTCAATGGGCATCGAGTCTCGGCGGTGTCACTGTCGCCCCGGGACGACGTGACGATCGGTCCGCTCCACCTACGGATCGAGTTGGCTTGAGTCTTCTCGCCGCGTCGTCGAGTTACGCCGCGGTGATCCGTCCGCTGCAGATCCTGGTCATGGTGGTGGCCGTCTTGTTCTTCGCCCGCGTGCTTCGCGTGGCCGCCGTGGAATCCCGTCCGGTCGCCGACGGCACGTCCAAGGGGCGCCGGCGGCGTGGTCCCCTTGAGCTCGAATTTCTAGAGCCTGAGGAACGCCACGGTGAGCGCATCGCGGTCGACGTCGCGATAGTTATTGGACGGGGCGCCGACTGTGACGTGAGCCTCGCCGACACGTATCTGTCTACGCGCCACGCGCGCGTCGCCAACGACGGAGGCGATCTCACCATCGAAGATTTGGGTTCGACCAACGGCACGTACGTCAATGAAGAGCTGCTGCGTGGCCGAGCGCGCCTTGAGCGCGGCGACGTCATTCAGGTCGGCGGGGTATTGCTGGAGGTGGTTCGTTGACGCGATGGCGCTACGCAGCTGCCACCGACGTCGGACTGGTGCGCGACACGAACGAGGACGCCGTACGGGTCGACGCCACGCTGGCGATCGTCGCTGACGGGATGGGCGGTCACGCGGCGGGCGAGGTCGCATCCACCCTTGCCGTGGAGGTCGTCTCTCGGGTGTTCCACGAGGACGAAACCATCGAGGGGTTGTACGCCGCCGTCGAGGCGGCCAATCGAGCGGTGCTCGATGACGCCGCGGCCAATCCCGAACGCTTCGGCATGGGCACCACCATCATCGCGGTTGGACTCACGGAAGACATCGCGGGGATGGTTTCGCCGACCCTGGTGAACGTAGGCGACTCGCGCGCGTACCAGCTGCGCGACGGGGCGTTGCGCCAGCTCAGCGACGACCATAGCGTCGCTGAGGAGTGGGTTCGCATGGGTCGGCTCACCCCGGAAGAGGCCGAAGTCCATCCGCGGCGTCACCAGCTAACCCGGGTCCTGGGCATGGACGCGAGCGTCGACGTTGACGTCGAGTCGGTTTCGGCGCAGGCCGGCGATCGCCTGCTGCTCTGTAGCGACGGCCTATCCAACGAGCTCACCCCTGACCAACTCGTGCAACTGGCTAGTCCGCCGATGCCGCTCGAGGACGCCGTGGAGCAACTCGTGGCCGCCGCGCGCGCGTCCGGCGGCCGAGACAACATCTCGGTCGTGCTCGTCGAGTTCGACGAGGTGGTCACTACCCTGAGCCCGGTTAAAAAGACGATCTCGACGTCCCCGACCCCGTCACCGGTTTCGGCGCCGGCGCCTCGCCGGCGCCGTGCGCGCGTGACGTGGCGAGTCATGCTCGCCGGTCTCGTCTTGGTCGGCGTCGCCGTGGGCTTCGTTGCGATCATGCACTGGTACGCGTACTCGAGCTACTACTTGGCGGACGACCAGGGCACGATAGCCGTCTACCAGGGTCAGCCGAACGGAGTCCTCTGGTTCCAGCCTCGCAAGCTCCTCGACACGACCTTCCCGTCAGCGCACCTGCGGCCGGCGGATCAGCGGGCGTTGGCGGCGACGATCACTGAACCATCGCTGAATGCGGCGCTTAACTACGCGGCGTACTTGAATCGAGCCTGGCACCTGACTCGCTCCGTGCCGATTGCCACCACGACGACTACGACGACGACCGTCCCGGTGACGACGACCACCCGAGCCGCTACGGCGACGACGAAAGTGAAGGGCTGAGGGTGTCGCGTCGACTGGGCGTCTTCGCGGTCGTGATTCTCTTGCTCTTTGTGGCGCTCGCGGCCCAGTCGATGAACGTGCAGTTCTTCCGGGCTAGCGCCCTTGACAACTCGATTCAAAATCCCCGGAACTACCAGGCGGGGAACCAGTACCCGCGCGGCGAGATCGTTGCCGCTGACGGTACGATCCTTGCGCAGTCGGTTCCGTCCACGTCGGGCTACTACCCCTACACCAGGGTCTATCCCCTGGGGGCGCTGACTTCGGGGCTGGTCGGCTTCGCCTCACCGTCCTACGGGACGTGGGCCCTCGAGGCCGAGTACAACCAGTACCTCGTGGCGCACGCCCAACCTCCACAGAGTTTCGCCCAGGTCCTCGCCCCAACCTCGGCGGCAGACACGGTCACCCTGACGCTGCAGCCCAAGCTGGAGCGAGTCGCGGCGACGGCCCTGGCGGGTCGATACGGCGCGGCGGTGGTGCTTGACCCTCGAAACGGCGATGTGCTGGCGATGTACTCGAATCCGACCTACAACCCGGTGCCACTCGAGTCACCGATCTTCGCCGTCGCCGAGAAGGCGTGGAAGACCGACGTGGCGAACAACGCCGACGGCTTTCCGCCCCTCGGCAACCTCGCCATCCAACAGACGTTTCCCCCCGGCTCGACCTTCAAGATCGTGACGACCAGTGCGGTCGTGGCGAAGAAGCCGAGCCTCTTCTACAAGCAGTATCCGGTGGTGGCGACGATTCACCTGCCTGACTCGAACAAGACGCTCTCCAACTACGCCTTCGTGCCGTGCGGTGGCGACATCCCCGCGATGCTGCCCCCGTCGTGCGACCAGGGCTACGCGCTCATCGGACTTGACCTCGGTGGAAACATCCTGGCCGAGACGGCCGACTCGTTCGGCTTCAACGAGGTGCCGCCGATCGACCTGCCGGGGGCGCAGCCCAGCTTCTTCCCGTCGGCGTCGTCCTTCCTCTACAACAAGCCGGGCATCGCGTACTCGGCGATCGGCCAGCAGAACGTCCGGGCGTCGGCCCTGCAGATGGCGTTGGTGGCGGCCGCGATCGCTGACGGCGGCACCATTATGACCCCACACCTGCTCGACTACGTGACCGGACCCGACGGCACGACGGTGCTGCGGTACGGGGACAAGCCCTGGAAGACGCCACTCACCGCGGCCCAAGCGGCGCGCATCGTGCCGCTGATGCAGGCCGTCGCCCGGTATGGGACCGCCGCGGGAACCTTCCCATCGTGGGTCGACGCCGGGGCGAAGACTGGCACGTCCCAGGTCGGTAACGCAGTCCAGAACACCGATGACTGGATGATCGCCTTCGCGCCGGCGTCGAACCCGACGGTCGCCGTCGCGGTCGTCGTGCCGTACCAGGTGACCTCGGCGACCGGCGCCTCGGTCGCCGGTCCGATCATGCGCTGTCTCGTCGAAGGGGCGTTGTCGCTTCAGGCGGGACTACCTCCGTCGGGAACGGCGACTACGTGCGCCCCGTGACGCGGTGTTGTGCGCTGGGCCACGACGTAGGCTGGGGCCGGTATGGAGCCCGTTAGCGACCCACGTATCTACTCGAATCGATACCAAGTCACCCACCTGATCGCCCGGGGCGGGATGGCCATGGTCTATCGGGCCCAGGACATCCTGCTCAATCGCGCCGTAGCGCTGAAGATCCTCTATCCCGAACTCTCGGCGGACCCGACCTTCGTCGAGCGCTTCCGGCGCGAGGCGCAGGCCGCGGCCAACCTCTCGCACCCGAACATCGTTCCCGTCTTTGACTGGGGCCAGGACGGCGGGACCTACTTCATCGTGATGGAGCTCGTCGACGGCACGTCGCTCGCCGAGATCGTGCGCGGCTCGCGGACGCTGACGCCGGCTCGTTCCGCGCAGATCATCGCGCAGGTCGCGGCCGCCCTCGGCTACGCGCACCGCAGCGGCGTCGTGCACCGTGACGTGAAGCCGGGCAACATTCTGATCACCGCCGACGGTCAGGTGAAGGTGACCGACTTCGGCATCGCCCAGGCGGTGGCCGTTGAAGACCACCTCGCCGAGGTTGGCTCGGTGATGGGAACCGCGACCTACTTCTCCCCCGAGCAGGCCGAGGGCGCCGCGGTCGATGGGCGAAGTGATGTCTACTCGCTCGGTGTGGTGCTCTACGAACTCCTCGTCGGACGCCCACCGTTCATTGGCGACACGCCGGTCGCCGTGTCGAGCCAGCACGTGCACTCAACCGTTCCCGCGCCGTCGGACTTCGCCGACTCGGTGCCCGCTGACCTCGAAGCGATCGTCATGCTCGCCCTCGCGAAGTCGCCGGCCCAGCGCTACCAGACGGCCGACGAGCTGCGCGCCGATCTCGTCCGTTTCACTGAGGGCCAACCGGTGCACGCAGCCACCCGCGACGGTTCCTACTACGGTGCCGACGTGACCCGGGCCGTGGCGACGGTCGCGCCTGGTGAACGCACCCAGGCCGTCCCGGTGATGTCGGGACCGCGCACCGACGTGCGCCGCCGGCGTCGCGGCGCGACCGGACTCATCGTGACGCTGGTGGTGATCGCCCTGCTGGCCGCGGGCGGCATCGTCTACCTGCGACTGTCCCCAGCGTCGTCCACCGTGACGATGCCCCACGTCGTGGGCCAGACCGTGGCCGCCGCCTCGTCGACCCTGCTCGCCGACAATCTGGTTCTGGGGACGACGACCCTCGTGCACTCGTCGCAGGCGTCGGGCACGGTCGTGGCCACCGATCCGGCGGCGGGCACGTCGGTCACCAAGGGTGCGACGGTGACCCTGCAGGTGAGCGAAGGACCGGCACCGGCGGCGGTAACGCTGCCCGACGAGACCGGTAAGCAACTCTCGGTTGCCCTGAACGCACTTCAGCAACTGAAGCTCGTGGTCAAGGTCAACCAGACCCAAACGGCTCCGGTCGGGGGCATTCCCAACACCGTCCTAACCCAGTCGCCGAGTGGCGGTACCGTGACGCACGTCGGGGCCACGGTCACACTCACCGTGCTCTCCCAGGGGGCCGCTTTTACGCTGCCCGACGTGCGCGGGCAGTCGACCTTGCAGGCCGCGTCGACGCTCGGTCAGTACGGGCTGTCGGTAAGCCCGACGACGACGACGGGCTGCTCGAACTCGGTGCCCCAGGGTTCGGTGTTGCGTACGGTTCCCGCGGCCGGTCAGCCGGTGACTGCGGGAACGACCATCGAGCTCGTGACGTCGTCAGGGGTCTGCCAGATCGTGGTGCCGAACGTGATCGGCCAGACGACGGCCTCGGCGTCGACCACGCTCTCGGCGCAGGGCCTCAACCTTGGCCAAGTCACCGACGCGCTGCCGACGGACTGTCTGACCCCGGGCACGTCGGGCCAGATCATCAGTCAGAACCCCGGCCCGGGTATCTCAGCCCCCTACGACTCGAGCGTGGACGTCACGGTCTGTCCGTAGCGGGTTCGCGCCGGTCATTGAGTACCATGGACGGCTATGGCATCAAACGGGCCCAAGCGACGCACCAGCAAAGAGATGGGTCGTTACGTATCGGCCGAGCGACGCGGCCGCTACACGCCGCCTCGGCCCGCGGGCGCCGATCACAGCCCCCACTGGTACGGGTGGATGCTGCTCGACCTGCTGCTCTTCGGACTGCTCGTGATCGTGCTCAACTACATGCAGGTCCTGCCGGGCTCGACGTCGTCGTGGTACCTGGTGATCGGACTGGTGTCGATGTTCGCGGCCTTCTACCTGGCCACGCGCTTTCGCTAGTCCAGACGCTCAATCACGGTCGCGTTGGCGAGCCCACCGCCCTCGCACATCGTGAGCAGCCCGTAGCGACCGCCCGTGCGCTCGAGCTCGTTGAGCAGCGTCGCGGCCAGCTTCGCGCCGGATGCGCCAAGGGGGTGGCCGAGGGCGATCGCCCCGCCATTCACGTTCACCTTGGACAGGTCGGCGTGGTGCTCTTTCTGCCACGCCAGCACGACTGAGGCGAAGGCCTCATTGATCTCGACGAGGTCGATCTCGTCGAGGGTCAACCCGGCGCGATCGAGGACCTTGGCGGTGGCCGGAATCGGGCCGGTAAGCATGGTGACGGGATCAACCCCCGCGAGCGCGAAGGCGTGGAAACGTGCGCGGGGTCGGTAGCCGAGCGCGCGAGCCCGTTCCTCGGACATGATCAAGACCGCCGACGCACCGTCGGTGATCTGGGATGAATTGCCCGCCGTGACCTTGCCGTTCTCTTGAAACGCGGGCTTGAGCTTCGCGAGCGCCTCGAGCGTCGAGTCGGCCCGGATACCTTCGTCCACGCTCAGTACCTCGTCGGTCGGGTGCCCGTCGTCGTCGCGTACGGCGATCGGCACGATCTCGTGTTCGAAGCGCCCCTCGTCGGTGGCGCGCGCCGCGCGCCGATGGCTCTCGAGGCTGAAGGCGTCGAGCTCCTCGCGGCTGATGCCCCATTGATCGGCGATCATCTCGGCGCCGATGCCCTGGTTGCGCAGGCCGCCGACGGGCTCGTATCGTTCTGCGACTCGCGGGCCGAAGGGAAAGCCGGAGTTCTGGCCGACCGACGAGCCCATCGGGACGCGGGTCATCACCTCGACCCCGGCCGCGACGACGACGTCGTAGGCGCCGGCGATAACGCCCTGGGCGGCGAAGTGCAAAGCCTGCTGACTCGATCCGCACTGGCGGTCAATCGTGGTCGCTGGCACCGACTCGGGCCAACCGGCGGCCAGCACGGCGTTTCTCCCGACGTTGAAGGCCTGCTCGCCAGTTTGAGAGACGCAGCCCATGATGACGTCGTCAATCAACCCGGGGTCGAGATCATTGCGCGCCGCGAGCGCGCGCAGCGCCTCCGAGGCCAGATCGACGCTGTGCCAGTTGCGCAGCTTGCCGTTTCGCTTGCCGCCGGGGGTGCGCAGTGCGTCCACAATGACCGCTGTCGTCATGGTCAATCCTTCCGTTGGGTTCCGTCGCCCGTGCACGGGATCTTACTGGGGCTTGGTTGTACCACTTCTCGGTTGACGCGCCGACCTCGGCTGCGATGCACTGACTGGTCGCGGCGGGCTAGTAGGCGATACGTCTGAGGAACCCGGCCCTGCGCTCGAAGCGAGATCGGCCCCGACGCGGCCAGTACGCGACAGGTGTGGCCGTCGCGTCATTGGTCGAGTTCGCAGGTCGCCTTGGTGGACTAGATGTGCTCGGCGGGGACGCGTCCGAGCCGCCCGGCCTGGTAGTCGTCGAAGGCCTGCTGAAGCTCGTGACGGGTGTTCATCACGAAGGGTCCGTAGGCGGCGACCGGTTCGCGAATCGGCTGGCCGCCGAGCACCAGCACCTCGAGCGAGCTGGTGCGCGAGTCCTGGTGTTCGTCGGCCGCTAGCACCACGAAGTCACCGTCGCGGTGGACCGCGAGCTGACCGTCGTGAATCGGTTGGCGGTCGAGGCCGACGGTGCCCGTCCCCGCGAGCACGTAGGTCAGCGCGTTGTACGTCGGGTTCCACGGCAGCGCGAGACGCCCACCGGGTAACAGCGAGACGTGGACGAGCGTGATGGGGGTGTGGGTATCACCGGGCCCGCCGTAGTCGCCGAGGCGCCCGGCGATCACGCGGATCACGGCGTCGCCGGTCTCGTTGGTCAGCAGCGCGACCGCCGCCGCGTCGATGTCCTGGTACCGCGGGTTGGTCATCTTCAGCGCCGCGGGCAAGTTAACCCACAACTGAACGCCGTGGAAGAGCCCGCCGGAATCGATCAGCTCGTCCGGCGGCCGTTCGATATGCAAGATCCCCGACCCCGCGGTCATCCACTGGGTGGCGCCGTTTTGAATGACGCCGCCGCCGCCAATGGAATCCTGGTGCACGAACGTTCCGTCGATCATGTACGTGACGGTCTCGAAGCCGCGGTGGGGGTGCCACGGCGTGCCCCTGGGTTCACCCGGGCCGTAGTCGACCTCGCCCATCTGATCCATGTGAACAAAGGGGTCGAGGTCGGCGAGATCGACGCCGGCGAAGGCCCGGCGCACGGGGAATCCTTCCCCCTCCAGTCCCCGGGGCGCCGTGGTGATGGCGCTGACGCGACGAGGACGATCAGTCACGCCCGGGGCCACTAGACACGGTAGTTCGAGGGGGTTGTCAACGGTGATCGCGGGCACGAGAGCAGCCTACGGGCATTGTTCCCGAGGTCGTTCAGAGGACGATCGTCACGATCGGGTGCCGGTGACGGTCTCGGAACTCGTTGAGCCAGTCGAGCGGGCGTCCCGGTGATCGGTCAGTCCGCTTCGGCCTGCTCGAGGAACTGGGAGGGATCGATCGCGATGAACAGGGCATCGGCGTCAACGACAATATTGCCGTCGACCGAGGCAGTCGCCGTGATGGTGAGCTTTCGACCGTCTCGGTGCTCGAGCCAGGCCCGTGCCACGACCGGCTCGCCGATGGGCACGGCGGCGCGGAAGTTCACGTCCAGCTGCGCCGTCAGCGCGACGAGGCCGCGCTGGGCGAGCACGAGGCCCATGGTCTCGTCGATTAAGGTCGCGACGATGCCCCCGTGGCTGCGTCCGGGGGCACCTTCGAAGGCCCGGCCGATCACGACCTCCATCACCGCGACGTCGTCCTCGCGCCAGTACCGCGCTCCGAGGCCCATGGGGTTGGCTCCCCCGGCCACGACCGAGTCGCTGACCAGATACTGGTGCAGGTACGTCACGTCACGTAGGCGCCGCTCGGTCAGCGCGGTCAGGGTATGGGGCTCCACCGTGATAGTTCGCGGTTCGCCAGCCACGACCCGCTGGACCAGATTCGCCACGTCCACCGCGAGTCGGTCGAGCTCGTCGTCGGCTACCTCGTGGGCGACGAAGGCGTGACCCAGTTCACGCAGCAGCGTCGCGACGCGGACGCGACGCTCGTCGCTCGTCACGCGCCGACGTAGTGGTGATCGGCCACGTGCAGTGCACGATCGAGTCGGGCGAGCCCGTCGAGCAGATCCGCCTCGTCGATCGTGCACGGCGGCACGACGTGGAGTCGATTGAAGTTGGCGAAGATGAGCAGTCCCTCGTCGCGGCAGGCGGCGATGACCTCGTTCATCGCCGGCGAACTCGCACCGTACGGGGCGAGGGGCTCACGGCTTGCGCGGTCGCTCACGAGTTCGACGGCGAAGAAGACGCCGGTGCCACGGACCTCGCCGACGCTGGGGTGACGCTCGGCTATGGCGGCCAGTTGTGGTCCGATCACGTCATCACCGAGTCGCCGAGCGTGGCCGATGACGTCGTCGCGCTCCATCACCTCGATCGTGGCGACGGCCGCCGCGCAGGCCAGCGGGTGACCCGAGTACGTCAGACCGCCCGGGTAGACGCGATCGTCGAAGGTGTGGCTGATGGCCTCGTTCAACACCACGCCGCCGAGGGGCACGTAGCCCGAATTGACTCCCTTGGCGAAGGTGACCAGATCGGGCTTGACGTCGTAGCGCTGGTAGGCGAACCACGCGCCCGCACGGCCGAAGCCGGCCATCACCTCGTCGGCGATGTAGACGATGCCGTAGCGATCGCAGATCTCCCGCACGCCCTGGAGGTAGCCCGGCGGCGGGACGAGGATGCCGGCGGTACCGGGAATCGTTTCGAGGATCAGCGCCGCGATGGAGTTGGGGCCCTCGAAGCGGATCGTCTCGTCGAGGTGAGCGAGCACGCGTTCGGTCTCTTGTTCGGGTGTGGTTGCGTGGTACGACGATCGATAGAGATAGGGGCCAAAGAAGTGCACGACGCCGGCCGATCCGTGGTCATTCGGCCACCGTCGAGGATCACCGGTGAGATTGATCGAGGTCGCGGTAGCGCCGTGGTAGCTCCGGTAGGTGGCGAGCACCTTGTGGCGGCCGGTGTGGAGTCGAGCCATGCGAACGGCGTGCTCCACGGACTCGGTGCCGCCGCTCGTGAAGAAGACCTTCGCCGCACCGTCGAAGGAGTGCTCGAGGATCAACTCGGCGGCCCGATACCGCGCCTGGTAGCCGTGCTGGGGCGCGATTGTGCAGAGCGTTGCGGCCTGGGACTGAATGGCAGCCACGACGTCGGGGTGCTGGTGACCGAGGTTGGTGTTCACCAGTTGAGACGAGAAGTCGAGGTACGTCGTACCGTCCTCGGTGGTCACGGTGGCGCCGGAGGCCGATCGAACCATCATCGGGTTGATCGCGCCTTGCGCTGACCACGAATGGAAGACGGACGCTCGTTCTCGCTCGACGCTGCTCAGTGCTGACTGGTCATTCGCCATAATCCACACCCTTCTCTACGCCACCGACGCTAACGCATTGTTCGCGGAACTGGCGACGGCGAGGTCGGCGCCGCGCGACTGTCCACGCGGCGCCGAGCAACTCTTACGGGCAACTTAGCGAGGGCATAGCCGGTCATCATGACGCATCGCCACGCTGGGTAGTACTCGGCGACGACCGAGCTCGAGTAAGGAGACCGACCCGTGTATCGATCAACCGCAAAGCGCGCGAAGCAGGTGGGTACGTGGGCCGTGGCCGCGCTCGCCGCGGTCGGGTCTGGCGTGCTGGTCGCGCACCTCAGTGCTCACGCGACCGCGAGCAGGCCCGCTGTGTCCCCGGCGATTAACGTCGGCGCGTCCAGCGCGACGTTGTCGTCGCTGGCGTCGTCGAGCGAGTCGTCACGAGCGATCACCGTCGCCGCGCCCTTGGGCGTTGTCAGTCCGAGCACGGTCGTCTCGGTCACGTCACGCTCGCTGACGGTGCGCAGCCGCTCCGGTGTGACGTCGACCTACGGGCTCACCCCGTCAACGGTCGTGCTGAGCGGTCGTCAGCACACGACGATCGCCCGCGTACGGGTCGGCGACACCGTCTTCGTCGTGCCCGCGGCATCAGGTACGTCGACGGCAGGCACCATCGGTATCCTGCCGTCGAGTGGCGGTCACGAACGCGAAGTAGGTTCTGACGCGACCAACGATGGCGCACTGTCGGGGGACCTGTAACGAGCCACTGATCTCGCTGTTCCGAGGTCAATGGAATGGAGTCACGAGCTCTTGCTCAACCGCTTCGACGGCTCAGTCGATGGCATCACCGCAGTCTCTGAACCCGGTTCGCCCTGACTTCGTCGAGGCGTCGAGCACTCGGCTGGTCGCCACACGTGGCCAATCGTCTATTCGACTAGCGGCCACCTCGAGCCGGTCCCTTGTTTCGTCACGAGGGGTTTGTTAGCGCGCGTTGCACCGCGAGGATCCCCGCCACGACAGTCCATCCGAAGTGATCATCCACCGCGCAAGGTGAGTGGTGATCGCCGGCAATCGTGGCGCTGTCCTGAGACTTGTCGAAGGACCGATGACCCGTCAAACCAAGCCGGTCACGATCGGCGCAATGGCGACGTTGGGCGACGCCACCAACCACAACGCGGACGAGTCCAACTCACCATCCTCGCCAAGAGGTGTGCTATACGTAGCCGTGGTGATGGGCGAGGCCAGTGGATGCTCTCTCGTCGCGCCCGCGAGCACGTTCACCGAGTGGCGACTACGTAGCTGGGGCCTCTACGGAACGGGTGACGATCCACGCGTGCTTGCCCACCTGACGAACGCGACTGAACCCCAGTTCCTCGAAGAGCTCGACGGTGGCGCTGAAGAGGAAGCGGCCCTGTGCCTCTCGCCCCAGCGTGGTCTCAGAGATCGACTCGACTCGACCGCCGCCGGCGTCGGCGATCTGGTCGAGCGCACCCGTCAACGCGGCGCGAGCGACACCTTGTCCGCGGTGACGTCGGTCCACGAAGATGCACGCGATGCGCCACTGGGCGGGGAGCGGAGGGTCCTTGGCGTACGCTCGCGCGTGCTTGAGGTGAAGGCTGTTCGCCGGACCGTACTGACACCAACCCTGGGCAAGGCCATCTTGATCGACGACGAGTGACGCGTGCGCTCGGCCGTTCATCACCAACTGCTCTTTCACGGTGCGCGGAACGCTGACGCCGCGTTGGTACTCGACGTGGTTGGGGGCGCACCAGCACCCCCCGTAGATTCCGTTGTTGCGCTCAACGAGGTCGACGAAGGACTCCCAGGTCCTCGCATCGAGGCGGTCAATCGTATACATCGAGCGGACCACTGACGGAGTCTGCCATCCGCTGGCGACACGGCGCAATGGCAATCGTGTCGGCGGCGTTGCTGTCGTGCTGCGCGCGGCGAGTCGTTCGTCCTTCGCGCCCAACGTGTTGAGGCGTGCAGATGACCCTTTCGAGGTCCCCCGTACTGATCCCCCGACGACACGTGAAGAAGGCGCGCCCACTTGCGAGCCATATCGTTGTTCGAACGGATTGGGAACCTTCATCCGAGTCACTCCTTACGACGGTCGTGTCCAAGGAACGTCGTCGCTCATAATCGCCGAATATCTCGACCGTACGCCGTAACGCCAGCGCGCCGGCTACGTAGCCACTGCTGGCCAGCCCGATCGTTCTGCACCACCACTGGAATCCTGGTGGTGGCCAAAACGGAACGTGACGTTAAGGGTCCACGGGAGTGGTCGCCGTCAGCAGCGCCAGATCTTCTCGCGACGAGGGAGCCGCGCACCGTGCTGTGGTCACCCCGGACGCGTGAATGCGGGACGATAAGGTGGCGCGGTGAGCGGCGCGGGCCTGTCCTTCTCGAATCAACTTCGCGTAGGCGACTTGAGTCGACAGGAATTGCGGGCCGAACTCGACGAGTTGGGTGTGCAGCTCAATGCGTCAGCTGACACTCTGCTCAAAAGTTCGATCTTCGACCGGCAACGGTTCGAGTCCTTTCACGTTGTCCTGTGCACGGTTCGACAGATCGGGGTCAACGGCGACGCGACCTTGTCTTCAATATTCTCACGCGCTCGCGAGGCGGGTCTCTCGCTCTGTCCGGATGTCACGGGGCCCTATCTACGGCTGGCTATGACTGACCAGGCTTCTGTTCCTGGTTCGGTTGCGTCTGACGGTTGCGCGCCAGTTGGCTCGATAACCGTCGCATCGGCTCCTCTCGACCACGACGACGTCTTACCCAAGGGCTTCTATGTGAGAGCAGTCGATGGCGTTCTATGGCTGCGCGGATTTCACGCCACCGAGGGCCACGTGTGGTCCCCGGACGACTGCTTCGCCTTCAGGGCGTGAGATCCCTCTGGAACTCGTCCAACGACCGTGGACGGTCAGTGGAAACTGCATGCGCAGCTCTCGGCGCCTTCGAAGGAGGGGACGCGGGGCTTAACCCCCATCGGTGATATCACGGAGTCACGTCGTGATTCGCGTGCGCCGTACCAACTCGCCACCGAGGAACAATGTTGTTCAACGCTGCGACCAAAAGGCGAGGGGGTCACGTCCATGATCCCCCGTGGTGGGATGCGGCTCAGTGCGAAGGACGGTCCACGTAGCCGCAATGCGGTCGGGCCCGACAGGAGTGGGAGGCCGTCGTCTGCTCAGTCGCCAGTTCGGGCGGCACGAGGCGCAACGTGTCTCGCCGTCGCCTCACTGCACGGTGTCGACGGAGTTCGGCGCCTCACGTTGGTGCAAGTAGCCTCGAGTACTCTCGTGGCTTCGCGGGCGACGTTTCGTGGCGATGGCCGCGATCGGCAAGCGAGAACTCGTACGTAGGCTGGCCACGAGAACCTGGAGGTTCGAGCGTGAGTGAATGCGTCGATTGGCCGGTTGAAACTGATGACCCGGTCGGGCTCGCCGTGCTCTTGCCCGGCCGGAACTACCCGGCCACGATGCCGCTACTCACCTTCGCGGGTCATGCCGCATCTCGACGAGCGTGGCGGGTTCGCGCCGTGTCGTGGGATGCACCGCAACTAGATACCGGGCCCCTGATCGACTGGGCAGGCGCCCAACTACGTGAGGCGGTTGGGGAGTTTGATGGCCGGGTACTGGTTGTCGGGAAATCGCTCGGCACGTGCAGCGCGGACTACGCCACCCGCCGCGGCTACGACGCCGTCTGGCTGACGCCACTACTACACCTTCCCGACGTCGTCGAAGCGATGACCCGCAACCCGGCACGACAGCTCTTGATCGGCGGCGCGCGCGATCCGGCGTGGGACCTCGAAGTCGCGCGCACGATCGGTGGGGATGTCGTTGAAATCGAAGGCGCCGACCACGGCATGTTCGCCCACGACGCTGTTCGAACCGCCGAACTGCACGTCGAGGTCACCCGCGTGATTGACCACTGGCTCCAAATCACGCCGTGACGATCAGCGGAGCCGCCAGGTGATTGTCTGCTCGAGTTGAGGATTGCTCGGCTCGTGATGGTTCGTCGGACTTAAGGGGTCAACAGGAAGTACCGGTGTGAGAACTCGAGGGATCTCGCTCGTCAGGAAATGCCTGACACCGTGAGGTGATCGCTAATAACTCCAGGCGAAGGAGAGGCTGGCTCGCCATGTCCGATCCACTCGCAAGCACGTCCTACTCATGTTGACTACGGCCGCGCGTCGCAGTGGCGAGGGTGGTGGTCGGCCCGGGGGTGTTCATCCGCAATGAATGCGTGGACCTGTGCAGCCAGCTCATCAGCAGCCCACCGGTCCCTGCCGCCGGACTTGAGCTCGTGGGAGGAGAACCCGGACCTTGACGGTGTGTTCCTGAGCCACCGCGAATGGCTTCCGCCAACACGCAGGTCGAGTGCAACCTCGCGCACTGGGTGCACCGGGCGAGAGCGCTCGGGGCCACGTGGGCGACATTCGGTGCGTCGCTGAGCATGACTCGCCAGTTAGGGTGGGAGCGGTTCTCAGGCGAGACATAACGGCTGACCCGTGAGGTCCGCTCATTTCCGAAGTGCCGGTAAGCGCCACGTTCGTGCCCGTCATCGGATTCGACTCGCTGGCCGTGATCGCGGACAGTTCGCCCGACGGTGCGCACTCGGCGGACCTGGCTCTACCCTCTACCAGGAGATACGTTTCCGCAATCCCCCTTGGTGAGAGATTCCCACTATTACGAACCCCCCATGAGTAAAGGCTTTTCGTGACTGGTGTAGCAACGAAATTCGATATCGAATCCAGGCGTCTCGACTTTCACCACGAAATGTGCCCATCGTCACCAGCGCCGATTTGCAGGTGATCGCTGGGACTTCCGCGAATTGGATCTGACCAGGTTCTCTAAATGGACGACGAACTCGTAGGAGTTTGCCCCATGCAGGCGATATCCGATGGCCCAGTTGGTGCACTGGGGACCGCAGTCGGCGTGATCGATGCCGCCGGAGACCTATTGGCGTTGCCAGTTGGCTATCGGCATAGTGGCGACCACACGCTCTGAACTGATGTGGACGTCGGTCTCCAGCCGACGATGTGTCCACTCAATACGTCGAACACCACGCAGTAGAACACTCGGCCGTGCTTGGTGGTGCGTCAGTTTGAGGAGAAGTCGGGCTCGCGTCGACCTACCGACCAACATCGTCATTGTTTCGCGACGGGGTTCATTGATTTTGGACACCTAGAGGCGTTTTCGCTCGCTTGCGACGAACTGGAGCTTCACGAAGTCGCAGTGGTTCGCGGGGTCCGCGAGGCGACCGTGCTGGCGGTGGAAATCGCTGTCTTGAAATCCGGTCGCGCGCAACAAGCGGGCCGCGCGCTGGCCGTCGAGGTGGCGTTCACGGTTGAGCCACGACCTGGGGATCACCGTCGGCGGGGCAGGGGGAGGCGTTGGTCTCGCCGATCTCCTTGAGCAGGGTTTCGCGGTCCACCCGCGCCAAAGTCGGACAAGTATGAGTGTCGTAGAAGCGGTAGCGGAATCATCAGCGCCGAGCAGGTCAGATCGACGGAGAAACCAATGTTCCGGAGTTTCCCGACCAGCCGGGCCATCTACGTGGGAGGAGGCTCTATTTCGCGTAGAAGGCGATCGCGCATTTAAGGATCGCGATTTCCATCGCCTGGATGCGGCTCTCACGGCGCAGGCCGCAGCCGCCCGGTCCGGTGGCGTGATAGACCCAGGCGGGGACGTCGTTCGCGACGCCTACGAAACGATTCGTAGCAAGGGGGAGATCATGATTCGTCGAAGGTGGTCGGTCGCTCGTCGCGCGAGCGCGGTGATCGTGATGTCGTTGGGGCTCGTCAGTACTTCGGCTGGCGCGTCGAGCGCGCCCCCGGCTCGACACGTTCCCGACGTCGCGCACGTCACGCCGGGTAGCGACTACCTGGCACTCGGTGACTCGGTCTCCTTTGGCTATCGCGAATCGACGACGGTGCCCGCCCCCGACTACAGTTCGGCCGCCAACTTCGTGGGCTTCCCCGAGGACGTTGCCTCCGCCCTCGGTCTGCACTTGGCGAACGCCTCGTGCCCCGGTGAAACCTCGACGAGCTTCCTCAATGCCAGCGCGCAGAGCAATGGCTGCGAGAATCACGTCAGCGCGACGGGAGCGTTCGCGGCGGGGGGGTACCGATCGCTCTACCCGCTGCACGTGTCGTACACGGGCAGCCAGATGGCCTACGCACTGCAGTATTTGAAGGCGCACCCGCGAACCAGTTTGATCACGTTGATGATCGGGGCCAATGATGGCTTCATCTGCCAAGAGATCACGACGGACCAGTGCGCATCCCCGACGGAGTTGGCGCCCGTCCTCGCAACGGTCACGAAGAACGTGGCCATCATCTTGCACCGACTGCGGGTCACCGCCGACTTCAAGGGTCAGATCGTTCTCGTCAACTACTACTCGACGAACTACTCCAGCGCGCTGGCTTCGGCAGGTAGTCAAGCGATTAATCAGGCCCTGGACCAGGGCGCCGCTGGATTCAACGTGGAGATTGCTAACGGCTACGCCGCCTTCAACCAGGCGGCCCAGTACTCCGCGGGCAACACGTGCAACGCCGGCCTACTCACGCAGCTGTACACGAGCAGCACCATGACGGGTTGCGGGGTCCATCCGAGCGTGGGTGGACAGGCGATTCTCGCCCAGACGGTGGAGTCTGTGGTGCACAAGTAGCGTTACGCGGTTCTGACGAAAGTTGGGGTTCGCGGTGACTTGGGGCGTGACTGCGCGCGGAGCGTGTCATCGAGTTCAGCCCTGGGGACCGTTCGCGCGGCATAGTGTCCCGCATATGCGGAAGCCTTGTTGGTGGGGATTTGGGCAAAGAATGTCTGCCCTGTTCAGGACGAACTGCGCATGACCTAGGCATCCGGATGCAGCCAGCCATCGCCTGTCGAGGCTGCGTTTCGTGGTGCGGCCCTGGGTGTGGCGTAGCGCTGGATCTCATGGTCAAGAAAGCACTGGTAGCCCGACAGGTCCGCGGGGTCCTGCCCTCAGACAGTTCGCGGGCGCCATCTACCTGCCAACCAGGTAAATCGGCTCTTCCGGTTATAGCGGGGTGCCAGGCAAATGTCCTCCGATTGAGGGCATCGTTGCTTGTCGAAGTCAAACCCTTGCCTTGTCAGGCTTCACCTGACTTAGTAAGGTTGGTCCTGACAGTGACTCAAGATCCCAGGGAGAAGTGCATGGCTATAACTGAGGACACCGCAACGACGCACTGCTCATTCTGTCTGAAACCGAGCAACGAAGTTGCCAAGTTGGTCGCTGGCCCGGGCGTCTATATCTGTAACGAGTGCTTGGATCTCTCCAGTCAAATCATCAGCAACCCGCCCTCATTGCCGTCAGGACTGACATCGTGGGAAGAAGGCCTCGACCTTGAAGGGGTGCTTTCCAGCCTCCCTCGGATGGCCGCCGCTGGTGCACAGGCCGAAAGAAACCTCACCCGATTCGTAAAACGCGCGAGAGAACTGGGCGCGACGTGGGAAGCTATCGGAGCGTCTCTGGGAATGACCCGTCAGTCAGCGTGGGAGCGCTTCGCTGGCGAGTAGGTGACCCGTTCCAACCCCGCTGGTCGCTCGAGTGAGTCGCAGGCTGACGCACTCGGCGCAGGTTGCATGACGGCATTGTGGACAGCTCAACCCGCTAGTACCGGAAGTGCAGCAATGCTCAGTCGACCATGAGCCGGAGTCCAGGAAAGTAGCGGCCATTGATTTGTGGGAACAATTTCCGGGAATTACGGGAAACCCTCCTGGTGGGGCTAGTAAGAATCGAACTTACGACCTCGTCATTATCAGTGACGCGCTCTAACCGACTGAGCTATAGCCCCAAGGAATGTCCAATCTACACCACCCCCGCCACTTCTTACTCGTTCCACAACTTCGCGGCGATGGACTGGCTGGCGGTAGCGAGTAGGACGCCCGACTGGCTCCAGAGGAAAGCGGTACCCTGGCCGAAGCCTCCCACTAGCGCGTGCATGTGGATTTCGCAGAGAACCCACTCCGTCGCGGTGAGGGTTGCTACCCGAATCGTGTTATCGAGGCTGCGCCCACGCGTGCGGCGCCCGAGCGGTTCCGAAGCGCCGCCAGACACGAAGTCACCAAGAATTGCGATGGTCGCGGCCGACGGGTCGAGGTGTCCGGGGATACGAGCCCACAGAGCGCTCACCGGCGAGCCGGGAGTACCGTCAAGCTCGCTGGCGCGGCGACCCAGGGCGACTCTCGTTTCGACGTGTTCGAAAATCGACCGGTCAAACCACTCTGGCAACTCTCGGCGCGGGCACTCGTGCGGGGGCGCAACGTCGGGCATGACTAACCACGGCGGTCCCGTCAGGAGTCCGGTGCCGAGCGCGGCGTTCACGGTCAGTATCTCGTGGCCCGCCACCGTGGCGGTTGCTCGAGCCTGGGTGACGTGTCCGCCGACGACCGCGAGGTTCGTGGTGATGTCCACGTCGGCCCCCTCGAGGGCGTACGCCAGATACTGCGCGCTAGCCCAGACCGCTGGTCGCCCACTCGCCGCCTCAAGGGCGACCACGCCGGCGGCGAGGCCGCAGCCACCGAACAAGAAGTGACCCGGGGTCATGACGCGCTCGGTGACGCGCATGGACCACGTCCGCTCGTCGTGCTGGGTCAGGCCGAGAAAGGTGACGGCGTCCATGGACGCCGAGATTAGTTCGCGACGTGGCCACGACTAACCTACGGCAGACTGGACCGGTGATCGACCCTCGCTTCGTGTACCTGGCCGCAGCGTTTTCGTTCGTGGGCGCCGCCGGATACATCCGCGACACGGTGCGCGGCGTGACGTCGCCGAATCGCGTGACGTGGAGTCTGTGGGGGATCGAAGGTGTCCTCGCCTTTGTCGTCGAGGTGCAGCAGCACGTGGGACTCGCGGCACTCATGACACTGGTCTTTGGGTTGATTCCGATCCTGATCGTCGTGGCCTCGTTTCGCGGCCACGACGGGACGTGGCGGATCGGTCACTTCGACATCGTCTGCGGCGTTCTCTCCGTTGCGGGAATCGTCTTTTGGACCCAGGTGCACGAGCCAACGGTCGCGCTGGTGTCCTTCGTGGTCGCCGATCAACTCGCCGGCCTGCCGACGGTTCGAAAGGCGTGGCTGGTGCCGTCGTCCGAGACCGCGTGGACGTTCTTCACCGGTGTCGTCAACACGACGATCACCATCCTCTCGTTGCGCGAGTTCACGACGCTCGGCGCGCTATTTCCCGGCGCTATCTTCGTGACCGATCTCGTGATCTGGGCGTTCGTCGCCTTTCGCCTCGGTCCCCGGTTTCGTGGCGAGTTGCGTCCAGTCGGCGACGCGGTGCCCTGACGTTCGTCCACGGGAGAGCCGCTGCTTGCCGCGACGTGGCGACGCGAGCCGTTCACGGGGACGGTTCGGGGATGTCCACACGCGCGAGGTGCGGCTAGGCTAGGCCCTCCTAATGGGGACGTAGCTCAGTTGGTAGAGCGCGGGCTTTGCAAGCCTGAGGTCGTGGGTTCGAGCCCCATCGTCTCCACGGCGATGACGGGTCGACGCTTCGCTACGTCTCGTCTCATTGGACGTCGTCGCGCGACGCTGCGGGCTGGGTTGACGTGTCGAGGGTGGTCCTACGTCCGTAGCACGACGTTTCGAGGTTCCAGGCCATGGCCGATTCGGTCTATCTGGTCGCCGAGCAGTCGCGCCATGCGCGGCAGCATCGCCGAGGTTGCCCCTCCGACGTGAGGCGAGATCAGCACGTTCGACAGGGAGAACAAGGGGTGGCCGTCGGGGAGTGGCTCGGGATCAACGACGTCGAGCGCCAAACGGAGGCGCCCTCGACGGGCGTGATCGAGCAGAGCGCTGGTGTCAGCCACGAGCCCCCGCGAGACGTTCACGAACAGGGCGCCGTCGCGCATCGAGCGAAGGAATCGATCATCGACGAGTTGGCGAGTTGAGTCGGTGAGGGGTACCGCCACGATGACCACGTCGGCCGAGCCGAGGACGTCATCGAGAGCGTCGATGCCGATCACGTCGCCGAGGTCGTCGCGGCGTGCGTGCGTCGCGACCCGCACGAGCTCCACTTCAAAGGGGGCGAGTCGCTCAGCAATGGCGCGTCCGACCCCGCCAACCCCAATGAGCACGACGCGACGGTCGGCGAGGCTGTCGAGGTATCGAGGCCGCCACTGTCCGGCTTCGGCGTCGCGTACGAAGTGCGCGAGTCCACGCTGGGCGGCGAGGGTGAGCGCAACGGCTAGCTCGGCCGTGGAGGCTTCGTGCACGCCCGCGGCATTGGCGTAGACGAAGCCGCGAGGCAGGACGCTCGCCACACCGTCGTAACCGATCGACTGGCTCTGGACGAGCTGGGTAGAGAGTCCCGCGAGGTTCGCCAGGCGGGCCGAGGTGCCCATGTACGGGGGCACGACGATGTCGACGTGGGCGAGGTCGATGGGGGTGCGGAGATCCCATTCGATGAGTTCGACGGGTGTCGTCGTTGTGGGAAGCACGTCACGCAAGCTCGAGTCGGGCAGGCTGACCACGAGGGGTGTGATAGGCACACTTTGATGCTAGGTCGGCCGAGGTCGAGCAGGCCGCGAAGGAGCGGGTCGCGTTCGTCGACCGTCGCGAAGGGCTCGCGGCGAGAGCGAGGTTACGTGGCTACGGGGTACCTCGACGCGTCAACTGGCGACGTTGCGGTTCAGTATCCAGCGGCCGAGGCTCGGCAGGATCGTCGGGCTGATCTCGTGGCCGCCGGGGTGTCGGTGCGTCACGGCGAGCGCGCCGGCGTCGCCGCTTAGGTAGGACCAGGTTCGGTTTAAGAGGTCACGGGGTATCACCGTGTCACCAATAGCCTGCGCGTGAAAGACCGCCAGGCCGTCTAGTCGGTCGGGGTCGGTCGAGAGCCCCGCGTCGAAAGGCATGGTGCCGTAGAGCACGGCCACCCCCGCGAGACGGTCGGGTCGATCGAGGGCGAGTGCGCCGGCGAACGCGCCGCCGCCCGAGAAGCCGACTACCACGACGCGACGGTCGCCCGCGACCTCGTCGAGCCACGCCCAGAACCAATCGAGCTCAGTGCGCAGGGACTCGGCGCGCGGTCGACCGATGCCCTGGTTCTCGAACCAGGCGTAGCCGTCGCCGCCCAGATCGATCGGACCGCGCACTGCGGCGTACGTGGGACCGATGGGCAACACGTCGGCCAATCCAACGATTTCGCGTTCGTTGGCACCGCGGCCGTGGAGCAGCACGACGAGCGCGGCCGACTCGTCATTGGATCCGCGCCAGATTACGACCGGGTTCACGCCGCCTCTCCGCTTACTACGTAGGAGGTCATGGAGAGCGAACCCATCGTGCAACCCTCAACGAGGGTCGCCGGCTTGGCGCCCAAGGCGTCAGCCACGCCGCTCACGTACGCGAGCGGCAAGAAGTGGTCGGGGGTCGGAACCGCGAGGCGGTAGTCGGGTGACCCCGTCAGCCGACCGAGCGCGGTGGGGTCGTCGCGCACGACGTCGCGCACGTCACTGTCGAAGCGTTGCGCCCAGTCGAATCCGACGTCGGTAGCGTGCCAACTGATGGCTCGCAGGTTGTGCACGATGTTGCCACTAGCCAGAATCAAGATTCCGTCTTCGAGCAGCGGCGCTAGTCGTCGGCCCAGATCGACGTGGTAGTCAATAGGTTTGGTGGCGTCGATTGAGAGTTGCACGACCGGTACGTCAGCTGCGGGAAAGACGTGCGCCAGTACCGACCAGGTGCCGTGGTCAATGCCCCACGACGTGTCCAGTCCAACCTGGACGGGCTTTACGATCTCCGACACCTGCGCGGCGACGTCGGGCGAGCCCGGGGCAGGATAGTCGAAGTCGAAGAGCTGCTGGGGAAACCCGTAGAAGTCGTGGATGACCGGCGGATTCGCCATCGAGGTGACGGCGGAGGTGTTGACGTACCAGTGCGCGGAGATCGCGAGCACGGCGCGCGGCGGGGTGAGCAGCATGCCGAAGGTGGCCCAGGCGTCCGTGAAGTGGTTTTTCTCCAGGGTATTCATGGGTGTGCCATGTCCGATAAAGGCGGCGGGCATGGCGTTCATGGCAACTCCCTGGTGGGCTCGCACTCCAGTATATGGTTAAGTAGATGATGTTTCAACAACAAGCGGGACCGTGGTGCCGTGAGTGACACGACCGGCACGACCGATGGCGAGTGGTCGGCGTGGCGGACGCTCTCGCTGATGCACGCACAGCTGGTGGCGGCGGTGGGGCGCAGTCTGGCCGCCGTGGAGCTCTCTTACACGGACTTTCAGGTGCTCGAAGCGCTAGGTCGCGCGCAGGGGCGCGCTCGCGTGGTGGAGTTAGGCGACGAGCTCGGCTGGGAGAAGAGCCGAGTGTCGCACCACGTGACGCGCATGCAGGAGCGGGGCCTCGTCGCGAAGGAGCGCTGCCCGACCGACCACCGCGGGCTTTACGTGGTTCTGACGTCCGAGGGCCGGCGCGTCGTTCGACGCGCGGCGCCCGTGTACGCACTCGTCATCCAACGCAACTTCGTCGATCGGGTGACTCCGGCACAACTACGCGGCATCCGCGACGCGGCTGACGCGGTGCTCGACGGCCTCACCGCGAGCGATAGCGGCGGTTACACGCTTCGGTAGTGCTCGCGCCAGATGAGCCGGTAGACCTTTACTTTGCGCGGAATCGACCGCAGCCCAGGAATCAGCGGCACGAGGAGCAAGAGGAGTGAGAGCAGCATCATGACGGCCCAGACCTGGACGTCGGCGTTGGTGCTCGAGTTGAAGGGCGCCACCTGGTACCAGAACGTGTACAGCCACAGCCACGCCTGACCAGGGTAGCTGCCCGTCTCGTTCATCATCCCCCACTGGTTGCCGAGAAGGTGCTGCTTCTGGGCGAGGTTGGCGAGGTACGTGCCGTCGGCCACGAACATCAAGGGCTTGGTGTAGTTGGTCGTGTAGAAACCGCCGCCTGTGACCAATGCCTGGTCGAGTGCACCGGTGCGAGCCATGCCCGTCAACTGATTGATCATCGTAGGCACGGGGCCGACGTTCGTGGCCGGGACAGTGATGCGCCCGTTCGACCACGTCATCTTCGAGGCACCCTTGGTGTAATTGGCGACCCACGTCGTGCGCTCGGTCGACGACGCGCCCTTCCATTGCGCCAGAGCGGCGTGGAGCTGAGGATCTCCGGGAACGCTCGAGAGCGGGTTGACGACGAAGTCGTTGACCGTGTTGATCGGGATGGTGACGCCCGCCCACTGTGCGAGGTGCAGGGGGCCAAGCGCCTGTCCCTGGGAAGCCTTGTTGTAGGGCGCACCGTAACTCGCGGTAATTGTTGAGCCGTTCAGCTCGCCGAGTGCGGTGGTGGCGAAGTCGATGGGGTCGGCGTTCGACCACGCCTTGATGGTGATGGCTCGCTCGTCGGGCGAGCCAAAGAGGGTGGCGAGCACGACGACCAAGAGAGCCACCACGACGAGGGCGATCGTGCCTTCCTTGATGATGTCGTAGGGTGCGTAGGCGCCGTGGTACGCCGGGGCGTCCACGTCGGGGCGAAACGGTTTCTTGCTCACTGGTCAGCTCCGGCTCGCTCGTCGAATGGTGGGACGACGCCCTTGATGCGCACGAGCAGTACGTGCAAGGCCGTGAGCACAATCGCGGCCAGTGGCAAGAGCACGATGTGCCACATCAGCATCTGTCCCAGGTTGAGAACGTTGAAGATGGAGCCGGCCCCCGTCGCGTTGATGCCGTCTTTGGCCTGGGTCGAGATCCACTGGGAGTCGAAGTTCGTTTGGGACACGTACCCGGTGAAGGCGGTGGCGACCGAGGCGAGGAACGTCACGACGCCGGTCATCCAGGTCAGCGTGCGGCCCCCTCGCCACGCGGCCATGAAGAACTTGCCCCACAGGTGCACGATCATCGCGAAGAAGAAGATCTCGACGCTCCAGAGGTGCAGCGAATTTACGAAGTGGCCAATGGACGACGAGTGCCACCACTGGGGGCCGCGAATCGCCAGAATGACTCCTGACAGGATGACCATGGTCAGCGCGGCGATGGTGGTGACGCCAAAGACGTAGATCCACGAGGCTACGTACGCGGGCTGGGTATCGGGGAGCAACTTCTCCGGGGGCAACTTGCCGGCCGCGCGCTTGCGCAGACGAGTCGTCCACTGGCGGTCGATCTCGGTGGTCACTGATCACCTCGCCGACGGTTGCGCCCGGGAAATGGCAGGAAGAGCGCGGCGACGAAGGTGACGATCATCAAGACGATGACGACGAAGTTCGCCACGCTGACGTCGATCACCCCCCAATGGATGTAGTGCCCGAGACCATCGAGCGGTACGAGCGCCGCCAGTGACCACAGAAGTGTCATGTTGGACCCGATCCTTTCAACTCGCCATTCCCAGTGTGGCAGGGTTCGGCGCGGCTCGCCACTTTCGACACCTTGACTCTCGACGTGATCACGCGGGACGCCGCGTACCGGGCACTCGATCGTGCGCGGTCTGGCGGACGTGGAACTGCGTCACGCCGATGGTGAGCGAGACGGCGCCCGCAATATGCAGCTCGACGAGTACGACCGGCACGTGGGTGATGTACTGGGTGAAGCCGATGGCCGCCTGGATGAACGCGATCACGACCAACCGACGCACGCCGAAGCGCAGCGCCTCGGGGACGTCGGTGCGCCACATCGCCACCACGAGACCGCTCACGAGCCCTAGGAAGAGGACGGCCACAACCGAGTGGACCCACGTCGCGTCGGCGAACGAGAACGGCAGGCGTCGCGCGACGAGCTGACCCTGTGACGCGCCGGCGTGCGGGCCTGATCCGGTCGCCGCGGTTCCCGCCACGAGCACGATGATGAAGGGGATCCACAAGAGCCGCGCGATGAGTCGGAAGTGGGGGTCGCGCACGTCGGCGCGCGCGTCGGGTCCGTAGACGTACTTCGAGTGGTGGTAGAGGAGTGCCCCGACGGCGACCATGGCGAGTGACACGAGCATGTGTACCGACACCAGCCACGGATTCAGCTTGGAGTAGACGACGAAGGCGCCGAGCACCGCGTCGGCGACGACGCCGAGCACGAGCGTGCCCGAGAGCGCGATGAGGTCGCGCCGTCGTTCTGTGCGTAGCCACGCCGCGACGAACGTGATCCCGGTAACGATGACCAACACGATGGTGACGATGCGGTTGGAGTACTCGATGAGGGGGTGGATCGACCACGATCCAGTGAGCTGGTGTCGATAGCAGGTGGGCCAGTCTGGACAGCCCAGTCCAGACCCGGTGAGTCGGACCGCCCCCCCAGTCAGGACAATCACGATCATTGAGAGGAATGCGCTGAAGGCGAACCAGCGAAAGGCCGGAGGCGAGACGTCGAAACGGCGATCGGGAGTCACCCCCGTAGCCTAGGTAAGAACGGACTTCTAGACTGCCCCCTATGACAATCGCGGTGTCGAGACCGTTCTCGACGACGGACGTGCTGAAGGGCTACCTCGCGCTCACCAAACCGAGAATCATCGAATTGCTCCTGGTGACGACGGTGCCCACGATGATCGTGGCCGCGCGCGGGATTCCCAGTCTGTGGCTGATCGTGGACACGTTGATCGGCGGAACGCTCGCCGCGGCGGGGGCCAACGCCTTCAACATGGTGCTCGACCGGGACATTGACGCGATCATGGAGCGCACCAAGCGGCGCCCGCTGGTGCGCGGCGTGATGTCGCCGCGAGCGGCCACGATCTTCGCGGTGACGCTCGAAGTGGTCGCGTTCACGGTGTTGGCGCTGTGGGTCAATCTTCTCTCGGCGTGGCTCGCCGTGGCCGCCATGCTCTTCTACGTCTTCGTCTACACCATCTGGTTGAAGCGACGAAGCAAGCAGAACATCGTGATTGGTGGCGCCGCCGGCGCGGTGCCGACTCTGGTCGGGTGGGCCGCGGTGACCGGCTCGCTCTCGTGGACGCCGGTGCTGCTCTTCCTCGTCGTGTTCATCTGGACGCCACCGCATTTCTGGGCGCTGGCCGTGCGTTACCGGGACGACTACAGCGCGGCCCACGTACCGATGATGCCGGTCGTCGCGTCATTGCGGCGCACCACGCTCGAGATCTTGGTGTACACGGTCATCATGTGGGCGCTTACGGTCCTGATCGGTCCGATCGCACACTTCGGGTGGATCTACGCGATCTCGTCCATGGTGTTCGGCGGGATGTTCACCTTCTACGCGCTGCGACTCTTTCGTCACGCGGTGCACGATCGCGCCGACGCGGGCGAGGCGATGCGGCTCTTTCACTTCTCGGTTACCTACCTGACTGCTCTCTTCGTGCTGATGGCGGTGGACGTTCTTGTCCAATACCACTGAGCCGCGCCGCGGCCATCCTTCGCCGATGGCCTTCGTGTCCCTCGGTATTGGCACGGTGCTCGCCGTCGCACTCATCGTCGTCGTCTCGCTACTCACCGGTGGTCGCCCGGCGACGTCGAGTACGCCGCCCAACGCCGTCGTCGGAACCAGGGCCAGCTCGTTCGCCCTGCCGAGCCTCGCCGGCGGCACGCTGCGCCCCCCCTACGACGCTGGCCATCCCACGGCACTCGTCTTCATGGCGAGCTACTGCGCGCCGTGTCGCGCCGAACTGCCCCGCCTGGTGGCGTACTTGCGCAGCCATTCGACGGGATCGCTGCGGGTTGTCGGCGTCGATTCGAGCGACCAGCGCTCGGCCGCGCTCGCCTTCGTGCGGGCCGATCACGTACCGTTTCCGGTCGCCTTCGACCCGACGAGCACCGTCGCCTCGTCGTTCCAGCTCGTGGCGATTCCCGACACCGTGTTCGTGAACGCCCGGGGTCGCGTGGTCAACGTGGTGATCGGCAAGATCACGCCGGCGCAGTTCGCCCGTGACGCGGCCGCGACCGCGCGTTAGTCCAATCGAAAGGTCCGCGCCGCGAGTACGGGGGCGCCGAGCGCCCAGATGACGAGCGAGACCCAGTCGCCACCGGTGGGCGAGGATCCCAAGCCGAGCAGGCGGTGCAGTGACTCCGCGAGCGCGCCCGATGGCAGGGCGACGGCGACGCGTCCGATTACGGCGGGCAGCGAGCTGAGCGGGACGACGATCCCCGAGACGAGCAGGAGCACGAGGTAGAGCCCGTTGCTCGCGGCAAGGTTCACCTCGGCGCGCAGCCAGCCCGCGAGCGCGAGACCGATGCCGGCGAGTCCCGCCGAGCCGAGCAGGACGATCAGCGTCGCGACGGCCGCGCCCGACAAGCCGCCCCGTGGGTGCCAGCCGAGGATGAGGGCGACCACGGCGACGACGGTCACTTGGATGACCTCGGTCGCCACGACGCCGGCGATCTTGGCGCCGATCAGACGTCGCTGGCCGAGGGGCGTCACGTGGAGGCGCCGCAGAACGCCGAAGGACCGCTCGAATCCCGTGGCGATGGAGAGGGCCACCATCGAGGTCGAGAGTACGCACAAGGCGATGACCCCGGGCGCGATGAAGTCCACGCGGTGCCGCGTCGGGGTCGCGGTCACGTGGGCCAGTGAGAAGAAGACGAGGAGCAGCACCGGAATCGCGATAGTGAGCAGCAGTGTCTCGCCTCGTCTCACCGTCATGCGAACCTCGGCACGGGTCTGAGCCCACCACGCCCTCACGAGCGGCTCCGCTCGTGCGCGATGAGCTCGAGGTAGCGCTCCTCGAGGGTCGCGCGGGTCTGCAGGGAGACGAGACTCGCGCCGTGCTCGCTGAGCCACGCGCTCACGATCGCCACTCGTTCGGGGGTCGATTCGATTCGACAACGCAGTCGGGTCGGCCGTTCCATGACGACTGCGCAGCCGAGTAGGTGTCCGAGCTGCGCGGCGTCGAGCGGCGTGCTGGTCTCGATGATTAGCTCGGGTTCGCCGGCCAGCTCGTCTAAGGAGCCGGCCGCGACCACGCGGCCCTGGTGCATGATCACGAGCCGATTCGCCATGCGCTCGGCCTCGGTCAGCTCGTGGGTGGTGATCAACACGGCGCAGCCGCGGGCGGCTTCGGCCGCGATAATGGATCGGATGACCTGGCGGCCCTCGGGGTCAACGGCCGTCGTCGGCTCGTCGAGGACGAGCACGCGTGGCCGGGCGATGAGCGCGAGCGCGAGCAGGGTCCGCTGCTGCTCACCGCCCGAAAGGCGCCGCCAGGGCGTCTGCGCGCAGCGATCCAGGTCGAGCAACGTCAGCAGTTCATTGGGCTGTCTCGGCGCGTCGTAGTAGGTGGCCGTCAGATTCAGCACCTGAGCCGGCGTCATGGGGAACCACACACCGCCGCGCTGGAGCAGCGCGCCGGTGCGCAATACCACCTCGTCGTGGTCGCGGCGCGGGTCGAGGCCGTGAACGCGCACGCTGCCGGCGCCGGGGTCGCGAAAACCGAGCAGGGTCTCCACGAGGGTGGTTTTGCCCGCGCCATTGGGTCCGAGCAACGCCACGACCTCGGCGTAGTCGACGGTGAGACTGGCCCCGTCGACGGCGACGAGGTCGCCGAACGCGACGCGTAGACCGGTGACCTCTACGGCGTGACTCACAACCCCCGAACCTAGTAGTTCGACCGCAACGCCACGACTTCGTGAGTGCGAAGCCGTCGATAGGCTCGGGGGCGTGATCGATCTCGCTCAGCTTCGCCGCGAACCCGACGTCGTCAAGGCCGCGCTGGCTCGTCGGGGCGTGTCGCCCAGCGTCATCGACGACGTGACGACGCTCGACTCCGAACACCGACGTCTCCTCCAAGAGGCCGAGCGGCTGCGCGCCGACGTGAAGGCGTTGTCGCGTCGCGTTGGCGACGCCCGTCGAGAGAAGAACGTCGCGCTGGCCGAGGAGCTGGCCGCGGTGAGCCGCGGGCTCGGCGACGAGGAGCGTCAGGCTACGGCGTCACTCGAGGTGGTGGCCGACCGGCTTCACGACCTGCTCCTCGAACTCCCGAACGTGCCCTCGCCCGAGGCACCCGACGGCGTCGACGAGCACGACAACGTCGTGCGGCGTCAGTGGTGGGTGGGGATGGAGGACGGCGCCGAGTTTCCAACCTTCGCTGAGCACCAGCGCGTGGCCCATTGGGCGATCGGCGCCGAGCTCGGCATCCTCGACCTCGAAGCGGGGGCGAAGCTCGCGGGCTCGATGTTCCCGCTCTTTCGAGGGGCCGGATCGCGGCTACTTCGCGCGCTCGGGGCGTACGCGCTCGACCAGCACACGCCGGACTACGAAGAGATCCGTCCACCGACCTTCGCGCTGACTGAGACGATGATGTCAACGGGTCACCTGCCGAAGTCCGCCGACGACATGTACGCCATCGAGCGTGACGGGCTCTGGGCGATTCCAACCGCCGAGGTGCCACTCACCTCCATGCACCGCGGCGACATCGTTGACGAGGCTCGCCTACCCATCCGATTGACCGCGCTAACGCCGTGCTTTCGCCGCGAGGCCGGCGCCGCCGGTCGCGACACGCGAGGTCTCTTGCGCGTGCACGAGTTCGACAAGGTCGAGCTCTTCGCGTACTGCACGCCTGAGCAGGCGCCGGACGCGCACGCGGACATCCTGGCGCGCGCCGAGCGGTTGCTGCGCGAGCTCGGGCTCACGTACCGGGTCCTCGACCTCTGCGCGGGGGACTTAGGCACGTCGTCGGCGCGCACGTTCGATCTCGAGGTCTACAGCCCAGGAGTCGATCGATGGCTCGAGGTCTCCTCCGTGAGCTGGTTCCGCGACTACCAGTCGCGCCGGGCGAACGTTCGATACCGGCGCTCGGATGGGACGACGGCGCTCGTGCACACGGTCAACGGCTCGGCGCTCGCGTGGGCGAGAATCTGGGCCGCGTTGGTCGAGACCTATCGACAGCCCGACGGATCTATCGAGCTGCCGTCAGTGCTGGCGCCCTACCTCGGCACCACGTCGATCACGGCTCGTCCCGGCTGACCTCGAAGCGGTAGCCGACGCCGCGGACCGTGGTGATGAAACGGGGGTGCTTGGGGTCGTCCTCGATCAGTCCGCGCAGCCGCTTGATGTGCACGTCGAGCGTCTTGGTATCGCCGACGTAGTCGTGGCCCCAGACGCGGTCGATGAGCACCTCGCGGGTGAGTACCCGTCCCGGGTTCTCGAGCAGCAGGCGCAGGAGGGCGAACTCCTTCTTGCGCAGCTTCACCTCGTTCGCGCCAACGAAACATCGGCGCGAGTCGATCTCGAGGCGCAGGGAACCGCGCTGGATGACCGTCTCGTCGCCGGTGAGGTCGTTCGCGTGCTCGCGTCGGCGAAGCACCGCGCGGATGCGCGCCACGAGCTCGCGCAGGCGGTACGGCTTGGTGACGTAGTCGTCCGCTCCGATCTCGAGCAGCAGCACCATGTCGACCTCTTCGCCCTTGGCGCTGACGATGATGATGGGCACGTTGCTCGTGAGTCGGATCTCGCGACAGACGTCCAAGCCGCTCATTCGAGGCAGCATGAGGTCGAGCAGGATGATGTCGAAGTCACCATCGCCGAAGCGGGCGATGGCCTCGGCGCCGTCGCGGGCTACGGTCACCTCAAAGCCCTCGCGACCGAGTCCAATGCTGAGCGCCTCGACGAAGGACTCCTCATCCTCGACGAGCAGTACCCGCACCAGCGGCGTACGGGGGCTCACCGGCTCACCGGCAACTCGAGCGTGAACGTCGAGCCCTCGCCTTCGCGCGACTCCACCACGACGGTGCCACCGTGGTTGTGGGCCACGTGGCGCACAATGCTCAGTCCGAGTCCCGTGCCACCGGTTTCGCGGGCGCGGCCGGGGTCGACCCGGTAGAAGCGCTCGAAGATTCGCTCGAGGTCCTTCGCGGGGATGCCGACGCCGTGGTCGGTGATGGCGATGCGCACGCGGGGGCCATCGATCTCCCCGTCGTCGCGGTGCTCGTCACGCTCCACGCGAACCGAGACGTGTCCGCCGGCGGGCGAGTACACCACTGCGTTCTCCAAGAGCGCGTGGACCGCCGAGACGAGTTGTCGACGATCGCCAACGGTCGTGTAGGCGCCCGACGGCTCATCGAACTCGATCGTGACCTCGTGCTGCTCAGCCGCGGTACGGATGCGTTCGATCGCCTCAGCGATGAAGAGCGCGACCGGGACTGGCTCGCGCGCGGGCGATCCCTCGCTTTCGATGCGCGACAAGTCAAGCAGGTCCTCGATAATGCGGTTGACCCGGAACGCCTCGACGTTGATACGTTCGGCGAGTCGCCGGGCGACCGACGCGTCCTGCTCGTACTGCAGCGTCTCGGCGAGCAGTCCGAGTGCCCCCATGGGCGTCTTGAGTTCGTGGCTGACGTTGGCGATGAAGTCGCGGCGAATGTCTTCGAGGCGGCGTCGTTCGCTGGTGTCCTCGATGACGGCGAGGACACCGAGGGGGCGTCGCCCGTCGTCGATGACCGACGCGCGCACGGTGAGGGTACGCCGCGGCGGGCCGTAGATGTCGATGTTGCGATCGGCGACGCCGCTCGACCAACCCTCGGCGAGACACTCGGTGACGGCCTGGGCGGCGATCGCTTCGCCGTATCGACTAGTCATGAGTGTTTCGGCCTGTCGATTGCGATAGACGATCGCGCCCGCCTCGTCGCAGAGAACCAAGCCGAGCGGCAGCGTTTCGAGGGACCGACGCAGCCGGATCGATTCGGCACTCGATTCGCTCACCGCGGTGCTGGCCTCGCCCGTCGCCTCCTCCAGGTACGCCAGAGCGGCCTCGACCCGGCCGGTGTCGTGGCGGTGTTCGACACCTAGCCTGGAGCCGAGCGCGTTGATTCGCTGGGCGATGGCGCGGTGGTCGCGGAAGCGATTGATCAAGAACCCGAGGAGACCACCGAGAATGACGAGGCCCGCGCCGAGCCCGTAGACGGCGGCGGAGGTCCAGTGGGCAATGAAACTGGAAGCGGTGGCGAGGAGCACGGCTTCATTCTCGCAGACCTCACCGTCGTGGCGCGGACCGCGACCGTTGTGAGTCCCCGAGTGAAAGGCCACCCATGCGTATAGTTGCCGTTAGCCTGAGTCCGTCGATCACCGCGCTGCCCGGCAGCGCCGTGCTGATGCAGTTCGCGAACGGCCTCGCGGCGTGGAGTCTCGTTGGCGCCCTCGTGGCGCTGTTGCTCGGCGCCGCGCTCTGGGCCGTCGGTAGCCACACACAGAACATGCACCAGTCCATGGCTGGGCGCCGTGCCGTGATCACGTCGCTGGTTGCGGCGCTGCTCATCGGGGCGGCCCCGCACCTCGTCAACTTCTTCTTTACGACCGGGCAGTCGGTGCACTAATGGGCATCGGGTGCCTCCTCTCCCCCTTGGGCTGCGCGTCGACGACGGTCGCGAAGGCGACCCTCGGCGACGTCTTCACTGCGCTGACGTCCTGGGTCCTCGATAGCGTCTCGTGGCTGCTCAGCGCGACGAGCCGCGTGCTGAACGCCGCGGGTGAGCCGACATCCGTCGTGCACGCGGCGTCGCGTGAGTACACCACGCTGCTCACCCTGGCGCCGGTTCTCTTGTTGATTGGGCTGGTCGTGGCCACCATCCACGGAGTCGTTCACGGTGACGCGGGCTCGCTCTGGCGCGTCTACCTCGGCGTGGCACCGGCGGCGGTTCTCGCGATCACGCTCGCGCGGCCCCTCGCGCAGCTCATCTTGAGCGCGACGGACGAACTGGCGTCGGGTGCGGCGGGATCGGTGGCGCGTCACGTGCCCCTGCTCGCCGCCGACGCGAACGCCATCGCCTCCTCGACGCCCGGCTTTGGCATGTTTCTCGTCGCTTCAGCCATCGTGGTGGGCGGCTGGTTGCTCTGGTGCGAGCTCATCGTTCGTGCGGTCGTGCTGACGCTCGTGCTCGTGCTCGTGCCCGTCGTCGTGCCGCTCGTGACCATACCGGCGATGCGCCGCGTGGGCTGGCGACTGGTCGAGACGTTCCTCGCGGTGGCCTTGAGCAAGGTCGTCATCGTCATTGCCTTAGCCGTCGGGTTCGACGAGCTCGGTGGTGGTTCGCTGACCACGGTCGTGACCGGGGCGACCACGCTCGTGCTAGCCACCTTCAGCCCCTTCGTTCTGTTGCGCCTGGTGCCACTGATCGAGCAGTCGGCGCTGCACCAGGTGGCCGGCATGCGCCAACGCCTCACCTCATCGGTGCAGGCGCTACCGTCGTCGCCGGTCGGCGCGGCGGTGCGCGCACTGACGCCGGAAGAACCGTTGCCGCCGGCGCCCGAACGCCCCGTCGACCTGGGCTTTCCGGTATGGGAGTCCGAAGGCGACGTGCCGATGCCGCCCCAAGACGGCGAGCGTCCGAAGCCGCCCGTGGGCCAGCCGCGGCTTCGTGGTGGCCACGTCGTCTACGAGAGCGACTCGATGGGGCCCGTAGTCGGGTGGCACTTTGACGAATGATCAGCTCGGCCTGGGTGCGTCGGATCTGGCGCCGCGCTGGATCGGCGTTCGCCGCCACCAGGCGGTGCTCGCCGTTTTCGGCGTCGCCGGGATCGGCGACGCGCTGCTGCGCACGAGGTCAGTGGTCGAGGCTTCGGCGGCGCTCGCGCTCGGTGCGGCGTCGTTCCCGCTGGGGTCCGCCTCGGTCGCCACGGCGGTGACGACCGGCATCGCGTTCGTTGCGCGACGCCACTGGTCGCGGCGGACGGTCGTCGCGGTGGGTGATCGCGTGATCGTCGACGGCCGCGACGTTGCCGAGCGGACCGGCTTCGTCCTCGATCATCGGGGCCGACTGGACCTCACCGGCGCTGACCATCAAGCAGCGGCCGATCTGGCGGACTACGTTGACGCGCTGGCGGCTGATCGGTCGGGCCATCGACTCTCCGTGCACGTCCGTCGAGAGGGAACGTCGGCTCTGACGTATCTCGTTGCGCGCGCCGACGGTGCCTCGCCGCGGGGCTGGCGCCGCGATGACGGGGCGGTCTTTGCCGCGACGTCAGCGCGGCGGGGCACGACCTGGTGGCTCGAGCGCTGGCGCTACGTTCGTTCCGACGACGGTGTCGCGTGCGCGCTGCGCGTGCAGGACTTCGCCGTCGCCGCGGCGCGTGGCGCCGCACTGGACGGCCTGCAGAGTCTCGACGGATCCACGACGCTCTCGGTGCACCTCGACGTCGTCGGCGCCGATCGCGCTCGGCGCAGCGCTGAGCGCGCCGTTCACCGCCACCGCAGTGATCGGGCGGCCACGACGGCGGTCGGGTATCGCGCGACGGCCCGACTCGATCGGGCCGACGAACGAGTGCGCCGTCGCGAGGTGGACGTCGCGGCCGGCCGCGCACTGGTGCGTCTTGGGGTCTACCTCACCGTTCGCGCGCCGTCGTGGCCGGCGCTGCGCGCGTCGCGCGACGCCGCCGTACGTCGAGCGGCGGACGCAGGACTGCGCGTTGAGTACGGGGCCGGAAGACAGGCGCGGTGGGTCGTTGACCAAGCGTGCGGTCCGCCGGCGCGCTGGGCGACGCACTGGATCACGTCGAGCGACCTCGACGCGCTGCGGGTCCCCGCCCACGACGCCGGTACGGGACTGGGTGGCTCGCCCCTCGGCGTGGTGGCTGGCGGCGCGCCCTTCGTGCTCGACTCGTTCGATCTCTATCGCGCCGGCGTCGTCGCGAATCCGAACGTGGTCGTGGCGGGCGCCATCGGAGTCGGCAAGAGCACCATCGTGAAGATGATGGTGGAGCGCGCTCTGGCGCGCGGCCGACGCGCGGTGGTCATTGACCCCAAGGGCGAGTACGGCGCGCTGGCGGCGCGTCACGGGGCTCGCTCGGTCGTTCTCGGCGTCGACGGCTGGTGTGATCCCTTCACCGACGCGACGGACGGTCGCTCGCTCGTTCGCGCGTTGGTCGCGTCGGCGCAAGGTCAGTCGCTGTCCGACGAGCAGCACTTCGCGCTCGACGAGGCGTGGGACGCGGTCACCGCGTCGCGGTCGTCGCGACCGCTGCGAGATCTAGCCGAATGGCTGCGCGCCGCGCTGGACGATCCGTCATCGCCGCATCGAGCGTTGGCGTTGACGCTTCGCCGATTCGTGGTTGGCGACCTGGCCGGTCTCTTCGACGGCGACGACGAACCCCTGACGCTCGATGGCGACCTGGTCGTGCTCGATCTCTCCGCGCAGTGGTCGAGTGACACGATGGCGGTGGCGGCACTGAGCGCGGTCGCGGCCGCCCAGCGGGTCGCGCAGTCCGGCGTCGCCTCGTACGTGGTGCTCGACGAGGCCTGGGCGCTCCTCTCGGACCCTCACGCCCTCGCGTGGCTGCGCGGTTCGTGGAAGCTCGCCCGATCGCGGGGAATCAGTCACGTGCTCGTCGTGCACCGCTGGGGTGACGTCGACGCCGTGGGCGACCACGGGAGTCAGCAGCGCGAACGAGCTCGCGGCCTGCTGCGCGAGTGCGAGACCGCGTGGCTGTTTCGCCAGCCCCCCGACGAAGTGCGCGACATGGCAGCGGCCCTCGCGCTCGGGGCGATCGAAGGCCGAATCCTCGCCAACCTGGACCGGGGCCAGGCACTCGTGCGATACGGCCGCCACCGATCAGTCGTGCGGATCACGCCCGATGAGATTGATCGAGGTCTCATCGACACTGACGCCGCAATGCGCGCGTGACTCGCGGCCTGCGACTCGGTCGGCGTCTAGTCGCCGGAGTTGGCGTCGGTCCTCGCGTCGTGCTCGACCCTCGCCACTCGCTACTCGTGGTCGGACCGACTCAGGTGGGCAAGACCTCGTCACTCGTCGTGCCCTCGATACTCAACTGGTCCGGCGCGCTGGTGGTGACCAGCGTGAAGCGTGACGTTATCGACGCGACGCTTCCCTGGCGCCGCGGGCTCGGTGAGGTGCAGATCCTGGAACCGGGCTCTGACGACGGCTTGACCTGGGATCCGCTCGAAGGAGTACGAACCATGCGCGAGGCGCTGCGGGTGGCGCGTGACCTCACGGTACGCTCCGGTCACGGCGACTCGGAGTTCTGGAACACGCTCGCCGTCAAGCTGGTGGGGGCGCTGTTCGCCCGCGCAACTGAACGCGGTGCTTCCATCGTGGACGTGGCGGCCGTCGTCGAGACTCGCGACTTCGACGCCTGGGCGAGCGACCCGGTGAGCCTCGCGTCACGGGTGCTCGCCGACTTTCTTGGACACGAACCGAGAACCCTCGACGGCGTCATCACCACCGCCGAGACCATGCTGCTGCCGTGGCGTTTCGAGCAGCCCCGGGCCCGCGTGCGCGGCGTCGTCGACGGCGCCCACACGCTGTACTTGTGCAGTCCGCGCGGCGAGCAGGCGCATTACCAGGCGCTCTTCTCGGGCGCTCTTCGCGCGGTCCTAGACGCCCAGCAGCGTCGGGTCGACGAAGGGCTCGCCCGTCCGCTGCTGCTCGTACTCGACGAGGCCGCGGTCGTCGCACCTCTCGAGGAGCTCGACCAACTCGCCGCGACCCTGGCCGGGCTCGCGGTCACGTTGATCACCGTGGTCCAGGACTTCTCACAGCTGGCCGCTCGGTGGGGTCCTCGCGCGGCGACCATCGTCAACAATCACGCGACCCGACTCGTGATGGCCGGACTGGCCGATCCCACGGCGTCGACCTACGTGCCCGAGGTCTCGATGGCTCGTCCGCGGCGCGCGCCGCGAGCCGCGACGCCGGGGCCGACTCGCGCCGAACCCGTTCCGCTGCGCGAGCGCCCGCGCGGCACCGCGCTCGTCATCGCGAGCCACCAGCGCCCGGTCGCCATTCGCGTGCGGCCGTGGTGGCGCGATCGACACTTGCGTCCGCGCGGCGCACGCTGACTCGGTACGATGCGCAGATGGCCGACGACGCAGAGCGACGCGACGCGATTTTTGCCGTTGACGTTGGTGCCACCACCATCAAGTTCGCCACGGTTGACGCCACGGGCACGCTGCTCGACGCCGTGCGACGCCGTGCGACGCCGTATCCGCTGTCCCCAGCTCGCTTAGTCCGGGTGATCGCGAGCCGAGCGGTGCGCAGCGGCTGTTCGCGCGTAGGAGTTGGATTCCCGGGACAGTTCGCCGACGGGCGCGTGATCGCACCGGGAAACCTGGCGCGTCCCGGCGGGGTCACGACCGAGGTTGATCCCGACCTCGATCGCCAGTGGCGTGGCTTCGCACTGCAGGATGCGCTGCGAGAGGAGACGCGCCTCGACGTCCGGGTGGTCAACGACGCGACGCTCGCGGCGCTGGGCAGCTGTCGCGGCACGGGTGTCGAGGTGGTCCTCACCCTCGGGACGGGTCTCGGCCTAGCCCTGGAAGTAGAGGGGGTACCAACGCCGGTGCGCGATGTCGGTGCGCACGTGCGCCCCGACGGTCGAACCTACGACCAGACGCTCGGCGAGACGGCTCGTGGCGCAGACGAGGTCCGCTGGCGACACGACCTAGGCGTGATCATCAAAGAGTTCGTCGATGAGTTCTCAGCGCAGCTCGTGCACCTCGCGGGGGGCAACGCGCGACGAGTCGATCCGACCTGGTTCGCCGCGCTGGGCGTCGTAGTGAGCATCGAGGGGAACGAAGCGTCGCTGCGCGGCGCCGCGCGGTTGTTCTAACGCGTTGCGAGGTCGAGGGCGCTCGCGCAGAGGACGTGGGCTATCACGGCAATGGCGCGGTCGTCGATGGCGAAGTCCGGTCCGTGGTGCGAACCGCTCGAACCGTCCGCGAGAGCGCCGCCAACGACGAAGTAGCAGCCGGGGATGCGGTTCAAGAACTCCGAAACGTCATCGCTCGCCGAGGTTGGGGGCATCTCGGCGAGGAAACCGTCGCCGACGACGGATCGCGCCGCTCGGCCCACGACCTCGGCCACGTCGGGATCGTTGACGACGGCCGGTGCGCCGTCCGTGATCGTGAACGTGCCGTGCACCGAGAACGTGGACTCCAGGTCGGCGAGCAGCGCCCTCAGACGACCCATCGCCTCGTCGTAATTGGCCTGGGTGAAGGTGCGTAAGGTTCCCGCGACCACCGCGGTGCTCGGCACGACGTTGCTCGCCGTTCCCGCGTGGACGACGCCGGCGGAGCAGACGCACCGCGCACCGTCGAACTGAAGACCGTCGACGACCTCGGTCAGCCGCGTGACGAGTTGAGCCATCGCGAGCACGACGTTCCCCTCGGCGCCGGCCAGTGCGCCGTGGCCGCCACGCCCGTGCAGATCGATCCGAAACGCCGTGACGCGGGCCATGACGACGCCGGATCGCGTCGCGACGAAGCCGACGGGGAACAGCGAGGTTACGTGAGCGCCGATCACTGCGTCGGCGGGATGTCGCTCGAGCACACCGCCCTCGATCATCGCTCGGGCACCGCCAAGCCCCTCCTCGGCTGGCTGGAAGACGAGCGTGTAAGAACCGGCAAGATCGGTCGAACGGGCCAGCACGTCGGCGACGCCCAGCAGCGCCGCGGTGTGGACGTCGTGACCGCAGGCGTGCATTACGCCCTCGTGGACCGACCGATACGTGAGGTCGCGCTCCTCGGTGATCGGGAGCGCGTCGATGTCCGCGCGCAGCATGACGCGCCGCCCGGGCCGCGTTCCGGTCAACGTGGCAATGGCGCCGGTATCGGTGGGGGTTGGGGCGACGGTCCAGCCAAGCTCAATCAGTCGGTCACGAATCACCGCCGTGGTGCGGTGCTCGGCGAAGGACAGCTCGGGGTGGGCGTGCAGGTCGTGTCGCAGCGCTACCATCGCGGGACTGGCTTGGTCAATTCGAATGGCGAGGTCGCGTGCGTCCATGGGCTCATGGTAGGCCTAGACCGACGACGAGGTAGGATGGCTGCCCAGTACAACTGCGGCTGTAGCTCAGCGGATTAGAGCATCGGTCTACGGAACCGAGGGTCGGGGGTTCGAATCCCTCCAGCCGCACCAGCGACGTCGGGGACAGGTGATACGGACGTCCAAAACGTCCGCGAATCTCCGATGCCGACGCGATCACGCTGTGCCCAGCCGGAACGCGCTGCAGACGCCCGCCAGTAGAAACCAGTGTCGTGACAATGCCGCAGTGTCGCACGCACTACCCCCGCAGGCAGCGGCTTCGCAGTAGCGCAACGAGGTGTAGCGGTAGCTCCCATGCGAGACCTATCTCATCATGTCTTGGAGGTTCCACATAGCGAGTCTTTCGAATCTCGCAAGCGGGGGTATCCATCCATCCAGAGCGACAAGCCACACCTATCGCGGCGTGCGGCGCGACGTCGGCATCTCGGAGAGAAAGAGGATTCCGTGGCGCAGTGCCCATCGGTACGAGGGTGAGGGGCACGACGCTCGAATAAGCCCCGTCGAGACGGGATTTGCTAGCCGTCTCAACAGTCTATCGATTCAGTACATTTTCCCTGTTCTCTCAGAACGGTCCGCACCCCTTGTGTCAGAAGGTCATTACTCGACCCTGCAGTGGCTCGAGGTGCTCGCTGCTGCGCTACTCGGGCGGTGGCGTGATGTCGCTGGGTGAGGGCCCAACTCCGTACCAGTAGTACGGACCCGAAACTCCTCTGGCAATCACGAAGTCTGTCCTGTCGCGAGCCCAAGCCAGGGCAGCTGACAGTGAATCGAAGGTTGGCGAGAACTCAGGATGTCCGTCGGATTGCTCGACATGGCCCGAGTAACGAAGTGGCTCGTCGACGTTCTCCGGGGCGATGTAAGCCTTCGCGATTCGGGATACCACGCTTTCCATCACTAACACATACAGTAGGAATCGAACTTGTCGAGTCCGACCGACGAAGTTCAACAATCTATGGGTCTACTCCGGTTGGATGGATATCCCCACTCGCACGATTGAATTCGTCCGGGTGTTTTGCGACCGTGCTCGGAGATGCCGATCTTCTCGTTCCTCACCAAGAAGGGTAGGTCGGGCTCGACCTCGCCGCGCCAGTCCACCATGACGTGGCCGTTCGGCTCAGAAATCGATCCAGTTGGGGCGGCTACGCCGCACTTGAAATGGGCGACGACACGACTACGCGTACCGAATACGCCATAGACCTCGCGGCAGCGGGCGAAGGAGTGGCGGGCTTTGGCGGGTTGTCGAGATGGCGCAGCCGAGGTCGCCCTACCGGGCGCCGGCGAGTAACACGTTCATGTCGTGCGTCCAGAACGGCAGCACATGCTCCGGATTGTGACACCACCTGTCACCGATGCGTCGGCGAGGTTTCTCGTGGACGCAGTTAGCGCTAACGCGAATCAGGCGCCTCCGCGCCACATCGTCGCACCAACGGCCCGGCGATCGCGTGCCGGCGAAGTGGTCGTCGCAGGGAAGTCGATTAAGGTTGCGGACGTACTGCGGCTGTAGCTCAGCGGATTAGAGCATCGGTCTTCGGAACCGAGGGTCGGGGGTTCGAATCCCTCCAGCCGCACGAGCGCCATCGCGGAACGTTGAGGCGATGCGACGGCTAGACGCGGGCCATGACGCAGTTTCGCCCGGTTGAGTACAGTCGGCATCGTGGAAGGACTCGTCGCGGTTAGGGCTACGAACGACTACTACGACGACGTGCATTACTGTCGCCTCGGCGCGCCGACCACGCTGTGCGGGCTGACCGTCCGAAGTGCGCCGGTAACACTGGAAGCGACGTGCCTTCGGTGCCGCGAGTTTGCGTCTGGCACCTTCTAGCCACCGACGGTTTTGCGGGGACGCGTTCGCGTGGGCCCGTGCCGACCATGGCGACGCTGAGCCCGTGACGGATCCTTGCTTGGCCGGTTATCGTCATGGGTCATCGCGAGAATTGTTCGCGATAACGGCTGGGCTCAACGGCCCGCGGTCGCCCCGGCTCGCTCGGGTGGCGAGAACGACGCGCGCCGACAAACCTCAGTCCACCACGTGGCGAGACAACTGAGAGCGGTGGCGACGAGTGGGATCCACGCCAGCGCGCTGTGGCGGGCGACCAGTGACGCCGACATGACGGCGAGCTCAGCAGTGATTATGCCGACCATGACCAGCGCGTAGGGGCCATACTCACGAGCAGCGTGCGCTACCTGCTCAGGCTCGCCCGCGTGGCGGGACCAGAATGCTCGAAGCACCGATCGCTTCTGTGAGAACGAACAACTGCGGTAAGTGGAAAGCCCCACAGTGGTAAGCGTATCGAATCCAGTTCGACGTTGCCCTGGACGTGAGATCGCTGCGCCGAGAACCGTTCGACCGTTCGACTGGCTACGATCGATACTCGAGCGAACGATGAGGCGGCGCGTTCGATCTCGCGACGGCGGGCGCTGCGAAGGGGACGGCAGATCGATGTCGACGGGTCAGGAGCGCCAGACGTTCATTGACTTCCTTGAGCAACATCCGCTGACGTGGGAGCGCCTCCTGCGCGTCTTACCCGACGGCATCGCTTTCGTTGACGAGGGCGGTATCGTCCGCCACGCGAACGCGCACTTTCTTGAGATGGCGGACTACCAGCTCCACGAACTCGTCGGTCACGGTGTCGAGGACCTCATTCCCGAACGTTACCGAGCAGCACACGTCGGCCAGCGCCGGCACTTCGCGGAGACCGGTCGCGTGCGCACCATGGGGCACCGACTCGATCTGACGCTGCTGCGCCACGACGGTAGCGAGTTGGCCGTCGACATCGCGCTCGCGCCAATCGTCCTCGGTGGTCGGCCGTGGAACATCGTGCTCATGCGCGACGACAGCGCGGACCGCGCTGCGGTTCAAGCGCGCGAGGAGATCGAGCAGCGTTTCCGTCTCGCTTTCGAGGACAACATGGCGCCGATGGCGTTCACGGACCTCGACGACCGGTGCCTCGCCGTCAACGACGCGTTTTGCGACATGCTCGGCCTTAGTCGCGACGAGCTGCTGGGCTGCGACTCAACGTTGTTCACGCACCCCGCCGACGTCGGCATTACGGAGTCGGTTCACCAGCGACTGCTTTCGGGCGAGGCCGATCGAGTTCGCTACGTGAAGCGATACGTCCAGCGTGGTGGCCGCGTAATCACCGTCGAAGTCTCCAAGTCGACTGCGCGCGACGAACAGGGGGAGCCGCTCTACTACGTCAGCTCGGAGCGAGACGTCACCGAGGAGCGCGCCTTGGCCGATCAACTCGCGTACCAGGCACTCCACGATCCGCTAACCGGGTTGGCCAACCGCGCGCTGTTCGACGATCGGCTCGCCCACGCCTTCGAGCGGGTCGACCGGCACGGTGGCTACGGCGCGGTGCTGCTCATTGATCTGGACGATTTCAAGTTGATCAATGACTCCTTCGGCCACGTCGCGGGCGACGAATTGCTCGCGGCAATCGCGGCACGAATGGAGTCACTTACACGGTCGTCGGACACGCTCTGTCGATTTGGCGGTGATGAGTTCCTCTACCTCGCCGAAGGGTTGAGCACGCCCGACGAAGTCGAACAGGTCGCGGCTCGGTTGCTCGAGGGTCTCGTCGCGCCCTTCACGATTAGCGAGGCCCCGGTGGAACAACGCGCCAGTATCGGGATTGCTCTCTTCTCCCGAGAGTGCAGCGATCGCACCTCGCTCGTTCACGACGCCGATAATGCGCTCTACCAGGCAAAACGAGAAGGAAAGGGTCGCGCGGTGGTCTTTGCGCCCGGCGCTCATCACCCCGGGCGATCGTCTCGACATTGGCCTTGAGTTGCGTCGCGACGACGCGCGGCGAGATCGTGGTGCCGTACCAGCGGATCGTCGATCTCGAAACGCTCGCGGCAGTCAGTTTCGAGGCGCTGGCGCGGTGGCGACACCCACATGACGGGTTCGTGCCCCGACGTCGTCGCGACGCTCGCGGAGCAGTCGGGGCCGAGTGAGGAGCTGGGGATCGTCCTGGGTGGGGTGCTTAAGGTGATCCGTGCGTGGTCGCAGTCGGGCGACGACGCGGCGCACCTGCCCATGCTCTTTGGCCGCACCATCGAGTGACCTCACGCGAAGGGGAGCGGTGTCGACTCGGTCGCCACCGCGAGCCGATCGTGGAGAAGCGTGACGCCATTGGGTACGGCTTTCTCGTGCCGATCCTTCTCGTTGGGCTGCCAGTCGTTCGGGATCTGCCGGTAGCGGTCCTGTTGCGCCGCGATCGCGTACGGCGAAATCGCATAGCTCGCCCTCTTCTGGGTGACGACGTTGCCGCTCGTCGTCGTTACTCCAATCGGGGTCGCCGAGGCTCAGCTCAGTGCCGCCACTGGCGCGGCGCGGGTCGCGGCGGGGACGGTGTCGGTCCTCGTCGGTCCCGTGATCGCGATGCGGGTACGGTCGGGGACCTCGTGGTCGAGCCTCGCTGAGACGTTGGCGGTCGCTACGCGAAGGCCGGCACCTGTGCTATGACGAGATCGGGTGCGTCTAGCGCCCACGCTAGGGGGGGAAAAATGGCGTTCGACGTTAAACAGGTGAAGGGAATGGACCGCGTCGTCGCGGTGGCCAGCGCGATCGCTCTGCTGTCGATGTTTCTGCCGTGGTACGGCGTGTCGGCGGGGCCATTCAGCGCCTCGGTCAGCGGCTTTGGCTCGGGGTACGGCTGGCTCGGCGCGGTCATGATTGTGGCCGCCGGCGTGTACACGGTGCTGTTGCGATCGGGGTCGACGATGCGAACGTCGTCCATCGGTCCGGCGACGTGGATCGCGGGACTGTCCGTGGTGGGGACGCTCCTGGTCATCGTGCGATGGCTCTCGATGCCCAGCGCATCGATCGGAGCGGGTTTCAGCTACGGTCCGCGCGTCGGCATCATCTTGGCGCTCGTGGCGGGCTTGGTTCAAGTCGTCGCGTCGATTCGGCTGTTTCGCCGCTCGGGCGAGCGCGTTCCGTGGTCGGCGAAGCAGGGGCAGTCGAATTGAGCGATAGCGGCGTCTGAAGTCGCGGTTGGTATTGGGTCCTCCTGATCGGAGTCGGTTGCGGGTGTGCTAGAAACGCTGGGGCGGCGACGTGGCCGTCCGGGAGGTAGTCATGGCCGCGGGCACCGATTCGGCACTTGACGCGCTCGCCGTGGATGCGTGCGACGTCGTCTCGACATTGCTCGGCGAGGCGGAGCGGCGACGCAGTCGACACGATCGGGCGGTTCGGCGACGCTTCGTGGGACTGTTCCGCGACGTGGCGGCTCTCGACGTGACCATCGCCCTGACCGACGAGGTGATGCGGTTCACGTCGACCGCCTCGGCGGTGCGGGTTCTGCGAGCGTCGGCGCGTCGAGCCACGGCGCGCGGTCTCGGGCCGCTCAATGCCCTCGGGCTGCGCCTACTCGCCCTGCTCGGGCCGGTGGCGCCGACGGTCGTCGTGCGCCTCGTCCGCTGGCAGATCCGACGCCTGAGTGCCGATCTCATCCTCGACGCTGACCCCGCGATGCTCGGCCGCCACGTCGTGGCGAGGCGACGCCAGGGTCTCGCGGTCAACGTGAACGTCGTTGGCGAGGCCGTTCTCGGCGAGTCCGAGGCCGCGGATCGGCTGGGACGGGTGCTCGAAGTGATGGCGCGTCCCGACGTGGACTACGTCTCGGTGAAGGTCTCCTCGATCGTCAGCCAGTTGACGACGATCGACCACGACGGATCCGTAGCGCGCGTCGTGGAGCGTCTGCGCACGCTTTTTCGCGCGGCCCGCGAGCACGGGGTCTTCGTGAACTTGGACATGGAAGAGTACCGCGACCTGCGCCTGACTATCGACGCTTTTCGATCGGTTCTCGGTGAGCCCGAGTTCGACCATCTCGCCGCCGGGGTCGTCTTGCAGGCCTACCTGCCCGACAGCCACGGCGCCTTCGACGAGCTCGTCAGCTGGGCGCTCGAGCGATACGCCCGCACGGGAACCTCGATCAAGGTGCGCCTCGTGAAGGGAGCGAATCTCGCGATGGAGCACGTGGAGGCCGAGCTGCACGGGTGGCGCGCTGCCCCCTACGCAACCAAGGCGGACGTGGACGCGAGCTACGCCCGCCTGCTCGACGTGGCGCTGCGGCCCGAACACGCCGCCGCAGTTCGTGTCGGGGTGGCGAGCCACAATCTTTTCCACGTGACTTGGGCGCTCGCCATCGCCCGCGAGCGCGGCGTGGCGGCGCAGCTTGACGTGGAGATGCTCGAGGGAATGGCGCCGGCGGAAGCGGCGGCGCTGGTCGCGGCGGGTCATCCCGTGTTGCTCTACGCGCCGGTAACGCGCGAGGACGACTTCGCGGCGGCCGTGGCCTACCTCGTTCGCCGTCTCGACGAGAACACCGCGCCCGAGAACTACCTGCGCGCCGCCTTCACGATCGCCCGCGACCCAGCCGAGTACGCTGACCAACGCGATCGTTTTCTCGCCTCGGTCCGCGCGCGTCACCATCTCGATACCGACCGGCGCCGTCACGCGATGGTGGCGTCGTCGACGGCGGCGTTCACGAACGTGGCCGACGGCGACCCCACCGACCCGTTCTACGTAGCGGCGTTGCAACGGGCGTCAGCTGACCTCGCCGCGACCGAGGACGCGGTGGTCGGCGATGAGCCGCTCGTGGTGGCCGGCGAGTCCGAAGACTGGGTGTACGGCGACGACCCGAACCGCTCGACGCCGTGGTATCGGTACCGGGTGGCGTCGATCGCGGGCGTCGACGCGGCGGTCGCCCGGGCGCGCGCGGCGCAGTCTGCGTGGGCCGAGCGCGACGACGACGATCGTCGCCGTCTGTTGGACGGGGCCGCGGACCTGCTGCTCGAGCGGCGCGCGTACCTCGTCGCGGTGATGGGTCGAGACGGCGGCAAAACCGTCGCCGAGGCCGACCCCGAGGTGAGCGAGGGCGTCGACTACCTGCGCTACTACGGCCGTCACCCCGCCGTCGGCGACTCGACGCCGTTGGGCGTTGTGCTGGTGGTGCCGCCGTGGAACTTTCCCTTCGCGATCCCCCTCGGGGGCGTCGCGGCCGCCCTCGCCGCGGGCAACGCGGTGATCCTCAAGCCGGCTCCCGAGGCGGTGGCGACCGGCTGGGAGATCGCGACGGCGCTCTGGGACGCCGGCGTGCCTCGACACGTCGTGCAGTTCGTCCCCACTCGCGACGACGACTGCGGGCGGCACCTGGTGACCCACGACGGCGTCGACGCCGTCATCTTGACCGGCTCCTTTGACACCGCCGTTCTCTTCACCTCGTGGAAGCCATCGATCACGCTGCTCGCCGAGACCAGCGGGAAGAACGCCATGGTGATCACCAGCGCCGCGGACGTCGACGCCGCCGTGAAGGACCTCGTTCAGTCGGCCTTCGGCCACGCCGGCCAGAAGTGCAGCGCGGCGAGCCTGGCGATCATCGATCGGGCGACCGCTGACAACCCGCGATTCTGGTCGCAGCTGGTCGACGCGGTGACGACGCTGGTCGTCGGCGCCGCCACCGAGTGGGCGACCGCCGTGGGCCCCCTCATTAGCCCACCGGGGGCCGCGCTGTCGCGCGCATTCGGACTCGAGCCGGGCGAGCGGTGGCTCGTCGAGCCGCGCCCACTTGATCCCGAGCGTCGCCGCTGGCGCCCCGGCGTGAAAACCGGCGTATCGCCGGGATCGTGGACGCATCACAATGAGTGGTTCGGGCCGGTACTCGGCGTGATGACGGCGCCCGATCTCGCGACGGCGATTCGATGGCAGAACGAGATCCCCTACGGCCTCACCGGAGGACTGCAGTCGCTGGACCGCGCCGAGTGCGAGCAGTGGCTCGAGACGGTCGAAGTTGGCAACGCGTACGTCAATCGAGGCGTCACCGGCGCGGTGGTCGCCCGCCAGCCTTTTGGCGGCTGGCGGCGCAGCAGCGTCGGTCCCACGGCCAAGGCCGGTGGCGCCAACTACGTGGCGTGCCTTCGTCGGTGGCCCGCGCTGTACGATCTCGACGCCGCCGGCGCGACGCTCGACGACTGGTGGACGAACGTTGGCTCACGAGCGATCGACGAGAGTGGACTGGCCGCTGAGCGCAACCCGCATCGCTATCGCCGAGCGACCCGTCCGATTGTGGTGCGCGTAGACCCCGACGTCGACGCCGGCCAGGTGGCTTACCTGCGCCGACTTATCGAAACGCTGGGCGTCGCCGTGCAATTCAGCGCGGCCACCGCCGTGCCCGCGCTGCCCGGTGCCGTCGTCGAGACCACGGCGACGCTCGTGGAGCGCGCGGCGACGTTCGCGAGGGTTAGGTGGCTGAGTGGCGACGAGTCACCCGCAGCCGAGTTGGTCGCGCGCGGCGTTACCGTCGACCATCGATTTCTGGCCCAAGACGGTGCGGTCGAGGGCCCGCGGTGGCTGCTCGAACAGAGCGTGTCGATCACGAACAATCGCTACGGCGCGGTGGGGGCCGGGCCCCGACCGAACTGCCCTGGTCTGGGTGCGCACTAGGGACGAATGGGGGCGCTTTGGTAGTGTTGCGGGGTCGCGTACGTGCCCTCGACCCCCGGCGAGCGGGACGGCGCGCGTCGCGGCGCAAACGGTAAGGAGTGGTTCGTGAAGGTACTCGTACTCGGCGGTGACGGCTTCTGCGGATGGCCTACCTCGCTGCACCTGTCGGACATCGGTCACGAGGTCACCATCGTCGACAACCTCAGCCGGCGGGCCATCGACCTCGAACTCGAGGTGGAGTCGCTGACGCCGATTCGACCGATCGGTGAGCGCATCGCGGTCTGGCGCGAGCTCACGGGCCAGACGATCAACTTCGTCCGACTCGATCTGGCCAACGAGTACGACCGATTCGAGGCGCTGCTGCGCGACGCGCAACCCGACGCCATCGTCCACTTCGGTGAGCAGCGCGCGGCGCCCTACTCGATGCGCAACATTGCGGCGAAGCGCTACACCGTCGACAACAACGTGCGCGGAACCCACAACGTGCTGGCCGCCATCGCCGAGACCGGCCAGGACGTCGCGTTGGTCCACCTCGGCACGATGGGCGTCTACGGCTACGGCTGGTCAGGCTCGGCCCCCATCCCCGAGGGCTACCTCACGGTGAAGGTGCCCACGCCCGACGGCGAGATCGACCGAGAGATCCTGCACCCGGCCAACCCGGGCTCGGTCTACCACCTGACCAAGACGCTCGACCAGCTTCTCTTCGCCTTCTACACGTCGAACGACCAGATTCGCATCACCGATCTCCACCAGGGCATCGTCTGGGGCACCCAGACACCCCAGACGATTCGCGACGAGCGGCTCATCAACCGGTTCGACTACGACGGGGACTACGGCACCGTGCTCAACCGCTTCTTGATGCAGGCCGCGATCGGCCATCCGCTCACCGTGCACGGGACCGGCGGCCAGACGCGGGCCTTCATTCACATTCGCGACACGGTTCGCTGCATCCAGATCGCGCTCGAGAACCCGCCGGCGCGCGGCGAGAAGCCCAAGGTCTTCAACCAGGTGACCGAGACGTACCGGGTGGGTGACCTCGCGAACCTGATTTCGGCGATGACCGGCGTACCGATCGCGAATCTGCCCAACCCGCGTCGCGAGGCGGCCGAGAACGAGCTCAACGTGAGCCGCGAGCAGTTTCTCGCCCTGGGGCTCGACCCGACCGTGCTCTCCGAGGGTCTGCTCGAGGAGATTCGCGACGTCGCACAGAAGTACAAGGACCGCGCGGATCCGTCCAAGATCATCGCCCGTTCGACCTGGCGAAAGGGCATGGAGACGTCGCCGGATCTGGTGAAGCGCTAGGCAACGCCGTTGCGACGCCGGTCGGTGGCGCGCGCGCGGTGCCGGGGCGTGTGAGACTCGAGCCATGTCGAAGATCTACGAGTACGTTCGTCACCCGCGAGCTGCCGAGCTGCGGGCGAGCAAGCCGGTCGCGAGCAACGACCTGCGCCACCTGCACCACGACAACGTGTTCGTGCGCCTCAACGCCCGGTTCGGATTACGCGTGACCTTGATCGTCGGCACCATGTGGGCCGCGTACGTCTTCGCGATCATCACGCTGTTCGCTCTGCCGTCGGCGATCCGCCAGGGTCCCTACTACATCGTGGTGTGGATGTCGAGCAGCTTCTTGCAGCTCGTCTTGCTGCCGGTGATCATCGTCGGTCAGAACATCCAGGCCGCCGCGGCCGACAAGCGGGCCGAGGAGACCTACAAGGACTCCGAGGCGGTCCTGAAGGAGTCCGAGGAGATCCAGAAGCACCTGCTCGCTCAGGACGAGGCGATCTCCCAGATCGTGTCGCAACTCGATCAGCTCTATCGGCACCTCGGCGTGCCGATCGATCCCGCCGGCGCGTGAGCCGTTGGCCACGCTGACGACGCTGGTCAACATCCACCGCGGGGTGCCCTTGCCCGCGGCCCGGGTCATCGTGATCATGGTGCCGCTCGCGCTGTTGACGATCTTTCTCTGGCTGCGACGGCGTCCGTGACGCGGCCCCGACTGACCAGTCGACTCGCCGCGGTCGGGTTGGTGGCGCTCGCGGGGCTCGCCATCGGGGCCGCGGCAGCGGCCGGCCCGCGCAACCCCGCCCTGCCCGATCGGGCGCTCACGCCGGGGGCGACCAATCCCGCGGTGACGCCGGCCACGATTCACGAAACCATCTGCGTTGCCGGCTATACGGCGCGGATTCGCCCTGCGGAGGCCTACACCGAGAGGCTCAAGTTCCGCCAGCTCGACGAGGGCTACAACGTAAACGGCGACACCCACGCCTCGCACTACGGATCAGAAGGTTGGGGGTTCGAATCCCTCCGAGCGCGCGAAAACCTCGTAGTCAGAGGCGATAGGACACTCGGAGCAGGGCGCGGACCTGCTCGCGAAAGCAGTAGCAGGCCCAGGCACCGTGACACCGGCCGGCGCGCTCCGCTCTGTCTCAACGTCCTGTTCTCCGGACGGAGGGCTCCTCGGCAGGTTGACAAGTTGGACGGTTGGCATCTGATTCTGTAACGGATACCGTTCGCCGGATCGCTCTGGAGTCGTGCTACTGGCTTGCTACTCGAGCGGGTTGCATCGCGAAGATCTGCGTCGTTCCCCGTGCCCGGGGCCAGTGGTGCCGCCATCCAGTTGCGGATAACAACGTGGCTGCGCCGAGCAGGGCTCATCGTGGGGCGCGCGCAGGTACGATCCGACGCCAGCATGACCGACAGGCGAAGGGCGCGTCCCACGATCCGCTGTCTGGTCGAGGACCTCGGCGTCGAGCTGCCGGATCTGACCACCGACCTCGGTGAGCTGGACGATCCATGGCTGGTCGAACTGCGGCGCGTCGCACCGACCTCGCCGACCGGCCAGAGGCGGATCCTCGCCATCGACCATCCGCTGCTCTACCGGCTGCGGGTCTCGTCCCAGCGCGGCGCCACCTGGGTCGACGGCGAGGCGGGCATCGTCTGGCTGTGTGCGGTCCGGCGCCGGGAGGACGGATCTGACGACGACGCCTACGAATGGTTCGAGGAGCTGCAGCGGGACGGTCGGCTGCTGCCGACTGATGACGACCGGCTGCGCGATCAGGCGGAGGAGGCGATCCGTTCGTTCCACCGACTCAGGGAAGTGGTGTTCGAGCTGGTTGATGGGGCACGGGACGACCCCGGAACCGAGCACGCCGGAGACCTGGATGGGTGGCTCCCGGCTCGGGCTGTCGTCTACCGCAGCGTCGATGTCGAGGAGATCTGGTGTGCCATCAGCGTGCGCGCCGTTGACGGCAACTTCATCCGCCCGGAGATGCGCGACCTGCTGTTCGCGGCACTGGAGGAGCACCTGACTCCAGTGGAGTTCGAAGCGAGGAACGATTGGCCGACCGGCGACGTCGGATGGTTCGAGGCGGTCAGGCTCGGGATGCGCTAGCCGGGCGACTCCGTGTACCGGCCACTCGCTCGACTGCGGCGACCGGAACGTCGAGGAGATGGGCGGCGATGGCTGCGTTGCCCGCGCCGAGGACGGAGCGAGCGTGATCGATGCCCTTCTCGACGAGATCGGCGTGCCGGACGACGTACTCACGGACGGCCCGGTCGACGACATCGGCTTGGGTGGTGTCGATGAGCACAGCAAGGTAGCGGATCCGCTCCTTGGTTCCCTCGTCGACCTTTATGGGTGCCTGACTCATAGATACTCAGTATAGGAGTACCTAAGTACCTCGTCAACGTCGTTCTGGTTCGGGCCTGCTCGATAACAGTTACGTGGGAAGCGACGCCGTAGCAGGTACGAAGATTCGGTTCAAAGAGTCTCCATCAAACCCGGCGGCGTTCACAGGCCCGCCCTGTCCGGCTGAACGGGAGTCCGGCCAGTTGCCGGCTCGGCAACAAGCCCCTCCGGCTTCAGCGGTCTCCATGGACGGACAACATCTGATTCTGCGTGCGACGCCGCTCTGCGAGGCCAGCCGCTACCGGAGCGGCAAGGAGATGGAACCCAACGGGTGCGGCTGATCCCACCTACCTCGATCGGGTCACTACTCACGCCCATCGAGCAGCCTGGCGTCATGATCCGCCCGCCACTGCATCTGTTCCTGCGCAGACCGTTCAAGGGAGCAGTAGAACCGCCCCTCCGGCGATTCCGTGGTGAGCCCCTCCACCAGGCGTCGCGCCTTGTCTTGCCAGGCGGCTGCCGTCCCCGTGGCGGCTCAACACCCTCATGCCGCCGGCGGCGCTCCCGTGTCCGGCTCGAGCAGCCGGCGGGTGGCGGAGGCGGCGTGCAGGACGATCTCCGGATCCCGGTCGAGGTCGGCGGCCGACATGGCCCCGCCGTAGAGGGCGACGACGGCGTTTAGCATGCTGCGGTCGTCGAGCAGCGTCCCGCCGGCACCGGCGAACACAGCCCGGACCCGCTGGCGGTGGTCGGCGATCTCCGTGCTTACGGGCCCGGGTCCGGGGAATTCGGCGGCCGCGTTGATGAAGGGACATCCGCGGTAGCCGGGCCGGCGGCTGGTCTCGTAGAGCAGATCGAAGAGGGAGAGGACGGCGTCGGGGGTGCCGGCTCGCCGTCGGGCCACCCCCCGCTCGGCGGCCTCCACCCACTTCCGGCTCTGGGCGGCCAGGTAGGCGGCGACGAGGTCGGCCTTGCCCGAGAAGTGTGCGTATAGCGTGGCCTTGGCCACCGCGGCCTCGGCGATGACCCGGTCGACGCCGACGGCGTGGATCCCGTGGGCGTAGAAGAGCCGACTGGCCACGTCGAGCAGGCGTTGCTCCGGGTCGAGTGTGGACGGTGTCACTTCTCCCAGCGTACCTGGTACGGTTATTCTGTGGACAGATAGGTCTGTCTACTTCAGCTGAGGAGGAAGGCGACATGACATCAACGCTGGCGCAGGCGTTGCGGGAGCAGAACGAGGCGGCAAGGGCCAACATCCCGGCCCAGACGCTGGCCGTCATGGACGCGGCCGCGGCAGCGCTCGAGGCGAGCCACCTGGCCGAGCGGTCGCTGGCCGTGGGGGCCGCCGCCCCCGACTTCAGCCTCCCCGACGCCAACGGGGACACGGTGGTCCTCTCCAAGCTGCTCATCGAGGGACCGGTCGTGCTGTCCTTCTACCGTGGCGGGTGGTGCCCGTACTGCAACATTCAGCTGAAGACGCTCCAGAACCGGCTCGGCGACATCACGGCTGCCGGAGGGCGCCTGGTGGCGGTTTCCCCCCAGACCCCCGACAACTCCCTGTCGACCGCCGAGAAGCACGGCCTCGCCTTCCCCGTCCTGTCCGACGTGGGCAACGCCGTGGCCCGTTCCTACGGGCTCGTGTTCACCCTGGCCGACGATCTCCGCCCGATCTACGACGGCTGGGGGCTGGACCTACCAGCGGCTAACGGAGACGAGTCCTTCGAGCTTCCCTTGCCCGCCACGTTCGTGATCCGGACCGACAATACGGTGGCGTGGCGCTTCGCCGACGCCGACTACACCAAGCGGGCCGAGCCCGACGATGTGGTGGCCGCGCTCCGGGCGCTGTGAGGACCGGGGACGCCGCCCACCGACTGACCGGCACCGAACCGAGGAGGTGAGCCGTGGCCGATCTCGACTTCTACTTCGACCCTATCTGCCCGTTCGCGTGGATGACGTCCAAGTGGGTGCGCGACGTCGCCGGTCAGCGCGCCTATGACGTGGAGTGGCGGTTCATCTCCCTCCGGATGGTCAACGCCGACGTGGACTACGCCGTGCACTTCCCGCATGGGTACGAACGGGCACATAGCGCCGGCCTGGCCCTGTTACGGGTCGCGGCGGCGGTGCGCGACCAGGCCGGACCGAGCGGGGTCGCCGACCTGTACGCGTCGATGGGTGCCCGGATCTTCGAGGTCGGACCGGAGCGGCAGGCGGCCGCCCTGGCCGCCCCCCGAGCCACCGCCGCCGCCGCCCTGGCCGGCGCCGGCCTCGATGCCGGGCTGGCCGACGCCGTGGGGGCCACCGGCTTCGACCAGCTGATCGGCTCGGAGACCGAACGGGCCCTCGGTCTCACCGGCCGGGACGTCGGGACCCCCATCCTGCACTTCGACCCACCGGCGGGGGTCGCCCTGTTCGGCCCGGTCATCAGCCGGTCGCCGTCGCCGGAGGACGCCCTGGCCCTGTGGGACCATGTGGTGGGTCTGGCCCGTTTCCCGGGGTTCGCCGAACTCAAGCGCAGCCTGCGCGAGGTGCCCCAGCTACCGGCGCTGGGGGTGGCCTCCGACTCGGTCGGGATCGAGGAGGACTGGCGGCAGGGGCACCGCCGCCAGTCTGCGGGGTGACCGGCACCCCCCGGCCGCGAGCTGTGGCGTTCGACGTCAACGAGACCCTCACCGACCTGGCCCCCGTGGCCAGGGCCTTCACACGGCTGGGACTCGGCCCGGACAGCGTGCCGTGGTGGTTCGCCGTGCTCCTCCGGGACGGGATGGCACTGGCGGCCGCCGGAGGGGCGGCCCGCTTCGCCGACTTGGCCCGTGGCGCCCTGGCCGAGGTGGCCGGTGTCGCGGGGCACTCGCTGCCGGACGGGGCCGGCGACGAGGTGCTCGACGCCCTGCGCCGGGTGCCCGTCCACCCGGACGTGATGCCGGCACTCGAGCGGCTGCACGACGCGGGGGTGCCCGCCTACGCCCTCACCAACGGGTCGGCGCCGCTCGCCCGTGACGTCCTCGATGCCGCCGGAGTGACGCCGTGGCTGACCGACGTGCTTTCGGTCGACGCCACCGGCCACTGGAAGCCCCGCCCCGAGCCCTACCATTACGCCGCCGACCAGGCTGGCGTGCCGCCCGGGGCCCTGGCGCTGGTTGCCGTGCATCCGTGGGACGTCCATGGTGCGTACTCCGCCGGGCTGGTCACGGGTTGGGTCGACCGCGGCGGCCGCCCCTACCCGGCGGTGTTCGCCCGCCCGACGGTCCAGGCCGCCGACATCACCGGGGTGGTCGACGGCCTCCTCGACCTGTCCGCAGTCTGACCCGGCAGGGTCAGAGCCCGCCGAGGGGGGCGCCCGGCCCGAACACGGCCACCTCGAAGCACTCGCCGAGCAGCGCGTACCCCGGCTCGTCGGGATGGAGGCCGTCCCTCCGGTGTGGAACGGGCGCCGGGTCGAGGATGCGAGGGCCGTCGACGTAGGAAAGCGTGCCATCCCCGGTGCGCTCCTTATCGCTACTGCCATGCTACTTAACTCCGGCTTACAGGCCAGACGGAGCGCGACGGGCAAGATCTGACACCTGCCCTGAACTGCCCTGATGGACGGAGGCAGACGGGCTGGACGGCCGGGATGCGACTACGAAGAGGATCACCTCATCGCGCTCGAAGTCGGGGGCAGCCCGACGGCGGTCGCGAATCTCTGGCCGGAGCCGCGCTTTGGCACGTGGGGTGCGGCCAAAAAGGACCAACTGGAGAACGAACTGCACCGCTTGGTGTGCGCCGGACGGTTGGCGCTGCGCACCGCGCAGCGCGCGCTGGCCACCAACTGGATCGCCGGCTATCACCGCTACGTCGGGTAGTTGGCGAGCAGGTCCCGGGCGATCGCCACCACCTGCATCTCGTCGGTACCGGCGTAGATACGCAGCACGCGCGCGTCGCGGCTGAGCTGCTCCACTCGATAGTCGGTGACGTAGCCGTTACCGCCGAAGACCTGGATCGCGTCGTCGGCGACCTGACTCGCCGCCTGCGCCGCGTATAGCTTCATGGCGGACGCCTCGGCGAGGGTGGCGCTGACGCCGTCGCGCGACCGCTCCACGTGGGCGAAGACCATCTGGCGCACGTTCTGGCGCGCGACCTCCATCTGGGCGAGCTTCAGCTGGACCAGCTGGAAGTCTCCGATCGGTTGACCCCAGAGCCGCCTCTCGCGCGCGTAGCGCACTGAGAGGCGCAGGCACTCCTCGATGATGCCGAGCGCCATCGCCGCGACGCCCGCGCGCTCGGCGACGAAATTGTCCTTGGCGCTGGTGCGCCCACCACCCGGGGGGCTCTCGGTCTCGCCGAGCAGGCGGTCGCGTCCGACGCGGACGTCACTCAAGAAGACGTCACCGGTGGGCGAGGCGTGTTGGCCCATCTTGGCGATCGGTCGAGACTGCTCGAGGCCGTCCATGCCGTGGTCGAGCACGAAGGTCAGCACCGGGCGATGGCGCACGTCCAGGCCGGTGCCGTCGTCGAGCTTGGCGTACACGACCAGGGTGTCCGCGTACGGGCCGTTGGTGATCCAGGTCTTCTGACCGTTGAGGACGTAGCCGTCGCCGTCTCGACGCGCGGTGGTGCGCATGCCGCCGAGCGCGTCGGATCCCGAGTCCGGCTCGGTGATGGCCCAGGCGCCAATCGCGTCGAGGGTCATCAGATCGCGGCCCCAGCGCTCCATCTGAGCCACGGTGCCGAGCCGATTGATGGTGCCCGCGGCCAATCCCGTCGAGACCCCGAGCGACGTCACGAGCCCCGGACTGACGCGACAGAGCTCGATGGTTGAGAGCAGCGCCGGCGCCACGTCGCCGTCGCGCCGCTCGGGCGCGCCCTGGCGACGCGCGAGGGCGCGCTCGAACGAGGCCTCGGCCATCTCGCGCAGGCCGAAGGTCCGATAGAAGGCGCGCAGCACGTCGTAGGGCGGCTCGCCGCGGTGCTCGAGGTCGTCGAGGCGCGGACGCACCTGCTCGTCGACGAAGCGACGCAGCGCGTCAATGATGGCCCGATGCTCGTCGGACCAGTCGTACATCAGTCGCCCCGGCTGACCAGCTTCAGCGTGTTGCGGTCGGTGTGCATGATGACCGTCGGCCACTTCTGGTGCTCGACCACCGTCGTCTCGTCGTAGGCGTAGGTGTCCTCGGTGACGGTGATGGTGACGTCGAAGCGGGTGGTCCTGGCGACCTCGTCGAGGTACTTGTTGGACAAGATGCCGTAGGTATTCGAACCGAGCACCGCCTCCAGGCGAAAGGTGGTGGCGTCCGGCTCGACCGTCGCGCCGGCGATCAGGGTCGAGGCCCGCGGCACCATGAAGCACCGCATGACCTGCTTCGCGTCGCCGTCCCACATCCAGTAGCCGATCTCGGTGTGAAAGGGATTGTCTTCGCCCCGCCGGTAGGCCGACATGCGGTAGTCGAGCCCGTACAGGTGCTGTTCGCCGTTGTCAACCGGACCGAACGGCTTGAAGTCGACCTTCTCGCGGTAGACCGTCTCTTCGATCTTGCCATCCTCGTTGTGATACGAGACGTCGACGCCGTCCCAGCCCGACTCCCACGTTCCCACGAGACCGGCGAGCGGCCCCCATTCCTCGTACGCCATAGTTTCCTCCAGTTCTGGCGCAATACTAGAGGTCGCGACGCGGCGGGCCAACCAGCCGGCCAAGTAGTACCCGCAGACTGGCGGCCTGTTCGAGGGCAACGAGCGCCGGCGCTATCGCGAGCCAGGGCTGGGCGTGGGCCCGCGCGACGAACAGTGCGAGCAGCACGGCCTCGCCCACCAGGCGCCGCCGACCGGCTCCGGCACCGTATTCCCGGGTCGCGACGAGGGATCCGACGTAGAGAACGTTGAGCCCGGGCACCGCGGCGAGCGCTCGGTGGCCGCCGAGCGCGACCGCACCGCGGGCGTAGAGGACCGTCGCGAACACGAGCAGGGCACTCGCGACGTCGGTGGCGGTGACGGCGTACCAGCGCGGCGCGGGATCGGCCGTGCCCGGCCAGTGGGCGAGCGCGCTGACCAGGAGACCCAGCCCGGCGAAGAACGCGAGCACCCCGACGTTGCGCAGCCACGCGATCGAACCGACGGCGTCGAGGGACCACTCGGTGTGCGTCGGCTGCGCGTAGGGGCGCGTGAGGTCGGTCCAGGCGCGACCGTTCCACGCGCGCCACTGGCGCAACCCGCCCGGGTCGGGGTACCACCCCGGGGGCACCGTGGGGCTCTCCGTCGGGGACACCGTTGTAGTCTCCCATACAGCGAGGGAGGTACCGGTGCCAACACGAGGGGCCGCGGCGGCGACGTCGGGCAGTCAGGACCAGGTCTCGCTCGACACCGCGCTGCTCGACCACGCCGTCGGCGAGGTCGCAGCGCACGCGCAGCAGTGGGCGGGTGTCGCCCCGGCCGAGCGCGCCGAACTCTTGGCGCGCGTCGTGCGAGACACCGTGGCGATCGCCGAGGCGTGGAATAGCGCGGCCTGCGCCGCGAAGGGGTACGACCCCTACGGTCCCGAGGGCGGCGAGGAGATCTTCAGCGGCATTGGTACCTTCGTGCGCATGGCGCAGGCGCTGCGCACGTCGATGCTCGACCTCGCGCTGGTCGGGCGCCCACGCTACCCCGGTCCGGTTCGCCACCGACCGGGCAACCGGATCAGCGTACAGGTAATGCCGGCGTCGGGCTTTGACCGGGTGCTCTACGCCTCGATGACCGGCGAGATCTGGATGGAGCCGGGCGTCACCGAGGACGAGGTACGCGCGACTCAGGCTGAGGTCTACGCCGATCCCGCGGCCTACGCCGGCGTCTCGCTCGTGCTCGCGGCGGGCAACGTCGCCAGTCTGGGCCCGCGTGACGTGCTGTCGAAACTCTTCGTCGACGGCCGAGTGGTCGTCTTGAAGGCCAACCCGGTGAACGACTACCTCATCGAGTTCTGGGAACGGGCACTGGCGGCGCTGATCGAGCCGGGCTACCTGCGTATCGTCGACGGAGGCGCGCACGTGGGGGCGTACCTCACCGCCCACCCGGCGATCGGCGACGTCCACGTCACGGGTTCGGACAAGACCCACGACGCGATCGTCTTCGGCGTTGGTGACGAGGGCGCCCGACGAAAGGCGGCCAACGACCCCGTGCTCGACAAGCCGATCACCTGCGAACTGGGCAACGTGTCGCCCGTTGTCATCGTGCCCGGCACCTGGACCGCGAAGGAGTTGGCGTACCAAGCGCGCCACGTCGCGACCATGCTCGCGAACAACGCCGGCTTCAACTGCCTCTCTCCGCGAGTGCTCGTGACGCACGAGGACTGGGCCCAGCGCGACGCCTTCCTCGACGCGCTCGAGGGGGTCTTTGCGCAGCTCCCGGCGCGACGCGCCTACTACCCCGGCGCCTTCGAACGTCGCCAGGCGTTCCTTGACGCCCACCCCGACGCGCGCGAGATCGGGGCGTCGGGCGGCGACGTGATGCCGTGGACGTTGATTCGCAACGTCGACGCCTCGCGCACCGACGACGTCTCCCTGAACGTCGAACCGTTCTGCGCCCTGCTCAGCGAGACCGCCCTCGCCGCCGACTCGCCCGCGACGTTTCTCGACCGTGCCGTTGACTTCTGCAACGAGGTGGTGTGGGGGTCGCTCTCGATGACCATCCTCGTCGACCCGCGCACCCAGCGCCAACCCGCGGTCGCCGCGGCGCTGGAGCGAGCGGTCGCGGACCTGCGCTACGGGTCCATCGGGGTGAACGCCTGGCACGCGCTCAGCTTCGCCTTCGCGACGACGGCGTGGGGCGCCTACCCGGGTCACGAAGCCACCGATATCCAGTCTGGCCGGGGCTTCGTGGGTAACACCTACCTGTTCGCGCGGCCCCAGAAGTCGGTCGTGCGTGGACCTTTCGTCGCGAGCCCGCCGCCCGCCTGGTTCGCGACCAATCCTCACGCCGGCGTGGTCATGCGCCGGCTGCTCGCCTTCGAGGCCGACCCGTCGTGGTGGAAGGTGCCGGGACTGGTGCGAGCGGCGTTCGCCCGCTAAATCGCGCGCACGGGCCGTTCGCCGACTGTCGCGACGCGACCGGTGACGGCGGTCTACCCTAGCCACGTGTCGTGGGTCGACGTCGTCATCGTAGGGCTGGCCGTACTGGGCGCGGCGCGCGGCTTTGCGACCGGCGCGTTGCGCCAGTTGGGTGCCGTGGTTGGCCTGCTCGGAGGATTCCTCGCCGCCACCGCCGTGGCACCAAGCTGGTCGTCGCACCTGGCTCGTAGCAGTTGGCGGCCGCTGCTCGCGCTGGGCATCGTCATTGCGGGTTCAGCCGTTGGCTCGACCCTCGGCGCCTGGGTCGGGGGGCTCGTTCATCGGTCGGCGCGCGTCGTGCACCTCGGCACCGTTGACCGGGTCGCCGGCGCGCTCGTCGGGACCGCGGGCGCCGTGGCGCTGTGCTGGCTCACCGCGGGCATCGTGGCCAGCGTGGCGTGGGGATCGGTCGCGGCGGGGATCCAGGACTCGGCGGTGTTGCGCGCGTTGAACGGGTTGCTGCCCCCGGTGCCGGCGATCGAGGGTCGAGTGCAGGCGATCCTGCGCACCGTCGACCTGCCGAACGTCTTTGCGACCGTGGTCGCGCCGACGGTGGCTCCAGGGACGGTCCACCTCGGTCCGCTTCACACGCCGGTCGCGTGGCCGACGGCGGTGCAAAAGGTGCTCGCCTCCGGCGGCTGTTCGGCGAACCACGAAGGGACGGCCTTCGTGGTCGCGCCCAACGAAGTCGTCACCAACGCCCACGTCGTGGCGGGGGCGCGCCGGGTCACGGTTGGGGGTCGGGCGGCGACGGTCGCGCTCTTTGACCCGCGCGACGACCTCGCCGTGCTGCGAGTTCGCGTGACGGCGCCCGCGCTGCGACTGCGCGCGGTCCCGGCGACGGCCGGGACCGCGGCGCGCGTCGTGGGCTTTCCGCTCAACGGGGCGCGCACCCTCGCTCCCGCGCAACTACGCGGTTCGGTGACGGGCCAGGGGCGTGACATCTACAATCGGGGCCTCTACACGAGGACGTTCGTCGTGGTCGCGGCCCAGGTCTCGCCCGGCAACTCCGGAAGCCCCGTGCTCGTCGGGGGCACCGTCGCCGCCGTGATCGTCTCCAAGTCGCTCAGTCAGCCCGACGTCGCGTACGCGATTCCCGCGGGCGTCGTCGCGCACGTCCTCGCTCACGTCGCGCCCCACGGCGTCGCCTCGACGCAGGGCTGCGTGAACTAACTAGGCGGCGTGCACAGCGTCAGCGAGCACGTTCAAGCCATCTTCCAGCTGCGCGTCAGTGATAACGAGGGGCGGCAGCAGTCGGATCACGTTGCCGAATGTTCCGCACGACAACGCGATGACGCCCTGCTGGTTGCAGAAGTTCACGATGGCCTTGGCCGCTGCGGCGTTGGGCGTCTTGGTGCCGGGTTGGACGAGCTCGATGGCCATCATCGCGCCGCGTCCGCGCACGTCGCCGATAATCGCGACCTCACTCGCCAGGCTGCGCAGCCGAGCCCCCATGGTCTCGCCAATGGCGCGGGCGCGCGCCGGCAGGTCTCGACTGCGCATGAGGCGAATTGTCGCCAGCGCCGCGGCGGCCGCGACCGGGTTGCCCCCGTACGTGCCGCCCAGTCCTCCCTCGTGCACGGCGTTCATCAGGTCGGCCCTTCCGGTAACCGCGGCGAGGGGCATGCCCCCGGCGAGTCCCTTCGCGGTCGTGACGAGGTCGGGGATGACTCCCTCGTGCTCGACGGCGAACCACGTCCCGGTGCGACAGAAGCCCGACTGGATCTCGTCGGCGATAAAGACCACGCCGTTCGCGGTCGTCCAAGCGGACAGCGCGGGCAGGAAGCCGTCGGCCGGCACGACGAAGCCACCCTCGCCCTGGATCGGCTCGATGAGCAGCGCGGCCACGTTGTGCGCGCCGACCTGGGACTCGATCTCGGCGATCGCCCGGGCGGCGGCGTCGGCGCCGCTCAGGCCGTCGAGGAAGGGGTAACTCATCGGCACGCGGTAGATCTCGGGGGCGAAGGGTCCGAAACGATCCTTGTAGGGCATGTTCTTAGCCGTCAGCGCCATCGTCAGGTTCGTTCGGCCGTGATAGGCGTGATCGAAGACGACAACGGCCTGGCGACCCGTGGCCAGCCGGGCGACCTTGACCGCGTTCTCGACGGCCTCGGCACCCGAATTGAACAGCGCCGTCGTCTTGGCGTAGTCGCCCGGCGTCAGCGCCGCTAGCTCTTCGCAGACCTCGACGTACTCTTCGTAGGGGGCCACCATGAAACACGTATGGGTGAAGTCCGCGACCTGGCGACTGACCGCCTCGACGACTTCGGGCGCGCCGTGGCCGATCGACGTGACCGCAATGCCCGAGCCGAGGTCAAGGATATGGTTGCCGTCCACGTCGAGCACGATGGCGCCTTCGCCGCGCTCGATGTAGATCGGGAACCCGACCGTGAGTCCGGCGCTGACCACTCCCTTGCGGCGCTCGTGGAGCGCCCGCGACTTGGGTCCCGGAAGTTCGGTCACGACCTTGCGCTCGGTTCCGATGGCTGGCCTGACTGTTGACTCCACGATGACTCCTCTGCTCGCCGTCCAGCGTACCGCCGGCCGTGACGGGCTACCAGACGACGAAACGGGTGACTGACGTCACCCGTTTCGTCGCGGCGGAGGAGGTGGGATTTGAACCCACGGTGCCCGTAGACACAGCAGTTTTCGAGACTGCCCGATTCGGCCGCTCTCGCACCCCTCCGTCGCCCAGTCTACCCCGCGCGACGGGTACGGTCTGAGGGGGAGGCGCGGTGAGCGAAGCGGACGACATGACCTTCATGCGCGACGCCGTGGCGCTCGCGCGCGCGGCCGCGGCGCACGATGACGTGCCGGTCGGGTGCGTACTCGTGACCAACGGCTCGGTGGTTGGGCGAGGCGAGAATCGTCGCGAGGTCGATCAAGATCCCACGGCGCACGCCGAGGTCGTCGCCCTGCGCGACGCCGCCCGGCGTCGCCAGTCGTGGCGTATGGACGACGTCACGGCCTACGTGAGCCTCGAGCCCTGCGTCATGTGCGCGGGCGCGCTACTCAACGCGCGCGTTGCGCGCGTTGTGATCGCGGCGCTCGACGAGAAGGCGGGCGCCGTGGGTTCGCGGTACCACGTGCTCGCCGACCCTCGCCTGCTGCACGAGGCGAGCGTGACCTACGACGTGCTCGGCGACGAGTCCGCGGCGCTGCTGCGGTCATTCTTCGAGGCGCGGCGACCGTGAACGTTGAGGTCATCTGCGTCGACATGGCCGGAACCACGATGGCCGACGACGGACTCGTGACGAACGCCTTTCGGCGCACGATCGGCGCGCTGGGACTCGATCGTGCCCGCGCGGCGCGCGCCGAGGCCTACGTCGCCTCAACGATGGGCCAGTCCAAGCTCGAGGTCTTTCGCGCCATCTTCGGAGCCGACGCGGCCCGCGCGAACGCGATCTTCGAGTCGGTGATCGCCGACGCGGCGCGCGACGTCGGCGTGAGCGAAGTGCCGGGCGCTCGCGAAATGGTGACCCGGTGGCGCGCGGACGGCCGCCGGGTCGCGCTGACGACGGGCTTCTCGCCCGAGACGCGTGAGTCGCTCGTCGAGCTGCTCGGGTGGCGCGACCTCTTCGACCTGCGCGTCTCGCCGGCCGACGCCGGTCGGGGTCGACCGGCTCCGGACATGGTGTGGTGGAGCGCATTGCGCCTCGAGGCGTCGTCGAACGCCGCAGTGATGGTGGTCGGGGACACGGCTGCCGACATGGAGTCGGGGCGCCGAGCCGGTGCGGGCCGCTGCGTCGGCGTGCGAACCGGCGAGGACGACGACGACCGCCTGCGCAGTGCCGGGGCGCACGACGTGGTGGACTCACTCGTCGACTTGCGCGTGGACCCCATCGGGGTCGGGTAGTTCGAGTCCGCGTGTCGGGCTGGCACTTCGCGACGGTCTGGGAGACCGTGGCCGACGCGGTGCCCGACGCGCCCGCGCTGGCTCAAGGTGACCGAGTGCGCTCGTGGACGCAGTTCGACCATCGCGCCGACGCGGTCGCGTCGTGGCTGCGCTCCCTCGCGCCGCGGGGCCAGGACCGGGTGGCCCAGTATCTCCACAACGCGCCCGAGTACCTCGAGACGGTCTTCGCCACCTATAAGGTCGGCCTCGTCCCGGTAAACACCAACTACCGCTACGGGGTGGATGAGCTCGCCTATCTCTGGGGCAACGCTGAACCCATCGCCGTCGTCGTGCACGGCTCGTTCGTGGCGCTCGCCGAGGCGCTACGCCCGCGGGTGCCGTTCGTGCGCGGTTGGCTGTTCGTCGACGACGGTACGGCGCCGTGCCCGAGCTGGGCGACGCCGTACGAGGCGGTGGCGGGCGAGTCGGTGGCGCGCCAGCGCGCGCCGTGGGGTCGCGACGGCGACCAGCTGTGCCTGCTCTACACCGGCGGTACCACGGGACTGCCCAAGGGCGTGATGTGGCGCCACGACGACCTCGTCGCGCTGATGCCGCGCACGGGCTCCTTCACCTTCGGTGACGGGCCCGACTACCAGTCTCTGGCGCAGTCGATCCGAGAGCCCGGTCAGCGTACGATCGCCGCCTGTCCGCTGATGCACGGCACCGGCCTGCTCACGTCCCAAGCCGTGCTCGCCCAAGGTGGCTCGGTAACCCTGCTCGAGTCGAGGCGGTTCGACGAGTACGAGTTCCTCGATACGGTCGCGGCCCGTCGGCTCGAGGCGGCCATCATCGTGGGCGACGCCTTCGCCCGCCCGATCCTCGCGGCGCTCGACGCGGCACCGGGTCGCTGGGATCTGTCGAGCCTCCGCGTCATCGGCTCGTCGGGTGCAATGTGGTCCGAACCGGTGAAGCGGGGCCTCCTCGCGCACCATCCGGCGATGCTTCTCGTTGACGCATTCGGTTCCTCCGAAGCACTGCAGCTCGGCGCGTCACTCGCCGGTGGCTCGTCGGCCACCGCGACCGCCACCTTCTCGCTCGGGGAACGGGCCACCGTGATCACCGACGACGGCCGTCCGGTCGCCCCGGGATCGGGAGAGGTCGGACTGGTGGCGATGAGTGGGCGAATCCCCGTGGGGTACTTTCGAGACGAGGCCAAAACAACGGCGACGTTTCGCACGCTCGGCGGCCGGCGCTACGCGGTGCCCGGCGACCTCGCCACGCTCGAAGCCGACGGCACGATCACGCTGCTCGGTCGCGGCTCGGCGTGCATCAACACCGGTGGCGAGAAGGTCTACGCCGAGGAGGTTGAAGAGTCGCTGAAGACGCACGACGGCGTGGTGGACGCCGTGGTCGTCGGTCTGCCCGACGACCGATGGGGCGAGGTGGTGAGCGCCTTGGTGGAGCTGCGCGTTGGTGCGACGTGCGCGGCGAGCGAACTCACCGAGCACGTGAAGAGCCAGTTGGCCGGCTACAAGGCGCCCCGCCGACTCTTCGTCGTCGAGTCGATTGGCCGTTCGCCCAACGGCAAGATCGACTATCGTCGCTCGCGCGAGCTCGCGCTCGAGCTGGCGGGTGCCGACGCAGCCGGCGAGGTCACGACAGCCACGTGACAACGCCACGGGCGATGCCGCCGATTCGCGTGGTGGACACCCCAGCGCAGACGGCTCGATCGGGTAGCGCGACGAAGAACCGAGCGGGTCGGTCGAAGTTGACGGTGACCCCGTCGGCGATCCGGACGCGGCAGTACGAAGCGCGGTAGTGGCTGGCGTCGTCGCTCTGGAGAACGACGCTCGCGGTGGCGTGCGGGGCCAGCACGACGTAGCCACCGCGGTCGGGGCTACTGACGGGCACGGGAGGCTCGCCCACGGGTCGTCGAGTCGCGCCGGCGACGGTCTGGGCGACGGGCACACCGTTCAGGTAGCACGGCGTCGTGGCCTCGTTGGTGAAGACGATCGGGTAGTCGAGGGTGGAAGCCGGTACCGCAGTCATCGTCGGCGCGAGACGGACTGTTACCTGGGTGGTGCAGATCGGGTAGCCGTCGAAGGGACCAGCGGGAAGGCCCGGTAGCTCGCGCCACGACGTGCCAGTGGCCGTTGCGTACTGGGGGCCACCGAGGATGCCGAATATCGCGCTCGTCGCGCCGAAGGTCGAGACGTACTCGGGGGCGCCGCCGTACCCGTTGGTGCTGATCGCGGTCAAGGTCCAGCGACGACCACCGTCGACGCTGTACTCGAGACCGCCCGCGGCGCCGCCGAGGGCACCGAAGAGCACCGTGGCCCGGCCGTTCACGTACAGGTGGTTCATCACGTCGCCGATGCGGCTGTGGTCACGCACGCCCATGCTCTCGCGAGCGACGAGCGCCCAGGTGTCGCCCGCGTTGGTCGAACGCCACAGTTCGCTGAGACCCTGGTTCATGCCCCCGTCACCGAAGCAGTAGAGCAGCCACGCCCTCGGCACTGCGAGGAGTTGCTCGACGGCGACGCCCTGGCACGGATCGCCGAGTGCGTGCCAGGTGCGCCCCCCGTCAGTCGTTTGCAGCAGGGACGCGGGCTCACCCTCCGTACCCCCTTCCACCACCACGACGGACGACGAGGACGGCGCGAGCAGGGCGTTCGCGGCACGCCACGCTCTCCCGGGGCCACGCGCGGGGATGATCGTGGTGGCGTTCGGCGAGGTTGCGCCGATGCGGAATCGCGACAGCACGCTCGGACATCGCAGTGGACCGTACGCGGGAACAGGCCCGGCGCACTGGTCGCTCACCACCCAGACCACGTCGGCGCCAACGACGTAGGTTGGCCACTGCCCGGGTGCGGCTAGCGCACGCCACGTCGAGCCGCCGTCGCTCGTCACGAAGATCGGTCCGTGGGGGACGGTGAAGTAACCGGTCGTCGGCGTCAGGAAATGCACGAGATTCGTCGACTCGACGTAGTTGTCGAGGAACGAGGTGATCGAGATGGGCAGCGGCGCGACGATCGTCCAGCGGCGTCCCTGATCCGTCGTGCGCACGAGATCGACGTGGCCGTGACTCGATTGGGCCGGGGCCGCGATGGCGAAGCCCAGCGACGCGGAGAGCTGATCGACGAAATCGAGCTGGGTACTCAGTCCGAGGGAGGTGGTGTTGAGCGCTTGCGTGACGATACGTGGCGCTCGAGACGACGCACCGAGTGACGCGGGCGCGACCAGTGACGCGAAGAGCACCGCCACGGCCACTGCGACTGCCGCAACCAGCGGGTGGCGCGCCCGTCCCCGGATGACCATGGTCAAAATCTACGTCGCTACCCCGGCAACGAGGCCGCGATTACGGCGCGCTTGAAAAGTAACGATATATCGCTATACTACGAGTAGTATCGATTACTGGTTCCAAGGAGGACTGTGATGTACGAAGACATGAGCAACGATCGCCGAGAAGCGGGCACCACCGGACCGATAGGCCGACGGCGTCGCGGCGGACCAGGACACGGCTACGGCGGTCCCGCGGCCCACTTTCGAGGGGGACCGGGATGGCGCGGGGGCCGTCGCGCGCGCGGCGACGTTCGAGCGGCGGTGCTCGTGCTGCTTGACGAGCAGCCCCGCAACGGCTACCAACTCATCCAGGAATTGACGACTCGCTCGAACGACGCCTGGCGCCCGAGCCCCGGCTCGATCTACCCGGTTCTCCAGCAGCTCGAGGACGAGGGGTTGGTGGAGGTGCAGGCGAGCGGAACCGGACGGACCTACGGACTCACGCCGGACGGCCGGACGCTCGTGGCTGAGCAGCGCGAGCAGCTCGGCGCGCCGTGGGAGAACACCGAGGCCGGCGGCCGCGTCGCGCGTGAACTGATGGGAACCGCGCGCGACGTCATGTTGGCCGCGCGCCAAGTGATGGTCGCGGGTTCGGGCGCCCAGGCCGCCAAGGCGACGACGATTCTGATCGAGACGCGCCGCGCGCTCTACGGGATCCTCGCCGAGGGTGACGTTGCCCCGTAATGGCGCCGCGTCACGACGGCTGGTCGGCGTCCGGCGGGCGGTTGGGATCGTCAAAGACGACGGCGGAGCGCTCCGGGTGCTCGAAGTCCAGCCGAACGCGGTAGGGCTCGCCGTCGTGGGTCGGTCCCTCACCGTCGACGACGATGACGATGTCATCGGCGGTGCGGCCGTAGATCGCCTGCGCCATGCCGAGCATCGCCTGGCCGAGCGCCACGCCAACCGCCGAGTGGGCGGCGCGACTGGCCAACGACGGCGGATCAACGCCCTCGACGGCATCCTCGTCGGTGGCCTTAAGCCACGCCAGCCACTGATCGTCGGTCCACGCCTCAGGATCGAGGGGTGGCGTGCGTGCGGACGGCTCGTCTGGTCCCATTTCCCCCACCGTATCGGGTGCGAGCCGCAACGCCGCGGGCGGGGCTATGCGTCTTGACTCGGATCGATCTCGGTCGTCGCGACCCCACGCGGCGCGACGGACTCCTCTTCGGGCGGGTGATCGCGAAAGAAGGCCCAGAAGGTGAGCGCGTTCGCGAGTTGCAGCACCGACGCGATCTCGAAGGGGACTACGAGATCGGCCTCGGCGAAGAGGTAGCCGGTGAGTAACGGGCTGAGCGACGTTGCCACCTGACTCGGCAGGTTCGAGAGGGCAGTGACCGAGGCTCGTTCATCGAGGTCTGCCAAGCCGACCACGTAGGACTGGCGCAGGGGAAGTCCAATGCGCTGGACCAGCATGCGCACGAGGAACCACGAACCCGCTACCAGGAAATTCGGCGCGAGAACCATGGGGATGATCAGCAGTGATTGGAGGACTCGTACCACGCTGATGGTGCGGACGAGTCCCCACCGTCGCGCCCACGAGGCGGCCGACAGACTCGACGCCATGGTGGCGACGTTGATGATCGTGAAGAGGACGCCAACCGCCGCGGGTCCGACGCCGAAGCGTCGGTAGAACCAGTAGGTGAGAAACGGTCCGAACATCCCGACGGCGGCGCCGTTCAACGTGTTAGTGACCCAGAGTCGGTAGAGCAGCCATCGCGAACGACGGGGGAAGTGCGGCCGTCGTCGCTCGCTCGCGGACCAGTGGCGCCGGTCCTCGTGCAGCGCGAGGGCGATCAGGCCGGCCAACACGGACACGGCGCCAATGGCGACGAAAGCCGCGCGAAAGAGTTGGACGGGTGGGCTTTCGTGCGCGTGGATGGACGGCACGAGCAGGGCCAGCAGACCGCCGATCGCGGCACCAACGGATGAGGCGAACGTGAGGCGGCCAAAGACGGCGTTGCGGTGACGGGCGCTGACCCGCTCAGTTACGTACGCTGACTCCGCCGGCTGGTAGGGGCCAACGGTCCCCGCGCCCGCGCCCGCGCCGCGTCCGAAGCTGCCGAGCGCGCCCGCGGCGAAGAGGGCGGGGTGCGACGCGGTCACCGCGAAAATCGTCGCTGCCGCGCCGGTGAACAGGGGTACCACGACGAGGAAGGCGCGGCGACCGACGCGATCCGAGACGGTACCGATGGTGGTGGAGAGCAGCGCCGACACGCCCGCGACCACCATGATGTACACCGACAGCTCGACGGGACCAAAGCCGATGACGGCAAGGTAGATCGGTGTGACGACACCGGCGAGGGCTCGTCCGACGCTCATGAAGCTCCGTGCTACGACGACTATCTCGACGTCGCGATTCGACCAGTGCGGGCGAACGCGCCGCGCCGATCGTCGTGCGAACGGCCCGGTCGCGCGGCGGTCTCGCAGTTCGGGTTCGGGTTCGGGTGGCGTTGGTTCGCTGGTGACCGATCAACTGTACCGAAGCGTTGACGAATCCCGACCGTCACTCAGTCGCCGGGTCGTGAACCGAGTTGACATCGTGCGTGAAGGCGCCACGAGTCCGCCGAGGTATCGCGGACGAAAAGATCGACCTCGCGCGCGCGAGCGGCGAGCGGCAGTTCCCCAGCAGCCACGCCCGCCGCGCGAGCGAGCTCGTCGGGTCGCCGGTGCGCGGCGATCGTCATATGGGGAACGAACGGTGTGGGCACTCCCGCGGTCGCGTGGTGGATGATCGCTGCCTCGAGTACACGAGCGAGGTGTTCGAAGGGCCGAGCGTCGTCGGGGGCAGCGAAGACGACGCGATGCCCAAACCACCCGACGGTGCGAAACGTGACCTCAAAGGCTGGTTCGCCGCGCAGACCCGAGGCGAGACGTTCGCCCAACTGGTCCAACGTTGCTTCGGCTACGGCGAAGGGGGCCACGAGCGTCACGTGCGCGTCGAGAGCGCGCGGGCCGCGCCACGGGGCGACCAACGAATGCGCGTCCGGTATCGGTACGACGATGACGCCGCGATGAGCCGATCTCGCCATCGCGGTGTCGCCCGCGTCGGGTTGCCTACGCGAGACGCCCGACGATGCGACAGGCGACGAGGGCGTCTTCGTCGATGTGGTAGCTGGCGCAGATACGGTGGTATCCGTCAGCGATCCAGAGCGGCTCACCGCGCACCAGCAAGACGGGCGAGAGCTTCTCGTTGGCGCGAACCTTTGCGAGATCCTTCTCGAGTTCGTGATCGTCCGCCGGCAAGAGAGCCAGACCGCTCGCGCGCAACAGGTCCTTAGCCTTGTAGTGCCACAGACGCTTTTCGGCGGCGAGCAGCTTGGCGTAGCGCCGGGCGTCAGACGGTGAGACGAGGAGTGACAAGTACGAGCGCGCGGCCGGGTAGTCCTGCCCTTCGGGTTCGGACTTCCAGCGTTCGTTCGGCATGGGCTGGTCATGGGGCATGGGGATCCTCGGTTCGGTGCTGACGGGGTGCGAAGACTGGATTGAGCCCTCCCTGGGCCGCTTCGTTGGCGGCGAGCGACGGGGGCCCTCGCAAGATCCACGCGACGCCGACCGCCAGCGCGCCGCCGATCAATGGACCAACCACGTAGGCCCACCATGAGGTCCAATCGCCGCCCACCAGCTGGGGTCCAAAAGACCGAGCGGGATTCATCGACGTACCGGTTATCGGTGCGGCCCAGAGTCCGGCGAGCGCGATGTACCCGCCCACGGCGATCGCGGCGTTCGCTCCGACGTTGCGCGCGCCGGAGGCCGTACCGAGAATCACGCTCACCAACCCGAGGGTGAGCAGGGCCTCGACGATCACTACCTTGCCCGACGAGATTCCGGGTCCGGGCAACGTAGCACCGAGATGACCAACGTTGCCGAACAGACCGCGCAAGAGGCTGGCGGCGGCCACCGCGCCGACGAGCTGCGCACCGACGTAGCCGGGTACGCGACTCCACGGGAAGTTGCCCCGTGCGGCGAACGACAGGGTGACGGCGGGGTTGAGGTGGGCTCCGCTCACCATACCCATGAAGTAGATGATCCCCATGACCATCAGTGCGGGCGCGACGACTTGGGCATCGATGGGGACCTGCCCGTGGGAAACGGCATTAACGACGGGTGCGCCCGCGGCCGCGATGACCAACAGGAACGTTCCGAAAAACTCAGAGAAGAGGCGACGCCACTCGTCGCGCCGCTCGTGTGGGTTCAAGACCCAGTGAGGCTCGCTCGAGTGTGGGCCGCGAGCCAGAATGCTCGGTCGTTGCAGCCCCAGGTCTTCGGGCGTCGACGTCATCGTGCGACACCCGCCACGATCAGAGCCCCTCGTTCGGTGACCGGTCCCACCACACAGACGCCATTGGGCCACACTACGTTCGTTTGCGGCGCGACGCCAAGTGGCGAGGGATTCCGCTACCGAGCGCCGTCGGCTCGACCCGAACGCGCGGTTCCACGCTAGGGACCGCTCGCGACCACCGTCGTCTCGGCGACTGTCACGTGATGGAGGGGGCGGTGTCGCCTCAACCGTGTTCGCACGTGCGCCTCGGTGGTGTGGACGACGCGCGGTCAGCGCGCGCACTTCCCCGGCGACGGCGGTTGTGGCGAAAGACCCACGAGTCGCCGCTCGTGAGCGACGAGAGCGGGAGCGCCGACTTGCTGCGCCGAGCGACCTCGCGATGCCGCGTCACTCGTACGTTCGACCGGGCACGAGCACCGTACGACGGTGCGGATTCGCGACGGGAAGGACGCGGTCGTTCGGCGCGCGACGCAGCCTCCCGAGCGGGCAACGGCGGGATCGTCGCCTTACGGGTTGACTCGGCCAGTGGACTGTTGAGGTTGGCTCACGGGAGACCAGCGAAACGAGGTGTTGCAGACTCGGTCTTCCTAGACCCGGAGTTGGCGTACCAGAGTCAGATTCGCCCCGAGCAGCACCGCCGAACTCGCCAGGCAGAGGACACCATCACGTACCCGAACACCCAGAACATCCGACGCGGCTTCTGTCGCGTCATGGGCCTCATCAAGACGACCCTGATGCTCGCCTTCGAGGTGATGGCCGCCAACCTGCGCCTGGTGCGCGAGTGGGCTATGCGGACGGGCGAGAACTCCGACCCGCTCCACGAGCCCTTCCCCGAGGATCACGGCTTCGAGGAGATCGACGCCGAGGGTAACGTCCGCGTCGCGTCGCCGGACGACCTCAGCCCACCGGGCAGCTAGCCCGTCCTCACCACCGATCTGAGCCTCGCGGGACCTGACACGTCCCACGAGGCTCTCACGCGCTCCGCGCGACTCTCCGAGCGCTGCCGAGTACCACTGAACTCGCGCCGGGACCGCCTGCCGAGGTCTCCAGAGCCCCCAGCAGGTCGCCATACCATCCCGCCGCGACTTTCGTCACCGTGTGAGTCCAGCTTCCGTCAAGACCCCGTGGCGGAGGAGGTGGGATTTGAACCCACGGTAGGTTGCCCTACACACGATTTCCAATCGTGCCGATTCGGCCGCTCTCGCACTCCTCCAATGGGACGCTTCTCCTCACTGGTACCGCGCAAGGCTAGTCGAGGTACCAGTGATGTCGAGACGGTAGCCTGGTCGGGCCGGAGTCCAAAGCGGTGGCTGGGTCCCGTGCGACAGTCGTTCGTGAATCGAGTCAGGGGTGGAAGCCAGCAGCTCTCAGCGGATCAGACTGGGTGCCACGGACCGCCTGGCCACCGCTTTGGACTCCGGCGTCGTACTACCCCCCATTAGCATTCGGGCATGGCCGACGCGACTGCACCCTCTTCGACCGAGGGGGTTACTGCGCTCTATCGTCGGTTCCGCCCCAGTCGGTTCGCCGAATTGCGCGGCCAGGACCACGTCGTGCGCGCGCTGCAGGGAGCGGTTCGCACGGGACGGGTCGTGCACGCGTACTTATTCTCGGGTCCGCGCGGGACGGGCAAGACGACGGCCGCTCGCATCCTCGCCAAGGCATTGAACTGTGAGCAACCGGTGGACGGTGACGCGTGCGGCACCTGTGCGAGCTGCGTGGCCATCTCGAAGGGCTCGTCACTCGACGTCGTCGAGCTTGATGCGGCGTCAAACAACGGCGTTGATGACGTGCGCGAAATCACGGCCGGGGCGTGGCACGGCACGCCCGGTCGCTGGAAGGTGTACATCGTCGACGAGGTGCACCAGCTCTCGAAGGCGGCGTCGGCCGCGTTGTTGAAGACGCTCGAAGAGCCGCCGACGCACGTGGTGTTCGTGCTGGCGACGACGGATCCGCACAAGGTGCTGCCGACGATCCGCTCGCGGACTCAACACCTCGAGTTTCGACTCATCGCCGGTGACACGCTGTCTGGCTTGCTGCACGACATTGGCGGTGCGGCTGGCCTCGGGGTCGATGACGCAACGATCGAAGCAGCCGTACGGCTCGGGCGCGGATCGGCGCGCGACGCGCTGAGCGCCCTCGACCAACTGATCGCGACGGGATCGCTCCCCGACACACTGCCGCACTTCGACGACATTTTCGCGGCGCTCGACGCGGGTGACGCGGCCGGCGCAATCGCCGCGGTCGCCGCACTGTCGCGCGACGGGTGGGATGCTGAGCAACTGGCCGAGGGAATCGCCGGCGACGTACGCCAAATGTTCCTGCTCCAAGTCGCTCCAGCGGTGGCCGATGCGGTGGACGGCGACCGTCGCCGTCTGAAGGCGTGGGGCGAGCGCTACGGCCTGGCGCGGACCGTGCGCATACTCGAGACCGTGGGCCGAGCGATGCGCGGCATGAAGAGTGCGCCGGACAAGAACGTGGTCTTGGAGGTCGCGCTGGTCCGACTCGCTCGGCCCGACCTCGATCACTCGATCGACGCGCTCGATGAACGCGTGACGCGACTCGAACGTCTGGCGGTCGCGTCGGTCAACGTGGTGGCGCCGCCGCTTCAGCCCATTGGACGGGTGGCCATGGCGTCGTCCCTGGAACCAGAGGTCGTGAGTACCGACGAGTCGCCCCGCGAATCGGTCGAGTCCGATGTACGGGCGGCCGAGGGGCCCGCTGCCGCGTCGCGCGATTCGGCGGACCTACTCGACCGCTTCGTGCATCGCGTCATACCGCGAACGTCACGCGCAGCCCAGCTGGTGTTGCGCAGCGCCCACGTCCGCTCGTTCGATGGCACGCGGCTCGTGCTCGCCGTCGCGAGTGAGGAGCTTCGCGAGAATACCGAGCTCATCCAACAGGGACTGCGCGGCGCGCTCGAGCACGAGTTTCACCGACCGGTTGACGTCCTGTGGGAGGTCGACCGGTCACTTCCCGCGACGCCGACCGCCAGTGCGGCGCCCCGACGACCGAGCGCCGCGCCCAGCGCCGCCGATAACGGTGACGACGTGGCGGACACCGACGCCGTCGTGGCGGTCGTCGACTCCGTCGGCGAGCACCTGATTACCGAAATGTTTCCCGGCGCCGAAGAGGTGTCGTGAACTACCCGGCACCCCTGCAGGCCGTCGTCGATGAACTTGGCCGATTCCCTGGGGTCGGGCCGAAGTCGGCCCAGCGCATCGCGTTCTGGCTGCTGCGCCAACCCGCCGAGGATGTCGCTCGACTGGCTCGATCCCTCGACGACGTGAAGACCAAGCTGACGCTCTGCGAACGGTGCTGCAACGTCGCCGAGTCGGGCGGGCTGTGCCCGATCTGTGCGGACCCGCGCCGCGACCAGTCCATCGTCTGCGTGGTGGAGAGCCCTCCCGACGTCGTCGCGGTGGAGCGTTCCGGCGCTTTTCACGGCACCTACCACGTGCTGCACGGCGTACTAAATCCCCTCGACGGCGTGACGCCCGATCGATTGCGGATCCAAGAACTGCTCGCGCGACTTCGCGGGCCCGTGCACGAGGTCATCTTGTGCTTCAACTCCAACGTCGAGGGCGACGCAACGGCCATGTACCTCAGTCGCCTACTCACGGTGCCGGGGCTGGTGGTCTCCCAGCCGGCGAGTGGCCTGCCCGTTGGCGGGGATCTGGAGTTCGCCGATGACCTCACGCTCGGCCGGGCAATCGACGGTCGCCACATCCTGCACTAGCTTGCCCTCATCGAGCACCACGTCGCTCGCGACCTGGCCACTGGCGACCGAGCGTCGCGGTCGGGCAGACTGTCGCCGTGCGCTACCTCACCATTGTGCGACACGCCAAGGCAGTCCCCGCCACGGTCGGTGGTCGTGACGCTGACCGGGCTCTCTCCTCACGGGGCCATGAGCAGTGCGCCACCCTGCGCGCGTGGGCGTCTGATCCGCTGGCCCTGGGCGCGTACGGCCCGACGACGGCGCTGGTGAGTGCGGCCCTTCGCACGCGCGAGACGTTCGAGCGGGCGTTCCTCGGAACGAGCTTCGTCGCGAGCTACGAGTTGAGCGAGCTCATCTACAACGGCCTCCGCGAAGTCACGCCCGAGGACGTCCTTATCGATCTGGCCGCGCTCGACCCCGTGACGACGTCACTGCTCGTGGTCGCCCACAACCCGACGGTGCTCGAACTCGTGCTCGCCCTCGCGACGCACGCCCCCAAGACGCTTCGCCACGGTCGGTACCCTCTCGCCGGTGCCTACGTGCTCGCGTTGCCCGACGATCGACCCATCGGAACCGGTCGATACGACGTCGTCGATCGATTCGTACCCACTGACGAGTAGCGCGGCTACAGGGACCGCAGGATGGCCGCGTCGCCCTGGCCACCGCCACCGCAGAGCGCCACCGCGGCGACGCCGCCACCGCGACGGCGTAGTTCGATCAGCGCGCTGAGGGCGATGCGGGTGCCGGACATGCCAACCGGGTGGCCAAGTGCGATTGCCCCACCATTGACGTTGATCTTGCCCTCGTCCAAGCCGAGGTCATCGGCTGAGGCGAGCCCGACCGCGGCGAACGCCTCGTTGATCTCGTAGAGGTCGAAGCCCCGCGGGTCGAGGCCAGCGCGTTGGGCCGCTTGGGCAATGGCTCGTGAGGGCTGCGTGAGCAACGAGGGGTCCGGCCCCGCCACCTGGCCGTAGGCCACGAGCTCGCCGATGGGTGCGAGACCGAGCTGGGCCGCGCGCTCGGCGGACATGACGAGGACCGCGGCCGCGCCGTCGGAGATCTGTGAAGCGTTACCCGCGGTGATGGTGCCGTCCTTCTCGAAGGCGCCGCGAAGCGTGGCGAGCGACTCAACGGTGGTCTCGGCGCGCACGCCCTCGTCGGTGTCGATGACGAGTGGCTCGCCGCGGCGCTGAGGAACCGAGACGGGGATGATCTCGTCGGCGAACCGGCCGGACTTGATCGCCGCCGCGGCGAGCTCGTGGCTGCGCGCGGAGAATTCATCCTGGCGCGCTCTCGAGATGCGTCCGCCGTTATAGCGCTCCGTAGCGAGTCCCATCGCGCACTGGTCGAAGGCGCACGTCAGTCCATCGAACATCATGGAGTCGACGACGGTCTGGTCCCCGAGGCGATAGCCGGCTCGCGCGTTGGGCAGTAGGTAGGGCGCGTTCGTCATCGATTCCATGCCGCCGGCGACCACGATCTCGGCTTCGCCGGCTCGAATCATGAGGTCGGCGAGGTAGATGGTCTGCAGGCCCGACAGGCAGACCTTGTTAATCGTGGTCGCGTGCACCGTCATCGGCACGCCGGCCTTCACGGCGGCCTGGCGCGCGGTGATCTGGCCCTGGCCGGCCTGAATCACCTGGCCCATCAAGACGGCGTCGATCGTGGCCGGATCGAGTCCGGTGCGATCCAGTACTCCTCTGATCGCGGCGCCACCGAGATCCTGCGCGCTAAGGCTGGCGAAGCCTCCCGCTAGCTTGGCGATCGCGGTACGGGTGCCGGTGACGATGACGCTGGTGGCCATGGGATCCTCCTCGGACGAGCCGGTGATGCCCTCACGATACTCGTGACGCCAGCCGCGCCCCGACGGTGGTCGGGCGCGACGGAGCGTCGAAGGGAATGATCGCCTCGACGACGGTGCCCACGCCGAGCGTCGACTGCACGGTCAGTGAGCCCCCGAGCAGGCGAGCGCGCTCGCGCATCCCGACGATGCCGAGTGACGGCGCCTCGCTGTCGTTGCGCAACGAGACCTCCTGGTCGAAGCCGCTCCCGTCGTCAATGACGCTCACGTGGAGCGCATCGTCGCCAAACTCAACGCTGACGCGCAGGTGTCGCGCGTTGGCGTGACGTTGCGCATTGCGCATCGACTCCTGGACGATGCGAAAGGCCCCGAGCTCGACGTCGGGCGAGAGCCGAGTCGGCGTGCCTCGAACGGCGAGGTTGGTCGTGGCCGCGCCCTCATCGTCGATGTCGGCGACCAGGCTCGACAGAGCCGCCACGAGGCCAAGTTGATCGAGGGCGGGTGGGCGCAGGTCGCGCGCCAGGGTGCGCAGTCTGGTGGCGGCGTCGAGGGCCTGGTTTCGGGTCTCGGCGAGCCCGGTCGCCACGCTGGGCGGAACGCCACCCGCGTTGCCGAGCGTCTCGAGCCGCCGCGCGAGGTGCAAGAAGAGCTGGAGCGGTTCGTCGTGCAACTCGCGAGCGAGTCGTCGCCGCTGATCCTCTTCGACCTGAACGACCTGCTGGGCAAACTGACGCGCTCGACGCTCCTCGTGGCGCTCTTCGGTGACGTCTTCGAAGCTGATCTGGCGTCGCCGCGCGTTGGCGTCCGTGGGCAGTACGACCGCGTCGAGTCGATAGTCGCGGCCGTCGTTGAGGGTGAGCACACAGCCCGATAGCGCACCGACGTCGCCGTCGCATTTCAGCACGTCGGTGATGGGGCGCCCGACGACCGCCGCACCGAGCAGCGCGACCGCGGCGGGATTGGCGTCGCTGACGACGCCGTGGTCGTCGAGCACGACGATGGGCGACCGGTTCGATTCGAACAGGCGACGGTAGCCCGCTTCCACCGCGAGCGTGCGCGCGGTGGCCTCGTCGATACGCCGCTGCGTAAGCCGCTCGGTCTCAATGCGGCGCCCGAAGATGAATGCCACCAACACGATGATGGCGAAGTTGATGAGGTCGTCACCCGCGTGGCCCTCGTCGTGGGGAAGCATCAAGTCGGGGAGCCACAGCACGAGCGCCCACAACGTCGTAGCCGCTGACCCGGCCAGCCCGTAGCGCAGGGCGGCGTAGCCAATGGGGATCACCAAGATCGCGACCGGCACCCCCGAGGGCAGCGACTGATTGATGACGGAGGGGTGAATGTCGACGAAGTAATGCAGGGCGACGATCACGAGCACCGTGACCTGAATGATCCAGAACGGTCCGTCGCTGATCGGAGGGTGCAAGATCCGCTGGAGGATCGAGCGGTGCGTAGCGAGTTGGTCAGGCGAGGTGGTCATGGTTGGGCGTCGTGACGAGTCGGTGGCTGATGGCGTGGGTGACTGCCTCGGTGCGCGACGTGACGCCGAGCTTGCCGAGAATATTCGAGACGTAGCCCTCGACGGTGCGTATACCGAGTTCGAGCTCCGAGGCGATCTGCTTGTTGGAGCGTCCCTGGGCGAGCAGCTCGAGGACAGCCGACTCACGCGGCGTGAGGGTTCCGATGGTCGGCGGCGCCGCGTCGCGCCGACGAACGAGGCGTTTGGAAACCTGGCGGTCCAGTACAAACACGCCGTCGTGCACGGCGTGGACAGCGTCAATGAGCTCCTTGGCACTCGCGGTCTTCAAGAGGTAGCCACCGACGCCAACCTCGAGAGCCTCGGCGATGTAGGCGTACTCGTCGTAGGCCGACAAGATGAGAATCCGGGCACTCGGCCGATCGTCGAGGATGATTCGCGATAGTTCGAGGCCGCTCATCGAGGGCAGGTTGATGTCCACGAGCGCGACGTCGGGTGACAGCGTCGCGAGCAGGTCGAGTGCCTCTTCGCCCGAACCGGCCGTTGCGATCACGTCGATGGCGTCGTCCTGCTCGAGCAGTTGCCTCGTGCCCTCTCGAACCAGGGCGTGATCGTCAACGATGAGAACGTGAATCGGATTGGTCGATGACGGCACGGCGCGAGACGGACCCGCGATGGGCCCCGCGTTGGGTTGATCGGTGTCGTCACTCATAGCCCCTCGATCCCGATGATCGCGTCACTGATCGCCTTGGTGTCACAGTACGCACCGTGACGTGCGGCCCGCACCGTGCATCGAGACGACAGTGCTCGTGCTACGTGCGTAGTACGCCCCTGGTGTCGTCGTTTTCGCAACGGGCCGAACTTTCTGTGAATATCTTCATCTACAGACTCTAGGTATACCACTGTACTTGACAACGGAGGCACCGTAGTGGTAGTACTTACGTATACCAGTATAAATACGGTAATACTTAAGTAATTCACTCAAGTAGTAAAAGGGGGCAGTATGGCAGTCCAGACCGAGGTGCCAGCGGAAGGCCGAGCGAAGGTCGCGGCGCGAACGCACCTGATCGACCCCATCGCCGTGGCCATTCGAACACGCAAGCCCGAGGACCCGGCGGTTCACCAACGCTTCGCGACCACGGATCCGTCGCCGGGTCTGGACCTCGCTCGTAGTCCCCGAGTTGCGAAGGTTCTGCGTGACCGCAAGTTCCAGTTCCTGATGATCCTGCCCAACCAGATCATCTTCTGGCTGGTGATCGGCATCGGTCTGCTCGGCACGGTCGTGCCCGGACTCAACTTCGCCACCGCCATCACCTGGTACCTCTGGTTCGCCCTCGTCTTTGTGATGATGGTCGTGGTCGGGCGAGCCTGGTGTGCCATGTGCCCCTTCGGTGGCTTTGGCGAGTGGGTGCAGCGCCACACCTTTTGGAAGCGCAAGGAGGGCAGCATCGGTCTCGGACTGAAGATGCCCGAGCAGGTGGCGCAGTACGGCTTTCTCATCTCGGTGGCGGCGTTCTTGCTGCTCACCTGGATTGAGGAGTTCTTCAACATCGCGGGACCCGGTAACCCCGCGTCGACGAGTTTCATGGTGCTCGGCATCGTGGGTAGCGCGCTCGTCTTCTTTCTCGTCTTCGAGCGGCGCACCTTTTGCCGTTACGTATGCCCGCTCACCGCGCTGATTGGGACGGTCGGCACCATGGGCTCGGTCGCCGGGTTTCGCACCCGTGATCGCGAGGTCTGTCAAGCGTGCACGACCAAGGACTGCATGCGCGGCGACGCGGACGGCTATGGCTGCCCGTGGTACACGTGGCCCGGCAGCGCCGACTCCAACTCGACCTGCGGCCTCTGCACCGAGTGTTACAAGGCCTGCCCGAGTGACAACATCGGACTGTTCGTCCAAAAGCCGCTGACCTCGGTCGTCGCCCCCACTCGCCGGCGTGCGGATGTCGCCTGGGCCGTTGCGCTGCTCTTCGGTCTGGTCGTCTACCAGCAGTTGAACGCGCTGACGCTCTTCGCCAACTTCGACACGTGGCTGAACAACCACACGTTCTTTCCGCACTACCCCGACCCGATCAGCTACCTCGGGATCATCGGCGCCGTTGCGCTGGTGATGGCCGGCGTCGCCTGGCTCTTCAAGCAGGCGTTCGCACGCCGTGACTTCGTCCCGGCGATCGGGGGACGGACTTTTGTCGATCGCACGAGTACCTTTCGGGCGTACTTCCTGCCCTTGATGTACGGGATCATTCCGGTGGTTGGCGCGGACTACTTCGCTCGCCAGCTGCCCAAGTTCTTCCAGCACGTGCCGCGAGTGCCGGTCGCGATCGGTCACCTGTTCGGGTTCGGCTCGACGCACTCGTCGCTATACAACGCCTCGCTCATCTCGTCCAACGCCGGCATCATCGCCGTGCAAGTGGGCGTCATGGCCGCGGGCACGCTGGCCGCCATGTGGGCGAGCTGGCGCATCGCCGGACGTGACCTCGCGCCGGTGGGCACGAGCACGCGCACCGTCCAGGTGAGCGCGGCCACCTTCGCCTTGGCCATCGGCGTCATCACCGCCGTGCTCTACGTACTCATGAACGCTGCGGACTAGGGGGAACCACCATGACCATCACCACCACCACCACCGCGAGCACCGAGCGCACCGTTCGGGTGTTCGTTGACCGCTGCGCCGGCTGCCAGGAGTGCGTCATTCGCTGTCCCGTCGGCGCACTCTCGATGGAGCCCACCAGTTGGACGGCCGTCGCCGACGACGCCCTCTGCGTCGGTTGTCGCCAGTGCGAGCGCACGTGTCCCTTCTCAGCGATCACCGTGGAGGGACCGCTCGCCGTCAGCGAACGATTCGATCCTCCCCTGCACCAGCCCGTGGAACTGCGCGGCAACGTCGACGAGACGCGCCGCGGCTACGACACCTGGGAGGAAGCGATCGCCGAGGCGAACCGCTGCCTCGCCTGCCCCGACCCGACCTGCATGCGGGGCTGTCCCGCGCACAACGACATACCCCAGTTCGTGGCCGCGGTGCGTGATCGCGACCTCGAGCGTGCGCACGCCATCTTGCGGCGAACGACGGTCATCCCCGACATCTGCTCGCGCGTATGCAACCAGTCCGCCCAGTGCGAAGGCGCCTGCACCTGGTCTCTCGCGGGTGGCGTGCCCGTCGCCGTCGGCCGGTTAGAGCGGTTCATCGCCGATCGCGCGGCCGTTCCGTCGCCCAGCGTGGCGACGACGGTGGGCGATCCGATGTCGGTTGGCATCATTGGCTCGGGTCCCGCAGGCATCGGCGCCGCGTGGGACCTCGTGGAGGCCGGCGTCGCCGTGACCGTCTACGAGCGCGACGCCACGCCCGGCGGGTTGCCCGTGTGGGGGATGCCCGACTTCACCTTGCCCGATGAGGTGGCCGCGCGTCCCTGGCGCCAGCTGGTCGAGGCGGGGGTCGATCTGCGGGTGAATACGCCGATTCCCGCCGAGTCGATTGACCAGCTGCTCACGATTCACGACGCGGTCGTCGTCGCGAACGGGGCCGGCGTGCCAATTCGGCTTCCGGTTCCCGGGGCCGACCTGGACGGCGTCGTCGACGCCACGATGTTCCTCCAGGGCGCCAAGCGCGCCCTGATGGCCAACGGCGATGCGGCAGCCTTTCGCGCCGAGCTCGGCGTCGCCGACGAGCGCGGAAGGCGCGTCCTCGTACTCGGGGCGGGCAACACGGCGATGGACGTGGCGCGCATGGCCAGGCGGCTGGGTCTCGAGGCGACGTGCGTCGACTGGCTCGATGAGCAGTTCGCGCTGGCACGCCCCGACGAGCTGGCCGAGGCCCGTCACGAGGGCGTCGAGGTTCGCTTCCTGCGTACCCTCACCGCGCTCGAGGGCGACGGACGCGTGCAGCGGGCCCAGCTCGCCCACACCGTGCAGCCCGATCGGGCCAAGCAGCCGACCGTGCTGAAGACGACGCCGGACGTGTTGGACGTGGACCTCGTCGTGATGGCCATGGGTTACCGGCTGGACGGGGACTTTCGTGCCGCGCTGCCGAGCACCCCGATCTCGAAGCGTCACGTCGGTCTGCCCCACGGACGCTGGAGCGCGTCGGGCGTACTCAAGAACCCCGCGTCGGCCTACAACCACCACAGCCCCGTCGGAGTGCTCGCCCTCGACCGCGAAGTTGGACTCTGGGCGGCGGCCATGCCCCAACGCGAGCGTCTGTGGGTCGCCGGGGACGCGTTGACCGGACCGGCCACCGTGGTCGAAGCGATGGCGCAGGGCCGCCGTGCCGCGCGCGCGATTCTTGACGCCCACCCCGCGCGTCCCGATCGTGGCGCTGACTTTCGGACCGACCACGAGGTGCGTGTCCTCGTCGCCTACGCTTCAGCCGGGGGGACGACGGCGACGCTCGCCGGTCGGCTCGCCGACCGGCTGAGCATCGCCGGCGCGCGCACTAGTGTCCTCCCGATCGAGCAGGTCGGTGCGAAAGAGTTGGCCGCGGCCGACGTGCTCGTCCTGGGCACGTGGGTCGAAGGTCTGGTCGTCGCCAAGGTTCGTCCAGCCGCGGCGATGCGCCGGTGGCTCGCGGCACTGCCGAACCTCGGCGCGAAGCCGGTAGCGACGTTCTGCACCTACGGCGTGAACCCGCGCGGGGCCGGCGACGAGCTGGCGCAGGCGGTACGTCACGCCGGCGGTGTCGTGATCGCGTCGGAGACCTTTGGTCGCGCCGATCGCGCGGAGGACGCACGACTGCACCCGACCAAGGTTGAGGCCTTCGCCAACCGCATCGCGGCTCGGGCCATCGCTCGGGTCGCGGCCGCCGTGTGACCTAGTCGCTCTCGAGTGCGTCAGCCAGTCGACGCAGAAAAGACCGGATGGTCGAGCGGGCCAGGCGCGTCATGACGGCGTCGTCCAGCGCGTGGCCCGCGCGGCCGAGCGGCGGCCGGTAGCGTCCGGCGATCGTCAGTTCGCTACGCGCGGGATCGAGTTCGGCCACCTGCAACGTGCCGACCAGGCGCGGGAATAGACCGGACGGACCAGTCGCCTCCCAGCGCAGGGGGATGGCGACGCCCTCGGGCGTCTCTACGGGATCGCCGAGGCGAACGGCCACGGTCTTGGCGAGCCAGCCGGACTCACCGGGACCCACGCGAAGCAGGATGGACTCCGCGTCATCGCGCGCCGCGTCGAGGTGTTCGATGAGCCAGCCGCCGCTACCGTTCAGCCGCTCGGTGATCCTCGCCACCGGTCGCTCGACGCGCACCGTGTCGCGGACCTCGACCGTCGTGACCGCCTCGTGGCGATGCCCCACCACGTGATACTCGCCTGCGGTAATGGCCCGGTCGCGCTCGAGCAGCGTGGCGAGCGTGGTGGCGGCGAGTTCGGCGCGCATCGCGGCGGTCGCGGCGCTCCAGGTCTCGTGCATCGGGCAGACCGACTCCCACTGGCACGGGTCATCGCCGAGCACGCACGTGTCGGATTCGAGGGGTCCCTCGCCAGCCTCGACCACTTCGAGCATCGTGATCTCGGCCGGTGGACGGGTCAACCGGTAGCCCCCCTTGGCGCCAAAGTACGAGGTGGCGATGCCGGCTTGGACGAGATCACCGAGTATCTGAGAGACGAAGGTCCGTGGCACGCCCATCTCCACTGATACCTGGCGCAGCTTGGTCGGGTTCGGCGAGTGATAGCCGCTGGCCAAGCAGAGCGCCGATCGCACGACGTAGTCACCCCGCTTGGAGAGCTTCAACTTCATGGCGCAAGGTTACCGGCGCACCCCACGTCGGGTTCTGGGCACTACGTGCACCTGAGGATTGGCTCAGCGAGGTCCGGTACCGACGACGTCGCGCGGGCCGAGCACGTCGGCGAGTACCCGATCGAGGTCGGCGCGAAGGACTCGGTCAGCCCGGCTGGCCCGCGCGGCGGCCAGCGTGGCGACGCCGGCGGCCAGCGCGAATCCCGCCACGGCGAGCAGCGACCCGACGATAAGTGCCGCCACGAGAAAGCCGAAGGTTGTCGCCACGTATCCAGTGTCGGCCCATCAGCGCCAGCGCGAAACCCAGATTCCACGGACGTCGAGGTCCGATTTTCACGTGGCCGTACGTGGAACTACGTGGAGCGGCGGCGCGCACGCGCGCCAGTGCCAACTAATCTCGGCCAATGAGCGAGATTCTCGAGGCGGTGCGCAGCGGATCGGATCCCGCGACACTCGTCGCTACACCGTTGCCGGCTATGACGCGAGCGGTCTTCGTACGCCGTGACGAGCAAGAGATGTTCGACGGCGTCTCGACGCGCGACAAGGATCCGCGCGCCAGCCTGCACGTCGACGACGTGCCACTGCCCGAATACGCCCCCGACGAGGTGGTGATGGTCGTGATGGCCTCGTCGATCAACTTCAACACCGTATGGACGAGCATCTTCGAGCCGATGTCAACCTTCGCCTTCCTCGATCGGCTCGGGCGCGAGTCGTACTGGGGGGCGCGCCACGCGCTCGACTACCACGTCATCGGCTCGGACGCGGCGGGGGTGATCGTGCGCGTCGGCTCAGCCGTTCGCAACTGGTCGGTCGGCGACGCGGTCACGGTGCACTGCAACTACGTCGATGACCAGGACCCCACCAGCCACGACGACTCGATGCTCGGCGCGAACCAGCGGATCTGGGGCTTCGAGACGAACTTCGGCGGGCTGGCCGACCTCTCGATTGTGAAGGCCAATCAGCTCATGCCCAAGCCCGCCCACTTGACGTGGGAAGAGGCGGCGGTGAACGCCCTGTGCAACTCAACGGCCTATCGGATGCTCGTCTCGCGCCACGGGGCCCCGGTGACCCAAGGCGACAAGGTCCTGATCTGGGGGGCGTCGGGGGGCATCGGGTCGTTCGCCGTCCAGCACGTCCTTAACTCCGGGGGCACGCCCATCGGTGTCGTATCGAGCGAGGCCAAGGCCGAGACCCTGCGCGAGCTCGGCTGCCGGCACGTCATCAACCGCGCCGAGCGCGACTACCGATTCTGGAAGGACGAACGCACCCAGGACGAAGCCGAGTGGCGCCGGTTAGGCAAGGACATTCGGGCCCTCGTCGGCGACGACCCCGACATCGTCTTCGAGCACCCCGGTCGCTCGACCATGGGGGCGAGCGTCTTTGTCGCCAAGCGCGGCGGCACGATCGTCACCTGCGCCGCGACGACCGGCTACATGATCGAGTACGACAATCGCCACCTGTGGATGAAGCTGAAGACGATCAAGGGGTCGCATTTCTCGAACTACCGCGAGGCCTGGGCGGCCAACCAGACGATCATCGACGCCAAGGTAGTTCCGCCCCTGTCGGCCGTCTTCCCCCTCGAGGAGACGGGCGAGGCCACCTACGAGATGCACCACAATCGCCACGAGGGCAAGATCGGCATCCTCTGCGCCGCGACGCGCGAGGGACTCGGCGTGGCGAACCCGGCGCTGCGCGCCGAGGTGGGCGAGGCGCGCCTCAGCATCTTTCGCCGCCACGATCGCGAGAGCTGATGGAGAACCTGCTCACCGAGATCGACCACGTGGCGATCGCCGTCACCGACCTCGAAGCCGCGATCGAGTGGTACGCCAACACGCTGGGCGCGCGGGTCGTGCACCGCGAGGTCGTCGAGTCCGACGGCGTGGCCGAGGCCCTCATACGCGTGGCCGACAGCTACGTCCAGCTGCTCACGCCCATCGGACCCGACTCCCCGGTGGCGCGATTTCTCTCGCGGCGTGGCGAGGGACTGCACCACGTCGGCTACCGCGTCGCCGACTGCGCGGCGGCGTTGGCCGCCGTGCGCGCCGGCGGGGGCCGCGTCATCGACGAACATCCCCGACCAGGATCGCGCGGCACCCTGGTCGCCTTCGTGCACCCGAGCACCTCCTTTGGCACGCTCATCGAGCTGGTCGAAGACGTCGCCGACGCGAGCGTTACCCCCGAGTAACGCCGTCTCGCCGATGCGCGGTGCGCGGGGTGGGTAGCCTGACCTGCTATGGAACACACGATGGCGCAGCGGTTGGCCGATCTTGAGGAGCGCAAGGCGAGGGCGCGCGTGGCCGGTGGTGAGAAGGCCATCGAACGCCACCACGCCAAGGGCAAGCTGACCGCGCGCGAACGCGTGGAGTATCTGCTCGACGAAGGCTCATTCCACGAACTCGACATGCTGACTCGCCACGTCTCGTCGGGCATGGGCCTGGAGGACAATCGTCCCTACACCGACGGGGTGATCACTGGCTTCGGAACGATCGATGGGCGCCGGGTCTGCCTCTACAGCCAGGACTTCACCGTGTTCGGCGGCGCCCTCGGCGAGTCCCACGGCGCGAAGATCCACAAGATCATGGACCTCGCCACCACGATGGGCCTGCCGATCATCGGACTCAACGACGGTGCCGGCGCGCGGATTCAAGAGGGCGTGGCGGCACTGAACGCCTACGGAGGGATCTTTCGACGAAACGCTACGGCCTCGGGCGTCGTGCCGCAGATCTCGGTAATCCTCGGCCCGTGCGCCGGCGGCGCGGTCTACTCGCCAGCGCTGACCGACTTCATCTTCATGGTGAAGGACACCAGCCACATGTTCATCACCGGCCCCGACGTCGTCAAGACGGTCACCGGCGAGATCGTTACCCTCGAAGAGCTCGGTGGCGCGCAGACGCACGCGACGAAGTCGGGCGTCGCGAACTTCGTGATGCCCGACGAGAAGAGCGTGCTCGATGAGGTGCGCTACCTGCTGTCGTACCTGCCGTCGAACAACATGGAAGAGCCGCCGCGAATCATGTCGGGTGATCCCGCGGACCGGTCGTGCGACGGCTTGCGCGACCTGCTGCCGACGTCGTCGAACCAGCCCTACGACATGAAGAAGGTGATCGCGGCCGTCGTCGACGACGGCGACTACCTCGAGGTGCACGCGACATACGCCCAGCAGGTCACCTGCGGGTTCGCGCGAGTCGACGGACACACCATTGGCGTCGTGGGCAACCAGCCGGCAGTGTTAGCCGGCGTCCTCGACATCGCCTCGAGCGAGAAGGCCGCACGCTTCGTGCGGACCTGCGACGCCTTCAACGTGCCGATCGTTACCTTCGTCGACGTCCCTGGCTTCATGCCCGGGGTCGACCAAGAGTACGGCGGAATCATCCGTCACGGGGCCAAGCTCCTCTACGCCTTCTGCGAGGCCACCGTGCCCCGCATCTCGGTGATCACGCGCAAGGCCTACGGCGGGGCGTACGTGGTCATGAACTCGAAGTCCATCGGTGCCGACTTGGTCTACGCGTGGCCGACGGCTGAACTCGCGGTGATGGGGTCCTCGGGCGCGGTGGAAATCGTTCACCGCCGCGACCTCGTCGACGCCGAGGATCCGGCGACGCGTCGCGCCGAGTTGATCGACGAGTACGAGGAGCGCTACGCGACGCCCTACATCGCCGCGGAGCGAGGCTTCGTCGATGACGTGATCGATCCGGCCGACACGCGTCGCGTGCTGGCGCGCGCACTCGACCTCCTGCGCTCCAAGCGCGAGGAGCTGCCTAAGCGCAAGCACGGGAACGTTCCGCTATGAGCCACGGTCTCGCGCCGCGGCCCGCGCCGACGGTCGACGAGGTGGCCGCCGTGGTCGCGGCGATGAGCGCGGTGGCCTCGTCGATGGCTGCGTCGATTGACGGTGCGCCAGCCTGGCGGTTCTCCGGTCGGTGGTTCAACGCCGGGCGCTACGCGAATCGGCGCCCGATTGTCACGACCTAGGGCGTCGCGGCCTCGACGAGGTCGAGCAAGTCACTCATGATGGCCTCGAGAGCGAAGTCCTTGGGGGTGTAGACCGCGGCGACTCCCGCGGCGCGCAGTCGAGTGGCGTCGGCCTCGGGGACGATGCCACCGACGACCACCGGCGCGGTGATCCCGGCCCGGGCGAGACCGTCGAGCAGGCGGGGCACGAGCGCGAGGTGGGATCCCGAGAGCAGCGAGATGCCCACGACGTCGACGTCCTCGTCGCGCGCGACGGCGACGATCTCCTCGGGACTGAGGCGAATCCCTTGGTAGACAACCTCAAAACCGGCGTCGCGCGCGGCGACGGCGATCTGCTCGGCGCCATTGGAGTGGCCGTCGAGACCGGGCTTGGCGACGAGGAGTCTCGGTGGCGCGCCTCGTCGCTCGGTGAGCGCTCGTGATCGCGCCACGAGGTCGGCGAAGCCTCGCGAGCGTCGGGCGACGCCGGCGCGAACGCCGGTGGGCGCGCGGTACTCGCCGTAGACGGCGCGCAGACAGTTGGCCCATTCGCCGGTGGTGCCCCCGGCGCGAGCGAGGGCGAGCGACGGCACCATGATGTTGTCCGCGGGATCGCCGCTCGCGGCGACGCGGGCCAGCTCGGCGAGCGCGTCCTCGACGGCTCGGGGATCACGCGAGGCGCGCCACGCGACGACGTCGTTGACCAGCTGGCGCTCGACGTCGGGGTCGACGGTGAGAATCGCCGTGTCGAGGTCGGCGGTGAGCGGTGAGGGCGCGGTCTCGGTGAAGCGATTGACGCCGACTACTACCTGCGCGCCGGACTCGATGCGGGCCATTCGCTCGGCCTGGCTGGCGACGAGGCGCGCCTTCAGCTCGTCGACGGCGGCGAAGGCTCCGCCCAGCGCCAAGACGTCGTCGAGCTCGGTCTGGGCGGCGGTAGCGAGCTCGCGCACCTTGGCGTCCATGACGACCGATCCCGCGAAGAGGTCGGGATACTCGAGCAGATCGCTCTCGTAGGCCAGCACCTGCTGAAGCCGCAGGCTCCACTGCTGGTCCCACGGGCGAGGAAGGCCGAGGGCCTCGTTCCACGCCGGCAGCTGCACGGCGCGGGCGCGCGCGTCCGCCGAGAGGGTCACCGCCAGCATCTCGAGCACGATCCGCGCGACGTTGTTCTCGGGTTGCTGCTCGGTGAGGCCGAGCGAGTTGACCTGAACGCCGTAGCGGAATCGCCGTTGCGCTGGATCCTGCACGTCGTAGCGGGTGCGACAGATCTCGTCCCACAGAGCCGTGAAGGCTCGCAGCTTGGCGATCTCCTCGACGAATCGCACCCCGGCGTTCACGAAGAACGACACGCGGCCGACGACGCTCGCCATGGCCGACGGCGGGACCTTGCCCGACGCGGCCACGGCGTCGAGCACGTCGATGGCGGTCGCGAGCGCAAAGGCGATCTCCTGGACCGGTGTCGCGCCGGCTTCTTGCAGGTGGTAGCTGCACACGTTGATCGGGTTCCACCGGGGGGCGTGTGACTCGGCGAAGGCGATCATGTCCACGATGAGCCGCCTGGAGGGCTCGGGGGCGAAGATGTAGGTCCCGCGGCTCAGGTACTCCTTCACGATGTCGTTCTGCGTCGTGCCCGCGAGGAGCGCGGGATCGACGCCCTGCTCCTCGGCGAGCACGAGGTACAGCGCCCAGAGCCACGCCGCGGTCGCGTTAATGGTCATCGAGGTGTTCATGTCGGCGAGGGGCAGACCGGCGAAGAGCTCGCGCACGTGGCCGAGGTGGGCGACGGGCACGCCCACCTTGCCGACCTCGCCCGCCGCGTGCGGGTCATCGGGGTCGTAGCCCGTTTGGGTCGGCAGGTCGAAGGCGATCGAGAGGCCCGTCTGGCCCTTGGCCAGGTTGGCGCGAAACAGCTCATTCGACGCGCGCGCCGTCGAATGGCCCGAGTAGGTCCGCATCACCCAGGGCTTGGTCCGCTCGGTCATCGGCGGGGATACTCGTAGAAGCCGCGTCCGGTCTTGCGGCCCAGTCGACCGGCGGTGACCATGCGGCGCAGCGTCGGCACCGGGGCGACGGCGGGATCGGCGAACTCGGCGTAGAGCGCCTCGAGGATCGAGACCGACGTGTCGAGACCGACGAGGTCGAGCAGCGCGAAGGGCCCCATCGGAAAGCCGCAGCCCCCCGTCATCGCGAGATCGATCCCCTCCATCGTCGCGACGCCCTGCTCCAAGAGACGCACGGCGTGATTGAGATACGGAAAGAGCAGCGCGTTGACGACGAATCCAGCCTGGTCCTTCACGACGACGGGGCTCTTGCCGCAGGCGGTGACGAACGCGAGCACCGTGTCGATGGTCTCGTCACTCGCCGAGATCGGGCGCACGACCTCGACGAGCGACATCAGTGGTGCCGGATTGAAGAAGTGAACGCCGCAGACTAGTTCGGGCCGACCCGTTTCCATGGCCAGGTCGACGACCGACAGCGTCGAGGTGTTCGTGGCGAGGATGGCGTCGGGGCGCACGACGTGATCGAGCTCGTTGAACAAGACCCGTTTGACGTCCATGTCCTCGACGACGGACTCGATCACCAGTTGGCACTCGGCGAGGGCGGCGAGATCGGTAGTGACGCTCACCCGAGCGGCGAGCGCTGCGGCCTCGTTGGCGTCGCGCTGGCCCCGTTCGACCTGCTTGGCGAGGGAACGATCGAGACCGGCGAGCAGCGCGTCGGCGGCGCGCTGGCTGCGGCTGCGTACGACGACGCTCGCGCCCGTGGCGGCGACGACCTCGGCGATGCCGCTGCCCATAATTCCCGAGCCCAAGACGCCGACGGTGCGCAAGTTCATTGCTGGATAGTACTGCCCGACCTTCGCGTGGAAGACTGGCGAACGTGTCCACCGTCGTCGCCGGCTCGCTCGCCGCGTACGCGAGCTGCGCGTTGAGGCCCCAGACCGGGGCCGACGTGGTGGTGGTGACCACGGCGTCGGCCTTCCGAGGAGCGGCGCAGGCGGCCCTCGAGGTGGCCAGCGCCTTCGAGGAGAGCGGAGCGACCTTCGAGGCCCTCATGGCCCTCGACCGGGCGTCGAGCGATGACGCGTACTTCGCGGCGCGCATTGCGCGGGCCGATCTGGTCGTCGTGACCGACGGGTCGCCCCTGCACGCCAAGTCCGTCTGGCGAGCCAGCGCGGTGGGTGACGCTCTCGGCGCGGCGACGCTGGTCGCCATCGGCTCCATTGCCACGGTGCTCGGCGACGTGATGATCGATCCGCGCGGCGGCGCTCCCACGGTAGGCCTCGGTTATCGCCACGGGGTGGTGTTAACCACGCCAGCTCCCGCCGAACAGGTTGCGCGCACGCGGGCGCTGCTGAACGGCGACGACCCGCTCGTCATCGTCGGGCCGCGCGGGGTGCTCGTTGAGGAGAGCGGCCGCTGGCGGGTGATCGAGGGCCGCGACGACGTCGTTGCTACCCGCGCGACGGGTCCCGTGTCGCTCGAGTAGTCGGCGTTGCGAATCGGTTAGGACTCGGTGATCGTCACCGAGTCGATGACCACGCGCTCGCGAGGCTTGCCCGACGGCGTGCCGACGTCGTTGATCGTCGCGACGACGTCAAGCCCCTTGACGACCTTGCCAAAGAGCGAGTACAGGGGTGGCAGCCGCACGCCGTCGGGACCCGAGATGACGAAGAACTGGCTGCCGTTGGTATTTGGTCCGGCGTTGGCCATGGCCAGCGAACCCACTTCGTAGCGACCGGGCTTGGGCAGCTCATCGTCGAATCGGTAGCCGGGCCCGCCGGTGCCCGTGCCGGTGGGGTCGCCGCCCTGCAGGACGAATCCCGGAATGATTCGGTGAAAGACGACGCCGTCGAAGTAGTGGAAGCGGGCGAGGTACACGAAGCTGTTGACCGTCGCGGGGGCGGCGAGCGGGTCGAGGACGATCTCGAGGGTCCCCTTCGAGGTCACCATGGTGGCGCGGTAGGACTTCGCCGGGTCGATGATCATCGGCGGGGCCGCGTCGAAGCGTTGGCGCGGCTCGCTCGAACCGTCGACGTTGGGGATGGGCTGGGTCACGTCAGGCCTCACTTATGGTTACCGAGAGCATGCGCTGGACGACCGAGGGCGTCCCGCTGGCCGTGCCGTCGTTGTTGATGGTGTGCACGACACCTTGGCCACTCACGACTTGGCCGAACAGCGAGTAGGAGTTAGGCAGCGCTTCACCCGAGGGACCCGTCACGATGAAGAACTGGCTCCCGCCGGTGTGGGGCTTGCCGGTGTTCGCCATCGCCACCGAGTAGAGCGGATAGGTCGGACTGCCACTCTTGGGCAGCTCGTCGGGGATGGTGTAGCCGGGCCCGCCCGCGCCCGTGCCGGTGGGGTCGCCGCCCTGCACGACGAATCCGGGTATCACGCGGTGGAAGATCACGCAGTTGTAGTACTTGTGTTCGGCGAGGAACACGAAGTTGTTCACCGTGATCGGCGCCGTCGTCGCGTCGAGCTTGACGACGAAGTTGCCGGCGGTCGTGACGAAGTGGGCGTAGTACGTCTTGGCGGTGCTGATCGTCATCGGCGGTGCCGAGGTCCAGGTCAGCGTATTCACCCGCGTCGTGGTCGACGCGGGACAGCCCGCCTTGACGGCCAGCGCGTTCGCCGCCGCCTGGGCCTTCGAGACGTTCGCGGCGGTCGTCGTCGTCGTCGACGAGGTCGTGGTCGACGCCGCGCTCTTCGAAGGAGAGGAACTCGAGAAGAGGAATGCGGCTGACACGACGACCACCACGGCGACCACGGCGACAATCGACGCGCGCTGGATCGTCTTGCGCCGCTTGGCGGCGCGCTGCTGGGCCTCTATCTTTTGGCGACGGGCCGCCTTCTGTCGCTCTCGCTTCTCAGTTGCCATGGGTGCGACAATAGTTGGCCCGAGAAAGGTCCCCGGCGTCGTCCGATAACTTTGGTTCATGTCGCTGGTGGTGCAGAAGTACGGCGGGACGTCCGTCGGGGACGCCGAACGGATCCGTGCCGTGGCCGATCACGTGGCTCGTTCGCGGGCGGGCGGCGATGACGTGGTCGTGGTCGTCTCGGCGATGGGCAAGTTCACCGATGATCTCATCCGGTTGGCCGACGACGTATCCCCGACCCGTCCACCGCGCGAGCTCGACATGCTGCTCACCGCGGGCGAGCGAATCTCCATGGCGCTGGTGTCGATGGCGCTGGCCGCTCGAAACGTGGGCTCGGCCTCCTTTACGGGCTCGCAGGCGGGCATCATCACGGACACCGACCACACGCGCGCCAAGATCCTCGAAATGCGGCCCGACCGGATCCGCGAGGCGCTCGACGACGGCCTGGTGCCGGTGGTGGCCGGCTTTCAGGGCGTGTCGACCGAGCGCGATATCACGACGCTCGGACGCGGCGGCTCCGACGTGACCGCCGTCGCCTTGGCCGCGGCGCTGCACGCCGACGTCTGTGAGATCTACACCGACGTGACCGGGGTGTTTTCAGCCGACCCCCGAGTCGTGCCCAAGGCGCGACGACTGGCGAAAGTCTCGTTCGACGAGATGCTGGAGATCGCGGCGACCGGCGGTCGCGTCTTGATGTTGCGGTCGGTCGAGTTTGCGCGGCGCCACCACGTGCCGTTGCACGTGCGTTCGAGTTTCACGTGGGAGCCGGGTACCTGGATAGTGGAGGAGAACGTCACCATGGAAGACGCCGTCGTATCGGCGGTCACCGACGACACGTCGGAGGCCAAGATCACCGTCGGCGGCGTGCCCGACCGTCCGGGCATCGCCGCGCACCTCTTTCGAGCGCTGGCCGACCGATCCATCAACGTGGACATGATCGTTCAGAACACCGGGACGAACGGACTCACCGACATCTCCTTCACCGTCGCCAAGACTGACCTCAACGCCGCGCGCGACGCCTGCACCACGGTGAAGGACGAGATCGGCGCCGCCGAGGTGTCGACCGACGACGATATTGGTCGGGTGACCATCGTGGGGGCTGGTATGAAGTCGAGCCCCGGGGTTACGGCGCTGATGTTCGAGACGCTGTCGTCCAACGGCATCAACATCGAGATGATCTCCACGAGTTCGATCCGCATTTCGTGCGTGGTGCGCGCGGACCGCGTCGCCGACGCCGTGCGCCACCTGCACACCGCGTTCGGGCTGGACGGCGCGTAGCGTCGTCGATCAGCTGACGACGATGGCCCCGGTCATGAAGGGGTGCACGGTGCAGTCGAAGGGGTACACGCCGGCGCGGCGCGGCGCGCGCAGGACCCGCGTCGCGTCGTAGCGGATTCGACCCGTGTTGAAGATGCCGCCGAGCGCGGTCAGCGTGTGCTCGACGTGATCGTGGTTCACGACTCGAATAATCGCCCCCGGCGCGACGCGCACGCGCATGGGGTGGAACATGAAGTTGGCGATCGTGATGGTAACTCGTGCGGGCGCGCTCGCGCCGGCCGGCGACGGTGCCGGACCGAGCGCGAGCGAGCCCGCCATCGACGAGCCCGCGAGCGCAACGCCCGCGAGCGCGACGCGCCAGGGTCGGGCGCGCACTACTGCGCCTTCGCGGTCGAGCTGAAAGCCAGCGGTACGCCCGCGGCGTTCTGGGCGCCGGGATACTCGCCGAGCACGTAGTACAAGATGGCCACGTGCTGCATTTCGACCGGTTCGATCGAGGCCGCCAGGGCGACCGCCGCTGGACTGACGAGCCGCGAGATCTGGGCTTGGTAGGTCTCGGCCGCGATCGTTTCGAGCGTCAGGGCCAGTTTGGCCAGACCGACCACGTCATGCACCGAGGCGAAGTCGGACTTCACCACGGGGGCGAGCGTCGGGTTCACCTCGGTGACCCGTGCGCGGTGGTGGTCGCGCAAGACTGCGTTCCACGCCGCGGCGTGCTCGGTGTGCTGCGAGCGCGCCGTCGTGGCGAAGGTGACCACCGCCGGCGGCACGGAGCCGAGCTTGCCCGCGGTCGCGGCGCCAATCCCCGCCGTATAGGCGAAGACGGCGAGATTCTCGAGGCTCGCCGCCACGGCGGCTACCGCGAGGTCACCCGAAAGGCCGGCCGGGGGGAAGGCGGCCGGCCTTTCCGCGCCTCGGGCGCCGGCGCCACGTCCCCGCGCGGTCGCTCCCGCGAGTGACGGGACGGCGAGAGCGGCGACGCCGCCGAGGACGCCAACGCCCGCGCCGCGCAAGAAGTTGCGGCGGCTGGTCGAGCGAGGCGTGGCCTCGTGGAGTGCGTGGACGACGGCGTCGAGACCGTCGCGCATAGCTGGCTGACTGACGTCGTGGTGCAGGTCATCGAGGTCACGGGTCATCGCGGCGAGCTCGCGCTCGGTGCCGTGCCACGGGTTGTTGGACTGGTGCTGACTCATCGCAATGCTCCTTGGCTGGCCGGGGCGGCCGACGTGGTTGGGTAGAAGGCGTTGGGAAAGCCGACGCGGCCGGCCACACCGGGTAGGGCCGCGGCGGTCGACGGACTAAGGGCAATGAGCTGTGGCGCGCCAGCTTGCAAGAGGGCCTGCACCGCGAGCAGAACGGCCACGTGCTGCGACTCGACGCCCATGATGCTCGCGAGCAGCGCGCGGTTCGACCTGGACGCCACGAGCACCGTGTCGCGCACGTACGTCTCGGCGGCGATGTTTTCCAACTCGAGGGCGAGACCCACGACGCCGAGCGCGCCGGCCGTCGCCGAGGCGCCCTGCAGGCTGGCGACCGCGCGATTCACCACCGGCACGAACGCGGGATCGGGCTTGCCCTGCGCCCGCGCGTGCAGGTTGAAGAGTGCGGCGTTGAACGCCGCAGCGTGCTCACGGTGCTGGCCCATCGTTACGCGCGCGAAGGTCTTGATGACCGGGTTGGCCGACGACCCTCCGATGTAGGGCAGCGTCAGCGCGGTCTCGTAGGTCATGACGGCGAGGTTTTCGATTGACGCCGCCGTCTGGAGGACTTGCACGTCGCGGCTGCTCGCCGCCGCCGCCGAGTTCGCCAGCACGCCCGCGAGAACGGCCCCACCGGCGGCGCCGAGGAGGGTGGCTCCGGCGAGACTGGCGGACACCGCTCGTTGGTGTTCGTCGTGGAACGTCGCGTTCGCGAGGCCGTCGTCGTTGGTGCCGTCGCCGTCGGCGCGGTGCAGCTCGACGAGTTCGTCGAGGGCTTCACGGGTCGGGCGCAGGGCGTCGGCCTGTAGATCTTGAGACTCCTCGAGCAGCTCCGCGAGCGCCCCGGGATCGATGGTCATGGTCGTTCTCCTCGGTTGGTTAGGAGACTCTTCGGTGCCCTCGCCGATTCGGATGACGAATCGTGCTCGGTCACGCCGTTCGACCACGTCGGTACGCTCCAAGAACCGTCATCCGCCGAGACGGCCGTGACGAAGCAGTGAGGTATGGGCGACGACTTCGACGAGACGAGTGACGCGCAGCTGGTGACGTGCGTGGCGCGTGGCGACGAGGCCGCCCTGGCCGAGGTGTACCGCCGCCACGGGGGTGCGGTCTTCGGCCTGGCGCGACGGGTCACCGGCAGCGTCGCCGAAGCCGAGGACGTCACCCAAGAGGTGTTCCTGCGCCTATGGAACAAACCGGAGGCGTTCGACCCCGATCGCGGCGCGCTGCGATCGTTCTTGTTGACCCAGTCCCACGCTCGCGCCGTCGACGCGGTGCGTTCGCGCGCCGCTCGCAGCCGCCGCGAGCGTCGCGACGCGGGTCGCACGCCGCGCGCCGGCTACGACGTCGCTCGCGAGGCGTGGGATCACGTCCTCGCCGAAGAGGTTCGTCGGGCCCTGTCCGCGCTGTCGGACGACGAACGTCGCGCGATCGAGCTCGCCTACTTCGAAGGACGCACCTACGTCGAGGTTGCGTCAATGCTGCACGAGCCCGAAGGCACCATCAAGAGTCGTATTCGCAAGGGCATGAGCCGCATGCGCGGCGCGCTCTCGGCCTCGGGTGTACAAGGATTGGAGCGATGATGTCGCACGACGATGCCGCCTCCCTGCTCGCCGCCCTCTCGTTGCACGCGGTCGAGCCCGAGGAGGAGGCGCGGGTTGAGGCTCACGTGCGCACCTGTGCGCGCTGCCAGCTCGAGCTCGACGCGCTGCGCGAAACCGCCGCGGCGCTCGGGACCTCGGTCGAGGCACTGCCCGACGACCTGTGGTCGACCATTGCCGCGCGGCTGGACGGTCCATCGGTTACCCCCCGCGGCGTGCTCGATGCGCGGCGGGCGTCACGGGGCCGACTCGCTACCGTGCCCCGGGCGCTCGCCCTCGCCGCCGCGGCCGCGATCGTGGTGCTGGCCGTCGGCCTGGTGAACGCCAACTCGAAGGTGTCGCGGCTCCAGGGGGCGCTCGCGCTGGCTCGCCAGGGTGTGGTGGCCGAAGCCCTAGCGACGCCGGGACACCGAGTCGTGAACCTGACGGCGGGCGCGGCGCGCGTGGCCGAGTTCGTTCTCGTGCCGGGTGGACGGGGTTACCTCGTGGCGTCGTCGATGCCGGCGCTGGCGGCGGATCGGACGTACCAGCTCTGGGCGATCGTCAACGGTTCGCCGATCTCGCTCGGCCTGCTCGGTCCCGCGCCGCGCTCGGTCGCCTTCACCCTCGCCGGCACCTCGGCGACCATCCTCGCGATAACGGTCGAACCGGCCGGCGGATCGGTTCGGCCCACGAGCTCACCCGTCGCGGACGGACGGATCGCCGCCTGAGGCCCGAGCAGCGCGGCCCTAGACTTTCGTCATGCGGGTAGCGGTGGTCGGCGCCACGGGTCAGGTCGGAGCGGTGATGCGGGCCGTCCTGCGCGAGCGATCGTTTCCGATCGACGAAATTCGGTTCTTCGGGTCGTCGCGATCGGCCGGCACGTACCTGGACTGGGACGGCACGAGGATCATGGTCGAAGACGCGTCGAGCGCTGACTTCACGGGCGTTGACGTTGCCCTGATGTCGTCGGGGGCGACGGCCTCGCGCGAGCTCTCGCCGCGCATCGCCTCCTTCGGCGCGATCGTCATCGACAACTCGTCGGCGTGGCGCATGGACCCCGAGGTCCCACTGGTGGTGCCCGAGGTGAACGCGCACGCGCTCGCCTCGATCCCCAAGGGCATCGTGGCCAATCCCAACTGCACGACGATGGCCGCCATGCCCGTGCTGAAGCCGCTGCACCTAGAGTCGGGACTGCGATCGATGGTGGTGGCGACCTACCAGGCGGTCAGCGGGGCCGGCCGCGACGGGGTCGACGAGTTGGTGGGACAGCTCGACGGGTCGCGCGACGCACGCGCGCTCACGTTCGATGGATCTGCGCTGCCGTACGGCGAGGGCGTGAAGTTCCCCCGAACCATCGCGCACAACGTGGTGCCCCTCGCGGGCTCGCTGGTGGGCGACGGCTCGGGGGAGACCGGCGAGGAACAGAAGCTGCGCGACGAGAGCCGCAAGATCTTGGAGATTCCCGGGTTGCTCGTTGACGCCACCTGCGTACGCGTGCCGGTCTTCACCGGGCACTCCCTGGCCATCACCGCGAGCTTCGAACGGCCACTGTCACCCGAGCGAGCACGCGACGTGCTCGCTCGGGCCGCGGGCGTCGTGCTCGACGACGTCCCCACGCCGCGTCGCGCCGCTGGCACCGATCCCAGCTACGTCGGGCGTTTGCGACGGGCTGAATCGGTGGAGAACGGGCTCTCGCTCTTCGTCGTGGGAGACAACCTTCGCAAGGGTGCCGCTCTCAACGCCGTGCAGATCGCCGAGGCCTGGGCCGCCGTTCGGGCCTAGTCAGTCGGCGCCGTCGCGGCCGACCTGACGCCGTGCCAAGTTGACGCAGTGGTCGCCGAAGCGTTCGTAGAAACGCGCCAGCAGTGACACCTCGACCGCGACCGGCAGGGCCATCGAACCCGATACCAGCTCCGCGGTCAGAGCGACGTGGAGCTCGTCGAGCTCGTCGTCGATGTCCTCGATGGCGCCGGTCGCCTCGGGCTTGTCGTCGATGATGACGTCCGTCGCTTCGCGCCAGATCATCGAGGCAACCTCGCCCATTCGCTCGATCAGTCCCCGGCTGCGCGGGGACATTTCACTGCCCAGTCCGCGCGCCGCGCGCCGCGCGATGTGCTCGGCGAGATCGCCGTTACGCTCGACCTCGGGCAGCACGCGCAGCAGGGTGAGCAGCGCGCGGCGCGTCTCGACGGACAGGCCATCACGCTCGACGAGCTGGATCTCGGCGGAGGCCACGATCTCGTTCACGAGCTGGTCGATGGTGTCGTCCTGGTCGACGACGCGCTTGGCGAGCTCGCGATCGCCGGCGAGTAGCGCGTGGGTGGCTTCGGCCATGGCCTCGCCGACGAGGGCGAAGACCCGCACGATCGACTGGCGCATCGCGGGAGACACCGGTGTCGCGATGATGGGCGTGGGGGAGCGTCCGAGAAATGAGAAGCGCCGAGGCATGGCCTCAGGCTATCGCCGTGTCACCGACGTTCTCTAGGGTAAGAAGCGACGGGGAGGTCTCATGGTCGCGGTCCTTAGCGCGGTACTCGGTGTTCTGGTCGGTGTGCTGCTGACGTGGGGCTGGGCGGCCCGCCGTCTGCAGCGTGCGCGCGACGACGCCTCGGCGCTGCGAGCCACCGTCGCCGTGCGCGACGCCGAGCTCGCCCACGCCCGCGACGCGGCCGAACGCGACCGTCTCGCGCACGACGAGGCGCTCGCCGAGGCTGAGGTGCGCTTCGAGAACCTGTCCAACCGCGTGCTCGCCCAGACCGTCGAGCGGTTCAGCCTGTCACAGTCCGAGATCCAACGCGAGCGCGACGCCCGTCTCGACGTCACGCTGCGGCCCCTGCGTGACCTGCTCGACGAGTACCAGCGCAACTTGTCGACCTTCGACAAAGAGCACGTCGGTGCGCTGGCCGCCGTGCGCCAGAGCGCGAGCGATCTCCTCCAGGCCCAGCTGCGCACGCAGGCCGAGACCCAGCGGCTCAACCAATTGCTCGGACGCAGCAGCCAGCGCGGGCACTGGGGCGAGGTGCAGCTGGCCAACGTGCTGCGGGCGTCGGGTCTGCACGAGGGCATCGACTTCGACCTGCAGGTGTCGGCCGTGAGTGACGCCGGCCGACTGCGGCGACCCGACTGCGTGGTCACGTTGCCGAACGGGCGGGTCGCCATTGACGCGAAGTTCCCCTTCGATCGGTTCGAGTCGGCAGTGGCCGCCGAGGACGCCGAGCGCCGTGACGAGCTCTACCGCGAACACGCCCTGGCGCTTCGCGGACACGTGAAGACCCTGCGCGAGAAGTCGTACTGGGAGCTGATTGCGCCAGCACCGGAGTTCGTCGTCTGCTTCGTGCCCAGCGACGCCGCGGTGACCGCGGCCTTCAGCGTGGACGCCGAGCTCCACGCGTACGCGACCCGCGAGCGAGTCCTCATCGTCGGACCCACCAACTTGCTGGCCTTGCTGTGGTCGGTGCAGATGGTGCTGCGTCAGCACGACGTCGCGGTGAACGCCGAGGAGATCCTGCGGGTCGCCGAGACGGTCTACGACCGGATCCGGCTGGTGGCCGAGCCGGTGAGCGCCATGGGCAAGGCCCTCAACGAGGCCACGAAGTCGTACAACAAGATGGTTGCCTCGGTCGAAAGTCGTCTCATCCCAGCGGCTCGAGGTCTGCGCCGACTCCACGTGGCGGGCTCGGCCAAGGCGATACCCGACCTGAACGAGGCGCCGACGCTCGCGGCGGGACTCGATCCGCAGCGCTGGGGGATTGACGATGATGAGCCCCTCGAATCTGGTGTGGTCGAGATCATCGAGGTGGACGACGAACTCGAGGCGTGACCGGTCGGTTCGCACAGTTGAGTGAGTAAGTTGGTTCGCCGTGGCCCGTTCTCGCGCCAGGCGTCGGCGTAATCAAGCGTTTGTGGCGATCGCCCTCGCCCTGAGCGTGCTCGTGCTCGGCTTTGCGCACGACGTGTCGCGCGCGGCGCACGAGGCGCGCTCTCCGCGACGAAGCGAGAACCGAAGCTTCGGGGCGCTCGCGAATCGACTCATCAGCGGGCAGAACGCGTTCGAGGCGCGACTGGCCTACCTGCTGGGTCACGGCGCGTCACTCAGCCGTGGGGTCTTTCTCGCTCGGCTGGATCAGCTCGGCGAGCAGCTGCCCGCGTGGCAGGTCGACGCCGCGCTGCTGCGGCGCCCGAGCGTTGCCCACCAGCTCAACACGGTGACCGCGCAGCTCATTGAGCAGCGCGACGACGACTACGCGACACTGTTGGACACCATCGCCGCGGCGCTCCAGCTTCCGTGGACTTCGCTCGCCACCACTCCCCAGTCGTGGTCGGCGGCCCAGGCCTCACTCGCACAGACTGCCGCCGCGTGGTCCCTCGCGCGCTTCGGGCTCGTGCGCGAGCCCGGCCTCGTTCACCTGGAGCCGCTGGGCGACACCATGGCCACCGTCCCGCTGCGCGCGGCGTTGGCCAACCTCAGCGCCGCGCCGTCGCTGACCCTGGTTCGCGGCATCGGCATTACCGCCGTGGCGGTAACGCCCTCGCCGCTGCCCGCCCCGCCGGGCCAGTTGGTGCTGCCCCCCACGACGGCGGTTCACCTCGCGATCACCGTGTCGAACGCCGCCGTCGACGTCCAGCCGGTAACGCTCACGATCGTTGCGACGCCAACCGGTCCGCTGGGCGTCGCCCAGCGTCAGGTCATGGCGGCCACCCTCGGCCCGCTCGCCTCCTACGGATTCGTCGCCAACGACCTCTCGACGGTGGCGAGCGAACGCTTCACGCTCTCCCTGAGTCTGGCGGGCGCGCCCGGTGGCCGACGGTGGCCGACGTCGCGGACGTACCACGTGACGATGGCGCCCTCGGGAACCGGCTGACGTCGTCGGCTCCTCGCCAGTGGCCTAGTGTGGATAGGGGCCCTGTAGGAAGCGAGGAACCGTGACCGAGTCCATTACCGTGACCGACAACCGGACGGGTGACGTACACGAGATCAAGATCAACAACGGCGGCATCGCCGCGAAGGACTTTCAGAAGGCGGTGCCCGGCGTCTGGTTCTTTGACCCGGGTTTCATGGCCACCGCGGCCGCCGAGTCGGCGATTACCTACCTCGACGGCGAGGCCGGCATTCTGCGCTATCGCGGTTACCCCATCGAGCAGCTCGCCGAGAAGTCGACCTACCTCGAGGTCGCCTACCTGCTGAACTACGGCGAGTTGCCCACGGCCGAACAGTTCGACCAGTGGAAGCGCGAGGTGACCTACCACACCTACATCCACGAGAACGTGCGCAAGCGCTTCCTCGAGGGCTTCAACTACGACGCGCACCCCATGGGCATGCTCGTTTCGGCGATTGCGGCTCTCTCGACGTACTACAAGGACGCCAAGACGCTCTCGGACCCCGAGGTGCTGCACAAGCAGGTCGTTCGTCTCATCGCGAAGATGCCGACGCTGGCCGCGGCCGCGCACCGCTTCTCCGTGGGCATGCCCTTCGTGTACCCCGACAACGCCCTGGACTACACCCAGAACTTCCTCTCCATGATGTGGAAGGTCGCCGAACCGCGCTACGAGGCCGATCCCATCTTGGCGCGCGCCCTGGACATCTTGTTCATTCTGCACGCGGACCACGAGCAGAACTGCGGGACGACCGCGATGCGCACGGTCGCTTCATCCCACGGCGATCCCTACGTAGCCACCGCCGCCGCGACGGCTGCGCTCTACGGGCCGCGCCACGGCGGCGCGAACGAGGCGGTGCTGAAGATGCTCGCCAAGATCGGCAGCTACGAGAGCATCCCGGCCTACATCGAGTCAGTCAAGCAGGGTCACGTCATGCTCGAGGGCTTTGGCCACCGCGTCTACAAGAACTACGACCCACGCGCGAAGATCATCAAGGAGACCGCGGACTCAGTGTTCTCGGTGACCGGCAAGAACCCGCTGCTGGACATCGCGCTCAAGCTCGAGGAGATCGCGCTGCAAGACGACTACTTCATCTCTCGGCGGCTCTACCCGAACGTCGATTTCTACTCGGGGCTGATCTACCAGGCCATGGGTTTCCCGATGGAGATGTTCACGGTGCTGTTCGCGATTCCGCGCACGTCGGGCTGGCTCGCGCACTTCCAAGAACTGCTCGACCAGGACCTCAAGATCACGCGGCCACGCCAGCTCTACATCGGACCCGACGCGCGCGACTACGTCCCGATGGGACGGCGATAATCAGGCGTTGATTGCCTCGAGCAGCTGTTCGGCGTGCTCGCGTGGGTGACGGGTGTAGATCTCTATCCAATGTTCGATCGTGTAGCGGCCGCTCTCGCTGTGCACGCCGCTGCGCGCGAGGTCTGACTCGCTGAGACGGCCGAGCACGTCGAGCGAAGCCCGACGCACGGCTGAGAAGACCCCGAGGGCGGACTCGATCGGCAGGGTGGTGTAGCCGAGCGCGTCGCACTCGCTCCACGCTCGTTCGTCGTAGCCCTGGATCAACGTTCCCGCCGGCTCGGCGAGCAGTCGGCGCAACCGAACGTAGGCGTTGGTCTCGCTGTCCGCGAGGTGGTGAATAATCTGGCGGGCCGACCAGCCGCCGTCAACGTGGCGATCGAGGTCGGCCGGCTCGACGTGGCTGACGAGATCCAGGAGGCTGGCGGTGGCGCGTTCGTATTGGGCGCAGTGCTCGGCGATCGCCACGTCGCCAGCCTACTGCGACGAGTTCGCCGAGTTCTCGACGTGCGCGGCCAGCGCGGGATCGATCAGCCGCGTCAGCCCCTCTTGCACCATGGAGACGCAGAGTTCGCCGGCACGATTGAAGAGGAAGCCGCGCGCGAGTCCGCGCCCGCCGTGGGCGATGGGCGAGTCCGTGTCGTAGAGGAGCCACTCGTCGGCCCGCAGATCGCGGTGAAACCACATGCAGTGGTCGAGACTCGCGCCCATGAAGGACCCGTCGTCCCAGCGCATCGCGTGCGGCGCGAGGATGGCGTCGAACAGGCTCATGTCGCTCGCGTAGGTGACGACGCAGGCGTGCAGCAGTGCATCGGCGGGCAACGCGCCGTCGGCGCGAATCCAGAGTCGCTGACGCGGCTCGCGCGCGCGGTGCGGGCTCCACGGCAGCTCACCGATGAACCGTTGGTCGATGGGGTGGGGCCGGCGGAACCACTCGTCGATAACGCCGAACTCGGCCTGAACGCGCTCGGCCAGCGGCGCAATCGTCTCGGGTCCGGGGACATCGGGCATGGTGAACTGGTGCTCGAGGCTGACCTCGTCTACGTGGAAGCTGGCCTGCATGTTGTAGATGGCGCGGCCGTGCTGGATGGCCACGACTCGCCGCGTCGTGAAGCTTCGCCCGTCGCGGATTCGGTCCACTTCGTAGAGGATCGGCGTGCTCGGGTCGCCCGGTCGAAGGAAGTACGAATGCAGTGAGTGAACGCGTCCGCGATCGACGGTTCGACCCGCGGCCATGAGGGCTTGGGCCGCGACCTGGCCGCCGAAGGTGCGCTGGCGCTCCTCCTTGGGGTGCTGCCCGCGGTAGGTGTTGACCTCGATGGTTTCCAGATCGAGCAGCGCGAGCAGGAAATCGAGGGCTTCGGACATGTGACCATTGTGGCACCCGCTCGGCCGGGCGACGAACTCGGGGGCCAGTAGACTAGTCAGGATGACCAATCGACTTCGCGCCTTCTGGGCGTGGTCCAAGACGCACGAGGGTCGCAAGATCATCCGTTTCACGTCGGTCTCGGTCATCTCGACGATCGTGTCGTTCACGTCGATCTCGGTGCTCTACGGCTTTCACATCGTCAAGGGGGTCATCTACGCGACCGTCTACGGGAACTTGATCGCCACGCTGCCGTCGTACTATCTCAATCGCACGTGGACGTGGGGCAAGCACGGTCGCAGCCACTTTCGCACCGAGATCGTCCCCTTCTGGCTCATGTCCTTTCTCGGCATCGGTGTGTCGATGCTCGGGGCCAGTTGGGCGAAGGACGTCGTGAAGGACCACCACTGGGCGCACGTCGTCAACACCGCGATCGTCTCGGGCACCAACCTGGTCAGCTTCGGACTCTTCTGGGTGCTCAAGATGATGGTGTTCAACCGGATCTTCCACGATCACACGCTCGAGGAGATGGACGAGCACCTCGCCGCCGAAGAGGCGCGCCGCTAGTCGCGAAAATTCGTGAACTGCAGCGGTACGAGGAGATCGGCCTCCTTGAGCCGGGCGATCGCGGCCTGGAGGTCGTCGCGCTGCTTGCCCGTCACGCGGACCTGGTCGCCCTGGATCGACGAGCTGAGGTTCTTCAGACCCATCTCCTTCACGAGCTTGTTGATCTGCTTGCCGATTTCCTGTGATATGCCGGCGCGCAGCGCGACCTTCTGACGAGCGGAGCCGTGGCTCGCGGGATCGATCTTGCCGGGGTCGAGGGTCTTCAGTGACACGCCGCGCTTCACCATCTTCTCCTCGAGCACCGTATAGAGCGCGCGCAGGCGGCCTTCGGTGCTGGCGCTGAGCGTGAGCTCCTTGTCAGAGAATTCAACGACAGCGTTGGTGCCCTTGAAGTCGAAGCGAGTGGTCGCCTCGCGGTTTGCCTGATCGACCGCATTGCGCACCTCTTGCAGGTCGATCTCGGACACGACGTCGAAACTTGGCATAGTCCCATCGTAGAAGACGCTCGATCGACGGCGGGTCCCTCGGTCTTGTAGGATGCTCGGCGGGTCGGTGCCCGAGCGGCCAATGGGATCTGGCTGTAAACCAGACGGCTTTGCCTACGGGGGTTCAAATCCCTCCCGGCCCACCGCGGCCGGCCCCGCTGCGGCGGGGCCGGCCACCGTGGTGCCCGCGAGTTCACGGGGAAAGGAGAGGCGTGCGTCGAGTCCAGCGGTTGGCCGAGCGCGTTCGCCGTACCTACGAGCGCCTGGCCGGGCAGTTCGAATCGGGCGTGCAGCTCCTCGAGCGCCGATACACCCCGCTCGGTCGCTTCTCTCCCGGTCCGTTCGAGGGCTGGTCCTTCCTCTGGCAGCCCGCGGTACTCGGTCTCGTCGCCATGAGCTTCATTCTGGCCGGCGGCTCGTTTACGAACTCGCCCTTCAAGCTCGACATGACCGGGACGTGGTTCTTCGGCGAACCCTCCGCGCGCGCCACCGGCACCCCGAGCGAGACGAAGCTCATCGTCGCGATCGTGCTCACCTACGGGGGTCTGCTCTTGCTGATGCGGGTGTGGTTGCGCCTCGCCGAGGTGATGAAGATCCACGCCGGCTCGCCGACCCGTCAGCTGTGGTGGCTGCTCGCGCTGTGGAGCCTGCCGATGATCATCGCACCGCCAATGTTCTCGCGCGACGTCTTTAGCTACGCGGCCCAGGGCGAGATGACGAGCCACCACCTCAGCCCCTACATCTACGGTCCCTTCACGCTGGGCGCGGGTCCCTACGTGAATCCGGTGGACCCCCTATGGGGCAACGCCCCGGCTCCCTACGGACCACTCTTTCTCTTCCTCGACGGCAGTATCGCGCGCCTGACGAACCACAACCAGCTCGCCACCGTCGTGGGCCTGCGACTGCTCGAAGTGGCCGCCGTCGCCCTGATTGGCGTGGGTCTGACGATGCTCGCGCGAGGTCTCGGGCGCGATCCCGGCGAGGCCTTCGTTCTGGGCGCGATGAACCCGCTGGTGCTGCTCACCTTGATCGGCGGCGCTCACAACGACGCGATCATGACGGGCCTGCTCGTCATCGGGATTGCGCTGGCCGTGCGACGACGACCGTGGTGGGCCCTGCTCTTCTGCGCGGCGGCGACGGCGATCAAGGCTCCGGCCGCGCTAGGTCTGGCCTACGTCGCGTGGACGTGGCTAGGCCCCTCGGCGAGCCTACGCCAGCGGATCGTGCCGATCCTGAAGGCGACCCTGGTGGCGGCCGTGACCCTCGTGGTGTCGTCGTGGCTCGCGGGTTTTGGCTTCGGCTGGGTGCAGAACCTGCTCTCCAACGGAACGGTGCGTTCGTGGGCGGCCCCGGCGACGGCGGTGGGCATGGCCCTCGGCAATACCCTGCACGCGGTAGGACTGTCGGGCGTGTCGGTGACCTCAGTGCTGTCGGGCACCCGATTCGTCGGGCTCCTCGTCGCCGGCGCCTTCGCACTCTGGCTGCTCTGGCGCAGTGAGGAACGCGGCTGGGTGCGATCGCTCGGCGTATCGCTCATCCTCGTCGTCGAGCTGGGGCCCGTCGTCCAACCCTGGTACCTCGCCTGGGGGCTCGTGCTGTTGGCCGCCAGCTACCGGGGTCGCGAGCACTTCTGGCTGCTCGCGCTGTCGATCACCGGTCCCTTCATCGGGCTACCCGGCGGTCGCCAACTCCTCGCCGGGCTCGTCCACGCCAACCCGCTGCTCATCGCCGTGGCGGTCGCGATCCTCGGGGGCGTCCTGGTCGCACCGATGGGCCGCTGGACGCAGTGGTCGTGGCCCGAGGCGCGGGTCGAACTGCCGGTCTAGCCGACCACCTGCACGTACCGGCGGTCGACCTCGCGGCCTCCAGCGGCGTCGGCGACTGCATCGATCTGCGTCGTTGACCCCGGCGACCGGGTGATCGTGGGACGCTAGTCGCGGTCGGGAATCACGTACTGGTACTCGACGACGTCGAGCCACTGGCCGTGCTTACGCCCCACCTCGATCTCGGTTCCCACCAGGCTAAAGCCGCATTTCTCGTGGAGGCGGATCGAGCCATCGTTCTCCCCGACGATACGCGCGATCAAGGCGTGGAAGCCCGACTCCTGGGCTACGGCGATCAACTCGCGCAACAACAGCTCGCCGACGCCGCGGCCGCGAGCCGCGCGGTGTACGTAGACCGAGTTCTCGACCGAGGTGCGATAGGCCGGCCGGTCCCGAAAGGGCGAGACGAGCGCGAAGCCGACGACGCGCTCGCCTCGGGCGCCCACTTCGCCGACCTCGTCGTCCTCGTTCACCGCCACGAGGCAGGGGTGGGTGGCACGGTGGGCCCGAATCCAGTCGACCTGCTCGTCGTAGGTCCTTGCCACCAGGTCGAAGGTCACCGTGGTCTCGACCACTTCGGGGTTGTAGATGTTCATCAGCGCCGACGCGTCGTCCTCGTCGACCAGGCGGATCCGCATGGAGCCAGGGTAGTGCGGGCCGGTTGGAAACGATTGGCCCCGGGGCACTACAATTCCCCTTCGCGCCGATTGCGGCGCGTCGCCCTCTTAGCTCAGTGGTAGAGCACTTCCATGGTAAGGAAGGGGTCGTCGGTTCAATCCCGACAGAGGGCTCGCCAGGCGGCGTAGCTCAGGTGGTTAGAGCACACGGCTCATAATCGTGGTGTCGCGGGTTCGACTCCCGCCGCCGCTACCAGGCGCGAGT
>DAIDLE010000001.1:0-399186 GCA_027449665.1 Acidimicrobiaceae bacterium | reverse complement strand
AGCTCTTGGGCGAGCTGGCGGGCCTCGGCTTCGTCAGTTCGGGCAGTGTTATCTTGCGCGAGACCTCGTGTTCCAAGCCCGGGTGCAAGTGCACGGCCGACCCGCCTCGTCGCCACGGTCCCTACTACCAGTGGACCAAGAAGGTGCGGGGCAAGACGGTGAGTCGCCAGTTGACCCCGGCCGAAGCCGCACTCTTTCAGGAGTGGATCTCCAATCGGCGCCAGCTTCAGCGCGTCACTCGCGACCTGGAGAGGGTGTCAGCCAAGGCCGGCGAGATTCTGCTCCGTCAGGCGAATAGAGAAGCCCAGAGTTGATCGCAAGGTGGGGGCGCATATCGCACCCGAGAAGTGCGGAACGTCAGATCAAGCCATCTCTATCGCGGAGTAAGACAACCGTCGACTAGCCCCCTTACGGGTGCAGGCCGTATGCACTCTCGCAGCCGGGCCGAGAAGCATCCCTTTCTTCGATGCCGCTGTCGGCGACGGTGACTGGCGTCACAGCGTAGCCGTCCTACATGGTCACCGGCGGACCATTCCCGTGGTGTTCGCATCTCCGTGGGTTGGAGAAAACTCCGCGGAGCCGCTGTCGCGGGTCGACGCTGGGATGTCCAACCAAGATCCTCGTAATTGGCGACACTGTTCGCGGACGGGCTCTGTCTTCGAATCAGCAACGCGGCCTGGTCGCGATCGACGATCGGTAGTAGCGCCTTACAACGCGGTGTCGATCGGTGCGCCATTCACATCGTGCCCAGCTCGTGGTGGGGTGCCACAGGAGCCATTCAACGCACCAAGGAGCCGGTGGAGATGGCGCGTCATCGTTCCCGTCAGCATGGTGAGGCACGACAGTGAGGTCAAGTTTCCTTGACAGCAAGGTGTGGTTTAGGTACCTTTACATTCATGCGTAATCGGGTCAGGGAAGAGCGGGTCCGCCGCGAGTTGTCACAGGCGCAACTGGCGGGCGCGCTCGGTGTCTCACGCCAGACAGTGATCTCGATCGAGAGCGGCCGGTACCTGCCATCACTGCCGCTCGCTTTTCGAATCGCGCGCTTCTTTGGGATGTCCATCGACACGATGTTCGATCCAGATGAGGAGGAATAATGACTCGAATTAGACTCTCCGGGCCGTGGACGCCGGTCTTTGCCGGTGTTGGAGGATCGGCGATCTCCTTGGCGGTCGGTTTGGGCCAAGGTAAGTGGGAGCCAATTGTCATTGGGGAAGTCGTGACGGCCATGGCGGTCATCGCCCTGTGCTTCGTTGGCGCACAGGACACTGACGTGGGCGCGGTGCTCGCGCGTCGGGCCGACGAACGCCAGGTGATCATCAGAATGAAGGCGTCGCGCGTCGCGGCCGTCGTTGGCGTGCTGGCCTCGGTCGTGGCGTGCGTAATCGCGGCCGCGAGAAACAGCACGTACTGGCCGTTCGAGGTCATCTATATCGCTATGGGCGTGTCATATCTCGTGAGCATCGCTATCTACGGCGCTGCTCCCAAGTCTGCTGGCGCCGTCGTCGACGACGACGCGGACCACGTGGATCCGTAAGTGCGGTCCCACCCGCCTGAACAAGTACCAGTCCCCCGAGCCATGAAAGACCGTCTCGTTCGGGTGGCGAGTTCGGTCACGAACATCGGCCCCGCAACCTTCGTTGTACCGTTCGCCGTCGTCGCGAGTCCTCCCCTAACGCGAGGGCACACTCGATGTCCACGTTGAGCTTGCCGTTGGGATGGAGAATCGTCCGCGCTAAGCCACGCCACGACGTCGAAAGTCGATCAGAGCAGCGTCGCACCTCGCCGGGTTCGCCGAGAATGACAGATGAGCGTGATACGGCTTCCGCGCTCCGTTGACGAGGTGAGACCCGAGGTGCGTTTCGACAGAGGTATACGCGTTTGAAGGTGAATTGCGGTGAGTGGGCCGTGAAGGCGAACGGTGTGCGCCACGCGGTTAGCGTCATGAAAGCGGCGGTTGCGAATTGACGAGAACCGCTACTTCTAAAGTTTTCCTGCGGACTTTACGTGATTCTCCTCGGGGTTCGTGGTCTGGTGACCGATCGTCATCCGACGTGGAACCTCCTCACTGATTGTCGCACCAACGCGACCGACACCTACCTCTCGGGAGAACGCGGCCGCCGGGGATCTGGTGTTGATACGCGAGGAGGGTCGGTCCCCACGTGGAGAGATTCCCCAATCGATTGATTGTGCGACGAGCTACTCCACCCAGTGCTGCAGTGGTGACCGGTCGCCCACGTGCCACACGTGACCGAATCGATCGATGAACGAGCCTCGCTGATGAAAACCCGAGGTTGCTCGGTAGTCTCGGACTCCCTGCGCGACGGATGCGCCTGCGGCAATGGCCGCGTCGATGACGCGGTCAGGCTCATTGACGAAGACTTCGATTCGCGCCGTTGTCTGATTGAGGGTGGTGGGACTTGAGAATCCCTCTTCCGTTGGTTCGTGGAGAAAGAATGCCGCACCGTCGATCTCGAGTCCGATCACCGAACCGAGGCTTCACAGTTCGTTCGCTCCGAGTGCGTCGCGATACCACTGCGCGGCAGCGGAGCATTCCCAACGGTCAGCATGACCGAGAGCGTCAACGTCGACGTAGATGCAGCCGCGGCTATCGCTTGATCACGGCTGTCGTACGGATGAATTTCTACGATGAGTCCGTCGCGCACGAAGTACACGGGGAAGATGCGACGATCGCGTGGGTGATCCCAAAATGTTGGCCACCGTACGGCGAAGCCGCAAACAATGCCGTTCGCACCGGCGATCACGTCAGTGATGTCGGCTTCAGCGCCTTCGTCGACGAGTCGTTGGAACGTTGCGAAAACCTCAACTCGACCGTGGCACGCGCGCGGTGAGTCGTCGTCGCCCCGGCGGACGTCGTCACTAAGGAGAACACCAAAGCCGTTGAGGTCTCGCGAAGTCAGCGCGATGCGTACCCGATCAGCTAATTCGCTCGCACCGTTCGTGACGCACGACATAGCACGTACGGAAGGTTTCGCGCTTCGTACTTCTGCGTGAATAGGGCGTGATCAACGGTAACCCAACCGTTCGTGAGGTTGACCGTAGGACGCCATCGCGGCGTTGCCGGACTCGGTCGAGGGCCGACTGCGCAGACCTGCTCACGACGTACGTACGACGTGGCGAGTTGCGCGTTGTTCGTGCGTCAGGGGTTACGAAGTTCGAGCGGACCTCGCCAACTGTCCTTCGCGGTGATCAGTTGGACGACGGAGACGTGACGTTCGGCGAAGCCCACGGCGCAGTAGGCGAAGTAGAAGTCCCATTTGCGCAGGAACGCGTCATCGAAGCCAATCGCGTGCGCGGCGCCGGCGTTGGCGTCAAGACGGCTACGCCACTCCTGCAGGGTCCGCACGTAGTGCGCACCGAGATCTTCGAGGTCGGTGAGTCGCAGATCCGTTGAACGCGCGAGGGAGCGGGTGATCGCCGCGATCGACGGGAGGCCGCCACCGGGGAAGATGTGGCGGCGAATGAAATCGGTGCGCGTCTTGTAGCGCTCGAATTCGGCGTCGTCGATGACGATGCACTGCAGGGCCGCGCGACCATCGGGAGCGAGGAGCCTCGCGCAGGTGGCAAAGAAGGTGTCGTACAACCGCCAGTCGACGGCTTCAATCATCTCGATCGAGACGAGGTGGGTGTACTGCCCTTCGAGATCCCGGTAGTCGACGTCGAGCACGGTCACGAGGTGGTCGAGACCGGCCTCGGCGACGCGGCGGGTGGCGAAGGCGAACTGCGTGGCCGAGATCGTGGTGGTCGTGACCCGACAGCCGTACGTGGCGGCCGCGTGCACCGCGAAGCCGCCCCAGCCCGTGCCAATCTCGATGACGTGATCATCCGGCCCGAGGTTCAGCTTTCGACAGATGCGGTCGAACTTCTCGATGGAGCCATCCTCGAGGGAGCTGGCGGGAGACGCGAAGACCGCTGACGAGTACGCCATCGTGGGGTCGAGGAAGAGCTGAAAGAAGTCGTCACCGAGGTCGTAGTGCGCGGCGATGTTCTGCCGGTCTCGAGTACGAGAGGACGTGCGATGCCGCACCCGTCGCGCCACGACGGCCATCAACGGCGCGAGCACGCGGGCCGGTCGATTGATACGGTCCAGGTTCTTGGCTAGCAGGGTGAGCACCTCGACCAGATCCGAGCACTCCCACTCGCCTCGAAAGTACGACTCGCCCAAGCCGGCGCTGCCCCCAGCGAGGGCGCGCGGCCAGAAGTTCGAGTCGACGACGCGCACCTCGACCGAGAGTCCCGTCGCCGAGGCCTCGCCGTAGGTCCGCGTGCGCTCACCGTCGTGGACGGTGATGGTGCCGTGGCGAAGACGACGCATCAGCGCACGCAGGACTCGTTCGGACGCGGCAACTCGACACGCGCGGATCCATCGGATCACGAAATCCCTGTTCATGATACGGGCGTCGGGTGCGCGACGTAGGTGGCGCGCCGGAGCCAGAGCCACGCCGCGTGTCGGTAGATGGCGAGTGAAATTCGATGAGTGAGGAAGGGGCGGCGTACGAGTACGCCTAGCACCGAGCGACGGTTGAGCGGCCGCCGACGCAACGAGAGTGCCGCGCGAAAGACCACGTCGGTCCCGCGCACGACCGTTACCCCGAAGTCGAGGTGCGGTCCGGGCGCGGTCACGTGGAACTGGTAGGCGAGGTCCATGGGGAGAAAGGGAGACACGTGCAAGGTTTTCGGCTGTTCAGGCAAGTCGGTGGTCGCGTCGTGCAGGTCGATGACGTAGGCGTGCGACTCGCCCCACGGGGTGTTGGTGACGTCGGCGACCACGGTTGTGAGGGTAGACCCATCGACGTCGAAGCAGTAGTAGAGGGCGATGGGGTTAAAGACCCAGCCCCAGGTCCGGTGGTGCGCGAGGAGTCCGATCGGACCGCTCGGGCGGCGTCCCGTGCGCTCCTCAACGAGATCTCGCACTGCGTCGGCGAGCGGCGTTGCCGAATCGCCCAGGTAGTCGCGGCGGCGAAATGACATGGGCGCGCGTCGCTCGCGTCGCCACAGCGGGGCGAGTCCGCTCGGGTCGGCGGCCGTGAGGTCCATCAGCGGCATCGCGACGCGAAACCTGAAGCGCCGGCCCGGCGCCACCACACGCTCGTGGACCACGATTCCTTCGTAGAGTGCGGCCAAACTCATCGGGCCGACACTACGTCAGCCGTAACGCTGTCAAGAAGCAGACGCTCGGCCACGCGGCGTGCGCTCTGAACACCGTCCTCGTGGAATCCGTATCCCCAGTACGCCCCGACGTAGTGCGTACGACGCACGCCGTCAATATCGCCGTGTCGACGTTGGGCGCGCAGTGCGCTCTCGTCAAAGACCGGATGGGAGTAGTCGAACGACGCGAGAATCTGTGAGGGATCGATAGCGTCATCGGCGTTAAGCGTGATGCAGTAGTCCCGTTCGGCGTCAAGTTGCTGGAGTCGGTTCGCGTAGTAGGTAAGCACTGGCAACCGCTGACTCCTGCTTCGCTGGCGGTAGTTCCAGCTGGCTCGGGCCCGCGCCCGGAGCGGCAGTAGCCGGGCGTCGGTGTGTAGGGTCGCTCGATTTCGTTGGAACCGAAACGCGCCGAGCACCGCTCGCTCGGCGCCACTTGGCTCATCGAGCATGGCCAGCGCGGCATCGGCGTGCGTCGCGATGACTACGCGATCAAATCGCTCGCCGGTGCGGGTCCCCCGCACGTAGAGGGTGACGCCGCCGTTGTCTCGCTCGATACGGCTGACGGCGCAGTTCGTTCGCACCCGCTCGCCCAGCGGGTCAGTGATGGCTCGCACGTACTGGCGAGCCCCGCCGGTAACCGTTCGCCACTGGGGACGGCGGCCCAGGGTGATGAGCCCGTGGCGCTCGAAGAACCGCGCCAACGCGACGGCAGGAAACTCCTCGAAAAGGCTCGGATCGGCTGACCAGATGGACGCGCCCAGCGGAATGAGGTAGTTGTCGACGAAGGGTTGCGAGTAGCGCCCTCGCCCCAAGAACTCGCCCAGTGAGAGCGAGAGGTCGCCGTTCGTGAGTAAGCGCCTCGCGTCGCGATTGAAGCGCGGCACGTCGGCGATCATGCGCGCGAAGGAGGGACGCAGCAGGTTGCGGCGTTGGGCCAGCAAGGTGTTGAGGTTCGATCCGCGGTACTCAAGGCCGGTGGTGAGCGACGAGAAGCTGAAGCTCATGTCGCTCGCCTGCGTCGAAACGCCCAGTTCCGCGAGCAGCGCGCTGAAGGCTGGGTAGTTCGGCTCGTTGTAGACGATAAAGCCCGTGTCGATGGCGAGCGTCCGGTCGCCGTCGACGACGTCAACCGTGTTGACGTGGCCGCCGAGGTGGGCTCCGGCTTCAAACAGCGTGACCCGCGCTCGACGGTGCAAGAGGTGGGCCGCTACGAGGCCGGACACGCCGGCGCCGACGACGGCAATGGATTGGGTGCGAGGGTAGGGTGGCACGTCACTAGTATTTAGTACTAAAGTAGGTGCTGTCAAATCCGACTCGACATAAAGGTTGCGCAATGCCCCGTTACACCACCGTTATTCCCTCGTCGTGGCGGCCCCAGGACGCCTTCGCGTACCTCAGCGATTTCGCGAACGCCGCGCAGTGGGATCCGGGGGTTGTTGGTGCCCGTCGGTTGGGGAGTGGGCCAATCGACGTCAATGCCGTGTTTGAGCTCGACGTGAAGGTGGGGCGCCGTCAATCGACGTTGCGCTACCGCATCACGCAATTCGAGGCCACCAGTCGAGTTCAGTTTGTCGCGTCGACCACCTGGCTGAAGTCGGTCGATACGCTCACGTTTAACGAGTGGCTCGGCGGATGTGAAGTGACCTACGACGCCCAACTGCACTTTCGCGGCGTGGCGGCGATTGCGAACCCGATACTGGGTCTCGTGTTTCGACGTATCGGCGATCGCGCTCGTGATTCGCTGCGCGAGTTACTCGGGGCGCCGCGTGCGGCCGCCTAACGCCGTTGCCCTGTTCGTTGACGGGATGCTCGAGCGTTCGGTGATCGGCAGTTTCTCGCGTGTCGGCATCGTCGTGAGACGACGGCTGTTCCATTGGTCGCCGCTGTTTGATCGCTTGGACGCAGCGACGGTCGTGGTGACCGGCGCCACGTCGGGACTAGGGCGCGAAACCGCGATGGCACTGGCGCGCGTCGGTGCCCGTGTCGTGATGGTCGTGCGCGACGCGGAGCGTGGTGAGAGGACGCGTCACGAGATTGTGGCGGCGACCGCGAACCCCAGCGTTGAGGTTGTCGTCGCCGACCTCGGGGACCTCGACGCCGTACGCCGGGCCGCGAAACGACTGTGCCAACTCGACGCCATTCACGTGCTCGTGCACAACGCGGGAACCCTGAACCGATTCCGCGCCGAGAGTGCACAGGGGATAGAGAGCACCGTCGCGGCGCAGCTTCTCGGTCCCGTTCTGCTTACCCAGCTCATCGAGACGCAACTCGAAGCAGGGCGGGCCCGAGTGATCTGGGTTACGTCGGGCGGCATGTACACCCAACGGCTCGACGTGGCGGCGCTCGAGCCAGCGTCCCGAGACTACGACGGCGTCGCCGCGTACGCGAGAGTGAAGCGCGCGCAGGTCTCGCTCGTCGGCTGGTGGGCGCCGCGGCTTGCGGCTCGTGGCGTGACCATGGTGGCCGCGCACCCCGGATGGGCCGACACGCCCGGACTGCGTGCGTCGCTGCCCGTCTTTCGTCGCCTGCTCGGACCGTTCGTGCGTACGAGCGCCGAGGGTGCGGACACTATCGCGTGGCTGGCCACGTGCCGCGGTTCGATTCCCCCGGGTGGCTTGTGGCTCGATCGTCGCGCTCGGCCCATTCACCGACTCCGCACGACGCGGCTGAGCGATACGCCAGCGGAGCGGGCCAAGCTCTGGGACTACTGCGTGTCACGAAGTGGCGCGATCGACCTGCGCCACGAAGGGGGCGAGTGAGCCACGACCTCACGTTGACCGAGGTGGCGAACCGGCTAGGCGTGCACTACATGACGGCCTACCGCTACGTTCGCACGGGACGTCTCGTCGCGCGCCAGGACGGTGCGCAGTGGCTGGTGGACGATGATGAGGTCGCACGTTTCGAAGCGTCACGTTCCGCGGCGTTCCGCGGCGTTTCGAAGGGGCCCGTTCGCCGCTCCTCGATTGATCGTCTGACGGCGCGACTCGTTGCGGGTGATGAGGCCGGCAGCTGGGCCATTGCCCTTGAGGCCCTCGCTGGCGGCGCGAGCGCGACGCGGGTCTACGTTGACCTGTTCGCCCCGGCGATGCGGACGATCGGGGAGCGTTGGGCCGACGGACGCCTTACCGTCGCCGACGAACATCGCGCGACGGTCGTCATGTACCGACTGGTTGGACGCATGGGCCCCCAATTCCGACCACGTGGCCCGCACGTCTCGACGGTGATGGTTGGCGCGCCGTCGGGAGAGCGCCACGGGCTGCCCGTGGCCATGGTTGCGGACATGCTTCGCGCAGAGGGTTTTGACGTGGTCGATCTCGGCGCGGACGTGCCCAACGACGCCTTCACGGCGCACGCAGCGACGACTAAGAACCTGCGCGCCGCCGTTATTAGCGTCACCGCCGCGCAACATCGCGCGTCAGCGGCGTCGCTCGTTCGGACGCTTCGCGCATCGGGGGTGTCCGTGCCGATCATCGTGGGTGGCGCAGCGCTGAGCGAGGCAGACGCGGTCGCGATGGCGGCGGATCATTGGGCGCCCAACGTCGAAGGTCTAGTCACACTGCTGCGATCGATCTAGTCACGGCGCCGCGCCGACCGTCGGTCTGGGTGGCGCTAATCAGCGGCGACGGTTCCGTTCAGGGCGTCGAATGGTGCCAGCGTCACGAGTCCGCGCGCGAGAGCGGCGAGTCGGTCGTCGATGGTGATCAGCGCGTCCGCTTGCAGCTGAACGATAGCGACGTATTCCGCGTCTCGGATCGACACGCCGTCGTGACGGCGAGCGATCTCCCACGCGGTTCGTCGCGAGACGCGATCACCGAGGAGACGGATCTTCACCGTGGTCATCCGTTGGTGAAGGCGAAGCGCCACCTCATCGCTAAGTTCGCCTCGCCGCACGGAGTCGAGTACCAGCGCCAGCGAATCAGTGCGGATATATCCCGGTGCGACGAGTTGATGTTCATCGGCGATGGGGGTGCCCTCGGCGGCGATACGAACAAGACTGGCGGCGTCAATCACGTACCTGGTCACCGCGGCCAGTATTGCACGGCGCGGCCCGGCCGCGATGCGACGCAGTACGCGACGGGTGTTTCACCGGCACGAGAGCAGCGCTGAGCGGTCCCACCTCAAGTCGGCCCCGTGTAACGGTTCTTCGAACCGACGCTCGTCTGGTCGACCCACGGTGCCACGGCCACGGGGTGCGTAGGGTAACGCTTCGCTCCCGTGGGAGCCGGTTGTTGGCGCGACCACCGACGGCTCCAACCGTCGCCCGTCGGCGAGTCGGGCGAGTGGCCGTATGCCCCGCCGTTGCGGACCGTTCGGTCTAGCGGTGGACCTCGTCGACGGCTCCACCGGGCCGACGGGCGCGAATAATCGCCGAAGACGCCATGGCGTGGACTCGATGGGTCTCGGTGATCTCGATGTCAGTCAGACCAGCGCCGGCGAGTGCGACCTCAAATTCCGCGTGCGTCAACGCTCCCGCTATGCAGCCGGTCCACAGGGCCACGTCGGCGCGTGTCGCGTCATCAAGGTCCTCATCGGCGATGACGTCGGAGATTGCCAACCGTCCACCGGGGCGAAGCACGCGGGCCGCTTCGCGAAGCACGACATTCTTGTCGCCGGCGAGGTTGATGACGCAGTTCGACATGACGACGTCGATACTGGCGTCGGGAACCGGCAAGTCTTCGAGGAAGCCTTGCAGAAACACGACGTTGGTGACGTTTGCTTCGCTCGCGTGGCGCCACGCGAGCTCGACCATCTCGGGAGTCATATCTATCCCGATCACCCGTCCGTGGGGGGCGACGCGGCGCGCCGCAATCAAGACGTCGGTCCCGGCTCCCGAGCCAAGATCGAGCACCGTTTCACCGGGGCGTAAGTCCGCGACGGCCGTTGGAACGCCGCAGCCGAGGGAGGCGGCTAACGCGCCACCGGGAACGAGTCGGGACGTCTCGTCGTCGTAGCAGGCGCTACCGAACGCTGATGTGCCAGCTGCGTCATCGCTGCACGCTGAGCAGCACGACGCGACGGTCGAATGGGCGGCGCTTAGCTGCGTAGCGGCCGCGGCGTAGTGTCGCCGCACGGCCTCGCGGATCTCGGTGGCGTTGGTTTCGCTCGTCATGGTGATCTCCTTGAGCCGTTCGCTAGGCACCGAGTGTACTAAGTACCGTGATATATATCAAGGTAATCGCGTCACGCTGAATGTTCAGCAGCAGTCGGGTTCGATCACGCGGACGAGTGCGTTGAGCGCCTCGCGATCGACCCGGTACATGACGTTTCGCCCCTGTCGCTCGCGGGTGAGCAGTCCGGCCCGGTGGAGCTGACCGAGGTGGTGGCTCACGGTGGCGTCGGAGAGGTCGAGTTGCTCCATGAGCTCGACGTTGCGCACCCCATCCGAACCAGCGGCAAAGACGTGAGAGAGGATCTTCACCCGCGCGGGGTCAGCGAGCGCCTTCAGCCGCAGAGCTACCGCTAGGGCGTCAGCGTCATCGAGTGGGCCGGCTGCGACGGGGGGGCAACAAATCACACTCGATAGATCAATGAGGGGCAGTGATTTGGGCACGTGACCAGTCTCGCATAGTGCTAGACGTACATCGAGTTGTTCCATTGCACGCCCATCGTGCCCGAAGTCGCCGCACGACGGTGCGGCGCAAGGCGGCGTTAGCCTTCAGTGGTGCCGGTACGCCGAACTGTCAGGATGGCGCGGGCGCACGATCGGGGTCGGTTGATCCGCTCGGCCCCGCTCCTGCTCGCACTCCTGGTCCCCTTGTTGTCGTCGTCGCTCGCGCCGGCGGGCGCTACTACCGCGTCGACGGTGATCGCGGTTGGCGCGCCGTACCTTGGCGCTCCGCCGATAACGCATCCAGCCGTGGTCGCGATGGCGGTTGCGCGTTCGGGTCGCGGCTACTACGTGTTACGCGCCGATGGAACGGTGTCGGCCTACGGCGCGCCGTACTACGGCTCCTTCGCGGCTGGTGCGATGGCGAATGGCGTAACTGCGACGGGAATCGCGCTCGATCCGGTGACCGGTGGCTACTGGATTGTCTGCTCGAATGGGGTGGTGCGCGCCTTTCACGCGCCGTATCGTGGCGCACCGCACATCGCGTCCGGAGGCTGGGGCCAGTATCCCGCTGCGGTGGCTATCGCCAGCACCGCGACCGGTTCGGGTTACGAGGTGTTACGCGCCAACGGCGCAGTCGACGGATTCGGTGCGCGGACGTACGGCTCGCTGGCGCCTCGCCTGCACTACGGCGCGACCGCCCCCGTCGTAGCCGTGGGCATCGCGCTCGACCCGGTGACCGGCGGCTACTGGATCGCAACGTCGACCGGCGGCGTCTACGGATTTCACGCCCCGACGCTGGGCTCGCCCCTCGCGTCGTCGCGCGGCGTCTTCGGCGGCGTGGCGACGGCGGGCATCGCGTCGACGTCCAACGGTTACGACGTGGCGTTGGCCAACGGGACCGTGATCGCCTACCGCGCCGCCGAGCACGGCGGGTCGACGTCAATCACCCTGCCCTTCGGTTCGGCGGTCAGCGGCGTCGCCGTTGACTCCGTGACGGGCGGCTACTACCTATCCCTCGATCTCACGCCCCTCGACGGGTACTACAACCCGTTTCGCTCGGTTACCTCGCTCGTTCCCCAAGAGGTCGACCAGGGCGTCGACTACTGCGGGCTCGGGCCCGTTTTCGCGATCGGTGATGGCGTCGTGACCAACGTCTATGACGCAGGCTGGCCGAGTGGCGTATTCATCAGCTACCGGCTCAGCGATGGGCCGGCCGTCGGACGTGCCGTCTACGTGGCCGAGAACCTCACGCCGAGGGTATCCGTCGGCGTTGCGGTGACGCCCGCTACCGTGCTGGGCGCCGTCCACGATGCCAAGACCTGTCTCGAAACTGGCTGGGCCAGGCCAACTGGGCGCGCGGGCTACGCGATGGGCTTCAACCAGTTTGACGGCAGGAACTCCACGGCCTTCGGCCTCAATTTCAACGCGCTGCTCGAGGACCTCGGGGTTCGGCCGGGCTTGCCCCAGCCCGTAGGGTCGCCCGGCACGTTACCGGCGTCGTGGCCGCGGTGGTGAGCGCCGCCGTGCCTGACGGCCGTGAAACCTTCTTCGGATACCTCCGCCGAACCTTTGATCTTAGACGGATCCGCGCGGCTCGGCCCGACGGTCGAAGCCGAATCCAGAGAGCGTCGCGCGGCACCGCGTCGTCAGCTGCTGACGTCGCGCGCGAGTAGATCGTCGAAGGTCTCACGGCGCACCACGACGCGAGCCTCGCCGTTTCTCGCGAAGACGACGGGTGGCTTAAGAGCGCCGTTGTAGTTGTTCGCCATCGTGAAGCAGTAGGCGCCGGTTACCGCCACCACGACGACGTCGCCAACTCGCGGGTCAACCAGTGGCGCTGCGGCGACGAGCCGGTCACCGGACTCACAGTGGCGTCCGACGAGCTCGACCGGTTCGCCGAGTCCGAGGCGGTTGACCACCGAGGCCTCGAAGCGTTGTCCGTAGAGCGAGACGTCGAGATTGTCGCCCATGCCACCGTCGACGGCGACGAAGGTTGGCTCGCCGCGCTTAACAGTCACCACGCGGTAGACCGTGACTCCCGATCGGGCGACCATGGAGCGGCCGGGTTCGACAAGGATTCGCGAGGACGAGGGCAAGTGACGGCGAGCGGCGTCGGTCAGGGTCGAAATCCATGCTTCGGGCGTGGGCGGTTCGTCGAGGTAGGTGTAGCGTGCGCCGAGTCCACCACCGAGGTCGTAGGTGTCGACCTCGCCGAGCGCGGCGAGCGAGGCCACCGCCTCAACGAATGGGGCGAGCGCGGTTATCTGGGATCCAATGTGGAGATGCACGCCCTCGAGCCGCAAGTGGGGCGAGCGACGGATTCGCGCCATCGCGCGTTCGGCGTCGGGTATCGAAAGCCCAAACTTTGATCCGCGCTGTCCGGTGGCCATCGCGTCGTGGGTATCGGGACGCACCTCGGGGATCACGCGCACCAGCACGGCCTGGCGCCGGTGGGCGAGCCGTTCGAGCCGGTCGATGTCGTCGGTGTTGTCGACGACGATGAGGCCGACGCCGGCCGCCAGCGCCATGGAGAGTTCGGCGTCGGTCTTGGCGTTGCCGTGCACGAGAATTGAATCGGGGTCGACGCCGGCGGCCAGTGCCATAGCGAGTTCGCCGCCACCGGCGACGTCGACGCCTACGCCTTCGTCGGCCATCAGTCGGTAGATGGCGGTGCTCGGGAATGCCTTCGAAGCAAAGTGAACGCGACCGTTAACCCAGGCGGCGCCGAGAGCGTCGCGGAACCGGCCCACCGTGGCGCGTAGACCCATCTCGTCGACGACGTAGGCGGGCGTACCGAACTGATCGGCGAGGTCGCGTAGTCGACAGCCCCCAACCACGAGGTCGCCGCCCTCGTCGACGGTGGTGCCGTCGGGCATGAGTTCAAGAAACGAAGTCGCGTTCGCGTTCACGTTCATGGATGGCAACGCTACACAGTTCGCTCGTTGGTGGACCGTTCGTCGTCGTGAGTGTCGGTGCTGCGCTAGTGAGCGGGGACCGTCGACGCCACGGTATATCGTCGGTGCGGAGGTCGACATGCAGTGGATAACCCGAGCGAGACCCAAGACGGATCGCATCGCGTGTCCGTGGTTGATTCGGCGGTTCATCGATGCCGAGGCGGTCTTTCAATTCGTGGAGCCGTCTCGCGTTTTGGAGATTGCTGCCGCTGAAGGGTCGTACTCGTTTGACGCTCCCGGTGCCGCGTACACGCACGAAGGAAACCGTTGCACGTTCGAGGTGCTCATCGATCGCTACGGCTTGGGTGACGATCTTGCGTTACTGCGCTTGGCGCGTATTGTCCACGCCGCGGACGTGAGCGGTGAACTGAACTCGGACCCGGCGGGGGCCGGACTTTTGGCGATTGGCATCGGCGGACTCGACGTCGAGCCGGACGACCAGGTCCTACTCGCGCGAGCCCTGTTTGTCTACGACGCGCTCTACGCGTGGTGTCGGCGTGACATTGCGGGCGGTCACGAGCGAAGCTGATCGCCACTGTTTCCTTAGACGCACCACGAAGTAGCGACAAAACCGACCGCGGATTAGCGTTCGGAGCGCAACCAGTACGGCACCGGTGCCTCGATCGGAGCGAGTTTGCTCGCTACGGCCGCGAATCGTCCATCGCTCGTCGTCCACGACTGGTAGGCCGCGGCCAACTCGTCACGCCGACGGGCGACGAAGTTCCACCACATCACCAGTGGTTCCTCGAACGGCCGACCACCGATCACCATCGCGCGTGACGGGTCGCGCACGGCGAGGCGAAGCTCGTCGATACCTGGCGCAACGTAGACCAGTGAGCCGGGTTCAGCGACGGTGGTGCCGACCTGTACGGATCCCCGTAGGACGATCACGGCGTGTTCGAACGTGGACCTCAGTGGCAGGGTAGCGGTTGCCCGCAGGTCGAGGTCGAGACCGATGAGTTCGCTGTCGCGGCGAGCCGGACTGGTCGAACCGAGCAATTCGCCCAGTACCACCGTCGTGGTGGTGCTACCCAGTTCAACGCGCGGGAGGTTGTCGTAGTGCGCAAAGGCTGGCGCGGCCTCTCGCGTCCGATCCGGCTGGGCAATCCACAGTTGAATACCCTCGAGAACCCCGCGAAAGCTTGCCGCGGTCTCCTCGGCGTGGACAATGCCGTGGCCGGCGGTCATTAAGTTGAGTTCGCCTGGTCGAATCATCTGTTCAGTACCGAGGCTGTCCTGGTGCAGCACGTGGCCGTCGATGAGCCACGTCACCGTCTGGAGCCCGACGTGCGGGTGGGGTCCCACGTCCAGTCCGTCGTTCGCGGTAACCGACGCGGGTCCGAGGTGGTCCGCGAAGCACCAGGGACCAACGGTTCGTCGCGTGCGCTGAGGCAGCGCTCGGCGAACGCTGATGCCGCCCACGACGGCGTGGTGCGACGGGTACGTCTGCACGTCGTTGAGCTGTTGGTAGCTTCCGGTGCTCACTGGTTCCTCGGAGCGAGAGTATCGCGGACTACCGTCTCGCTGGAGCATCGCTACGGGCCAAAGTCGAGCACCACCCCGACGGAACAACCCGGGGGCTGGTTGTCGCCGGGGTGGTGGTAAACCGGACCACGTCGCGATGAAGGGGCCTCGGGTCGCGACGTGGTCCAGGGGGTCGCTAGATGACCTCTGAGGGGTCAATGATGCGATAGTGACGCCAGCCGAGAATGGTCAACACCAGCATCAAGGCGGCGAGCACAAACATGGCGATTGCTGACCAGAGTGCGATGACTCCGAACATCCAGAACGCGTAGGCGGTGAGCAGGGTGCCACGCAGCGTCTGGCCCTGAAACACCGTCTGAACCGTCTTGGCGAGCGCCGTGTTGGAAGGATCGGCGAGGGACTGCGCGCTCAACTGGGCGTACGTCTTGCCACCGGTGATTTCCTGCAAGTGCACGGCGATGTAGTGGTCGGCCCACACCTCGGCCTGCCGACCGTTGAGCAGTTGCTGGCCAGCGTAGGGAGTCAGGTAGGGCTTAATCAGGGGATTTTGCAACTCCGGCGAGTTAGCTGCGGGAAAGTAGATCTTCTGTGCGGCGAGTTGGCTGTGCACCGTCGAGTTGGCGAAACTGTAGCCCCACATGAGCAGGCCACCCGCCACCAGCAGGACGACGGTGAGCAGCGCACCGAGCAGTGTTAGCAACAGGTCTAAGGTCTTACGCCTCATAATGAACCCCTTCCGTAGTGACGGTTCCAGTTTCGCAGGACCCGTCGACCATGTTCTAGGGAAAAAAGTCATTAGAAGCAGATCAAATACTTGTTATAGCGACACTATTTAGTTTTGTTTCTAGGGAAAAAATGGTTCGCCGCGTACGTAATTATCGTCAGCAATGGCGTCGAGTGTTAGTCCAATACGCCGTAAGTAACCTACCCCCATGATCGCCGCTTCGCAGCCCGCGGCGCCAACGGCTGCGACGTCGTCGTCGTCGCGAATGCCGCCGGCGGCCACCACGGCGAGGCCACTGGCGCATACGCGACGATAGAGCGTGAGATCCGGACCCCGCATGGTGCCATCGCGGTCAATGGCGGTGACGTGGAGACGGGATACGCCCGCCACCACGCAACGGTTGAGGGCGTCGTCGACGTCCAAGTCCGCGTCGGCGAGCCAACCGTGCGTTGCGAGGCGACCGTCGCGCACGTCGAGTGCCACGACCAGGCACTCGCCGAGGGCGTCGACGAACGTCGCCAAACCGTCCACCGTGGCCCAAACCGCCGAACCCACGATCACTCGCGCTGCGCCGAGGTTTAAGATCGCTTGGGCAACCGCAACGGAGCGAATGCCACCCGAGACCTGCACGGGTATCGGTGACGCGAGATGCAGACACTGCCTGACGACGTCGAAACGCACTTTGCCATCACGAGCACCGTCAAGGTCGACCACGTGGAGCAGTGGTGGATTGGTTGCACTGACGCGACGGACGAAGTCGTCGAGTGGGTGGCGGAAAATGACGCGGTCGTAGTCGCCCTGGTCAAGACGAACGACTTCAGTACCCAAGAGGTCGACGGCGGGAATGACTTGCATAGTAATGTTCTAGCAGACTAGCATGATGCTATGACCAGTGGCCGAGTAGTTCCTGCCGAGACCAAGGAGGAGACGGCCGGTCGATTCGACGAACTCGTTGATGCGTTCGTCCGACTACGCGACCCGCAGTCGATGACGTCGTTTTTGCGCGACCTGTGTACGACCAACGAACTCGACGCCATGGGCCAGCGTCTCCAGGTAGCCCGACTCGTCGACGAGGGATTGCCCTACCACGAGGTTTCTCGGCGCACCGGCGCGTCGACCGCTACGGTGACGCGGGTCGCGCACTGGCTGCGCTACGGCGAAGGTGGCTACGCGATCGTGCTGCGCCGGGGCCGGCGATGACGCGTCGCCTGACGCTCGCGCTACCGAGCAAAGGACGGCTGCGTGAGCCGTCGTGGACCTTGCTCGAGGCGAGTGGCGTCGACCCGCAGGAACCGGGGGAGCGCGTCCTTCAGTCACACTGTCGCAACGCCGACATCGATTTGCTCTTCGTGCGCGCCGACGACGTGCCCGAGTACGTGCAGGACGGCATCGTGGACTGCGGCATTACGGGGCTGGATCTGGTTGCCGAGCGCCAGTGCGAGGTCGACGTGCTGCTGCGCTTGGGTTTCGGGAAGTGCTCGTTGCAGGCGGCCGTATCGCTCGAGGATGATGCGGTGGAGCTCGAAGACCTTCGCGGGCGTCGAATTGCGACGTCGCACCCGCGCATCGCGGCGGCGGCGCTCGGTGAGCGGGGCATCGAGGCGGACATCGTGCGCGTGGGTGGCGCGGTGGAGATCTCCCCGAGGCTCGGGCTCGCCGACGCCATCATCGATCTCGTCTCGACCGGGAGCACCCTGCGGACTAACGGGTTGCGTTCGGTTGGCACGCTGTTCGAGTCTGAGGCGGTGCTGGTTGGGCGCAGCGGGTCAGACGACGTCGAAGGTCGGCGTGTGCTGACGACGGTCCTCGGTAGCGTGACCAACGCTCGCGCCAACCGCTACCTACTGTTCAACGTCACGAGGGAACGACTAGCCGGGATCACCGCGATTCTGCCGACCAAGGGCTCACCGACGGTGATGGATCTGGCGACGCCGGGAACAGTGGCGGTTCACGCCCTCGTTCCCGCGGCCGACATCTGGTCGCTGCTACCTGAATTGGAAGCCCGCGGGGCGAGTTCAATTCTTACCCTGCCCGTGGAACGGATGCTGCCGTGAGTCGACCAGTGGTTACGAGCGAACAGTTCACAATCGACGAGATCGTGGCCGACGTTCGTGCGCGCGGCGACGAGGCGGTAGCGCAGTGGTCACAGCGACTCGACGCGACGACCTCGACGTCACCCGAGCGAGCCCGCGCGTACGGCGACGTGCCCACCGCGGCGATCATGGCCGCCGCCGACTCGGTGGCGCGATGGCACCAAGCGCAGCGCCCGAGCGATGTCGTGCTCGAGGTGACTCCGGGCGTGACCCTCGAGCGACGATGGGTACCGCTGCGGTCGGTCGGCATCTACGTACCCAGTGGGCTCGTGTCGTCACTGATCATGACGGCGGTGCCGGCGCGCGAGGCCGGCGTCGAGCGAATTGTCGTGTGCACGCCCCCCCGAGGCTCTCAGGCGGTGGCGGCGGCCGCGGCGCTGCTCGGCGTCGACGAGGTCTGGGCGATTGGCGGCGCTCAGGCGATCGCCGTGATGGCGTACGGAACGGCGTCGATTCCCAAAGTTGACAAGATCGTCGGTCCCGGAGGTGGTGCGGTCAACACCGCGAAACTACTAGTCAGTCGCGACGTTGCCATCGACCTGCCGGCGGGGCCGAGCGAAGTAGTCGTGGTCGCCGACGACGACGTCGATGAGCGCCTCGTCCAGCAAGAGCTCGCCGCGCAGATGGAGCACGGGCCAGATTCGCGCGCCCATGTCGTACGCGTCGGTGATGACCTCGAGGCCGCTCTCGCCGAAGTCGAAGACTACGCCGCCGAGCACGTGGCACTGTTGGGGGTGCGGGCCGAGTCGCTGGCGCAGCGTATCCGTAACGCCGGCGCCATCTTCGTCGGGCCATTCGCGCCCGTGCCCGCGGGCGACTACGCCACCGGCGCCAATCACGTGTTGCCGACCGGTGGCTGGGCCCGATCGACGGGCGGGCTCGGACTAGAGACGTTCATGAAGGCGTTGACCATTCAGCGCGTGAGCGAAGAAGGTCTGGCTCGCCTCGCGCCGACGATTGAGGCGCTGGCCGATCTAGAAGGCATGCCCATGCACAAGGCAACGGCTCGGCGATGAGTTACCCTAAGCCGCTCGAGGCCTACCAGTGGCCCCCGTCCAACGAGCGAATCGCCGAGTCGGTCGGCCTCGACCCTCGGCGAATCATTCGCTTTGACGGCAACGTGCCGCCCGCCCCCCCCGCGTCGGCGCGGCCGGCCGTAATTGCGGCGGCCCTCGCCGACGTCAACGAGTATGACCGCGGACGCTACGAGCCACTGCGCACCGCGATCGCGGCCCGTCACGGGCTCGGCGTTGACCACGTCGCGCTCGGCGCGGGCAGCGACGAGTTCATTGTCCTCGTTGCGCGGTTGTTCGCCAGCGGCGGCACGATTGCGACGGTTCCGACACGTTCGTATTCGATGTACCGATTCGCCGCGGCCATGGCCGGAGCAACGATCATCGACGAGCCTGCCGCGGCCGATCTCGTGTTCGTCTGTCGTCCCAACAACCCAACCGGCGAACTGCCCGACGTTCCCAATGTTCGTGGCCAGTTGGTGATCGACGAGGCTTACGCCGACTACGCGGGTGTCGACGCCCTTGACCGGATTGTCGACGGGGCCATCATCTTGCGAACCTTTTCCAAGGCCTTCGGCTTGGCCAGTGCGCGGGTGGGCTACGCCTTGGCCGAGCCCGAGCGAATCGCGATCCTCTCGTCCCGTCAGGCCCCGCTGTCGGTATCGTCACTCTCCGCGGCGCTGGCCCTCGCGGCCCTGGCCAACCCGCCCGACGTGTCGGCGCAGGTCGCCGAGCGCGAGCGGCTCACGCGGGCCCTCGACGGGCTCGGTCTGACGCCGGTCGAGTCGCACGCCAACTTCGTCTTCATTCCGATGGACGATCCCCAGTCGCTCGTGGACGCCCTGCTCCCGTACGGCCTCGTGCTTCGGGCGTTCGCGGGTGGACTGCGGATCAGTGTGCGTGACGAGGCCGATGACGACGTCCTGCTCGCGACGCTCGCTCACGTCGTGCGCGGTGATCCGCTCACGCCGGCCGGCGTGCGTCACCGGCGGGCAACGGCGGAGACGCGCATCACGGTACGGCTGCGCCTGGCTGGCGAGGGCCGAGTGCTCGTGCAGACCGGTGAGGGCTTCTACGATCACATGCTCCAGCAGCTGGCCTTTCACGCGGGCATGGACCTGCGGGTCGATGGCGTGGGCGACCCCGAGACGGGGGATCATCACACCGTCGAGGATACGATGCGCGCCTTCGGCGAGGCGCTCGACGACGCACTCGGCGACCGGCGGGGCTACGCGCGCTACGGCGAGGCTCGCGTGCCGATGGACGAGGCGCTTGCGCACGCCGTCGTGGACCTCTCTGGTCGCGCGACGGCGACCCTGCGGATCGAACCCGATCCCGGCATGGCAGCTCACGCGCTGGAATCATTGGTTCAGACCGCCCGCATCACCCTGCACGTGACCGCGACCGGCAGCAACGCCCACCACGTCGCAGAGGCGGCCTTTAAGGCAGTCGGTCGGGCACTGGCGCAGGCCCTCGTTCGAGACGGCAACCTCATTCGGTCGACCAAAGGCACGTTGTGAATGACGTCGTAATTGTCGACTACGGAGCAGGCAACACGCGGTCGGTGCGGGCGACCCTCGCTCGGCTAGGACATTCGAGTGTGGTGAGCGCTGACCCGGCGATGATCTCGTCAGCGTGGTACGTGGTGCTGCCCGGCGTCGGTTCGGCCCGCAGCGCGATGACCCACCTCACCGACACGGGCGCCGCGCAGGCGCTGCGCGAGCGCGTCGAGGTGCACCGCCCGGTGCTCGGCATCTGTCTCGGCCTGCAGCTCGCCCTGACGTGGAGCGCGGAAGACGGCGGCGTCGAAGGACTCGATATCGTCCCCGGACGCGTGGTGCGTCTCGTCGAGGAGCGGGTGCCACGCTTGGGGTGGTCGCTCGTTGAGCCGTGGGACGAGGTCTACTACTTCGCGCACTCCTACGCTGCGGTCACGTCCGATGCCGTGGCGAGTGCCGACGGTGTGGTAGCCGCCGTGTCGCGCGGCACGTTTCTCGGCGTCCAGTTCCACCCCGAAAAGAGCGGCCCCGCCGGGCTCGCGTTCTTGGACCGATGCCTCTCCCACGCCTGATCCCGTGCCTGGACGTGGCGCGTGGCCGGGTCGTGAAAGGAGTGAATTTCGTTGGCCTTCGCGACGTTGGCGATCCCGTGGCACTCGCCGTTCACTACAGCACCGGCGGTGCCGATGAGCTCGTGCTCTTGGACATCGCGGCGACGCCCGACGAGGCTGACACGATGACGACCGTCGTGCGTTCCGTGGCGGACGTCCTGGACATACCCTTCACCGTCGGCGGCGGCGTGCGCAGCGTCGATGACGCGTCGCGGATTATTGAGTCCGGAGCCGATCGGGTATCCCTGAACTCCGCCGCCGTGGGAGCACCCTCCCTGCTCGGGGCCATTGCCGAGCGATTTGGCTCCCAGGCGGTGGTCATCGCCATCGATAGCGGTGGTGGCGTGGTCTACACCCACGGTGGCCGCGTCCCCACCGATCGCCAAACGGTGGCGTGGGCGATCGAGGCCACCGAACGCGGGGCGGGCGAGATCTTGCTCACGTCAATTGACCACGACGGACGGAGAGAAGGCTTCGATCTCGCGTTGACCACTGAGGTTCGCCGCGCCGTCCGAGTTCCGGTCATTGCGTCGGGGGGCGCCGGTTCCGCCGAGCACGTGGCCGCGGCCCTTCGCGTGGCCGACGCCGCACTGGTTGCCTCGATCGTGCACGAGAATCCGGCGGGTCTGCCGGGGCTGCGCCGTGCGATCGAGGCCTGCGGAGTAAGTCTGCGGCCGTGGAAGGAGCCTTCGTGAGTGAGCTGCGAGCGGCGATCGTGCAAGACGACGAGTCAGGTCGCGTATTGATGCTGGGTTGGATGGACGACGACGCGCTAGCGCTCACGCGCGAGACGGGATACGTGCACTTCTTCTCGCGCTCGCGCCAGCGGCTCTGGAAAAAGGGTGAGTCCTCGGGCAATACGCTTCGCGTCGTCGAGATAGTCCGTGACTGCGACGACGACGCGGTGCTCGTGCGCGCGCGCGCGGACGGACCAACGTGCCACGACGGCTCCACGTCATGCTTCACGCCGTGGCTCTGGCGGACCATCCTGCGCCGCGAGGCTGACGCGGCGCCCAACTCGTACGTCGCGTCGTCGTTGCGCGCCGGGGTGGCGTTCACGGCTCGCAAGGTCGGTGAGGAGGCGGTGGAAGTCGCAGTGGCCGCCTTGAGCGAGAGCGACGAGCGCGTGATTGGCGAAGCGGCGGATCTCTGGTTCCACCTGTTGCTGCTGCTGCGCAGTCGCAACCTCGATCCCGCAGCGGTCGAGGATGAGCTGCGACGCCGTCAACGCTGAATCGCGTCACCGGTCACGTCGAAACGGTTGGGCAACGTTCATCGCACCGCAGCGGAGTCGTCACCGATCGTTCATGTGTGGCCCCTAAACGACGTCTCAGGCACGCAGACACCCAGAAACCACGAACTCGCCGCGCGCGGCTCGCCGCAGCGATCCGCGTCGCGGCCGCTTCGTTGCCACTGAGCACGTTGGAGGCCGGAGCCTCGGCGAAGGCCAACGGACCGACCCTCGTCGTGTACTCGGCGCAAGGCTACGACTCGGCCACGGTCAAGGCCTTCAACGCCACGAACCCGGGCTTCAACGTGACGTTAAACGACAACTCAACGGGACCCTGCTCCGGTAGATCCAAGTTGAGGGCAGCCACCCTACGTGGGGCGTACTCTGGGTCGACGGCGCTCAGGCCTTCGCGCAACTCGACCGCGAGGGACTGTTGGCCAAGCACATCGTGCCCGCGGTGAACTTCACCGCGGTCGGTCGGGCCAACATCCCGGCCGACGGCAGCCACGTGCCGACCGGCCTGACCGCGACGGGCGCTCTCGTTTGCGACTCCTCGCAGATCAAGCCATTCCAGCTGCCCACGACCTGGGCCGATCTGCTGAAGCCGCAGTACAAGGGGATGCTCGGCATGAACGATCCGACGACGTGGGGCCCGACGTACCCGTTGATCGCCGGCGTCGGTCACCATTCAGACCTACCTCGCCAATTTCCAGCTCGGGACTGGCACGGCGATGACGGTGTTGACGCTGGGTGAGATGCTCCGCGCGATCGGCATCGCCATGGGGCTCTTTCGGTTGGTGACGCCAAAGGGGTGGCGCCGTGTTGGTTGGAACGGTGTGGGGTTGTGTCGGTAACGCACGCGCGGGCCCGGCGTCTCGGTGCAACAGGTGTCAAAGCACTTCGGCGACAAGCGAGCCCTCGACGGCGTCAACTTCGAGGTAGCCCCGGGCACGTTTCTCGTTCTGCTCGGACCATCTGGTTCAGCACGACGACGCTGCTGCGGTGCCTGGCCGGCATCGATCGGCCGACGAGCGGGGCGATCACGATCGGTGATCGCGAGGTCGCGGGACCTCGAACGTTCGTGCCGCCCGAGAAACGCGGGCTCGCGATGGTGTTTCAGGACTACGCGCTGTGGCCTCACCTGAGCGTGGCGAAGAACGTGGCGTTCCCCCTGGCACGAACGAACCGTACGGGCGCCCAACGCGCCGCGCGCGTCACCGACCTGCTCGAACGCGTCGTGATTACACATCTCGCCGACCGTTTCCCGAACGAACTCTCGGGTGGCGAACAGCAGCGCGTGGCGCTGGCTCGGGCTCTCGCGGCCGAAGTTGGGCTCATTCTGTTCGACGAGCCGCTCTCGAATCTCGACGCTGATCGGCGCGAGCAGCTGCGCGTTGAGATCGCGACGCTCACGAGAGACGTCGGTGCCACGGCGGTGTACGTCACGCACGATCAAGCCGAGACCTTCGCGCTCGCGGACCTGGTCGGCGTGCTGCGCAACGCCACCCTGGCTCAGTTCGACACGCCCGAGACCATCTATCGACGTCCGGCCGACGCGTTCGTCGCGAGGTTCACTGGCCTAGCGGGGGAGTTTTCCGTGGGCGCTCCACGCTACGGGTCACCATCGTTACCGGGTCGCGCTGCCCTCTGCTCCCGATCAGTGCATCGAGGCGACGGCGCTGGAGGCGTTACGTCCGGGCGACGACCTCAGCCTCTTGGTCCGCGCGGCCGGGGTCAGCGTGGCGCCCGCCAGTGAGTCGCGTGGTTTCCCCGGGGTCGTGAGCGACGTCGCATTTAACGGACGGGGTTACGATCACGTGATTCGCGTCGGCAACGGCGCGACACTCAGTAAGATTTTCTCGTTGCACCGGTTCAATCGAGACCACGCGGTGAGAGTGTGTTTCGATGCGTCGACGTGTTTCGTGATGAACCGCGGAAGGGTGATCTGAAAGTGCTGGCAGTGACCGTATCGTCCGGAGTCGTCGTCCTAGTTGGGGCCGTCTTTCTCGCGTGCGCCGTTGAGATGGTCGAGGCGCTCACCATCGTTCTCGCGGTGGGGCATACGAGAGGGTGGCGATCAGCCTTCGAAGGGACCGGTGCCGCCCTCGCCGCCCTCGCCGCCCTCGTCGCCATTTTCGGTCCGGCGCTCGCGCACGTACCGCTCAGCTCGCTTCGACTCATCGTGGGTGGCGTGCTCTTGATCTTTGGCATGCAGTGGTTGCGCAAGGCCATCCTGCGCGCGAGCGGTCTGAAGGCCAAGCACGACGAAGACGAGATCTATCGCGAGACCGTCGAGGAATTGCGGGCCATCAGTTCGAGTCCGCATCGAGATCGGATCGCCTTCGTGATGGCCTTTAAGGGCGTCTTTCTCGAGGGCCTTGAGGTCGTCATCACCGTGTTGACGCTCGGAACGTCAGCGCACCGTTTAGGGCTGGCCGTTGCCGTCGCCGCCGTCGCCGTCGTATCGGTTGGTCTCGTCGGGGTCGTGGTGGCCAAGCAGCTCTCGACTGTGCCCGAGAACGCCATGAAGATGGGCGTTGGCGTCCTGCTCGTGAGCTTCGGGACCTTCTGGACCGGCGAGGGTCTTAAGGTGCGATGGCCCGGCAATGACGCGATGCTGCTCGCCTTCGTCGCGCTCTACCTCGCCGTCACGTGGGTCCTCGTCGGCTACTTGCGCCGCACCCGAGCATTGCCGGTCGTGGCGTTGTGAGCGACCGCGATCGGCCGTGGCCAGTGCGCCTCGTGAAGGGTTTCGCCATGTTCTGGTGGGATTTTTTGATCGGTGACACGCCCGAACTCTTCGTAGCCGCCCTCGTGATCATTGGCGTCGTCGCGCTGCTGCGCGGTGCTGGCCACGAGAACACCGCCGCCGTCATCGCGTTGCCACTACTGGCGGTGGTATCGCTCGTCGTGTCGGTTCGTCGCGCCGCGAAGTCGCGCCGGTAGGCGTGCGCCGGGTCGCGGTCGGTCGCGCCGCCGTCGCGGTCGTCGTCGCTTCGAGTTGGTTGGGGGCGCTAGGCGCCGGCGGCGCCGCGCCGCGCCGTCTTGCTCTCGCTCAGCGGCTCGCCTGTGCTCAATCGACGGTCGCGTCATGGTCACTGGCGCGGCTGGCCAACGAAACGGTGGCGGTCTCGGTCGATGCGTCGCACGTCGGGGCCATGGGACCGGCGGCCAGGGCTGGATTCGGCGCCTTGCTCGTCTTCGGTGACCGCGCGCCGGCCGGATTCGGCCCGACTATCGCGCGTCTGCAGATGATGTCGCCGGCGGGTTCGACCATGCTCGTCATGACCGATGAAGAGGGAGGCGGCGTTCGGCGATTGACTAATCTCGTCGGTGCGTTTCCGTGGGCTCAAGCCATGGGACAGCAGCTCAACGCCTCCCAGATTGAGTCGGTGGGCGAACGGGTTGGTCGCCAGCTGCTCGCCGTCGGGGTGAACGTCGACCTCGCCCCGGTGGTCGACCTCGACGGACGGGCCGTATGGCCCGGACCGACTGACCCCGACGGCTTTCGTTCGTTCGGGGCGTCGCCATCGCTGGTGTCGAATGACGCGACGGCCTTCGCGTCGGGTCTCGAGCGAGCCGGCGTGCTCGCCGTCGTTAAGCACTTCCCGGGCCTCGGTGGCGCGACCGGCAACACCGACTATGGTCCCGCGGCCACTCGTCCGTGGCCCGAGTTGCGCACGGGAGCAATCGCACCGTATCGAGCGGCGTTCGCCGCGGGGATTACGGCGGTCATGGTGGCCAACGCTCGGGTACCGGGTTTGAGCGCGCAACCGGCGTCGCTCTCATCCGCGGTCGTACGCGTGCTTCGCACGTCGCTCGGGTTTCGCGGGTTGATCATCACCGATTCACTCAACGCCGTCGCGATCAGCGCTCTCGGACTGTCCGTGCCGGCCGCCGCGGTCCGCGCCGTCGCGGCCGGGGCCGACTTGGTGCTGAGTGGACCGCTGGAACCCGCGGCGTCACTGGCGCTCGCCCGCGCAACGGCCGCCTCGATCGTGCAGGCGGTGCAGGCGGGCGCGATCACTCGCGTCACCCTCGCCAAGGCCGCGGCTGAAGTCGTGGCCGCGACCGAGGTGTGCTAGGGGGGTGGCGTCGCGATGACGTCGAGGTTCCGGTCACGTAGGTGACCCCGGGGCGACGGGATCGAGAGCCAGCGCTGTACCGCGGTCGCACCGTCTTTGCCGGAACGCTCGCGACGAGCGTTGACGCCGGAACGTCGCGCGTGACCACGGCGCCGGCCGCGACTACGGCGCGCGCCCCGATAGTGACACCGGGCAGAATCGTCGCGGCGGCACCGATCCAGACGTCAGAGTCGATGGTGATCGGCGTGGCAGTGATGGAAGTGCGACGATCATTGGGCTCGACGGGATGGCCGGCGGTAAGCAGGTTGACCTTGTGGGCAATCATGACCCGGTCGCCAATGTCGATCGGTGCGTGCCCCGTGAAGTTGCACTGATACCCGATGAAAACGCTGGAACCGACAGTGATGTTAAGGCCGTAGTCAGCAAAAGGGCGCAATGAGCGTGAAGGCCACGCCAACCGCCTTACCGATCAACGTCTCGAATGCGGACTGCATGGGGGCTGCGTCCTCGAGGTCGTACGTGCTCAACGTTGAGGGGAGACGGGTGGCCACCTTGACCCGCTCGAAGAGTTCGCGAGATTCGGGTGTCTTCGTTGTGATCCAGTACTGCCGGTTCGTCATGATTCTCAGCCGGGTTCAACCGCGATGCTCGCCGAGACTAGGACGTTACGTGGCAGCAGAGAAACATTCTGCCCCCGAGCTGGTCGCATCAACGGGTGGTGATCACGCAGCCATCGTCAGAGGTAGTGGGGCGGAGTCTCGTGTCGGTCGCGGCGCAACTGGCGCAACTCCTCCTTCAGTCGATCGACTTCGGCGCGTAACGTCGTCACGAGGGATTCGAGCTGCTCTCGCGTCAGCGCATCATCCACGGTCCCAGCCTTGCATAGTGCGAAAGAGGCCGCGCTGACCGTGTCGTGGCTCCACGGGCGGTCGGCGCCAGAGACGCCCGGAGCGGTGACACGGTGGTTACGTTCTTGGTCTCGCCCGGTTTCGACGTGGCACGCGTCGTCCACGCGTCGACGATTACGCCGTGCGCACACGGTCTCGGGCGAGACGAGTGGAGCGGTCCCGATGGTGGTCGCGACTGCACGAGATTCGAAGGACGTCGGGCCGACCAGCGAGACCCGTCGGGACGCCACGCCAACCGCTCCACGAACGAGCCCCGTCGGGGCCGCCGAGGCTCGTTCAGCGACTACATCAAGGGAAGAGTCCTCGAACTTCGGTCGCTTCGGCAATGCGCTCGACGCCGACGGCGATCGCCGTCTCGCGCAGCGTGGCGTTGAGATCCTTGTGCCGGGCCCAGATGTGATTGAAGGCGTCGCTCATGGTCTTCTCGAGTCGCTGCTGGAAGAGCTCGGGTTCCCACATGAATCCCTGCAGGTCCTGGGCCCACTCGAAGTACGACGCGACGACGCCGCCGGCGTTGGCGAGAACGTCGGGAATGACCGGAATGTTCCGGGCCGCGAGAATGGCCGCCCCTTCGCCCGTCGTCGGCCCGTTAGCGGCCTCGACCATGATCGACGCCGACATTGACTCGGCCACTCGGTCGGTGATGACGCCGCCGAGGGCGGCGGGGATCGCGATATCGCTGGGCAGGGTGAAGAGTTCGTTGGCCGGAATCGCTTCACTGCCGGGGTAGCCGACGACGGTGGCGGCCTCGCCGAAGTGCTTGGCCATCAGCGCCGGATTGATGCCCTCGGGAACGTGAATCGCGCCGCGAACGTCCGCGACACCGACGACCTTCATGCCTCGATCGCTCAGCAGCTTGACGAGTGGTGCGCCGACCTTGCCGTAGCCCTGGATGACGACGCGTTGCTCATTGGCCATTCGCCCCATCCGTTGGAGCAGTGCCGTCGTGACGATCGTGACGCCGAGAGACGTTGCGCCGGCGTGTCCGAGGCTTCCGCCGATGGAAATCGGCTTGCCAGTGACGACGCCGGGCGTGTTGTGGCCGCGCAGCATCGAGACGGTGTCCATGATCCAACTCATCACCTGAAAGTCGGTGTTGATGTCGGGAGCCGGTATGTCGCGGTCCGGTCCGATCATGGGCGCGATGGAGAAGGCGTAGCGCCTCGTCAGCCGCTCCAGTTCGCCGCGCGACAACGAGGACGGGTCGACTTTGACGCCACCCTTGGCGCCACCGTATGGGATATTGACGACGGCACACTTGATCGACATGTCAGCGCTGAGTGCGGCAATTTCGTCGGCGTTCACGCTCGGGTGAAATCGGATCCCGCCCTTGCCCGGGCCGCGCGACGTGTCGTGCTGGATGCGCCAGCCGGTGAAGATTTTGACGTCACCCGAATCGAGCCTCACCGGGATTGCGACCTCGAGGATTCTCTCGGGTGCAACTATTCGCTGAATCATGTCTTCGTGCAGACCGAGAAGATGACCCGCTTCTTCGATGAGCGACACCACTCGCAACCACGGATTGAACTCGTGAGGCGAGGCCTCATTGGGACGCGTGACCACGTTGTCACCAGCCTTTGTTATCGGTGAGAGCGCCGTTGCTCTCACCTCTAGCGTAGGGCCTGCGGCGTCGCCGCGCGCGTCACGGTCGGTCCGGTACGCTGATCGCGGAGAGGCGGTCACGGTGAAGATTTCGACGATGCTCAGTTACGCGGGTGGTTTCAAGCAGGCGGCCCGCGACGTCGCCGACATGGAGAAGGCTGGCCTGGACCTCGTCTGGGTTGCCGAGGCCTACGGCTTCGACAGTCCGTCCCTGATGGGCTACCTGGCCGCGCTGACCGACCGCGTCGAAATTGGCGCTGCGATACTGCCGATCTACACGCGCACGCCGACGTTGATCGCGATGACCGCGGCGGGCATCGACGCGCTGTCCGACGGTCGTTTTCACCTTGGCCTCGGGGCGTCGGGCCCCCAGGTGATCGAAGGATTTCACGGCGTCCCCTACACGAATCCCCTCGGGCGAACCCGTGAGATCGTGTCGATCTGTCGTGACGTCTGGCGTCGCGAGAAGCCGCTCGAGCACCGCGGTCGGGTCTTCACGATGCCCCTGCCACCTGAACAGGGGACGGGTCTCGGCAAACCGCTCAAAATAATTGCTCACCCCGTTCGCCCGGAGATTCCCGTATGGATAGCGTCGCTCGGTGAGAAGAACGTCTCGCTCACCGCCGAGATCGCCGATGGGTGGATCCCCATTCTCTTCATTCCTGAGCGCTCAAGGGACGTGTGGGGCACCGCGCTCGCCGCGGGACGCGCTAAGCGAGACCCCGGGCTCGGTGAGTTGCTCATCACGGCCGGTGGCCTGCTCGCCATTGGCGAGGGACCTGAGACGACGGCGCTGCGTGATCTCCAACGCTCCATGGTCGCGCTCTACGTGGGCGGGATGGGCGCCAAGGGTACGAACTTCTACAACGAACTCGCCGTTCGTTACGGCTACGAGCGTGAAGCGGCCGAGATTCAGGATCTCTACCTCTCGGGCAAGAAACGTGAGGCCGAGGCTGCCGTGCCCGCGGAGTTTTTAGAACTCACCACCTTGTGCGGCCCGGCCGGCTACGTCGCCGAGCGCATTGCGGCGTTCGCCGACGCGGGCGTTACGCACCTGCAGGTGCACCCACTGCCCCAAGCTGGCCAGAGCGCGGCCTCGCTCATCGAAGCCGTACGATCGATGGTGGACTAGCGCGTCGTTTCGCGAGTCGCGTCGCGCCCGCCCGATTCGAGCCAGGCGGCGTACATCGTCGCGTACGCCCCCCCGGTGGCGATCAGTTCCGCGGGCGTTCCCGTTTCCACGATGCCCCCGTGATCCACGACGACGATGCGGTCGGCGCGCTGCGCGGTGGTGAGGCGGTGGGCGATCAGAATCGCCGAACGACCCTCGAGGATGCGATCGAGCGCGCGCTCGACCACCGTCTCGCTCTGCAGGTCGAGTGACGACGTGGCCTCGTCGAGAATGAGGACTCGGGGCCGCGCGAGAAACGCGCGCGCGAGGGCGAGGAGCTGGCGTTCACCGGCCGAAAGGGTTTGTCCTCGTTCGTGGACTTCGGTATCGATTCCTGCTGGTAGGCGATCGACGAGTTCGCGCAGTCCGACGACGTCGATTGCCCGCTCGACCTCGGCGTCCGTGGCCTCGGGATGGCCGAAACTGAGGTTGGTGCGTATGGAGCCGGCGAAGAGGAAGGGTTCTTGAGGCACGACACCGAGTTGGGAGCGCAGGGAGCGAAGCGTGACCGTGCGCACGTCGACGCCGTCGACGAGGACGCGCCCCGCGGTTGGGTCGTAGAAGCGGTTGGCCAACTTGGCGATAGTTGATTTGCCCGCGCCGGTAGGTCCGACGAAGGCCACTGATTCGCCCGCGGCGATCTCGAGGTTGACGTCGCGCAGCACCGGGAGATCGGGATCGTAGCCGAACGTCACGTGTTCGAACGTGATGCGACCGTCGATCGTCGCCAGCTCGACGGCGTCATCGCGCTCGTCCACACTCGGGGGCGTTTCGAGCAGTTCGCGCAGTCGGGTTATGGAGGAGCGCCCCTGTTGGAGCGAGTTGTACTGCTGGACCAAGAGTTGGATCGGCGAGAAGAAGCGATTCAGGTACAAGAAGAACGCGATCAGCGCGCCGAGGCTAAGGCGGTGTTCGAGGTAGAGGTTGCCCCCGATTCCGAGGAGGAGTCCCTGTCCGAGGATGCCGATCATGACGGTTGAGGGCCCGTAGACGGAGCTCACGCGTCCGGTGAAGAAGTTCGCGTCACGGTACGCGCCAACGACGTGTCGGTGGTTGCGGATGTTGCGGCGCTGGCGGTTGTGGGCGGTTACGACCCGAACGCCATAGAGCGACTCAGAGAGATCAGCGAGCACGGTGGCTATCCGATCACGCGTACGCAGGTACCCCCGCTCGCTCGCTCGGTGAAACCAGATGGATAGCACGAAGAGCAGCGGTACAACGAGCAGCACCGTCCAGGTCGCCAGCGTGACGTTCGTCGTGAACAAGATCGCCGTAATCACGATCATCGTGAGCCCTTGGGTCGCGAACTGAGTGATGCCGTCCTGGACCAGTTGCTGGAGGTTCTCGATGTCGCTGGTCATGCGGCTCATCAAGACGCCCGTTTTCTCTTCGGAGAAGAAGTCGGGGCTCAGTCGCTGCAGGTGCGTGAAAACTCGAATCCGCAAGTCGTGCATGACGCGTGCGGCCAGGCGACCGGTGACGTCGACCTGCATGCGTTGGAGAACCGCACTGACCAGGGCCAGCACTAAATACGTCGCGCCACAGACGGCGATCACGGCGAGTGAGTGGTGTCCCGGCACCATGCCGTGGTCGATGGCGTATTCGGTGAGCTTGGGTCCCGCCTGCAAGATAAGGCTGAGCGCCAATACGAGCGCTGAGCCGCCGTAGAGGTAGCCCGGATAACGCCCGACGAGGCGCGCCAGGCTGAGGCGCTGACGTTCCGACGGCGACGGTCGCTGGCTGAAGGCGACCGCCGACTTGGGGTGAACCGGTTCTGACGCGAGCAGCTTGGTCGCTTCGTCCATCAGCTCGCTCGGGATACCTCCGAACGGAAGGCCACTGTCGGTGCTCGCGCGATGACCGCCGCCCCCGAAGAATGGCCCGCCGAAGCCGCCGCCCCACGCCATCAGCGTTCGCCCTCGGTCGCCTGCGCGAGGATCTGTGCGTAGAGCGGCGTCGTGGCCAGCAGCTCGTCGTGGGTCCCGGTCGCGACAACGCGTCCCTGATCGAGCAGCACGACGCGGCTGGCGAGCGCGATGGTCGAAATGCGGTGGGCGATGACAATGGTGGTCCGGTGAGCCAAGAGTCCGCGTAGCGCGCGATGGATCTCGTTCTCCACGTGCACGTCGATGGCGCTGGTCGCGTCGTCGAGGATCAGAACGGGCGGGTTGACCAACAGCGTTCGGGCGATCGCGATTCGCTGGCGTTGGCCGCCGGACAGCGTGTAGCCCCGCTCACCGACGACGGTGTCGTAGCCCTCGGGCAGTTGATCGATGAATTCGCTGGCGTGGGCGGCGCGGGCGGCGGCGATGACTTCGTCGTCCGTCGCGTCAGGGCGGCCGTAGGCGATATTGTCGCGGATCGACACGGAGAAAAGAAACGCTTCATCAAGGACCACGCCGACCGACGCACGCAGCGAGTGCAGCGTCACGTCGCGCACGTCGTGCCCGTCGATGCGAACGGCCCCACCGTTGACGTCGTAGAAGCGTGTCAGCAGTCGTGCCACCGTGGATTTGCCCGACCCAGTTCGACCGACGATAGCGATTGTCTCGCCGGGTTCGATACGCGCACAGAAGTCGTGCAGCACGTCAGGTCCGTCGCGGTAGCGAAAATCGACGTGGTCGAACTCGATCGCGCCCGCCACGTCGATCAGGTCGTAGGCGCCCGGTCGTTCGACGATATCCGGGCTCTCGTCCAATATCTCGAAGATGCGTTCCGCGCTCGCCTTGGCGCGCTGACCCATCATGACCAGCTGGCCGAGCATCATGAACGGCGCCTGGAGCATCAAGAGGTACGCGTTGAACGCGAGGATCGCGCCTAGGCCAAGGTGGCCACCGATGACCATCCAGCCGCCGAAGAAGAGGACCAGGGCCAGACCCAATTGGGGCAGGTTCTGCACCCACGGTGACCAGATGGCGCGCAGCTGGGCGTCTTTGATGTACGCCCACGCCACCCGCTCGGCGGCGTCGGCGAGGCGATTTATCTCGGCCTCTTCTTGGGCGAAAGACTTCACCACGCGAACGCCATTGACATTTTCGTCGACGATCGTGGCGACGTCAGCGAGTCGCGCTTGAGTGATCCACGAAATGGGGAACATCACCCGGCGCATCTTGATGCCGACGACGTAGAGGATGGGCATTACGACCATGGCGATCAGGGTTAACGGAACGTTGATGGACAACATGAAGCCGAAGGCGAGCACGCCGATGAAACTCTGCACCACGATGAGTGGAGCGAAGGTTGAGTACATCTGGACGCTTCGAATGTCGCTGTTGGCGCGACTGATCAACTGTCCCGACTGGACCCGGTCGTAGAAGCTGAACGACAGCCACGTCAGGTGCTCGTAGATGAGCGTGCGTAGATCTGCCTCAACGTTGTACGCCGTTACGAAGACGTAGCGCCGTGAGAGGATGCCCGTGACGCCGGCGATCACACCGACGATCAGAATGCGTACCACGTCGGTGTGCAGAGACGTGGCGTGGCGCACGAGGTCACGATCGATGGCGTTGTTCAGCAGATTCGGTACCAACGTCTGAAAGACGAGGCTGACGAATGACAACGAGATGGCCGCGATGAAGGCGGCGCGGTGGGCGGCGACCACCGGGAGAATCCGTCGCCACCACGGAAGTCCCTGGTCACGCGAGATCTGTGCACGAGAACCGGGGTAGGTTGAATAGACGCCGCCCAGCGGGTTGCTATCGGCTCGAGCGTCGTCGGTCGGGCCGCTGGTCGCCAGAGTCACGCGCCAAGCGTACCGGCCGCCCCGGTCTCGTTGTCCCGTCGTCCCGGCGAGACCCGCATCGAGCGACGTAAAGTGACCTCGTGTCCACGCCACAGGTTGTCAACCATCCGATCGTCGCCGACAAGGTCCGCCAGCTGCGCGATCGCACGACGTCCAACGCCGACTTTCTCCGTCTGGCCGGCGAGATTTCGCGTTTTGTCGCCTACGAGGCGTTTCGCTCAACGCCGACCACGCCCACGACCGTCGACACTCCGGTCGCGACGGCTGCCCCCGCGGTCAAGGTTGATACCGAGTACGTCATCGTGCCGATCTTGCGCGCGGGGCTGGGCATGAGTCCAGCCGTTCAAGAAGTGCTTCCGCACAATCGAGTTTGCCTGGTGGGCCTGCGGCGCAACGAGACGACGCTCTTGCCCGACGTGTATCTTGACGGGCTGCCCGAGACGCTGGTTGGCGCGCACGTCGTCATCTGTGATCCGATGCTCGCGACCGGAGGATCGCTCGATCGGGTGCTCTCGATGCTTGAGTCACGTGGGGCGACGGACACGACAATCCTTTGCCTCATTGCCGCGCAGCCTGGCGTTGACTTCGTGCAGTCACGTCATCCCGGGGTGACCATCGTGGCCGCCGCACTCGACGACGAACTCACCGACAACGGCTACATTACGCCGGGCCTCGGTGACGCCGGCGACCGCTTGTTCGGCCCACCGGTCCGCTAGTCACTCACCGATGTCTTCGTTCCAGAGCTGTGGATGTTCGTGGATGAACGTGGCGAGCAGTTCAGTACAAGCGAGATCATCGAGCACTAACACCTCGACCCCTAGTTCTTCGAGCCAGTCGTGGCCGCCGACGAAGTTCGCCGCTTCACCAATGACGACGGCGCCAATGTTGAACTGGCGGATTAGCCCCGAGCAGTACCAGCACGGCGAGAGTGTCGTGACCATGACGCAGTCACGGTAGTTGCGACGACGTCCGGCGCGACGAAACGCGTCAGTTTCGGCGTGTACGGACGCGTCGTTCTCCTGGACTCGGCGATTGTGCCCCGAGCCAAGCAGTTCACCGGAGCGCTCAAAGAGGGCCGCGCCAATCGGGATCCCGCCCTCGCGAGCGCCGGCTAGCGCTTCGTCGTACGCGGTCACGAGCATGTGGCGCCCCATCTCAGCGCTGAGCGATATTCGTTCCTCGGTCATGGGCCTAAGTATGCTCGACCTCGGTGGAGCGGCGCACGTACGAGGTGAAGATCGGTTCGCAACTTGTTGAGTTGCCCGTCGTGTCGCTCGGGGATGATCTCGCGCTTGCGCTGCTGATTACCGTTGATATGGGCGTCGACTTCATGGCTCGCGCGGGTGGCGAACTAGCCGAGATTCTGCGTCCCCACGACGTGGAGATCGTCGCCACGGTCGCGACGATGGGGATTCCTCTCGCCGTCGAGGTGACGCGCCACCTGGGACTCGATCAGTACGTGATCCTGCACAAGACGCCCAAGATTCATTTGGCCGACGCGGTGACGGAAACGGTTCGTTCTATCACCACTGACGGCGAGCAACGTCTCTTGTTCGATCGAGCGCGAATTAAGGATGTCGAGGGCCGTCGGGTCGCGATCGTGGACGACGTTATTTCGACCGGCGCGTCGACCGGGGCGGCTCTGCGCCTTCTGCGCCGGATCGGTGCCAACATCGTCGGCATCGGCACGTTGGTCACCGAGGCGTCGGTATGGCGCACATCGCTCGGCGGTGACGCCGCCATGGTGCAGGCACTGGGCGCGATACCACTCTTTCGGCCCGACGGTAGCGGAAACCTCCTTGAGGACTGGGACGGCTAGGTTCTCCGACGTCGCTAGCGCGACCCAATGACGAAATTCACACAGTCTTGAGCCCGTCCACAGGTGGCTCTCAGGTTCGTCCGCGATGCTGGTGTCAGCGCGTAAGGCGCTCTACGACAGGAGAAGCAATGAACCGAGTTACGAACATGAAGGCGCTTCGCCGCGGTGGACTCACTGTGGCTACTGCCGCAGCTCTCTTCATCGCTGGTGCGGGAGTCGCGGGTGCAGCGGGACGAGGAGCCGCTTCGGTCGGCCACGGCGTAGACGCCACCAGCCACGATCACGGACACGGCCATCACGGTCGCGATGGCGTTCGTCGCGTCGAGGGTCAGATCACGTTGCTGACCCCCGCCACGGGCGCGCTTCAGACTTTCACGGTGACCACCCGGTCGGGCCAGGTAGACGTCTTTAGCGTCAACTCGTCAACGGTGGTCATGAAGGGTCACACGATGGGGGCACTCAGTGACCTCGCGCTCAACGAGCAGGTGAGCGTGACCCCGGCGTCGACCTCGACCGCCACGGCGCTCGTCGCCGCCTCGATCATGATCAAGAAGTCCGATCACTAGGTCACGACGTCGGATCCGACACCCGAACCGACTGCCCCGGGCCATTGGCCCGGGGCAGTCGGGTTATGCCAGTACTCAGCGGTTTGGCTCTAGTTCGCGCTGCTTGGCGACTTGCGAACCGACGTAGCCCGAGGCCTTCTCAAAGATGAAGTACAGAATGGCCGCGACGAGGATGCCGCTGGGTATGGAGAAGTCGGCGCCCCCGTACCAGCCGGCGGTGCACGTGCCGTGGCTTAGGGCTCCGGCGCACGCTCCACCGAAGTGATTGGAGATCGGCGTCATCCAGTGGAAGGGGAAGTTCACGGGAGGCGGTGCTTTGGAGTACGCGATCGTCGAAGCCACGAGACCGACGACGAAGGCCACAATGGCGTTCCAGTTGGTGCCGCTCTTGCCGCCGTAGTAGATGCCGTCGCGGTCCGCGCGCTGAAGTTCCGAGGGGTTGTAGCGAAAGCGTCGAAGGATCCAGTCCATGACGTAGATGCCGAACCACGGCGCGATCCAGACGATGATCACGCCGACGAACTCCTTCATGTAGAGCGAGAAGGTAGACTGGAACATGGCGTAGATGGTGAGCGCCCCCGCGATGATGCTGTCCATGATGACCGCTTGGTATCGCTTGAGGCGGATGCCCATGGCCTGCACGGAGACGCCCGAACTGTAGAGATCGAGCGAGTTGATGCCGAACAGCTGGACGATCGCGAAGACGAGGAATATCACCACTGCCCACGTCGGGATGTAGTGCTGGCCGTACAGGGCTTGGAAGGGGTTCGCACCGTTCCACGCGGCAACCTGCGCGTTTGAAGAAAGGAACGTGAAGGTCAGCGCACCGAGGGTCATGAGCACGATTTCGGGCAGGGCAGTGCCGAGAAACACCCACCCGACTACGGCACCCTTCTTGGCGTCGCGAGGCAGGTAGCGGGTGTAGTCGTTTCCGCATTCGGTCCAGCCGAGTCCCGAAAGCGCGATGGTGAAGGCGAGGCCCGCGGTGTAGAGCTCCCAGCCGCCGCCAAATCCCTTGAAGTGGGTCGTGCCGTGCTTGACGTCGAAGATGGCGATCACGACGAAGATGGCGACGAAGGGGATGATGAGGGCCCGGAGGACCTTCACCATCGTGGCGTGCCCGAGGTAGGGCATCACGGCCTGTATCGCCGCGGCCAGGATGATGAGAATCACCTTGAGCGGGCTGCTCACGTGGACGCCGGCCAGTTGGAAGAGGACCATCGCCGCGCCGACGATCAGGATCAGCCCCTCAGTCTCGAATCCCAACTGCGTGATCCAGTTGAAGAAGCTCACGAGGCGCGAACCCCGCAACCCGAACGGTGCTCGACTGATGGTGAACGCCGTCGTCCCGGCTTCGGGACCCTGTAACGAGGCAACCCCGAGCAGTAGGTACGAGAGATTTCCCAGGATGATGAGACTCAGCGCAGTAGTGAAGCTGAAGCCGAAGCCCATGAGCAGGGCCCCGTAGATGAAGTACTCGACGTTGACGGCAGATCCGGCCCACATCGCACCAATATTGCGAGCGCTGGCCCAACGTTCGGTTTCGGGTATGTAGTCAATCCCGTGCTGCTCAATATGGAAAGGCTGGTCCTCGGCCGAGCCGTCCGTTGATTCGAGTGTCGACGCCACGTTGTGGTCCTCCCTAATAGATGTCATTCACCTGTGCGGCTCCGTGAGGCGCTAGTCGCACGGGATCAGTCTGCCCGATTGGCCCGGGGGAACGCGGGTTGAAATGTGTCGGTTTTGTTACGGTCGGGAATTTACGACGACCTTAAGCCCACTACACGGTGTCTTCAGGCTCGACGGCCATGATGGGTGAGTTCGATCCGTTGCGAGCCGGGCAAGCAGAAAGGTGTGTCATGGGGTCCACCACCACCGCGAAAACGCACCAATCCGTGCGCCGCGACGAAGCCCGAACGGGCGCGGCCGCTTGTGCCTCGACGTTGTTGAGGACGTCGCGACGGTCGGACCGCTTCGTCCAGTACGGTTATCTTGCCGCCGTCGGTCGGGTGACCACCATTACGTCGACGTCGATCGTTATTACCGGTCCGAGCGGTGATCCGATCGCTTTTCTCCTGTCGCCCACCACCGTCGTTCGCCAGTTCGGCTCACCTTCCGCGGTCGCCAATCTCTCGGCTGGCCAGATGGTCGCCGTGACGGTTGCCGCCTCGCCTAGCGCGAGCCATCGTTGTGGTGCCGTCACGCGACGGTGGCGAGCCACCACACCGGTTCTGATGAGCAGCGTCGTCGTTGCTCGTAGCCGTCGCTGGCGCGATGGAAGCCAGCGCGATCCGACGGGTCGCGAACCAGGGCCGATCGCTCGACGAGGGGAGTCGAGCTACTGATCGTCGGGGCCCAGGCGGCTCCTCCCACCCTTGGGCCCCGACCATGGCCATTCGTCACTGGCGAAACAGCACTCATACTCGCTGGCGCGAAGAAACCCGGCGCTGGCTGAGTATTGTCACAGCGAGACAATCTCGTGGTTGCCCCACGCTGTCGGTCGCTGGTTGCTAGGTTTCCCCTTCAGGGGGGACTTGGCACGAGGCTGATTCCTTGACGTAAGGAGCTTGATGATGTCATCGGCGATCGATCGGCGAACTTTCTTAACCCATTCGGCGGCTACGGTCGGCGGCGTCGCCCTGATGAGCACCGCCGTTGACTCGATGATGTCCACGGTCGCTGACGCTGCGGTCGGCGTCAACCCCGGCAAACCCCGCCTCGGCGGCTCGCTGCGCGTGGGCTTGATCTCAGACGTGCCGAACTACCACATCTTCAACGGTGCGCAGGGCAAGATGGACTCGTCGGGATTCTGCCTGGCCAACGCGCTCTACGACGCGCTGTTCGTCTCAGCGGCTGACGGCAAGACGTGGCTGCCGATGCTGGCGCTGTCGGCGACGCCGAGCAACGCCTACAAGACGTGGATCGTCGTGCTGCGTCGAGGGGTCACGTTCTCTAACGGTGATCCCTTCAACGCAGACACTGTCGTCGCCAACTTCGCGGCCGCGGCCGCCGACCCGACCGTCGGACTCGCGGTTAGACCGATCATCGCCTCGGTGACCAAGGTGAGCGAGTACGTGGTGAAGTTTCAGTTGGTGATTTCGTACTCCACCTTTCCGTACGGTGCCCTCTGCGAAGACCAGACGGCGTACATGGCCCATCCCAGCTCCTTCTCGCCATCGTTCACCGGCAACCCCATCGGTACGGGACCCTTTGCGGTCAAGTCGTGGCAGATCAACTACGAGTCGAACTTCGTTCGCAACAAGCGCTACTGGCGCAAGGACGCCGATCACCGCCAGTTGCCCTACCTCGACAGCGTCACCTTTCGCACCATCCCCGACGACGCGACGCGCAACCTGGCACTGCAGGCCGGTCAGGTGGACATGATCCTGACCCAAGATGGCGCGAGCGTCGCCAACCTCGAGACCATGAAGGGCATCACCTACCGAACCGACGTTCACGATCCGACGAATCCCGATTCGAACTGCATAATCGTGAATACGACGGGCACCATGAATCAGTACTTCGCGTGGGCGGGGGAGTTCGCGACGGCCGGTGTGCCGGGCGCGCTCGCGTACATCGAGAAGGGCGAGGCGGTTCCCAAGGCGGTCCAGTTCGCCGACTTTGAAGGCACCATGGGTGCGGTCGATCCATCGACGCTGAATTGGAACACCAAATTGAAGCCCGTCCTGAGTGACCCGTCCATTCGACAGGCGTGCGCCATGGCGATCAATCGTGAGACGTACCACCGCGTCGTGACCGGCGGCGTGCAACCGGTCTCGGACGGTATCTACAAATCATCGTCGCCGTACTATCGCAATCCTCACTACCCGTCGTACAACCCGTCCAAGGCCAAGGGGCTGGTCGACGCGTACAAGAAGGCGAACAACGTGTCGTCGGTCGGCTTTGTCATGGACATCGTCTCGGGCAACGCGTCGGACCAGAAGGCCTTTGCCTTCTTGGCCCAACAGCTCCAGGCGGTCGGCATCACGGTGACGCCGCGTCCGCTCACGCAGTCCACCTTGATCCAGAACGTCATACTCGGGCAGTTCGACTGCTCGTTTTGGATCCAGTTCGGCGCCGTTGACCCGGCGGAGAACTACGTCTGGTTCGTGTCGCAACCGGCAACGACGTCACCGGCGAGTGGCGGACTGGGGCTGAACGCGCTGCCCAGCGGAACGTTCATTGCCGGCGCCGTGAACTTCTCGCACCTCGGCGACCCGGTCGTTGAGGGAGCCATGCTCAACGCCCTCGCCTCGCCCGCGAACTCAACCCAGCTTCGATCCCTGTGGGCCACGGTCAACAGTCAGTTCGCCAAGGACATCCCGTACCTCTTTCTCACCTTCGTGGTGACCGGCTGGGCCGCTCGAACGAACGTGCAGAACTGGGCCTTCGCGACGGCCGGGGACGGTCGGACTCGTTGCCTCAACCCCGACCTCGGTTCGGCGCGATGGGATCAGATCTGGGTTAAGTCGTAGCCACCGTGCGCCTCGGGGGTCGAAGGGTCGCCAGCGCGGATTTTGCCGCGCACGTGTCGCCACCAACCCAGCGTGGTCATCGTGAGGACCGTCGAGAAGATCGCCATGATGGTGAACGGCAACGACTCGTTGATGGTGAAGAGGTAGCCCGACACGCTCGCGGCAAGGGCGAGTGACGCGGTGTTGGCAGTGGCGTAGAGGCCCTGACGCCGACCCAGCTCGCGGGCGTCGGCCCCTTGCGTGAGCAGCGACGAGATGGACGGCATCGAGAGTGAGGTGCCAACGGATTCCAGCGAGCCGAGGAACAAGAGGGCGACGTTGTTGTGGATGTGAGGGTAGAGCGACAAGAAGAACGCGACGTTGAGCAGCCCGAGAAAGGCCGTCACGCGGCGGTTGGCGTGATCGGCGAGCCAACCCCCGACGCGACTGAGGGCCACCCACGGTACGCTGAAGAGCGTCCAACTGAGTCGGATCTCTAAGGTCGTCGCGTGGTGGGCGTGCATCAGTAGGCTCCAGCAAGCCTCGTAAACGCCGACGACAATGCCGATCGCGCTCGCGGCGGTGAGCGAGCCCAGCACCTGGCGAGTCCACTGCAGCCGGGGTAACGGGTTCGAGGTGGCAGTAACGTCGCCCAGTGCTATACGACCGGTTTGATAGGCGGCCATCAGGCTCACGACGCCGGTGACGAAGAAAGCCCAACCCAGCGTGCGCACTGACGCGATAACCCCGGCGACCGGTCCGATCGCGATTCCGAAGAGCTGGGCGGCCATGATGCGCGACACCGCCCGGCCGCGCTCGGACTCGGCGAAAAGCGACGACACGGCCGAGAGTGACGCTACCTCGATGGCTCCCGCGGCCGATCCCTGAAACGCGCGGGTCAGGGCGAACCACGGTGCCGTTACGGGTAGCAGGTAGGTCATACTCGCCAGTCCGTAAACGGTGAGACTCGTGATGAGAATCGGGCGACGGCCAAAGCGATCGGCGAGGTGGCCGAGCGCGAACTGCGTGGCGACGCCCGCAATGAAGAACGACGCCATGATGAAGCCGATGATCGTCGGCGAACCGCCACGGTGCTCGAGGAAGAGTGGCAGCAGTGGAAGCCCCAACGTCGCCCCCATCCACTGGAGTGCGACGACGACGGTCAGCTGGTTGAGCGTCTGATTCGGCGTCGTCGCGGACATCTCATCGACGCTAGCGGTCGGTCGGCGCGTTAGAGGAGCCCGCTCTCTACGAGAATCAGGAAACCGAGCGCCACGTAGATCCACGGCGTGACCGAGCGCGAATGGGTCGATCCCCACGTTACGACGCGGGGGTGACCGGTCAGGGCCCTCGCGCTGGCGAGAAAGAGGACGTCCCAGCCTGCGAAGACGAGGGCGGTCACCGCTTGGTGCAGCACGTTTTCGGAGCGCAGCAACGGGATCCATACGCCGAGGTTGTCGCCGCCCAGCGCGATGGTGACTAACAGTGTCGTTATGGCGCCGCGGCGAAACTGCGGCCGCTCGTCGGCATTACGGTGGTGCCAGGTGCGCCAGGCCAGCGACCACGGGGCCAGACAGAAGAGCCCACTCCACTGCGCTGGTACGGTGCTCAGCACCGACCCGACCGCGGCCGCCACGATGAACAGCAACGTAACGCCAATCGCTTGGGCGATGCCTACCCGCCGGTAACGCGCTCGATCGGTGACGAGCAACTGCGCGCTGAAGGCGAAGAAGTTGTCGATCATGGTGCCGACGTAGGCAATCGACGACAGCGTGATGACGTCGACGACGGTACGCACGCGACGACCTTACCGTCCCGCTTCGCGATACCAAGAAGTTCTCGAAGGGTCGCGGGTAAGGTGAGAGCGGAGGAATTCATGATTCGTAACGTCGCCGCCCCGACGGCGGACCAATTGGAAGCGGCGCGTGAGCTCATAGCGCGGTACCTCATTCCGACCCCCACGGTGACGGTTAGCATTCGCGAGCGGCCGGTGCTGGCCAAGCTCGAAAGCCTCCAGGTGACCGGGTCCTTCAAAGTGCGCGGCGCCCTGAGCGCCATCCACGCCGCTCGACGTGATGATCCAACGGGGGCCGTGATTACGTCGTCGGCCGGTAACCACGGTCTCGGCATCGCGCACGCGTCGATGCTCCTCCACGTTCCCGCCACGGTTGTTGTCCCGGCCAATGCCTCGGTGGCCAAAGTGCAAAAACTCCGGCGTTACGACATCGAGTTGATCCAGGTCGGGTCGAGCTACGACGATGCTCAGGCGTACGCCATCGAGCTCGCTGATCGTCGTGGGATTCGGTACATCTCGCCCTTTAACGACACCAATGTGATCGCCGGTCAGGCCACGGTCTTTGACGAAATGATCGCCCAGGCGCCCGACGTTGAGCACGTCGTCGTTCCCGTTGGGGGAGGTGGGTTGATATCGGGGTTCCTCTTGGCGCGGGCCAGCCACGGTCGCCACGATGTCCTGATCAGTGGGGTGCAGCCCGAACAGAGTGCCGCGCTCTACCACGTATTGCGCGGCACCGCGATGGCGGACGTCATCCATCGCCCCACGATCGCCGACGGACTCGCTGGGGGTGGCGATGACGGGTCGGTGACCAACGACTTGATCGCCAACGAAGGCGTCCGGCTAACCCTCGTGCCCGAAAACGCTATTCGCCACGCGGTGCGCGAGGCGGCCGAAACCGCCGGTCTGGTATTGGAAGGCTCCGCCGCGACGGCCTACGCCGCCATCGCCACGGACGTCGTTGGCGACGCGTCGTCGCGCATCGGCTTCGTGGCGAGCGGACGTAACATCGCTCACGACTTGTTCATTGAACTACTCGGCACCGCCTGATCGCGGGCGCTGCGTCCTCGTCCAACACTAGGGTGATCTCATGGCATTTTCTACGCGCGTCGGCGCGATTCTGATTGGCGTCGTGGCCGTCGCCTTGACTGCGACGGGCCTGGTATTCGCCGCCACCGATTCAAATCCTGGCGGGGCGACTGTCGACGCGCTGGCCCTGAACGGATACCCACCCAAGTCAGCGCAATTGGCCGTGGCGATCTCGACTGGTCAGTCGTACTCGGTGAACGCGACAATCAATGTCAACTTCGTCACAAACCGCGTAGACGCCGCCGTGCAGGTTCCGCTCGCCTTCTCCGCGATCAACGCCGACTTGCGCTTGGCGGATCATCACCTCTACGCGGGCATCGCGAACTTGCAGTCGATCGTCGGAAAATCATGGATCAGCACGCCGATGAAGACGCCGTCGCTGTACGGCGTGTCGCTGGAGATGACCAAACCGGATATCTCACTCATCTCGGGCTACTCACGCAAGACAGTGACGACGTCGGGGGCGGTGACGACGTACAACTTCTATCGAGATAACACCGCCATTCGCGCTCCGTCGGGCTTGCCGATGACGCTGCCGACGCTCGCCACGATTGATTTCTCCATCTCCGTCGGCAGCCAGGGCGAGTTGACGGCCACGGGCCTGACGGTCACGTCGAAGCACTCGCGGGTGTCAATCGCGGTGACCGTGCTGTCGTACAACCGGACGACCCCAATTACCGCGCCGCCGGCGGGCGAGGTGCTGGCGGTCACCCCGTCGATCCTTCACCGGGTGTTCGGCTCGTCGTCGCTGATCCCGTCGCTGATCGCGCCACGCAACGTGGCCGCGCTTGGACAGATACGTCTCAGTTAGCCTTTCGGGTGTGACTGACGTCCACCCCGAACCTCGCTGGCCCGCCTCAGTGGCGCTGCTTGCCTGCGCGACGTTGTACGTCGTGCTGCCGGGTCGGCTCGTGGTGGGTCCGCGCTGGCTGGTTCCGGTGCTCATCATTCTGCCGCTCGGGCCGCTTTCGGCTCGTCGGCATCGGCACCCCGACGAGTCACGGCACATTCGACGTGCGACACTCATCTTGATCGCCACGATCACGCTCGCCAATGTCATCTCAATGGTGCTGCTGGTCGTCCACCTACTCAATACCGCCGTCTCGCAGGGCCGTAACCTCATCTACTCGGCCGTCTCGATATGGCTGACGAACGTCATCGTGTACGGACTCTGGCTATGGGAGACGGATCGCGGAGGTCCTCATCGCCGGGCTGGTGGCAACGCGGCGTGGCCTGATGTGCAGTTTCCGCAGATGGAAAATCCCAATCTCGCGCCCGCGGACTGGTATCCGCGTTTCACCGACTACCTGTACACGTCATTCGCCAACGGAACAAGTTTCGCGCCCGCGGACGCCATGCCGCTGAGCGCGCGGGCGAAACTTCTCTTTGCGTCCGAGGCCCTGGTCTCCTTGGTCACCATCGCCGTGGTCGCCGCCCGAGCGGTGAACATCTTGCGGTAGTCAGGTCATGATCCGTTCAATCCAGTGGCTCGCTCGACTCGTTCTCCCCGTTCGCAGTTCGCGGTGGTCGGCCCACGCGGCGGCACTCAGCCCCGAGTTGATGCCGAGCCAGCGAAGCGGTTCCACCTCCCAACGCCGGGGTGCACGTTGAACGAAAGGGAGGCGGGTGAACTCCGTCTCGTGGTCGGGTCGAGTGATCAGATCAGCCAAGGCCGTCGCGGCAACGCGACTAAGCACGACGCCGTCGCCCGTGTAGCCGCCGGCACTCGCCAGACCAGTTCGACGATCGAGGCAGACACTGGGACTGAGGTCGCGGGGCATCGCCAGAGGACCTCCCCAACGGTGGGTGATCGATCCCGTCAGCGATGGGAAGAGCTCGCGCAGCGTGTTCTCAAGGAGTGTGAAGATCTTCGGGCGAAGATCGTAACGGGGCTCGACCGTGGAGCCGAAGTGATACGGCGCCCCGCGTCCCCCGAAGGCGATCCGATCATCGGCTGTGCGTTGACCATAGATGATCAGGTGGCGACCGTCGGCGAACGTCTCGTAGTGCGAAAAGCCAACTTCGCGCCAGAAGGCGGGTGGCTGGGGCTCCGTCGCGATCATCAGCGAATAGAGCGGCGCTACTGCGCGTCGTTCGCCGGGCAGCGTTGGCGTGTAGCCCTCGGTCGCTCTCACGACGTAGGTGGCGTGGACCGTTCCTCCCGCCGTGACGACGAGTGGCTGACGGCGACCGTCGCCACCGACGATGCGCGTGACCGCGGTGTTTTCCGCAATGCGTCCCCCCAGCCGCTCGACCGCGTCAGCCAGGCCCCGAACGAGTCGTGCGGGGTGCAGACGCGCGCAGTGCGGCGTGAACATAGCCCCGCGCATTGGAGCGGTGACGCCGCGTTCGCGGGCGGCGTCACCGTCGAGCCACTCGAGGTCGAGTTCGCCGCGACGGTGGCGTTCGTCAACCTCATCGCGCAGGCGAGCGACTTGTAGGTCACTGTGCGCGAACGTTAACGAACCACCCTGCGTGAAGTGGGCGTCGATGCCGTCGTCGTGCGCAGCGAGACCGAGATCGGTAACGGCGCGTTCGAGCGTGCGTCGCAGGTGGCTCGCCTCATCGTCGCCCACCTCACTCGCAACCGTCGACCACTCTTGCGGGTAGTACGCGGACGCCCAGCCACCATTTCGACCCGAGGCGCCGAACCCGCACACCTCCTTTTCGAGAACCACAATTCGCAGTCCGGGGTCTCGTCGCAGCGCTTCGCGCGCGGTCCAGAGCCCGGTGAAACCTCCGCCGACAATGGCGAGGTCAACATCGAGGTGTGACGTAAGGGGTGCGCGGGCCAGCACGGGGCCGCCAAGCGTCGACCACCAGAGCGAGTCCGGCGGTTGCATCAGTGGTTCCGAAGCGCCGCTCCGGAGAAGACCTCGTGAAGAACCCCGACCATGAAGTCAATGTCGTCACGCGTGGAGATCAGCGGTGGCGCCAATTGAACGACCGGGTCGCCCCGGTCGTCCGAGCGACAGATCAGCCCGCGCCGGAACATCTCAGGTGACACGTAGCCACGCAGCAGGCGCTCGGCCTCGTCTCCAACCCAGGTCTCCTTCGTCTCTTGATCCTTGACGAGCTCGATACCCCAGAAGTATCCCGTACCACGAACGTCGCCCACGATGGGAATGTCGCGCAAGCTGAGCAGGCTCTGGTGGAAGTACTCCTCGTTGGCCTGGACGTTCTCCAAGACGTGCTCGTTCTCAATGATCTCGATGCTCTTTAACGCCACGGCGCACGACATCGGATGCCCGGCCCACGTGAAACCGTGGACGAAGGTGGCGTCATCGTGCTGGAAGGGTTCAGCGATCCGGTCCGAGACGATCATCGCCCCGAGCGGAGCGTAGCCCGCGGTGATTCCCTTGGCGGCGGTGATGATGTCGGGGACGTAGTCGTACTTCTGGCCACCGAACCAGGTACCGATGCGTCCGAACGCGCAGATGACTTCGTCCGAGACGAGTAGGACTCCGTACTTGTCACAGATCTCGCGAACCTTCTGCCAGTAGCCCGGTGGCGGCGTGAAGCAGCCGCCGGCGTTCTGAACCGGTTCGAGGAATACGGCAGCGACCGTGTCGGGCCCCTCGCGCACGATGGCCTCTTCGATCTGCTGGGCCGACCAGAGACCGAATCCTTCGAGATCGTTTGCGAATTCGGTCGCGCGGTAGAAGTTAGTCGGCGGAACCTTCACGGCGCCCGGTACGAGCGGTTCGAAGGGTTTGCGGTAACCCTCGAGTGACGTGATCGTGAGGGCGCCCATCGTTGTGCCGTGGTACGCGATGTCGCGACTGATCACCTTGTAGCGATCGAGGTCACCGCGTAAGCGGTGATACTGGCGAGCGAGTTTCCAGGCGCTCTCGACCGCTTCGCCGCCACCGGTGGTGAAGAAGACTCGATTGAGGTCGCCGGGCGCGAGGCTCGCCAGTTTCTCGGCCAGCTCGATGGCCTTGAGGTGCGCGTAGGTCCACAACGGGAAGAACGCCAGGTCCTCCATCTGCTGGGCGGCGGCCGCGGCGATGTCGGCGCGGCCGTGTCCTAGGGCGTTGGTAAAGAGCCCGGATAACCCGTCGAAGTACTCGACGCCGTTGGCGTCGTAGACGCGGGTCCCCTCACCGTGCACCATGATGGGTACTTCGTTGGTCTCCGAGTACGCGCCCATTCGCGACATCTGTAGCCACAGGTTGCGACGAGCACGTTCGGAGTACGTATGGCTCGCGTGTTTCTGGTCATCGACGGTGATGCCGTCGGAAATTATCTCATGCAGTGTCACTTGGTCCCCCATGTGTAGGTCTGTTTTGAAAGTTTCAAATACAGAAATGTTTCAACTTCGGTCACCCCAGGGATGCTCCGAATTGCGTCGTTGAGAAGATGTACCAGCGCGTTGTCATCGATGGCGATGACTTCCGCGATGATGTCGAAGCTGCCGGCCGTCATGACGACGTAGTTGGCTTCTTCGATGGCGGCTACCTTGTCGGCCACCAGGCGGACGTCACCGTGTACCCGAATGCCGATCAGCGCCTCGCGACCAAAGCCCAGTTGGAGTGGATCGGTGATCGCGACGATCTGCATGACGCCGGTGTCGCGCAGTCGCTGCACGCGACGACGAACGCCAGCTTCGGAGAGGCCCACCTCAGCGGCGATCGCCCCGTAGGCGCGACGACCATCCTGCTGCAGAACACTGATGATCTGGCGATCGATAGCGTCTAGGCCATTGGTCAACGGCGCCACATCAAGGCGAGCGCGATCGGGGCCCTTCACGGTCTTTGCGGTCTGTCGCTTCGAAGAAGTAGCTGGCATTGGCGGCTCCCGGTCAGAAAGCCGAACCGGCCTTCAGACTGCGGATATTGACAGTATATACCTCTCTTATGACGGATAGCGTCGTGAAATCCATAAGTTGAGACTTATTTCTCGACCAGTGGTTTGCGCAATGTCTCACAATCTGGCAGAGTGACTGGGGTAGTGCAGTGGCGACCCAAGTGGGGAGGGTGAATATGCGACGGTTGGCGAATTTCATCGGGGGCGAGCACGTAGCGCCCAAGAGCGCGAAGTATGCCGAATTGATTAATCCAGCAACCGGTACGCCGTTCGCCGAGATGCCCGTGTCCGACGCGTCAGACATTGACGCCGCCGTGACAGTGGCGGCGAAGGCATTCGAGTCGTGGCGCCGCACGACGCCTTCGGAGCGCAGCATGGCGTTACTCAAGGTGGCCGACGTCCTCGAACGCCACGCCGATGAGTTGGTCGCGATCGAGTCCGAGAACACCGGCAAGATTCTCGCGCTGACCCACAGCGAGGAAGTACCGCCGATGCTGGACCAGATTCGCTTCTTCGCCAGCGCGGCGCGACTACTCGAGGGTCGCGGTGCCGCCGAGTACATGGCGGGGATGACTAGTTACGTTCGCCGCGAGCCCATCGGGGTGTGCGGGGCAGTGACGCCGTGGAACTATCCCATGATGATGGCGGTGTGGAAGTGGGCGCCCGCCATTGCGGCGGGTAACACGATGGTGCTGAAGCCGGGTGACTCGACGCCCGCGTCGACGCTCTACATGGCCCAGCTGATGGCAGAGGTGCTGCCCGCCGGCGTCTTCAATGTCGTGTGCGGCGACCGAGACACGGGGCGCGCGCTGGTCGAGCACCGCGTTCCCGCGATGGTTTCGGTTACCGGGTCAGTACGCGCCGGCACGGAAGTGGCGGCTACGGCGTCTAAGACGCTGAAGCGCGTGCACCTGGAGCTGGGTGGCAAGGCGCCAGTCATTGTCTTTGACGACGTGGACCTCGCTGCCGCGGTGGAAGGGATCGCGATTGCCGGTTACTTCAACGCCGGACAGGACTGCACCGCGGCAACGCGCGTGCTGGTTGCGTCGAAGGTCTACGGCGACTTCGTCGACGCGCTGGCCGAGCAAGCCAAGCAGACCGTCATCGGACAGCCCGACAACCCCGACGCACTCTTCGGTCCCGTCAACAACGTGAACCAACTGGCGCGCGTTACCGGCTTCCTCGAGCGCGTCCCGAGCCACGCCTCGGTAGCGGCCGGCGGGTCGCGAGTGGGTGACGCCGGCTACTTCGTTGCGCCAACGGTGGTCGCCGATCTGCACCAGGACGACGAGATGATCCAGAACGAGATCTTTGGTCCCGTGATCACGGTTCAGAAGTTCACCGATGATGCCGAAGCCCTGGCGTACGCGAACGGCGTTGACTACGGGCTGGCGTCATCGGTCTGGACAACCGATCACGGTCGTGCCATGCGGTTCACCCGGGACCTCGACTTCGGTTGCGTATGGGTGAATACGCATATTCCACTGGTCGCCGAGATGCCCCACGGGGGGTTTAAGAGCTCTGGGTACGGCAAGGATCTGTCGGTCTACGGCTTCGAGGACTACACGAGAATCAAGCACGTGATGCACAACATTGAGATGTAGCCGCGATTTCATGGTGCTGCGCCACGCATCGGGCAGTGAAGTGATAGGCCAGAGCCATGAAAATCGACCCGATGAGCGCAGCTGGAGCGGGCTCGCCGGAAGTTGGGTAGTGGGGGAGAGTCGATGAGCATCAAATCCGAAGGAGCCGCCGAGACGGAGGCGCCGGCGCGCGACGCGAAGCCTTCGGGCCGCGCGAGCAAGATCGCCAACGTCGAATCGGCCGACGTCGAGTTCGTCCACGTGACCAAGACGTTCAACGACATGAACGCGGTTGAGGATCTCAACCTGCGCGTCGAGGCGGGCGAGTTCTTCAGCCTGCTGGGTCCGTCCGGATGTGGCAAGACAACTTCGTTACGGATGCTTGGCGGCTTCGAGGATCCGACCCGCGGTCAGATTCTGCTCGGCGGCCAGGACGTCACGAACCTCCCGCCGTATCGGCGAGACGTCAACACGGTGTTTCAGTCGTACGCCCTCTTCCCGCACCTCAACGTCTTTGAGAACGTCGCCTTCGGACTGCGGCGACAACGGATCGAAAAAGGTGAGATCAAGCGCCGCGTCGGCGAGATGCTGGACATCGTCGACTTGCCGAATTTCGAGAAACGGCAGTCCTCGCAGCTGTCGGGTGGCCAGCAGCAGCGCGTGGCGTTGGCGCGGGCACTGGTCAATCATCCCAAGTTATTGCTCTTGGACGAACCGATGTCGGCCCTGGACGCGAAGCTTCGTCGACAGATGCAGATCGAGTTGAAGCGAATCCAGTCCCAGGTTGGCATCACGTTCCTCTACGTCACGCACGACCAAGAAGAGGCGATGACGATGTCGGACCGACTGGCCGTGATGTGGCACGGTCGGGTCGAGGGCATGGGGCCGCCGAAGGACGTCTACGACAGCCCGACCACCGAGTTCGTGGCCTCATTCCTCGGCGCGTCGAACCTCCTCGCCGGGCGAATCGACTCGGTCTCGGGCACGCGAACTACCGTCGCCATCGACGGCGGCGGCAGTGTCGTCGTCCCGTCGGACCGCGTGCCGGATCTCGCGGGTAGCAACGAGGTAAAGGTGGGTGTTCGTCCCGAGAAGATTGGCCTTCAAGCCGTCGGCTCGCCCGTGGCCGCGGCGCACAACGCTATCAATGGGCGGGTGCGGGTGTCGACGTTCACGGGCGTGGGCAACCAGTACATCGTCGAGACGATCATTGGGGTGAACGTCACCGTCTACGCCCAGAACATCGGCCACCAGTTTGCGCCGCGCAGCGGCGACGAGGTCGTGCTGACCTGGCCCGAGGAGCACACGTTCATCGTGAAGCCGCTACCAAAATCCATTGAATTGAATGAAACAGAGGGGGACTAACCATGTCACAGGAAAACAACATCTTCAGCGAAAACGGCGGCATCGATCCGTCTTTTTGGCGAGGACTGACCGAACGGCGGCTGTCGAGGCGCAACGTCATGAAGGCGACCGGCGTGGGCATCGGCTCGTCGCTCCTGCTCGCGAGCGGCGCTGGCGCGTCGAGGCTGCCCAACGCGTCGGTCGGAACTAAGTCGTGGTGGGCCAAGCAGAAGCTCCATCACACGGTGAACTTCGCCAACTGGCCGCTCTACATCGACGTATTGAACGGTAAGCACCTGTCGCTCCAGCACTTCACCCAGACGACCAAGATCAAGGTGAACTACTTCGAAGTAATCCAGGACAACGCGTCCTTCTACGCCAAGATCGAGCCCTCGCTCGCGGCTAAGCAGTACACCGGGTACGACATCGTCGTCATGACGAACAACAACCCCGAGCTCGGGTACCTCATGCAGAACGGCTGGCTGATCCCCATTGACCACGCCCTGATGACGAACTTCAACAAGTACGCCGGACCACTCGTGAAGAGCCCATCTTGGGACCCGGGCAACAAGTACACGATGGCGTGGCAGTCGGGTTGGACCTCGGTCGCGTATAACGCCAAGCACGTGAAGGATCCGGGCGACAGCATCCAGATCCTGTTCGACAAGAAGTACGCGGGCAAGGTGGGCATGCTCTCGGACCCCTTCGAACTCGGCAGTGCCGGACTGCTCGCCATTGGCGTCGAGCCGTTCACCTCGACCGAGAAGGACTGGTCGAAGGCGGCCAAGAAACTCCAACAGCAGCGCAGCGACGGCATCGTGCAGGCGTACTACGACCAGAGCTACATCCAGCACTTGAAGAACGGCGACACCGTGGTGTCCCAGTGCTACTCGGGTGACATCTTCCAAGCCAACCTCACGGCGAAGTACAAGGACCTGGTGCTCATGGTGCCCAAGGAAGGGCTGATGCTCTGGACTGACAACATGTGCATTCCGCTGTACGCGCAGAACCCGCTCGACGCGATGAACCTCATGGACTTCTACTACAGCCCGCTCACCCAGGCGGTGGTCGAGTACTACAACGACTACATCTGCCCGGTGCCGAGCGCCAAGCAGCAACTGCTGCACCCGACCGGGTGGGACGCAGCGGCGCTGAAGGCCATGAAACCGTCGATCGGTCTCGCGACGTCGGTGACGGCGGATTCGCCGTCGGTGTTCCCGACACCCGAGCGCGTGAAACTATCCAAGAACTACTACCCCTTTAAGAACCAAGAGGAGATCAATACGTGGAACGGACTGTTCCTCCCGATCATCCAGGGGGCGTAGTTCCGCGCGGGAGACGGCGCGGCGTCGGCCGGGCGCTCGCGCCGTATCTCCTGAGTCTGCCGGCGGGTCTGTGGTTGCTGCTGCTATTCGTGATTCCGCTCGCGTTCATGCTGTCGCTGTCATTGAAGACTTGCAGTCCGTCGACGGGCGCCTGCGTGATGACGTGGCACTGGGGCGAGATCCCGAGCGAAGTGAGCCTCTATCACCAGGAGTTCATCACCAGCCTCTACTACGCTGGCGCAGCGACCCTCCTCGACCTCGTGATCTCGTTCCCGATCGCGTACTGGATCGCGTTCTACGGGGGACGTCGCAAGAACTTCTTCTTGTTGATGTTGCTGGTGCCGTTCTTCGTGTCGTTCGTCATCCGCACGCTGGTGTGGGAGTTCATCCTCGCCGACAACGGCGTAGTGCTCGGGGCTCTGAAGCACATCCACCTGCTGCCATCGGGCTTTCACGTTCTGGGTACGAGCTACGCCGTGATCGCCGGGCTCGCGTACAATTACCTGCCATTTACGGCGCTGCCCCTCTACGTCGCGCTCGAGCGAATCGACCGGCGGGTGCTGGAGGCGGCGCACGACCTCTACGCCACCCGTCGGGCGGGTTTCATGAAGGTGATCATGCCGTTGACGGTGCCGGGCATCTTCGCGGCCTTCTTGCTCACCTTCATTCCGATGTTCGGTGACTACGTGAATCAGCAGATTCTGGGTGGGACTTCGAGCACGATGATTGGCACCGTGATCCAGAATCAGTTCCTCGTCAACTTCGACATCGCCGGTGGCGCGTCGCTGTCGGCGGTATTGCTAGTTATCGCCCTGCTTGGGATCTATCTGTACGCTCGGCTGCTGGGCTCGCGCACGATCGAGCAGTACCTATGAGTGTGCTCGAGCAGACCAAGGGCAGCGAGCCCACGCTCGTTGCGCCGCGGCGCAAGCGGCGCTGGGGTCGCTTCGTGCTACCGACGTACTCGTGGCTGGTGATCGCCTACTTGGTGTTCCCGATCATCGTGATGATCTTCTACAGCTTCAACAAGGTGTACAACGGCATTCCTCAGGTGAGTTTCTCCTGGATCGGCTTCACGACCCAGTGGTATCGCCAGTGGAGCAACGTACCGGGGCTGACGCCGGCGTTTTGGCTCTCTATTCGCTTGGCCCTCGTCAGTACGGCGATCTCGACGGTACTCGGTACGATGCTCGCCATCGCGCTGGTGCGCTACCGCCCGCCTCGCTTCCACGGCAAGATGATCTTCGAGCAGGTCATCTTCTTGAACATCGCGGCCCCCGAGATCGTGATGGGCGCGTCGCTGCTCGGACTGTTCGTGAGCTTCAACATCGGACGCGGGTTCTTGACGCTGGTGCTCGCGCACGTGATGTTCTCCATCGCGTACGTCACCGTCACGGTACGGGCTCGACTGTCGGGATTCGATCGTTCGCTCGAAGAAGCCGCCTACGACCTCGGGGCGACGCCGCGGGTCACCTTTTCGCGGGTCACCTTGCCACTCATCATGCCCGGCGTGCTGGCCGGCGCGTTAATGGCCTTCGCGCTGTCGATCGATGACTTCGTCACGTCAAACTTCTTGAGTGGCTCTAGCGCTCCGTTTCCCGTTTGGGTCTACGGCGTGACCCGAGTCGGGATTCCGCCGCAGGTCTTCGTTTTTGGCACCGCGATCTTTTCCGTCGGTATCGCGTTCGCGATCATGAGCATCGTGCTCGCCAAGAAGAAGGTCTAGTCGCCCCCGGGCGCGTCACTGCCAACAAAATAGGATGACGAATATGAAAATTGGTGTCCCGAAGGAAATAAAGACCGATGAGAACCGCGTATCGCTGACGCCCGCGGGGGTTCGCGAACTGACCGGCGCTGGTCATCGCGTGCTGGTCGAGCGAGGGGCGGGCGTCGGCTCGTCGATCAGCGATGACGCGTACGCCGCCAACGGGGCGATGATCGTCGACGACGTCGACGACGTGTGGGCCGAAAGCGACATGATCATGAAGGTCAAAGAACCCATCGCTGTCGAATACCCGCGACTCGCCGCGCACAAGAACCAGGTCCTGTTCACGTACCTGCACCTCGCGGCGTCGCGCGAGTGCACGGACGCGCTCACGGCCGCCGATAATATTTCGATCGCCTACGAAACGGTGCGACTACGCGACAACTCCCTGCCGCTGTTGACGCCCATGAGCGAAGTGGCCGGTCGCATGGCGCCCCTGATGGGGGCGCATCATCTCATGCGGCCCGGCGGTGGTCACGGATCCCTGATCAGCGGGGTGCCCGGTGTCGCGCCTACCAACGTGGTCGTGATCGGCGGCGGCGTCGCGGGCTTGGCCGCGGCAACCCTCGCCGTCGGACTCCACGCGCAGGTGAAGATTCTCGACAAGAACCTCGACCGACTGCGTCAGATCGACCATCACTTCGACGGCCGCCTCGAGACGATCGCGTCGTCGACCTTGAGTTTGGAGGAGGCGTGCATCGGGGCCGACATCGTGATTGGAGCGGTGCTGGTCGTGGGGGCCAAGGCCCCCAAGTTGGTGAGCAACGAGTTGGTCGCCCGTATGCGTCCCGGCTCGGTGCTCGTTGATATCTCGGTCGACCAGGGGGGCTGTTTCGAGGCGACGCATCCGACGACCCACTCCGATCCGGTGTTCGAGGTGAACGGATCGATCTTCTACTGCGTCGCGAACATGCCGGGAGCCGTGCCGAACACTTCGACAGCCGCGTTAGCGAACGCGACGCTCCCGTACGCGATGGAGCTAGCACGCCGCGGCTGGCGCGAGGCCGTACTCGCCGACGACGCGCTCGCCGAAGGCGTCAACGTGGTGAACGGCGCCGTTACGTACGGCCCGGTCGCCGAAGCGCACGGTTTGGCGTACACGCCGCTGCGCTCGCTGCTGTAGAGTCGCGCCTCGCCGCCACGACCAGGGCCGAGAGTCGCCACCGCTCGACGGTGGTCGCGGGCGGCGTCGCGCGATCACTGCCGTCGCGGGGACGCGGGGCAGCGGCGGTGGGTGTCGCGGTACCGGGTGAAAACTTGCGCGTCAGGCCACGTAGGGACAGTGTCGGCATCCCTTTGAGCAACAGGCGCCTCGACTGAGGAGCGTCGCGTACGTGAGCACGCTGAAGCCAGTTGTGGGATCTCGATAGGTCGCCTCGCCGCTCGCGACGGCCTTCTCGTGAGCGGCGATGATGAGGTCGTAGTCAGGTCGATCCGGGTCGCAGCGCTCACGAGCGGGGCGCGCAACGAGCGGCGGAGGCGGATCAGTCACGAGACGGGTTGTAGGACGATCTTGCCGAACTTACCGGGTTGGGCGAAGTAGTCGTACGCGTCGGCGACGGCGGCGAGCGGGAACGCCGCCGCGAGAACGACCCGCAGGGCGCCGCTCGACCAGTCGTCGTACAGGTCGTGTCGAGCGCGCTCGCTGACCGCCGCCTTCTCGGCGCGCGTGCGTGACCGTAGCGTAGAGCCGGTGAGCGTTGCGCGTCGGCTCATGACGGCGAGGAGATCGAGGTCGACGTGACTTCCACCACCGACGCCGATGACGACCACCCGCGCCCGCGGAGCGAGCACCCGCTGAGCGAGCGAGAGGTGCGACGCGCCAACCAGCTCCAGCACGACGTCAACGGGTTCAATCGACGCGACCTCGTCGAGCGTGACGGTCTCGGCCGCGCCGAGGCGGCGAAGCTCCTCGTGGAACGTCGAGGAACGCGTCACGGCGACGACGTGGGCGCCTCGTTGCGCCGCAATTTGGACTGCGGCCGTTCCAACGCCGCCCGCCGCGCCCGAGATAAGCACGCGGTCCTTCGCCACCAGGGCCGCCTGACTGACCAGCGCGTCGTGGGCGGTAAGAAAGGCCTCGGCGAAGCCCCCAGCCGCGACCAGGTCGACGTCGTCGGGAACCGCGATGAGGTGTTCCGCCGGCACAACGCAGTGACTCGCCTGCGCGCCACCTCCGACGATGGCGCAGACGCGGCGCCCAACCAGGCCTGGGTCGAGGCGCTCGCCGATGCTTGTGACGACCCCAGCGAGTTCGAGCCCTGGTACGTCAGCCGGCGATCCCGACGGCGCGGGATAGTGTCCACTGCGCTGCAGCAGGTCGGCAGCGTTGACGCCGGCTGACGCCACCTCGACCACAACGTCGTCAGGTCCAGGTACCGGGGTCGGACGCTCCACTAACCGAAGACGCCCATCATCGACGACGACGGCGATCATAAGAGCAGCCTACCCAGGGCGTTTTACCCCCGTACGGCTACCGGTATGGTCGCACTATGACCATTCACGACAAACCCGTTCGGACCCTCGCCGGCGAGCCAGCATCGCTGGCGCTCCACCGCGACCAGACCATACTCATCGTCAACGTCGCATCGAAGTGCGGGCTCACGCCACAGTACGAGGGGCTTGAGGCTCTACAGCGCCGTTACGCCGATCGAGGTTTCAGCGTGGTGGGCTTTCCCTGTAATCAGTTCATGGACCAAGAGCCCGGTTCGCCGGAAGAGATCCAGGCGTTTTGTTCGACCACGTACGGCGTCACGTTCCCGATGTTCGAGAAGATCGATGTGAACGGACCGGATCGTCATCCGATCTACGCCGAGTTGGCCGAGGTCGCCGACGCCGACGGCCATAGCGGCGACATTCGTTGGAACTTCGAGAAGTTTCTCGTGTCCCCCGATGGTTCGGTGCAGCGATTCGCCCCGACGGTGACGCCGGAGGATCCGGTACTGGTCGCGGCGATCGAAGCCGCTCTCGCCTAGCGACGATCGACGAGTCGGCGAAGTCGCACGTAGGTGGGCGTCAGTCCGTACGCGGTCCAAAAGGCGGCGGTAGCGATGTTGGCCGTGCGCCAGGTGACGTCGGCGTAGTCGTAGCCGTGCCTACGGGCGTCGGACAGTATCTCGTTGAGCATCGCGGTCGCGACCCCGCGACCGCGATGCTCGGGTCGCACGGCAACCGCGCTCAGGTGCAGCGTGTGCGGGTAGGCGCCACGCACGGGCAGGAGCGGAAACGCGATGCACTGGGCAATCGGTTCACCGTAATGTTCGACGATCGTGTAGGTCGTGTCCGGATCGGCGAGCGTTTCGGCGAGATCAGCTCGTTCGAGGGGGGCGTCAGCCGCGAAACTCGGACCGTCGGCGTCGGACTCGTCGATAATCGCCGTGAGTTCCATCGCGAGATCTAAGTCGGCGTACGAGCCCCGGCGACACTCGTATCCCGAGCGCAGCCGCGCGGACCGTGGCGTGTCGAGCGAGAGCGAGCCTCGACGAAAGACCACGGCGAAGTTCATGTCGAGCCACGGCTCGCGCACGTCGGGTCGGTCGTAGACCCAGGCGACGTGCTCGAACACCCCGTCGGCGATCCACTGCGCGCCCGCCCTGGCGTAGAGGCTCGCGAGCGTCGTTGGCCGATCGAAGGAGACCGCGTCGGGGCTGATCCACGCGCTGGACCCGGTGGTCGCCGACGGCAAGATGGTTGCCGTGAGGTGGCCCGCGAGTCGACCGCCGTCGCGTCCGATCCAGGTGCGCGCGCGACGACTCAACAGTGCCTCACTCAGCTCGCGTCGGTCGAGCGTACCGTCGACGAATCGATTACGTCGGTGCGCGATCCGCTGATCACGATTGACGGCGTCAACAACGTCCGCCACGTCGGCTGGCTCCAAGTCACGAATGGTGAGCACGGCATCACGTTACGGCTGTGCCAGGCTGTCGGAGTGACTTCTCGAGCAACGCTCTTCGACATGGACGGACTGCTGATCGACTCGGAGGTGCTGTGGCATCGCGCGGAAGTCGAGATCTTCGGGCACCTGGGCGTGCCCATCACGCAGACCGAGGATCGTCTCACCAAGGGTATGTTCGTACGCGAGGTGGTGGCGTACTGGTACGACCGATACCCGTGGACTGGACCGAGTCAGGAAGCGATCGTTTCCCAACTGCTCGAACGCGTGGGTGATCTCGTCGAATCTGACGGGCGGCTCCTCGAGGGAGCACTGCGGGCGATCGACATGGCGGCGCAACGCGGTCCGATCGCCCTGGCCAGTTCCACACCGTTGGCGTTGATCGACCGGTGCCTCGCCCATTTCGGCTTGCTCGATCGCTTCGCCCTGCGCTACTCCGCGGAGTTCGAACCTTACGGCAAGCCGCACCCCGGGGTCTTCCTGTCCGCGGCTGCTGGTCTCGGTGTTGGTGCCGAAGACTGTCTCGTCTTCGAAGACTCGTCGGCGGGGGTTACGGCCGCCAAGGCCGCTCACATGTCCGTGGTGGCCGTCCCGGCGGCCGAAGACCGAGACCTGCCCGCGTTCGCGATGGCTGACCTGGTCCTCGGATCACTCGCCGAGCTCTCGGCGGATTGGCTCGATCGCTGGTTCGGGGCCTAAATCGCCTCTTTCACAACCTCGAGCCCCGTCAACGCATCGATGCCGTGGCATCGATGGCGCATCGACCTCACGCCAGTTCACGTTGACTCAATTAGTACGATGTGTGGACTCAGTGAAGGAGTACCGTGTTTTTACCCGTTAGCGCTGACCTCGATTTCGTGGGCCTCGAAGAGGCCGAGCTCGCGCGATGGCGCAGCAACGACGTCTTCGCGCGGTCCATCGAGCATCGCGCCGGCGCCGAGCCGTGGGTTTTTTACGAGGGACCGCCGACCGCGAACGGCCAACCGGGACTTCACCACGTGTGGGCTCGGGTTTACAAGGATCTGTTCTGTCGCTACCAGACGATGCGGGGGCGCTACGTAGCGCGCCGGGCGGGCTGGGACACCCACGGCCTGCCCGTGGAGGTCCAAGTCGAAAAGCAACTGGGGATTTCGGGCAAGCGGGCCATCGAGGACGAGATCGGCGTCGCGGAGTTTACGAGGCTCTGTCGCGAGTCGGTGATGACCTACGTTGGCGAGTTCGAGCGGTTGACCGAGCGCATCGGGTACTGGACCGACATGGAGCACGCGTACTACACGTTCAATCCCTCCTACGTCGAGTCGGTGTGGTGGCAGCTCCAGCAACTGTTCAATCGTGGTCTGTTGTACGAGGATCTCAAGGTCGTCCCGTACTGCCCGCGCTGCGGGACGGCGTTGTCGAGCCACGAGCTTGGTCAGCCCGACGTGTACCGCGACGAGGTTGATGAGAGCAGTTACGTTCGTCTGGCGCTGCGCGACGCCTCCGAACGCGGATTAGGCGACGTCACGCATCTCGCGGTCTGGACGACGACGCCGTGGACCTTGCTCGCCAACGTGGCGGTCGCTGTCAATCCGCAGGTCACCTACGCCGTCGTCGACGGCGTCGTAGTCGCCGCGGACCTGGTCGAGGCCGTCTTTGGCACAGGAACCGTTCCCGCGAGGTCACTGTTGGGTTCTCAGCTGGTCGGTTTGCACTACGAGCGCCCGTTCACGGACGTGGCGCTGCCCGACGGCGTCGACGCGTGCGTGGTCGTCGCGGCTGACTACGTGACGACCGAGGAAGGAACCGGCCTCGTTCACCAGGCACCGGCCTTTGGCGAGATCGACCGTCAGGTCGCGCGCGACAACGGTCTGCCCACCGTGAACCCGGTCGGACCCGATGGGACATTTACCGCTGAAGTTGCGTGGCTCGTTGGCCGCAACGTTCGAGCGGCCAACCACGATATCAATGACGAGCTGGAACGTCGCGGTTACCTGATTCGGCGGGCCGATCACGTGCACGCGTTGCCGCACTGTTGGCGCTGCGGCACGGTATTGATCTACTGGGGAAAGCCGAGTTGGTACGTCGCGACGAGTCGGCTTAAGGAGCAGTTGCTCGCGGAGAACGCGACCGTGGATTGGCATCCCTCGCACATTCGCGATGGCCGTTTCGGTGAGTGGTTGGCCAACAACGTCGACTGGGCGCTCTCGAGAGACCGGTTTTGGGGAACTCCACTGCCCATCTGGTACTGCCCCGATCGCCATCTCACGTGCGTGGGCTCGCGTGACGAGTTGAGTACCTTGTCGGGTCGCGACCTCTCCGACCTGGACCCGCACCGGCCGGCTATCGACGACGTCGTCTTTCCGTGTCCGACGTGCGGGCTCGAGGCCCACCGCGTCGAACCCGTGATCGATGCGTGGTTCGATTCGGGGGCGATGCCCGCGGCTCAGGTTGGCTATCCGCACACGCCGGGTTCGGGTGACGCCATGCAGTTCCCGGCGCAACTGGTCGCCGAGGCCATCGATCAGACGCGGGGCTGGTTCTACTCGCTGTTGGCAGTGAACACGCTCGTGTTTGGCAGCACGCCGTATCAGCACGTCTTGTGCCTTGGCCACATCGTTGATGAACAGGGTCGCAAGATGAGCAAGTCCGTTGGCAACGTCATCGACCCCTGGGAAGTGCTCGAGACCCGTGGGGCGGATCCCCTGCGTTGGTGGATGTTCTCCCAGGGTTCGCCGTGGACGTCGACTCGCGCGGGACTGGGCGCGATCGACGCGTCGATGCGTGAGACGCTAGCCACGCTCTGGAATACCTTCAGTTTCTTCACGACGTACGCGGCGCTCAACCACTTCGATCCCTCGGACGCCGGTGTGCCCTCGGAAACCGAACGCAGCGACATGGACCGGTGGATTCTGTCGCGCCTGGAGAACACCACTCGTACGGTGACCCGTTCACTCGACGGCTACGAGCCCTTGGGCGCCACGAGTGCTCTCAGCGAGCTGATCGACGACCTGTCGAACTGGTACGTACGGCGCTCGCGGCGTCGGTTCTGGCGCACGGACCCCGACGCGCCGCCGTCGGACTCGCTCGGTGCGCACGCCACCCTGCACGCGGTGCTCGTACGCATCACGCTGCTGATCGCGCCGTTCACCCCCTTTCTCGCAGAGCGGCTCTACCGGAGTCTCGTCGATGCACCCGAGACGGCCTCGGTGCATCTCGATGACTGGCCCGTAACTGATGAGTCGCGCATCGACTTCGGTCTAGAGCGGTCGATGGCGGTCGCGCGGCGCCTGACGTCGCTCGGCCGTGCTGCTCGAGCAGAAGCGGGAATCAAGGTCCGCCAGCCCCTGGCTCGCGCGCTCGTCTTTCTGCCCGCCGACGCACCTCGTCCACCGACCGGGGTCGTCGAAGATGAGCTGAACGTCGACGCGCTCGAATTCGGGGCCGAGCTGGCCGAGGTGCTGACCTTCGAGCTCGTCCCCAACTTTCGCTCGGTCGGACCCCGGCTAGGGGAGGCGGTAAAAGAACTGCGCTCGGCGCTCGCGCGTCTCGATCCGGTGGCGGCTGCGGCAGAGCTTGACGCCGGACTGCCGGTTCGCCTCACCCTGTCGACGGGCCAGATCGATCTAGGCTCCGACGACGTAGAGTTGCGCGTCGCCAGCCAGGGCGGCTTCGCGGTGTCGCGCGACGGCGGCGAGGTGATCGCGCTGGACGTGACGCTCGACGACGATCTTCGCCGACGGGGCTACCTACGCGACGTGGTGCGCCAGATTCAGGACCTGCGAAAGACAACGGGCTTGGACGTCGCCGACCACATTCGCGTCACCGTGAGCGGGATCGACGACCTCGCCGACGGCTTCGTGAGTCTCGCGCGCGAGGTGCTCGCGTCCGACGTGGTGATTGGTCAGGGGACGGGGGACGGCAGCGTCCTCGAACTTGACGACCACCGCACGGCTCACGTATGGATCGAGCCGTACGAACGCCTACTGGGCGACGTTGAGTTTCGTGAGCAGTGAGGTCAGCGAGCGGCGTTCCGACTCGCCCAGGCGGCCGGCCAGGTGCTGATCGAGGTAGTTGAGGTGCACCGCGAGGGCGTCGTCGAGTTTGCGATTGCCCGCGTCCGTGATGGCCACGTGAATCGCCCGTCGGTCGGTGGGGCAGAGCTGGCGTTCTACCAGCGCTGATTTCTCAAGTCGGTCGATGAGCCGGGTGGTGCCGCCTGACGAGTGGACGATGGCGTTGGCGATCTGGGACATCTTCAGGCGCCCCTCGGGCGCCTGGCGAAGCTGCAGCAGGACCTCGAACCACGCCAGTGGTAGGGCGCACGTCGCTTCCAGTTGTGCGCCAAGATCGCGAGCCATGCGGGCGTTCGTCTCGAGCAGCAGTCCGAACAAGACGACTTTCTCGTCGCCCGAAGGGCAGCTGGCCGGCAATGCGCTCACGGGTCCAGTGTAGCAGATACTTAGTATTGAAGTAACTGTGTGATAAGTTACTGTTTACAAAATAAGTACTTGACAAGTAATTGTATACGCAACTATACTCGACGTTACACCGTAGTTCCCAACCTAGGAGAAAAGTCATGAGTAATCTTCCCGCTCCCGGCGTGTACACCGTCGACCCCGTTCACTCGACCATTGGCTTCGCCGCTCGGCACCTCGTAGCCGCCAAGGTGCGCGGTCACTTCAACGAGTTCGCCGGCACGATCACCATCGGTGACAGCGCGGCGACGTGCAAGGTCGAGGCGACCGTGCAGGCCAACAGCATCACGACGAACAACGAGATGCGCGACGGCCACCTGAAGAGCGCTGACTTCATCGACCTCGTGAACCACCCGACGCTCACGCTGGTCTCGACGTCGATTACCGACAAGGGGAACGACCACTTCGAGATGGTGGCTGACCTGACCATTCGTGGCGTGACCAAGTCCGTGACCTTCGCAGTCGAGTACCTCGGATCTGGAGCGGGCATGGCCCCCGGTTCGACGGTCGCGGGTTTCGAGGCGACGGCCGAGATCGATCGCCGCGACTTCGGCGTTAGCTTCGAGGGGATGCTCGACAACGGCGTGCTCGTCGTGAGCAACAAGGTCACCCTCGAGTTGGCCATCGAAGCGTCCAAGCAGGACTGACATCGTTCGTCGTCGTACCGTCGCTGAGACGCGTTGCTCGCGACGGTACGATGGCGCCATGGTGACGCCCGCGTCCAAGGGGCCCAAGGCCACGCTCGGTCTCCTCAGCGTCCTCGTGTCGATGATCTCGATCTGGTGGTTCGCCATGCGACCTCGGCGGGGTCGTCGCGGGGGCGCGTAGCCCGCTCGTCGCGTTAACCTGACGAATCGTGGCGTTCACCTCGCTGGCCCCGCTGCGCCACCGGAGCTTCACCCTCGCGCTCTCCTCGTCATTCGTGTCGTCTACCGGCACCTGGATGCAGTCGGTGGCGCTAGGGATCTACCTCACCGAGACGACGCACAACGCGATATGGCTGGGGCTCGTAACGGCCGCGGCGTGGGTGCCAGCGCTGATCGGATCGCCCCTCGGCGGGTTCGTCGCCGATCGCTGGAACCGTCAGCGCTGGATTCAACTGAACAACGTCGTCATGACGCTAACCGCAGCCGCACTGGCCGGCGCTGAACTGACCCGCCGGTTATCACCCGGGCTGGCGTGCGCGCTCGCGACCATCGAGGGGCTGGCGGGAGCCGCGGCGTGGCCAGCGTGGCAGTCACTGCTGCCTGACCTCGTCGAGCGCGACGAGGTACTGGCCGCCGTGTCCCTGTCGTCAGCGCAGTTCAATCTTGGTCGGGTGGTCGGGCCGGTGCTAGCGGCGCTCGCGTTGGCACTCGGTTCGCCGGGCTGGTGCTTCGCCATCAACGCCGTGACGTTCCTTCTCGTGGCCATCACGTTCCTGTTCGTGCGCAGCGCCGCTCGTGCGCCGGTCTCGGGTCCCGTTAACCCGTGGCGCGCGACGGCGCACGGCGCGAGGCGCGCGTGGTCGATCACGGGTTGTCGCTACCCGATCGTTGCGGTCGGGGTCGTGGCATTTACGATCAGTCCGTTCGTCGCGCTCGTTCCGGCCATGGCGATCGAGGTTTTGCACGCCGGACGAATCGGCACGTCGTGGCTGGTGGCGTCCCAGGGCGCGGGCGCGGTGACCGGCGCGGTCAGTTTGCCAGCCCTGGCGAAACGGACGTCGCGTCAATTCGTGCTGCGACTGTCGATCACGACCGCGATCGTGGCCGAGATGGGCTACGCGCTAGCCCCGAATCTGGCGTTGGCGGTGTTGGCAATCCTGGTACTCGGCGCCGCGTACGTCGGGGCGCTCACCGGTCTGAACACTGCGGTGCAACTGCACGCCCCCGCAAGGGAACGTTCGCGGATTCTGGCGCTGTACACGCTGTCACTGTCGGTGTTCTACCCCGTCGGCGCGGTGCTGCAGGGCACCCTTGCTCGGTCCTGGGGCTTGCGGGCGACGACCGGCCTGGGTGCGGTGGTGATGGCTGTGGTAGTCGTCGTCGTATCCGCGGCGTGGCCGTCGTTCTGGAGTGAATTCATTTCGAGCTCGCCACCCTCGTCTGCGTTGCTGGCAGACTAGAGAAATGCCATTTGTCGCGACCAACCCCGCCACGGGCGAGCTCATCGCCGAATACCGCGCCCACACGCCAGCCGAGGTCGACGAGCGTCTGCACGCCGCCGCCGGGGCCTTCCATCACTGGCGTGGCGTTCCCATCGCTGAACGGGCCGAACTCATGACGCGCGCGGCGGAGCTGATTGAGGGCGAGATTCCGGTCATCGCGGAACTGATGACCAGCGAGATGGGCAAGACCTTCGCCTCTGCCAAGGGCGAGGCGGCCAAGTGCGCCATGACCATGCGCTACTTCGCCGAACACACGGAGCGATTTCTCGCCCCCGAAGCAATCGCGACGAGCGGACGACGAAGCGGCGTGCGCTTCGATCCCGTCGGCGCGATTCTTGCGATTATGCCGTGGAACTTTCCCCTCTGGCAGGTCGTGCGTTTTAGCGTGCCGACGATCATGGCGGGCAACGTCGTACTCGTGAAACACGCGCCCAACGTGCCGGGCAGCGCGCTCTACATCGAAAACCTGTTTCGTCGGGCGGGATTTCCCGACGGCGTGATGACCAATCTCTTTGTCGAGGTGAGTGACGTCGAACGAGTTATCGCCGACCCGCGGGTCGTCGGCGTGACGCTCACGGGGTCCGAACGAGCGGGCCGAACAGTGGCCGCGTTGGCCGGGGCGCATCTCAAGAAGTGCGTGCTTGAGCTCGGCGGTTCCGATGCGTTTATCGTCGGTGCCCACGCTGACCTCTCGCTTACGGTGCCGATGGCGGTGACGGCCCGGGTGCAGAACAACGGCCAAGCCTGCATCGCGTCGAAACGATTCGTGGTGGTTCGCGAGCGAGCCGATGAATTCATTGCGCAGTTCAGTGCGGCGATGGCGGCCGTGCCCGCCGGCGACCCGATGGACCCCGAGACCGTGCTCGGTCCGGTCGCGTCGCGTTCGCAGATGGAGCTGCTGACCCACCAGGTGTCGAGTTCGGTGGCGGCGGGGGCGGTCGTGCGCGCCGGTGGTACGGCGCTCGACGGCGCTGGATTCTTCTATCCGGCTACGGTCCTGGTCGACGTGCCACGTGATTCACCGGCCGGGCGTGAGGAGCTCTTCGGACCCGTCGCGGTCGTACACGTAGCCGAAGACCTCGCCGACGCGATCCGTTACGCCAACGCGACGCCGTGGGGTCTCGGTGGCTCCATCTGGTCAACCCACGACGACGAGATCGACGCCGCCATCGCGGGACTCGACACCGGGATGGTCTTCGCGAACGCCATGGTGTCGTCGATGCCCGAGCTCCCCTTCGGGGGAACCAAGAATTCGGGCTTTGGCCGCGAGCTCTCGGCCTACGGCGTACGCGAGTTCGCCAACGTGAAATCGTTCTTCGTGGCGTGAACGGGCCGTACTACTTCGACTACGCCGCGTCGGCGCCTCGACGAGATGAGGTGGCGCTCGCCATGGCCCCGTGGCAACGCGGCGTCGTCGCTAATCCGTCGGGCAGCCACCGCTTGGCTCGCGTAGCGCGTCGAGCGCTCGAAGAGGCGCGCGATGACGTCGCCGACTGCGTGGGGGTCGCCCCCGGGGGCGTCATCTTCACTGGTGGCGGCACGGAGTCGTGCCACCTCGCACTCGCCGGTATCGCTAGTCGCCACCGTCGTACGCACGCGACGACGTCCATCGTCGTGTCGCGGATTGAGCACCACGCGGTTCTCGATGCAGCGAGCGCCATGGCGCGTGACTGGCCAACGGTATCGGTCCGCTACGTCGACGTCGATCGCGACGGCGTCGTAGACCTCGAGTCAGTTTGCGCCGCCGTTAGCGCGGACACGGCTGTGGTGAGCGTGATGACGGCGAACAACGAAACGGGTGTCGTGCAGCCGATCGATGGCGTAGCGGCCATCGCACGCGCCGCGTCGCGCGGCGCGTGCGTCGTGCACACGGACGCGATTGCCGCCGCACCGTGGCTCGACCTGGCTGAGGCGACGGCCGCCGCGGACCTGATCTCCCTCTGCGCACACAAGCTAGGTGGCCCGGTAAACGCCGGTGCGTTGGTGCTGCGTGGTGAGTTCGCGCTCGACGCGTTGGTACCCGGTGGGGGCCAAGAGCAGGGACGACGAGGGGGGACCGTTGACGTCGCGGCCGCAGTCGGACTCGCTACCGCGCTACGCGCCACGGTTCGAGATCTGGCTGAGGTCAACCAACGCGTGGGCGCGCTGCAGCGCAAGCTGATCGACGGGCTATCGAAGTTGGCGGGAGCGACGGTGACCGCGGTGGCGGCGCGCCGACTCGCGGGAACCGTTCACGCGACGTTCGACGGCATCGCTAGTGATGAGTTGCTGTACCTCTTGGACGAAGCCGGCGTGTGCGCATCCGCCGCGGCCAGCTGCGCGAGCGGCGCGAGCGAATCGAGCCACGTCCTCGAGGCGATGGGCGTTACGCCGGACCGCGCCCGAGGCTCACTGCGCCTGACCATGGGGCGCGAGACGACGCAGGCCGACGTGGACGCCGTTCTCGTGATCCTGGAGAACTCGTTGCGCCGACTGCGCTGATCGACGCCGCGGTCCGCCTGGCAGACTGGAGCGGTGAAGGTACTCGTGGCGATGAGCGGGGGAGTCGACTCGTCGGTCGCGGCCTCGTTGCTGGTCGCCGCCGGCCACGAGGTCGTCGGCGCGACGCTCAAGCTGTGGGGCGGACCGTCGGATTCGGGGTGCTGCTCGGTCGCCGACGTCGACGACGCACGGCGCGTCGCGCACGTGCTGGGTATTGACCACCACGTCTTCAACTACACCGACGAGTTCGAACGCGACGTCGTCGCCCCATTCGTCGCGGGTCACGCCCGTGGCCTGACACCGAACCCGTGTATCGAGTGCAACCGGCACATCAAGTTTGATCTGCTGATCGAGCGGGCGCGCCGACTGGGCTTCGACGCGGTGGCGACCGGTCACCACGCACGCGTCGTCACGCGAAACGGCGAGCCGGCGCTGGCGCGTGGGGTCGACGCGGCCAAGGATCAGAGCTACGTGCTGGGCTACCTCTCGGCGCCACAGCTGGCGATGGTGCGCCTGCCCATCGGTGAGTTGACCAAGGATGAGGTTCGCCGTCACGCGAGAGAGCTCAACCTGCGCACGTGGAACAAACCCGACAGCCAGGACGTCTGCTTCATCGAGGCGGCGCGAGGTCGCGAGGTCTTTCTGAGGTCTCGCATTCCGGTGACGTCCGCCACGATCGTCGATCGGTCGACGGGCGACGTGCTGGGCACCGTAGAGGCGGCGGAGCTGGTAACGGTGGGCCAACGCAAGGGGGTGGCGCCGGGTCGAGATGGAGCCCGCCGCTACGTGGCGAGCGTTGACCTCGGGGGTGGGCGCGTGGAGGTGGGCAGGCTCGACGAGGTGGTCGTGAGGCGCGTGTCGCTCGACGGCGCGTCGGTGATCATCCGTGGTGCGCCCGTGGCCACCGTCGCCGTCTGGGTCCAGACGAGCGCGCACGGGACGCCCGTTGACGCCGTGCTGCGCCACGACGGCCAGTGGTCGGTTGAGTTTGCCACGGCGATTCGGCCCGTCGCTCCTGGCCAGTCCGTCGTCTTCTATGACCGCGATGACCCGACGATCGCCGTCGGCGCGGCGGTCGTGTCCGCGACGTGACCGACCCCTCGGCTCGCGCGGCGTGGCTGCGGGCGGAGATCGCGCGTCATAACGAGGCCTATTTCGTTCGCGACGCCCCGCTAGTGGCGGACGCGGACTACGACGAGCTCGTTCGCGAACTTCGACGCGTGGAAGCGCTGCATCCCGACTTGGCGACCGCTGACTCGCCCAGCGCGACCGTTGGCGCAGCGCCGAGCGACGTGTTTCGGCCGGTTCGCCACGCCGAGGCGATGCTGAGCCTCGATAACGTGTTCGACGAGGCCGAACTGCGGGCGTGGGTTGACCGGGTGGGGCGCTCCCTGTCGATCGGGCCCGATCAACTGGCGTTCTCCGTCGAACCAAAAATCGACGGGCTCGCGCTGTCGATCACCTACGAAGAGGGGGACTTGACGCGGGCGGCTACCCGCGGCGACGGCGCGGTTGGCGAGGACGTCACCGCCAACGTGCGAACCATCGCATCGATTCCCTCGCACCTAGCTGGGCTGACGGGTCGCGTCGATGTTCGAGGCGAGGTCTTTCTCGCCAAGGCCGACTTTCGTGAACTCAATGAACGTCAACGCCTTCGCGGTGAACGCGAATTCGCCAATCCGCGCAACGCGGCGGCCGGGAGTCTGCGTCAGAAGAACCCCGCCATCACCGCGACGCGCCCCCTCTCGTTTCTCGCGTATCAGGTGGTGGATCCCGAGAACCGCATCGGGGCCTCGTCCCAGGCGGCGCTGTTTGCGCGTTTGGCGGCGCTGGGTTTTCTGGTCGCGGCCGAGGCAACCACCCAGGTCGGCGCGGACGACGTGGTGGCGCGGATCGCGTGGTTCGAAGCACATCGCCACGACCTCGCGTACGACGTAGACGGGGTCGTGATCAAGCTCGACGACTTCGTCGAGCGCACGTCGCTCGGATCCACGTCGCGCGCGCCGCGCTGGGCGATCGCGCGAAAATTCCCTCCCGAGGAGCGTACGACGCGCTTGCTCGACATCGAAGTGTCCATTGGACGAACGGGACGCGCCACGCCCTACGCGGTACTGGAGCCGGTCAGCGTGGCCGGTTCGACCGTGTCGATGGCGACACTGCACAACGAAGATCAGATCGTCGCGAAGGACGTTCGGCCGGGCGATCTGGTTATTGTGCGCAAGGCCGGCGACGTCATACCAGAGGTGGTGGGCGCCGTGCCGGTGCCCGGCGAACAGCGTGGCGAGCCGTGGATCTTTCCGACACAATGCCCCGAGTGTGGCGGTCCGCTCGTGCGCGTCGGCGACGAACGCGACATCTACTGCGTGAACCCGCACTGTCCGGCGCGACTGCTCCAGCAGGTCGTTCATTTCGCGTCGCGCGGCGCTCTCGACATCGAGGGTCTCGGTGAGCAGCGAGCGGCACAACTGATTGAGGCCGGGCTCGTTCGCGACGTCGCCGACCTGGCCACGTTGCGAGTGGAGGACCTAGTCGGGTTGGAAGGCCTAGCCGCGATCTCGGCGGGGTCATTGGTGGCCGCGATCAACGCGGCAAAGAGCCAACCCCTGAGCCGGCTGCTCGTCGCCTTGAGCATTCGTCACGTCGGTCCAGTCGCGGCGAAGGCTCTCGCCGCGTACTTCGCCAGTTACGATGCGCTGGCCGCCGCTGCGCTCTCGGAACTCGAGATCATCGACGGTGTTGGTCCGGTGATTGCGGCGTCGGTCTTCCGATTCGTGCGCTCACCCGAGGTTGTGGCTCGGATGAGCCGATTGGCCGAAGCCGGATTCACGATGGTCGAACCTCGCGGTACGACGCTGAGCCAGACGCTCGCCGGCCGTGCGGTCGTGGTGACCGGGACGCTGGCGGGCTTTACCCGGGAGCAAGCGCAAGCGGCGATCGTCGCGCGCGGTGGCACCTCACCGGGAACGGTGTCCGCTAAGACGTACTGCGTGGTGGTGGGCGACGCGCCCGGGACATCCAAGGTGACGCGCGCCCGGCGCCTCGGCGTGCCCGTCGTGGGAGCCGCCGAGTTCACCGAGCTGCTCGAGACCGGTGCGTGGCGAACCACCATTGCCGACGACGGAGAAGACGCGCTCTAGGGTTAGGTTTGATCATGCCCAACTTCTCGTTCTCGCCAGGCCACGAGGTCGTCGGTCGATATCGGATCACTGAGGCGCTGGGAGTCGGGTCGACGGCCGAGGTCTACGTCGCCGAGGACGCCGTCCTTCATCGAACCGTGGTCGTCAAGTTCCTACTGGCCCAGCTCGCCGCCTTTGAGGACGTCCGCCGAGCGTTTCGCGAGCAGATCATTCGTGCCGCTACGCTGAGTCACCCTCACCTGGCCCGCGTCTATGACGGAGGACAAGAGTCGGGTTCGATCTTCGTGGTGACCGAGTACTTCGCTGGTGGTTCCTTAGACGACGTCCTCGCCTCGGGTCGGCGTCTCGACGTTGACGATACGGCCAAGCTCGGACGCGACGTGGCGAGCGCGTTGGCCTATCTCGACGCTCACGACATCACCCTCGGCACGCTGTCGCCGCGCAAGATACTTCTCGGCGACGACGGCAGCGTGCGCGTCAGCGACGTCGCGCTCGCCGGCCTGCGCGCCATGCACCCCGGTCCGTGGTCGCGCCACGATGTTCGATACCTCAGCCCCGAGCAAGCGCGTGGCGAGCCCGCCACGGCGAAATCTGACGTCTACGCACTAGCCCTCATTCTCTTCGAGGCCGCCACCGGCGAGAGCCCCTTTGACGCTACGAGCGCCGACGCCATGGTGCGCGCACGAATCGACAGTCCGTTGCCGATCCGAGGCGAACTTGGCTCACTCGACATGATGCTCGCGCAGGCCGCTGTGCCGGACGCGACGCTTCGCCTGTCGGCCGACCAATTTGCGAACCGACTTGGCGGCGCCGTCACCAACAGCGCGCCGCTCACGATCGCGACGGCGCGTACGTCGACGCCCTTGCTCGCCAACTACCAGCCGACCGAACCGCGCACGTCAATCGGATTTCGCCCGCCGTCGGCCGAGCAAATCGCGGGGTCCGTCCGCGAGTCGAGCGGCGGACCAGGTTTCCCGCGCGCACAGCCACCGCGCCGCGCTGCCCCCGCGAACGCTGATGACGGTGGTAGGGCGCTTCGTCGAGCGGCGGAGCCGTACCCGGTCGTGCCGCCACCGCACCGGCGCCGTTCGGCGATCGTTGTCGTGATCGTTCTCGTCCTCGCGATCGCCGGTGGCGCCGTGTGGAAGCTGGGACTGACAACATCGTCGGTCACTATCCCGTCGCTTGCTGGCCTCACGGCCGCGCAGGCGACCTCGCAATTGAGCAGCGATGGCTTAACTGTCACCGTCGCCCACCGCGAGCACTCGCCGACCGTACCGGCCAATCAGATCATTACGCAATCGCCGCCAGCCGGTCGTGCGGCGAAGTCGGGTTCTGTCGTAGCCGTGACCGTCTCCGAGGGACCCCTCATGGTTACGGTACCCTCGGTGCTTGGTCAGGGCTGCGCGGCCGCGACGGCGGTCTTGGCGCACGTGTTGGTCGACGCGCACTGTCCGCCCTCGGCGGCCGTCGCGAGTACGGTGCCCGTTGGCCAGGTCGTTGAGGTGCTCTATCACGGACACATCGATCCGGCGGCGGTGCCCCAGGGATCGACGGTCGTGCTGGCGCTCAGTAGCGGACCAACGTCAAGCGCAACGGCGACGAGCACCACGACGTCGACCACGCCGTCTGCGTCCACGACGACAACAGTCGCGGCCGCGGGGACGGGACCGCGGCCCGTACCCGACGTTGTCGGGATGGGTCAAGCGCAGACCATCGCCGCGTTTCGCAAGGCGGTGTTGTTCTTTCGGCCCAAGGGTCCTGGCGCGGCCACGCTGACGTGGACGAAGGTCGTTTCGACGATACCGCCGCCGGGTACGCTCGTTCCCTACCGCTCCACCATCATCGTGAACGTGAAGTGACCGTGCGATGCGATCTCTGTGAAGCCGCGCCGCTGACGACGCGATACCTTGACGACGACCTCTGCTGGATCGCTGACTGCGAAATCTGCTTGGTGCCGATGGTGGTGTGGCGGCCTCACGTCGACGCGCCGCCCGTCGAGATCAAGCGCGAGCTCCACGCGCGACTGGCGGTTGTCGCGGACCGCGAGCTCGGGCCCGGCAACTGGACCATCGACGACCACATGCGCAATATTCCCGACCACTACCACGCGCACGCGCGGCCCCCGTCGTTCTGGCACCGGAGGATCGTCTAGTACCTCGGTACAATCGAAGCAGGACGAACGAGGAGAAATCATGGGTGCGTTAGACGGGCGCGTGGCGATCATCACGGGGGCCGGACGAGGAATTGGACGAGAGCACGCGCTGCTCTTCGCCGCCGAGGGCGCTCGCGTCGTGGTCAACGATCTTGGCGGCGCACTGGACGGCTCGCCCGACACGGCAACGCCAGCCGAGGAGGTGGTAGCCGAGATTCGCGCTTTCGGTGGTGAGGCCGTCGCTAATCACGACAACGTCGCCGACTGGGAAGGGGGCGCTCGTCTCGTGCAGCACGCGATTGACGCCTTTGGCGACCTTCACGTGCTCGTGAACAACGCGGGCATTCTGCGTGACCGCGTGCTCGTTAATCTGTCCGAAGATGATTGGGACTCCGTCATCAACGTGCACCTCAAGGGACATTTCGTGCCGACCCGGCACGCCGCGACGTACTGGCGCGAACGTGCCAAGTCCGGACAGCCGGTGGCGGCGTCGGTCATCAACACCTCGTCGACGTCGGGCCTCTTGGGGAACGTTGGCCAGTCCAACTACGGTGCGGCGAAGGCGGGGATTGCCGCTTTCACGGTTATCATCGCCGAGGAGCTCGGCCGATATGGCGTGCGGGTCAACGCTATCGCCCCCGCTGCGCGAACGCGCATGACCGAGTCGACGCCGGGCCTCGCCGACTACGTCGTCAAGCCCGCGGACGAGTCGGTCTTCGACGTCTGGGACGCGGCAAACATTTCGCCGCTCGTGGCGACCCTCGCCATGGAGACGTGCACCGCGACGGGTCGCGTCTTCTTTGTCCAGGGGGGCACCGTTCGACTGTTCCAGAACTGGACGATGACCGAGACGCTGGAGCGGGGCGACCGCTGGTCGGTCACTGAGCTCGCCGCGCAACTGCCAACGCTGCTCGCGTGAGACCAGCGCCCCTGGGGGCGCCACGTCGACTGATGCGAAGCCACCGTTCAACTGCGTGGCCGACCTCGAGACCCGGTGGGTTGGCCCGGTAGTCTATGTTCCATGACCTCCGCCATCTTGCCCGGTTGTGAGCCGTACGAAGCCGACGGGGGGCCCGTCGGGGTACTCGTTTTGCACGGATTCACCGGTAACCCAACGTCTATGCGGCCGCTCGCCGAGTCGCTCGCCGCCGACGGGTTCACGGTTTCGCTGCCGAGACTGCCGGGGCACGGTACGTCGGTGGAGGACATGATGACGACCACGTGGGCCGACTGGTCGAGCGCCGCACTGGCGGCCTACGACAATCTCGCACGACGTACGGCTCGCCAAGCGGTGGTCGGGCTGTCGATGGGCGGCGGGCTCAGCGCGTACGTGGCGCAACGACGAGATGACGTCGCGGCCTGCGTCTTTATCAATCCGTTGGTGAAGCCCCCGGCCGCCGAGATGCTCGAGGGACTCGCGCAGCTCCTCGACGCTGGTGTCACCACAATTGACGCGATCGGTTCGGACGTAAAGCGCGAGGGTGTCGAGGAGCTCGCCTACGCCGCGACGCCTCTCACGTGCGCCAAGAGCCTCTTTGACGGCGTCGAGGAGCTCTACGGGTCTCTCGAACTGATCACCGCGCCAAGCCTGCTGTTATCGAGTCGCGAAGACCACGTGGTGACGCCGGATAACGGCGACGACCTGGTGGCGCGGGTGAGTGGTCCAATCGAGCGGGTCTGGCTCGACGACTCCTATCACGTCGCGACCATCGATAATGATCGCGCGCTCGTCGAGTCGCTGACGCGCGACTTCATCCACCGGGCGGTTGGATCGTGAGCGGACTCACCCGCGCCGACGTGGCCCACGTGGCGAGGCTCGCCCGCTTGCACTTGACCGAGTCGGAGCTGGACCTCTTTACTGGTCAGCTCGCCCAGGTCCTCGACCACGCGGCCGACATGAGGAGCCTCGATCTCGCCGGTGTAGAGCCAACGGCCCATCCGTTCGGACTGGTCAATGTGGTGCGAGACGACGTCGTGCGGCCCAGTCTCGATCACGACGTGGTCCTGGCCATGGCGCCGGACGCACAGGACGGTCGCTTTGCCGTGCCGCGCATCATGGGCGACGCTCCGTGAGCGCTATCGATATTGCCAACCGGGTTCGTCAGGGTGAGCGAACGGCGCAGTCGATCCTGGATGACTCGCTGCGCGCCATCGACGAGCGCAACGGCGACCTGAACGTGTTCTTGCACATCGACGAGCGCGGCGCGCGAGCCGCCGCCGAGTTGGTTGACGAGCGCGTAGGGCGTGGCGAGGATCCGGGACGTCTCGCCGGGGTGCCCGTGGCCCTGAAGGACAACCTCTGCCAGTTTGGCGTGCCGACGACGTGTTCGTCGAGGATCCTCGACGGTTGGCGTCCGCCCTACACCGCCACGGTGATCGATCGGATCGTCGCCGCCGGCGCGGTGCCGGTCGGCAAGACTAATCTCGACGAATTCGCGATGGGATCGTCGACCGAGACGTCAGCGTTTGGGCCCACGCGCAATCCGCTTGATCCATCGCGAGTGCCCGGCGGATCCTCGGGTGGTTCGGCCGCCTCGGTGGCCGCCGGCATGACACCGCTCGCCCTCGGCAGCGATACGGGGGGGTCGATTCGCCAGCCCGCCGCGCTGTGCGGCATCGTCGGGGTCAAGCCCACGTACGGCATGGTGTCGCGCTACGGCCTCATCGCCTTCGCGAGTTCGCTCGACCAGATCGGTCCCTTCGCGGTCGATGTCGCGGACGCCGCCCTGTTGCTCGAGGTGATTGCCGGGCACGATCCCATGGACTCGACGTCGCTGCCCGAGCCCGCCCCCAACCTCCTCGCGCACCTTGACGACGGTGTCGGGGGTCGTCGCGTCGGCCTGGTGCGCGAGCTGCTCGATGGGGCCGACTCAGCGATCGTGGCGGCGGTGGAACGCGCTAGTTCCGTGCTGGCCGACGCGGGGGCCACGGTGATCGAGTTGTCGATTCCCGAGCTGCGACTCGGGTTGAGTGCGTATTACTTGATCGCCCCGGCCGAGGCGTCGAGCAATCTTGCTCGCTACGACGGTGTGCGGTACGGCCTGCGTGTGGACGGCGACGACGTGGCCGCCATGAACGAGGCAACCCGCACGGCGGGATTCGGCGCCGAAGTGAAGCGGCGAATCATGCTCGGCACGTACGCGCTGTCGGCGGGCTACTACGACGAGTACTACGGCCAGGCCCTCAAGGTTCGCACGCAGATGATCGGCGCGTTCCGCCGGACCTATCAGGCCGTCGACTGCCTGATCGGGGCGACGACTCCATCAGTCGCCTTTCCCTTTGGTTCTAAGACGAACGATCCGATGGCGATGTACCTCTCGGACGTCTTTACGATACCGACCAATCTCGCCGGCGAGGCCGCGTTGTCGGTGCCGTTCGGGCGGGGCGAGGCCGATCTGCCGATCGGGGTGCAACTCCTGGGACCAGGCCGTAGCGAACCGCTGCTGTTCGCTGCGGCTCGTGTCCTCGAACGTGAGGAGCGAGCATCGTGACGTCCGCGAGCGACTGGGAGATGGTGGTCGGACTGGAGGTGCACACCGAATTGCGTACGGCCACCAAAATGTTCTGTGGTTGCGCGAACATCTTCGGTGCCGAGCCCAACACGAACGTGTGTCCCGTATGCCTGGGTCTGCCCGGATCGCTACCGGTGCTGAACGCGCGGGCCGTCGATCTGGCGATGGCAATCGGCGTGGCGCTGCATTGCACGATCAAGGCATCCACGTTCCACCGCAAGAACTACTTCTACCCCGACATGCCCAAGGACTACCAGATCTCGCAGTACGACCTGCCGATCAACGCCAACGGCTTTCTCGATCTGTCCGATGGGACACGCGTCTCAATCGAGCGGGCTCACCTTGAAGAGGACACCGGCAAGTCGACACACCTCGGGGGCGGTGGGCGTATTCACGGTGCTGACCGGTCGCTCGTGGACTACAACCGCTCCGGCGTGCCGCTCGTCGAGATCGTCTCGGGACCCGACATTCGCTCCGCGGCGCAGGCTCGACGTTACGCCAGCGAGCTGCGCGCCGTGCTGATCGCGACCGGGGCATCGGACGGGCGCATGGAGGAGGGCTCGATGCGCATCGACGCCAACGTCTCGGTGCGCCGCAGCGGCGAGGACTTCGGTACGCGCTGCGAGATCAAGAATTTGAACTCCTTGCGGAGCCTCTATCACGCGATCGAGTTCGAGTCGCGGCGACAGGTGGCCCTCATCGAGGGCGGCGGGGTCGTGCGTCAAGAGACCCGACACTGGGACGAGAACGTGGGAGCGACCTCGACGATGCGGGTGAAGGAAGAAGCCGAGGACTATCGGTACTTCCGCGAGCCGGATCTGGTCGACTTGAACCCCGATGACGCGTGGCGGGCCCGAGTGGTGGCCGGTCTCGGTCCCATGCCCGCCGAGCGCCGCGCCGCGCTGCTCGAGCTCTTCGTCTCGCCGACGCCGGCGCAGCGCGATGCCGTGGACGCGGTGATCGACCTTGGGCTTGAGCGCTACGTCCACGCGGCGTCGCGCGCGGGAGTCGACGCCATGATGGCGCTGTCGCGTGTCGCGAATGAACTGGCCGGCGTGGACGACGTCAGCCGCCTGACGGTCGATGCATTCACGGAGACCCTCGCCATGGAATCGCGCGGCGAACTGTCCGCAACCCAGGCCAAGACCGTGCTGGCTGACCTCCTTGCCGGTGCGGGTGACGCTCGCTCGGCCGCCGCGGCGCGGGGATTCGAACAGCTGACGGGTGACTCGTTGAAAGAAACGGTGGCGTCACTCATCGAGTCGAACCCCGACGAGTGGAGCCGGTACCGCGACGGCGACGACAAGTTGGCTCAGTTCTTCGTCGGACTCGTCATGCGCGAGACTCGAGGACGGGCCAACGGTCGGGCCGTCGTGAGCGAGCTTGAAGCGCGGCGCTAATTATCCACGGGATTCGGGGTAACGTCGTCGACGCGCCAACCGCGCACGACCCCACAGTACGAGTGCGACGTGGCCGCGCGGTGGCGGTTGTCGATCCTCGCCCTAGAGCACGACGGGGGGATCGCGACCTCGTAGTCGACGGCCAGCGCCAGTGCACCAGGTCGAGCCATCGACCGGGCCGCGCTTCGTAGACTACGGACATGACTACGCACCCGACTCCGCGCAGCACCGACGTCACCCTCGGCAAAGGTCGCGCGCCCGCTCGTTCGATGCTTCGCGCGATGGGGCTCGGCGACGACGACATGGTCAAGGCGCAAATTGGTGTGGCCTCGAGCTGGAATGAGGTGACGCCGTGCAACCTGCCGCTGGACCGTTTGGCCAAGCGCGCCAAAGTGGCGGTACGCGACGCCGGTGCCGTGCCGTTCGAGTTCGTCACGATCGCGGTCTCCGATGGCATATCGATGGGTCACGAGGGGATGCGCGCCTCGCTCGTCTCGCGAGAGGTGATCGCCGACTCGGTCGAGACGGTGATGCACGCGGAGCGCTTCGACGCGCTGGTGACGTTCGCGGGTTGTGACAAGTCACTGCCCGGCATGCTGATGGCGGCGGCGCGTCTCGACGTGCCGAGCGTCTTCTTGTACGGGGGCACCATCATGCCTGGCCACCTCAACGGCGAAGCCCTGGACATCACGTCGGTCTTCGAGGCGGTGGGAGCCAACGCCGTCGGCGCAATGAGCGATGAGGCGCTACGCGATATCGAGCTAGCCGCGTGTCCGGGCGAGGGCAGCTGCGCCGGCATGTTCACGGCCAACACCATGGCCAGTGTGGGTGAGGCGATCGGCATGTCCCTGCTCGGCAGCGCGAGCGTACCGTCCATTGATCCGCGGCGAGATCAGTACGCCTACGACTCGGGCCTCGCGGTGGTCTCGCTGCTCGACCGCGGCATCACCGCCCGTCAGATCATGACGCGCGAAGCCTTCGAGAACGCGATCGCCGTCGTGATGGCCCTCGGCGGATCGACCAACGCGGTGCTGCACCTACTCGCCATCGCTCACGAGGCCCGGGTGCCCCTCGAGCTCGACGACTTCAACCGCGTGGCGTCGCGCGTTCCCCACATTGCCGATACCAAGCCTCACGGTCGGTACCACATGAGCGATATCGACGCCGTCGGCGGCGTACCAGTCGTGCTCGCGCACCTGTTGGAGCGCGGACTCTTGCACGGTGACGTCATGACCGTCTCGGGACGCACCATGGCGGAGAGCCTTGAGGCGTATCACGCCCGCCGACCCGACGGCGAGGTGGTGCACGACCTCGATCACCCGCTGCACGATCGAGGCGGCATCGCCGTGCTGCGGGGCTCGCTGGCGCCGCGCGGCGCCGTGGTGAAGGTCGCGGGAATTGACGAAATGCATTTTCGCGGCAGTGCGCGGGTCTTTGACGGTGAAGACGCCGCGATGGCGGCGATCCTCGCCGGAGAGATCCAGCCGCGAACCGTGGTCGTCATTCGCTACGAGGGCCCCAAGGCCGGCCCCGGCATGCGCGAGATGCTCGCGGTGACGGGGGCCATGAAGGGCGTCGGGCGAGGGAGCGACTCGGCACTAGTAACCGACGGTCGCTTCAGCGGCGGCACGCACGGCTTCTGCGTTGGGCACGTTGCGCCCGAGGCGCTCAACGGCGGCCCAATCGGATTGGTCGAAGACGGCGACACGATTGAAATAGACGTGCGCGACAACACCATTGAGCTCCTCGTGGATGACGAGGTGCTCGCCGAGCGCCGTGGGCGTCGCACGGCCTTCACGCCGCGCTACACGACGGGTGTCCTCGAAAAGTTTGCTCGCCTGGTGCAGGGCGCCGAGACGGGTGCGGTCACGTCGAGGTAGCCACCGCGTCAGCGGCGCCTTGCACGTGCGTCGCCGGTGTGCTTAGATGGTCACGTGACGTCTGGGCGCCTGATTCTGGTAGTAGTAGGGGATAGGCGCCGGTAGTCACGTCATTGCGTATACCGGAGGCCTCCCAGACGGGAGGCTTTTTTCTTTATATGGACGGAAGTAGGGATCGTGCAGCTAACTGGCGCGCAAGCCTTGATCAAGAGCCTCGAACAGCAGGGGGTCGACGCTATTTTCGGCCTGCCCGGCGGCGCAATCCTGCCGGTCTATGACCCGCTGATCGATTCCTCGATCCGCCACATTTTGGTTCGTCACGAACAAGGCGCCGGCCACATGGCCGAGGGCTACGCCATGGCGACCGGTCGAGCGGGGGTGGCCATGGTTACGAGCGGCCCCGGTGCGACCAACATCGTGACGCCGATCACCAACGCCCACATGGATTCGACGCCCCTCGTCGTGATCACGGGCCAGGTCGCCACGAGTTCGATCGGACTCGACGCGTTCCAGGAGTGCGACATCACCGGAATCACCATGGGCATCACCAAGCACAACTTTCTCGTCCAGTCGGCCCACGAACTGCCGCGCGCGGTCGCGGCGGCCTTTCACCTCGCGACCACCGGCCGGCCCGGTCCGGTGCTCATCGATGTACCCAAGGACGTCGCGCAGTCCACGATGGAGTGGTGGTACCCCGCGAGCGTCGACGACTTGGATTTGCCGGGTTATCACCCGACCGTGGCGCTCGACGAGGCTGCCGTGGCGCGCTGCGTGGCGCTGATTGCCCAGTCCGAGCGCCCCGTGCTTTACGTCGGCGGGGGAGCGCTCAAGTCGCGGGCGTCCGCCGAGCTGCTGGCCTTCGCCGAGCGAACCCGGATCCCGGTGGTGACCACGCTGATGGCTCGAGGGGTCTTTCCTGACTCGCACGACCAGCACCTGGGCATGCCCGGCATGCACGGCGTCTACGCCGCGGTCACCGCCATTCAGCGCAGCGATCTGCTCATCGTCCTGGGCGCGCGCTTCGATGATCGGGTCACCGGCAAAATCGCGACGTTCGCGCCCGGCGCGAAGGTGATCCACGTCGACATCGACCGAGCTGAATTCGGCAAGATTCGTCGTCCCGACGTCGCCCTGCAGACTGACGTCGCGACCGCACTGCGGGCCTTCGACGCGGCCGGGGCCGCGCCGCGTCGCCTCGACGACTGGTGGCGCGAGATTCGTCAGTGGCAGTCGCAATACCCACTCGTCTACGACGAACCCGAGGCCAATGGACCACTGCGGCCCCAGCACGTGATCGAGTCGATCGCGCGCAGCACGCCGGCGGGGACGATCGTGGCGTCGGGGGTGGGTCAGCACCAGATGTGGACCGCCCAGCACTGGAGGTTCGACGAGCCCAACAGCTGGATCAACTCCGGCGGCGCGGGCACGATGGGCTTCGGCGTGCCCGCGGCCATCGGCGCCAAGGTCGGACGTCCCGATCGAACCGTGTGGTGCATCGACGGCGACGGCTGCTTCCAGATGACGGCGCAGGAACTGGTGACGGCGCGCGCCGAGGGCATCCCCATCAAAGTGGCGATTCTGAACAACGCGTACCTGGGCATGGTTCGCCAGTGGCAGGAGATGTTCTACGACGAGCGCTACAGCGAGGTCTACCTGTCGGCCGACCTACCCGACTACGTCAAGTGGGCTGAGGCCATGGGCTGCGTTGGTCTGCGTGCGACGAACGTCAAGGAGATGAACGACGTCATCGACGAGGCTCACTCGATCAACGACGTTCCCGTGGTGATCGACTTTCGAACTGATTCCACGGAGAAGGTCTTTCCGATGGTGCCCGCCGGCGCCAGCAACGACGACATCATGGTGCACCCATCCCAGCGCGGTGCGCGATGAACACGCCCGAACCCTTCGCCGGCGAGGTCAGTCACTCACCAGTGCGCCACCACATCCTGTCGGTGCTGGTGGAGAACAAATCGGGAGTTCTCGCCCGCATCGCCGGCATGTTTGCGCGGCGGGGCTTCAATATCTATTCGCTGGCGGTGGCGCCGGCGGAGAGCCACGCTCGCTTCTCGCGCGTGACGATCGTCGTCGACGCGGAGTCGGCGCCCCTCGAACAGATCGTCGGGCAACTCGACAAGTTGGTGAACGTGGTGGCGATCACCGATATCGCACCGCGCGAAGCCGTCGAGCGCGAGCTCCTACTCGCCACGATCAAAACGGACGTCGGCAACCGAACCCCCTTGCTCGACACGCTGGGCAGCGCGGGCGCCGCTATCGTCGACGTTGATCCCGGGGCGGTCACGGTGATGTTGGCCGGGACGCCGGCCGCCTGCGACGCCCTCGAGCGCGACCTCGAGGCCTTCGCGGAGGTCGAGCTTCACCGGACGGGCCGGGTCGCACTCCCTAGACTTGGGCGGGCCACCCCGGCCGACGAGCAGCAGAAGGACTGAACCATGACCACCATGTACTACGAGGCCGATGCCCGCCCCGAGGTATTGCGCGGCAAGAAGATCGCCGTTCTCGGCTACGGCTCCCAGGGCCACGCCCACGCGCTCAACCTGCACGACAGCGGCTACGACGTTCGCGTCGGACTGCGACCCGAGTCGAGCTCGGTGCTGAAAGCCGAAGAAGCGGGCCTGCGGGTACTCGGCATCGCCGACGCCGCCGCCGAAGCCGACGTCATCATGATGCTGTTGCCCGATACCGAGCAGAAGCGGATCTACGAACTCGAAGTCGCTCCGCACCTCAGCGCGGGCAAGTGCCTGCTGTTCGCTCACGGGTTCAACATTCGCTTTAACCTGATCGCGCCGCCGACCGACGTCGACGTCGCGATGGTGGCGCCCAAGGGTCCGGGCCACCTCGTTCGCCGGACGTACCTCGAGGGCGGCGGTGTGCCGTCGCTGATCGCGGTCGAGCAGGACGCGTCGGGACAGGCGCACGCGATCGCGCTCGCCTACGCGCACGGCATCGGCGCGACGCGCGCCGGCGTGCTCGAGACGACCTTCACCGAGGAGACCGAGACTGACCTGTTCGGTGAGCAGGCGGTCCTCTGTGGTGGCGTATCGGCCCTCGTGAAAGCGGGGTACGAGACGTTGGTGGAGGCCGGGTACCAGCCCGAGAGCGCGTACTTCGAGTGCCTGCACGAGCTCAAGCTGATCGTTGACCTGATGTACGAGGAGGGGATTACCGGCATGCGGTTCTCGGTCTCGGACACCGCCGAGTACGGGGATCTCACCCGGGGACCGCGAATCATCACCGACCAGGTGAAGGCCGACATGAAGCAGGTCCTGACCGAGATTCAGGACGGGACGTTCGCCGCCGAGTGGATCCAGGAGAACGAGATTGGACGACCCCGTTACCGAGAGCTTCGCGAGGTCGGCAAGAAGCACCCGATCGAGGAGATTGGCACGAAGCTGCGCGCCATGATGCCATTTGTCTCAGCGGGCAAGCAGAAGGTGACCGAGGTCTCGGGCGGCGACACCGACTGAGTCAGCGCCCTTCCGCGTCGCGAGCGAGACCGCGGATGATGCCCGGGAAGACGAGACCGTGGAACGGGGCGACGGCGTACCAGTAGGCGCGCCCCCAGAGGCCCCGCGGCTTGAAGAGCGCGCGTTGCGTAATGCGCGCGCCAGTGCTGGTGGCCTCGATCTGCCATTCGAGGTACGCCTCGCCGGGCAGGATCATCTCGGCACGCAGGCGGATCAGGCGTGGGGGCTCGAGGGCCGCAACGCGCCAAAAGTCGACGAAGTCACCGACGCGCAACTCGCTCGGGTGACGCCGACCGCGACGAAGCCCCGGGCCGCCCCAGAGACGATCGAGAAGACCGCGCAGGCGCCACAGCCATTCGCCCCGGTACCAGCCCTGTTCCCCGCCGATAGCGCAGATTGTCCGGTAGCAGGCCTCAGCCGGAGCGGAGGTCTCGATGACGCGCACGTCGGTGAGCTCGGTGCCGCCGGCCCAGGCGGGGTCAGTCGCGTAGGGACGAAACAGCTGCAGGTCGGCGTCGGTGAACGCGGTGGGCACCTCGTCGCGGTGGGTGACGCCCAGCGCCAGGGCGATGGCGTCACGCAGCGACCGACGGGGTGCGCCGAACAGGGCTACGGTCGTCGGATCGCGTACCACCACCTCGTTGACCAGGCTGTCGACGAGTGGTCGAGCGAGCGACGCGGGTACCGGCGTGACGAGTCCCACCCAGTGACTGGACAGCCGGGGCGTCAAGACGGGAACGGGCAGCAGGCGCCGCGGTGCGAGTCCGGCCACGTCGGCGTAGGTGGCCATCATCTCGGCGTAGGAAACCACGTCTGGTCCACCGATTTCGAAGACCCCCGCGATTGGCGGCGACGCGTCGATCGCTCGCACCAGGTAGTCCACGACGTCCGAGATCGCGATGGGTTGAGACCGCGTGGTAACCCATTTCGGCGTGACCATGATCGGTAGCACCTCGACGAGGTAGCGCAGCATCTCAAAGCTCGCCGATCCAGAGCCGATAATGACCGCGGCGCGCAACTCGGTAACCGGGACCGGTCCGCTAGCCAGCGTACGACCGACGTCGTGGCGGCTTCGCAAGTGGGCGCTGAGCGACGCGCCGTCTCGTCCCATGCCACCGAGGTACACGATGCGGCCCACGCCCGCGGCGGCGGCAGCGGCGCTGAAGCGAGCCGCCTGTGACGTTTCGCGGGCCACCCAGTCGGGGCCGTCACCGATGCCGTGGACGAGGTAGACGGCGACCTCGACGCCGGCCATGGCCGCGTCGAGGGGCCCTTCGAGCGACCCACGCAGCACCTCGACGTCGTCGCGCCACGGTGCGCGGTCAAGTTTCTCGGGCGTGCGCACCAGGCAGCGAACAGCGCGTCCGTCATCGAGCAGGCGCGGCACCAGCCGCCCGCCGACGTAGCCGGTCGCGCCGGTGACGAGTACCCGGCCCGGCGATCGCCTTGTCGACTGTTCGATCGCGATGGCTACAGCTTTCCCACGACGAAGTTGATGCTGGCGCACAGCGACGCGACGTCGTCGGGTTCGACGCTCGGGAACATGGCGATGCGCAACTGGTTGCGGCCGAGCTTGCGATACGGGTCGGTGTCCACCACGCCGTTCGCGCGCAGCACGGCCGCGACCACGGCGGCGTCAATGGCCTCGTCGAAGTCGATGGTGCCCACGACGTGGCTGCGCTGGGCTTGCTGCGTTACGAACGGCGTCGCGAAGTCCGACGCCTCGGCCCACGTATAGAGAATCTCTGACGAGCGGCGTGATCGGCCGGCGGAGAACGCCAGGCCCCCGTTCTCATTCATCCAGGCAATTTGGGAGGCCAAGAGGTGGATGGTGGCAAGCGCGGGCGTGTTGTAGGTCTGATTGAGCCGCGAATTGTCGAGCGCAATCTTGAGGTCGAAGAATGCCGGCGTCCACCGGTCCGACGCCGCGAGGCGCTCGATACGCTCGATGGCGCTCGGTGAGCACAGGGCGAGCCACAGTCCGCCGTCGGAGGCGAACGACTTCTGGGGTGCGAAGTAGTAGCAGTCGAACTGCGTCGGGTCTACCGGCAAACCCCCGGCGGCCGACGTGGCGTCGACGGCGACCAGCCCACGCGCACCCTGCGGACGCGCGATGGGCATCATGACGCCCGTCGAGGTTTCGTTGTGCGTCAGTGCGTACAGGTCAATCGACTCGTCAACGGCCACCGTGGGGTGGGTGCCGGGATCGCTCACGATGACCTGGGGCGCGTCGATGTGCGGCGCCGATTTCGCGGCCGACGCGAACTTGGACGAGAACTCGCCGAAGCTGAGGTGCTGGCTGCGCCGGTCGATGAGGTGGAAGGTCGCGGCATCCCAAAAGCACGTCGTGCCGCCATTGCCGAGCAGGACTTCGTAGCCGTCGGGCAGACCAAAGAGAGCGCGCAGCCCGTCGCGCACCTCGCCAACTTTGTTGCGTACGGTTGCCTGGCGGTGCGACGTGCCGAGGTACGTCGGCGCATCGGCTACGAGGGCGTCGAGTTGGGCCGGACGGACCTTCGATGGCCCCGATCCGAATCGTCCGTCGCGCGGCAGGAGGTCAGAGGGGATGCGGATGCTGTCGGGGGAGGTCATAGACTATCCATCTTACGGACTACGAAATGGAGTGGTGATGGGCGCGCGGGTCAGTGACCGGTTGGGGAGCTTGGCGCCGAGCGCGACGCTAGCCGTGGACGCCCGCGCGAAGGCACTCAAGGCGTCTGGTGAGCCGGTCATCGTCTACGGTGCCGGTGAACCCGACTTCCCAACGCCCGACCACATCGTCGAGGCCGCCGCCGCCGCGTGCCACGACCCGGCGAACTTCAAGTACACCCCGACGGCCGGTCTGCCCGCGCTGCGCGACGCGATCGCGATGAAAACCGCGCGAGACTCTGGTCTGAGCGTCGCGGCGAGTCAAGTGCTGGTGACCAACGGTGGCAAGCACGCTATCGCGAACGCCTTGGCCACACTGCTCGACCCCGGCGACGAGGTCCTCATCCCCGCGCCCTACTGGACCACCTACCCCGAAGCGGTCTATTTGGCCGGCGCAACGCCCGTCGCGGTCATGACCGGCGAAGCGCAGGGCTTTCGGGTGACGGTCGATGACCTCGAACGCCGTCGCACGGACCGAACGAAGTTGCTCGTCTTCGTCTCGCCGTCCAACCCCACCGGCGCGGTGGTCGCACCCGACGACGTGGCGGCGATTGGCCGCTGGGCGGCGTCGCACGATATCTGGGTGCTCTGCGACGAGATCTACGAGCACCTCGTCTACGGCAGCGCCCGCCACGTCTCGATGCCGGTCGTCGCGCCCGAACTGGGCGATCGCTGGGTGATCGTGAACGGCGTGGCCAAAACGTACGCGATGACCGGGTGGCGCGTCGGCTGGCTCATCGGGCCCCCCGACGTGGTGAACGCGGCCATCAACTACCAGAGCCAGACGACGTCCAACGTTGCGAACATCTCCCAGCGCGCGGCCATCGCGGCGCTCACCGGCGATCTCGCCGCGGTGCGCGCCATGCGCGCCGCCTTTGATCGGCGGCGACAAGTGATGACCGCGATGCTGAACGACATTGACGGCGTGACCTGCGCCGAGCCGGACGGGGCGTTCTACTGCTATCCGAACGTCAGCGGCCTGCTCGGACGCAACTTCGCGGGCCGCGTCGCGCACAGCTCGGCCGAGCTCGCCGAGCTGTTGCTCGACACCATCAAGGTGGCGGTCGTGCCCGGGGAGGCCTTCGGGTTGTCGGGTTACTTTCGACTGAGTTACGCCCTCGGCGACGCCGACCTCCTCGAAGGCCTCGATCGGCTCGGCGCGTTGGTGCAAGCGAACGCGTGACGCGCGTGACAACTGGAAACGACGAAAGGTGAACCGTGGCCCGAGTGCTGGTAACTGAAGAAATCGCTCCGACGGGGCTCCAGGCCCTTCGCGACGCCGGTCACGAGGTCGACGTCCGACTCGGGCTGACGCCGCCCGAACTGCTCGCCGCGGTGGCTGGCGCGAACGCGCTGATCATACGGTCAGCGACCAACGTCGACGCGGCGACGCTCGAAGCCGCTCGGGACCTCGTCGTCGTTGGTCGAGCGGGCATCGGGCTCGACAACGTTGACGTGACCCGGGCGACCGAGCTCGGCGTCATGGTGGTAAACGCGCCGCAGTCAAACATCCTCTCGGCCGCCGAGCAGACGATGGCGCTGCTGCTCGCCCAAGCGCGCAACGTTCCCCAGGCGCACGCGGCACTGAAGGCCGGCAAGTGGGAGCGATCCAAATGGGAAGGGGTCGAGCTTTACGCTAAGACCCTCGGCATCGTCGGGCTGGGCAAGATCGGCGCCCTCGTCGCGCAACGCGCCTTGGCCTTTGGCATGCGAATCGTGGCGTACGACCCCTACATCTCCGAAGACCGAGCTCGCCACATGGGCGTGGAGCTCATGGACCTCGACCGCCTGCTCGCCCAGAGCGACTTCATCACCATTCACCTGCCCAAGAACAAGGAGACGCTCAACCTCCTCGACGGTGCGGCACTCGCCAAAGCCAAGGTTGGCGTGCGTATCGTCAACGCCGCGCGGGGCGGGATCGTGAACGAGGACGACCTGGCGGCGGCCATTCGCTCGGGACACGTGCAGGGCGCGGCCCTCGACGTGTTCGCCAAGGAACCGACGACGGAATCGCCCCTGTTCGATCTGCCATCCGTCGTCGTCGTGCCGCACCTCGGCGCCTCGACGACCGAGGCCCAGGACAAGGCGGGCGTGACCATTGCGGAACAGGTGCTCTTGGCGTTGGCCGGGGACTTCGTGCCGTTCGCCGTCAACGTGTCGGCGGGCGAGGTGTCCAACGTCGTGCGGCCGTTCATGGGGTTGGCCGAGATCCTCGGCCGATTCATTGGCGGGTTGCTCGACGGGAACCCCGCTGACCTCGAGGTCATCTATCAGGGTGATCTCGCCGGTGCCGGCACGAAGATCTTGACCCTGTGCGCGTTAAAGGGCCTGCTCAGCGCCACCGGTCACGATGGGGTTTCGTTCGTCAACGCGCCTCAGATGGCGGCCGATCACGGTCTCGCCTGGGGCGAGGTGTCGACGGTGGAGTCACCCGAGTACGTCAACCTCATCACGGTGCGCTCGGGCGATCACGCCGTGTCCGGCACGCTCATGACAATTGGCACTCGATTGGAGACTCGCATCGTCACCGTGGACGGGCACAGCGTCGAGATTCCCCCCGCCGCCGAGATGCTGGTGGTGCACAACGACGATCGTCCCGGCATGATCGGACACGTCGGCCTAGCCCTGGGCGAAGCGCACGTCTCCATTTCGTCGATGGCGGTTGGCCCCGATCCGTTGAATCAGACGGCTCTCATGGTGATGTCCACCACGACGCCAACGCCGCCGGCAGTGGTCGAACGACTGCGCAACACCGACGGCATTCAGGACATTCACCTCATTACGCTGCGCTAGCGCCGGGCCAACGGCTACGAGAAGTAGCTGATGACGTCGATGCGCTCCATCACGTCGTCGGTGAGCCGCGCCATCGCGTCCAGGGCGGTCATGTTCTCGCGCACCTGGGCCGCGGACGACGCGCCGGTGATCACCGTCGAGACGTGCGGGTTCTTCGCGCACCACGCCAGTGACAACTGGGTGAGCGTGATGTCGAGCTCGTCGGCGATCACCTTGAGCTCGGCGACCTTGCGATTACGGCCCTCGTCGGTCAACTGTGCGCGCAGCCATTCGTAACCCGGCAGCGTCGCGCGCGAGCCCTCGGGCACGCCGTTCAGGTACTTACCAGTGAGCAGACCCGACGCGAGCGGCGACCAGATCGTCGTGCCGAGACCGATGTCGTCGTAGAGGCGCCGGTACTCTTTCTCGACGCGGTCACGCCACAGGATGTTGTACTGCGGCTGCTCCATGAGCGGCTGGTGGAGGTGGTGGCGGTCGGCAATGTCGTAGGCCGCACGGATCTCGTCGGCACTCCACTCGGACGTGCCCCAGTAGAGGGCCTTGCCCTGGCTGATCATGTCGCTCATGGCCCACACCGTCTCCTCGATCGGGGTGTGGGGATCGGGGCGGTGGCAGAACACCAGGTCGACGAAGTCCAGTCCGAGTCGCTCCAGCGAGGCGTCGATCGCCTGGCTGAGGTACTTGCGATTCAACGTATTGCGCATGTTCGGCACGTCGTAGAGGCCCCAGAAGAGCTTCGTGGAGACGATGTATTCGTGCCGCTTCCAGCCCAGTTCACGAAAGGCCGCACCCATAACTCGCTCGGACTCGCCCGCGGCGTAGGCCTCGGCGTTGTCGAAGAAGTTGACCCCGGCGTCCTTGGCGGCGGCGAGGCACTCGGCGGCTTCCTTTGCCGTCTGGATCTGGTCCCGGTTGGCGAAGGTGACCCAGCTGCCAAAGGACAGGACGCTCACCTTCAAGCCCGAGCGTCCCAGGCGTCGATACTCCATTGCCGACATGCTGCCTCCTTCGCGGACTACGCCGCAGGGTTGGGTGGGACGTCGGGCCACTCGTCGTAGGAAACCGAGTCGACTGACCGACCCCGCGCAAACAGCAATACGACGCCGCCCACGACGGCGATGACGCCGAGAATGGCGACCAATTTCACGAGTGCCCGGAGTGTGCCCACGGAGAACAGGTTAGCGGCGCGCTGGACACGCGGACGACGAGATGTACACTGGACCGATGAGCATCGCACACTTCGCCGAGCTGCTGCTGCGCTAGGGCGGGCTGGCGCCCGTCCGACACCCCCGCATTCGCGGGGGTTTTTTGTTTCTCGATTGGTAGAGGAGATCACGATGACGTCGTATCCGAATCCCCAGCAGTCCAGTCCGATGCCCTTCACCAAATATCGCTCCGTCGTGCCGGTGGATCTGGTGGATCGGAGCTGGCCCGACCGCCATCTGTCGAGCGCACCGCGATGGTGCAGCGTCGATCTTCGCGACGGCAACCAAGCGCTGATCGATCCCATGGACCTCGAACGCAAGGGGGCGATGTTCGCCGAGTTGGTTCGGATCGGTTTCAAGGAGATCGAGGTCGGCTTCCCCGCGGCCTCCCAGCCCGATTTCGACTTCGTGCGCCACCTCATCGACGACGGCCTGATCCCCGAGGACGTGACCATTCAGGTGTTGACCCAGTGCCGAGACGACCTCATCGCGCGTACCTACGAATCCTTGCGGGGCGTTCGGCGAGCGATCGTGCACTTCTACAACTCCACGTCGACCCTGCAGCGCCGCGTGGTCTTCGGACTTGACCAGTCCGGCATTACGGCGATCGCGCTGCGGGCCGCTCATCTGTGCCGATCGCTGGAGGCGACCTCGCCGCAGAGCGAGTTCATCTACGAATACTCGCCCGAGAGCTTCACGGGCACCGAGTTGCCGTTCGCGGCGGACATCGTGAACGCCGTGATCGACGTGATCGATCCGACGCCCGGGCGTCCCCTCATCGTCAATCTGCCGGCGACCGTGGAGATGTACACCCCCAACCTGTACGCGGACGCAATCGAGTGGTTCTCTCGTCACGTGAATCGTCGCGAGGCCGTGGTGCTGTCGCTGCATCCCCACAACGATCGGGGCACCGCCGTGGCCGCGGCCGAACTCGGGGTGCTCGCCGGCGCGGACCGCGTCGAAGGAACGCTCTTTGGCAACGGCGAACGCACGGGCAACGTGGACGTGGTGACCCTGGCGCTCAACCTCTTCTCGCAGGGCGTCGACCCCCAGCTCAACCTCAGTGACATCGACCGGGTCCGCCACGTGGCGGAATACGCTAATCGGCTGCCGATACACCCTCGGCACCCCTACGTCGGTGAACTGGTCTACACCGCGTTCTCGGGTTCGCACCAGGACGCCATCAAGAAGGGCATGTCGGCGATCGGTGACGAGTACGACGTCTGGGAGGTTCCCTACCTGCCCATTGATCCCAAGCACACCGGGCGAACCTACGAGGCCATCATCAGGGTGAACTCACAGTCGGGCAAGGGGGGCGTGGCGTACGTATTGAGCACCGAACACGGCCTCGACCTGCCTCGTTCCATGCAGGTGGAGTTCTCCAAGCGGGTTCAAGCGCTCACCGAGGAGTCGGGCACCGAGATCTCGCCGGCCGAAATCTGGGATGTGTTCACGACGACCTATCGACCCGAGAGCCCGGCCATCCAGCTGCTCTCGAGCGAGGTGAGCGCTGACCACCAGCACACCAGGATCTTTGCGCAGTTGATGGTTGACGGCCACCACGTGACGCTCAAGGGCGACGGCAACGGGCCGATTGATGCGCTGATGAACGGGTTGCGCAGCGAGCTCGGAATCGGCTTTCGCGTTCGCGACTACCACGAGCACGCCCTCACCGCCGGGGCCGAAGCGTCGGCGGTCGCCTACGTTGAAGCCGAGGACGACGGCGGCGCCACGTGGTGGGGCGTCGGCATGAGTTCCTCGATCCTCGACGCCTCGCTCGAGGCGGTCATCTCCGCCGCCAATCGCCGACGGTGAGCGGTTTCGCCAGTACCCTTACGGAGTGAACTTTCACGCCCTCGCCATTGACCTCGGGTGGATCGCCGTGGGGGTGGGCCTCGTCAGCACGATGGTTCAGTTGCGCCGCGCCGCCACCCGGGGCGTCGAGGGCGTATCCCTGGCTACCTGGCTGCTCTTCGTCTACATGGGGTTCTTTTGGATCAGTTACGGCGTGGCTGCCCACTCGTGGGCAGTGATCATGGGAAGTTTGATCGTCCTGCCGCTGCAGCTCGCCATTCTCGTGCGGCTGCGACCGTGGCGCCACGGCGCCACGGTCAGCGCCGCGCTGGCCTTCTTCGCGGCTACGTGCGTGGTGCCGACCCTGATGTGGGGGTGGGCCGGGGGCGTCTACGGCACGGGTGTCACCATGATGCTGACGCGCGCACCGCAGCTGCTCGAGCTAGTGCGCACTCGAGATGCGTCGGGCGTCTCCACTGGTTCCTGGATGCTGGGTACGGTGGGATCGGCACTGTGGGTGACCTTCTACGACGGCACGCACCTGTGGGCACCGCTCGTGGCCACACTGGTGTCGGGCGCGGGCAACGCGACGATCGCTAGCCTCGCGGCGTGGCGCCACCGCCAGTCTCGTCGTGAGCTCATCGCCGGGCAGGTCTTCGCCGTCTAGCTGAAGAGCGAGGCGTACGCGTTGAGCGCCGGCTGGCCACCGAGGTGCGCAAACAGCACGTTGGCGTCGGGCTCGATCTCGTGGCGCTGGACCAAGTCGATCAGTCCGGCAAGGGACTTACCCTCGTACACGGGGTCCGTGATCATCGCCTCGAGCGACGCGCCAAGCTTGATCGCGTGCACCGTGCGCTCATCGGGGATGCCGTACGTGCCGGCGTGGTAGCGATCGTCGAGGAGAATCTCCTCGTCGAGGATCGGTCGCGCCACCCCGATCAATTTCGCCGTCGCTCGCGCGATTCGAGCCACCTGCTCCCAGGTCTCGGCCGGTTTGGCGGAACCGTCGATGCCTATCACCTTGCGCGGCAGGTCATTCACCGCGAAACCGGCGATCATGCCGGCCTGCGTCGAACCCGTTACCGAGCAGACGATGACGTAGTCGAACGCGACGCCGAGCTGTCGCTCCTGCTCTTCGACCTCGAGCGCCCACCCCGCGAAGCCGAGGCCCCCGAGGGGGTGATCCGACGCGCCGGCGGGAATGGCGTAGGGTCGATGGCCGCCGGCTTCGAGCTCCCTGATGGCCCGCTCCCAGCTCTCCTTGAACCCGATATCAAACTTGGCGCGCACGAGGCGCACGTCGGCGCCCATGAGGCGACTCAGCAGGATGTTGCCGACGCGGTCGTACGTGATGTCGGGCCAATCGACCCAGCTCTCCTGGATGAGCACGCACCGTAAGCCGACGGCCGCGGCAGCGGCCGCGACCTGACGGGTGTGGTTCGATTGAACGCCACCGATGGAGACCAGCGTGTCGCAACCCTGGGCCAAGGCGTCAGCGACCAGATACTCCAATTTGCGAACCTTGTTGCCGCCGAAGGCCAGCCCCGAGTTCACGTCGTCGCGCTTCGCCCATACCGTGGCGCCGCCGAGGTATTCGGTGAGCCGGTCGAGTCGGTGGATGGGGGAAGGACCAAAGCGCAGCGGATACTTGGGAAACTGGTCGAGGGACACGGTCCTCCTCTCGGGTACGGCCATCCTCTCGACCATACCCCGGCCTCACCGTTTCGCGCGACGCCAACGCCGTTCGCGCGCAAAGCGCCGAGGCAGTTCCGCGGTGATCGATTCGTAGATCTCCCGGTTGGCCCCGATGGGCTCGAAGGTGGTCTCGTCAACGCTCGGCGGTGACACCAGGTGGGCCGCGCCCGTGGCGCTGGCGGCGACGTGGGCGACGCCGCGCAGCTGCGCGGCCAGTGGCTGGGCCACCTGAACGACGGCGCGATTGAGCGAATCGGCGATGACCTGGCACCAGAGTTCCGATTGGGCGCCACCGCCGATGAGACGAACCGGCTCGAGGCGACGCCCGACGAATCGCTCCACGTGGCCAAAGAGCCACGCGCTGTTCGCCGCGACTCCCTCGAGCACTGCTCGCGCCACGTCGCTGGTCGACGTCGTGACGGCGAGATTCACGAAGCCCCCCCGCGCCCGTCGGTCCTCGACGGGCGAGCGCTCGCCAGCGAGCCACGGGTTGAATCGAACCCCGTTGGCGCCGGGCGGCGACGTGGCCGCGAGCGCGGTGAGCTGGGCGACGTCAACGGGGGATCCGGCCCCCGCTAGCTGTCCGCGAAGCCAGTCGAGGGCCCGAGCTCCCGTCTCTTGATTATTAATCACGAGGTAGTGGCCATCGCCGAGTCCGGGCACCGACGCAATCGAATGGACGACGTCAGTCTTCTTCGCGGGCACGGGACAACTGATCCACGACGTCGTGGAGAGGGCGAGGTGGGTGTCGTAGAGACCAGTGGCGCCGGCCCCGACCGCGGCCGCGTGCAGGTCCGGAATTCCCGTGGCGACGACCACACTGGTGGCGAGGCCCAGCTGCTCGGCGACGCCCGTGGTGAGTGTTCCAACCACCGAGCCGAACGGGACGAGCGGCGCCAGGCGCTCGTCGGAGAGGCCGGCCAGATCGAGCAGCACCGGGTCGTAGCGCAATCGTGTCAGGTCGCGATTGTCGGTCATCCACAGCGCCAGGCGCGACGCGTGCGTCGCCGACGCCGTACCCGTGAGCCGCATTGTCAGGTAGTCGACCGGCTCGAGGTACCACCGTGACGCCGACGCCACGTCGGGACACGCGCCTTCGAGATAGAGGATCTGACCGAGCGGATCGGCGCCCGACGGTGATGGCGCGCCGCCGCTGCGACGAATGAAAGCGAGGGCGGCGCGGGCGCGGTACCCCAGAAACAATCCGCCGATAGCGCGACGACTGAAATCCCCACCGCGCGAGTCCATCCAGGTGAGACACGGTCCGGTGGGGCGTGCGTTGGCGTCCACGGGCACGGTGGAGCCATACTGTCCGGTCACGCCGACCGCGCGCACTCGTCGAGCGACGCTCGGATCGTCGAGTAACCGTCGGCTCATCTCGACAATGAGCGCCCACCACTCCTCGGGGTCTTGGGTCGCCCGCCCGTCGCTCGCGAAAGTGGTGGCGACGGCTCGCGACGAAAAGCCCACGAGAGCCGAGGTGTCGTCGACGAGTGCGACCTTGGGACCGCCGGTGCCCAGATCGATAGCCAAGACGAGGTCGCTGATCACGGCGTGTCGGGTACGGCCTGCTGCTGGTCCATCATGTCAGCCATGAAGAATCGGATGATCTCGTCGGATTCGGCCGTGGGACCGCCCGCTACGCCACCGTAGATGGCTCCCGTCTGAGCGGGCGCGTCGCCGCGGGTTTGGGCGTAGGCCACCGCGTCAGCGAGGTCGTTGGTCCATCGTTCGATCACGCCGGGCTGGGTCTGGGGACGGGTCACGGCCATGTGCAGTGCGTTGGGGTACTGCTGGCCGTTGAGGCGCCATCCGCGGGTGCGCAACCAGTCGTTGACGTGGTAGACGTCGTAGTCGTCTGACGTGAAGGAGAAGAGGAAGCTCGGGGTCCCGATGATTCGCAGGCTCGGGTGCGATTCGACCGCCGTCATCATGGCGTCCGCCACGTCAAAGATGAGCCGCGCGTAGTGCCGGTAACCAGACCGACCGAGCTGCACCATGGCGGCCCACGTGGCGGCGAGCAGCCCCGCGGATCGCGAGCCGTCCATACCGGGCGAGCAGTATTTGCCGCCCGACCAGTCGGGTTGAAAGAAGTACTGGCTGTTGCGAAGAGACCGGTCAGCGAAACACAGCACGCTCGAGCCCTTCAAGGCGTAGCCGTACTTGTGCGTGTCGGCCGACATCGAGGTGACCCCGGGAACCGACAGGTCGAACGGCGCGATGTCGTAGCCGAGCTCGCGACCAAAGGGCAAGATGAAGCCCCCGAGGCAGCCGTCGACGTGCAGGCCGACGTGGCGATCAAGGGCGATTTCGCCCAGTTCGCAAATCGGGTCGATGGTGCCGTAACCGTAGTTGCACGCCGATCCCACGAGTGCGATCGTGTCGGCGTCGACGTGGTCGCGCACCCAGTCGAGGTCAACTTGTGCAGTTTGTCGATCGACGGGGGCCGTACGCACCGTCACCCCAAAGAGGTGGCCGGCCTTGTCGAACGCCGGGTGTGCCGTTTCGGGCTTGATGATGTTCGGCTTCGTGACGCGCTCGGCGTTGAGCTCCCGGTAGGCGAGCACGGCGTGGGCGATAGACGCCGAACCACCCGAGGTGATGAGTCCGACCGGTACGTGGTTCGCGTCATGAACGGCGCCGAGCAAATCCAGCGTCATGGCGATGATCTCCGCCTCGAACTTGGTCGCGCTTGGGCACAGGTCCCGCTGCAGGGTGTTCACGTGGGAGAAACGGGCGAAGGCCTCGTTCAAGAAGGCGTAGTGATCATGGTCGCCGCAGTACATGGTGCCCGAGCACTGGCCCGACTCCCAGGCTCGGTCTTCGCGCGACGCCAGTTCGGCCATCATGGCGAGCACGTCTTCGCGTCGCTCGCCGGTCTCGGCGAGAGTACGGCGAATGGGGTACTCGTCGGCGTAGGGGAACGGGGTCACGATGTCTCCTAGGGCTTGCTGCCACGAGCGTAGGGCTCAACTCTCACTGTGTCGAGGTTGCGGACTGATGAACCTTACCGAAGGCGTCGGCCACGTCCGCGGTGTCACAACCGGCGCCGAGCAGCAGGCTCAGGAACACCCGTGCCTTGCGCCCGTCTAAGAAGCCGGCCGAAACCAGCCCGCGGTCGAGCAGGTCTCGCTCCGAACCGTCATAGCCGTACGTCGTGGCCAGTACGTCGCCGCCGCCGGTGCGCGACGCGAGGATGACCGGCATGTGTTCGGCCAGTTCGCTCAGGCGCCGCACCATGGCGGCTGGAACGTGCCCGCCGCCGAAACCCTCGACTACCACACCCGCAAAACCGTGATCGCGGGCCGTGTCGAGCAGGCGCCCGTCGTCACCGATAGCGCAGCTGAAGAGCGAGACGGGAGGTACGCGATCGACCCGCTCCAGGTCGACCGCGTCGTAGAGGCGAGGCGGACGAAGGTAGATTCGCGCCAGGCCCTCCGTGATTCGCCCGACGGGCCCGGTCGTTGGCGAGGCGAAGGTGGCCACGTTCGTCGTGTTGGTTTTGCGCACGAAGCGAGCGGCGTGCACCTCGTCGTTGAACGCGACGACGACGCCGAGAGCGCGCGCCGCCGGCGAGAGGGCTACGGTGATCGCGCCGAGCAGATTCGCGGGGCCGTCGGCGCCCACGTCCGATGGCAGACGCATAGCGCCGGTAACGACCACGGGTCGGTCGTCTCGCACGAGCAGGTCGAGTGCGAAGGCGACCTCTTCGAGCGTGTCGGTGCCTTGGGCGACGACGACGCCGTCGGTGCCGTGCTCTAGGCGCCGGCGCACGTCACGAGCCAACTCGACGACGTCGTCCAGGCGCAGGTCGCCTGACGGAACGCGATGGGTCGTGACGACCTCGACCGCGACGTCACCGATGACCTCACCAATGGTGCCGAGCAAGTCATCAGCGCCCAACTGCGGTGTCACACCCAAGCGTCCGGTCGTGGGTACCGAGGCGATCGTGCCGCCGAGGGAGATCAGGGTCACGCGTCGTGGCTCCACGAGTCCCCCTTCGAGTTCGTTGACATTGCTGAGCGAGATTACGACCGCAGATGACCAGCTGCGTCGAACAGTCCGGCGAGCGACGGGATTACCGAGGTCGACTCAAAGTGCTCGATAGCGTCGGCGTGACGAAGGGTCAAACCGATATCGTCCCACCCGTTGAGCAGCCGCTCTCGGGTAACCGGATCGAGTTCGAACGATCGTTGCCAGCCGGTGGAGGGTACCTCGACGTGCTGATGTTCGACGTCGACGACGAGGTGGACCGTCGGATCTCGTGTGATCAGCGCCACCAGCTCGTCGACGTCGCGAGAACTAAGCGGCACGGTGAGCAGACCCGACTTGCTCGCGTTGTTTCGAAAGATGTCGCCGAAGGACGGCGCGATGATCGCGTCGAACCCGTAGTCCATGAGGGCCCAGACCGCGTGTTCGCGCGACGAGCCGGTGCCGAATCGAGGGCCGGCGACGAGGATGGTCGCGCCTTGGTACGCCTGCTGGTTGAGAACGAACGCTGGGTCGTCGCGCCATTCGCTGAACAGTCCTCGACCAAAGCCCGTTCGCTCCACTCGCTTCAGCCACTCTGAGGGAATGATCTGATCGGTGTCGACGTCGGACCGCCCGAGCGCGACGCCGCGCCCTTCGACGACGCGTACGGCCTTCACCGGATCACCGCCGGATCGGCGAAGTGTCCCGCAATGGCCGACGCCGCAGCGACCGTAGGCGACACCAGGTGCGTTCGCCCCCCGCGTCCCTGGCGTCCCTCGAAGTTGCGATTCGAGGTGGAGGCGCAACGCTGGCCCGGCTGTAGCTGATCGGGATTCATGCCGAGGCACATCGAGCAGCCGGGTTCGCGCCACTCGAATCCGGCGTCGAGGAACACGCGGTCCAGTCCTTCAGCCTCGGCCTGGCGCTTGACGCGATGCGAACCAGGTACGACGAGGGCCCGCACGCCGCTGGCCACGCGATGACCGGCGGCCACGGCGGCGGCGGCGCGAAGGTCTTCGATCCTGGAGTTCGTGCACGAGCCGATGAAGACCACGTCGAGCGTGACGTCGGCCATCGGTGTCCCGGGCGTGAGGCCCATATACGCGAGCGATCGCGTAGTGGCCTCTCGCTCGTCGGGGTCCGCCACGTCATCGGGAGAAGGTACGACGCCGTTCAGGGCAACTACTTGAGCGGGGTTGGTACCCCAGGTCACGTACGGCACGATGTCCTCGGCGCGCAGACTTACCTCGGCGTCAAAGACGGCGTCGGGGTCACTGACGCAGTCACGCCACCGGTCGATCATCTGGGCGACGTCGCCAGCCGCCGCGACGGCGGGTCGTGCGCGAAGGTAGTCGATCGTCGTCTTGTCTACGCCGACCAGCCCCGCGCGTGCGCCCGCCTCGATGCTCATATTGCACACGGTCATCCGACCCTCCATGGAGAGTGCGCGAATGGCGCTGCCGCGGTACTCGATGACGTAGCCGGCGCCGCCGCCGGTGCCGAGTCGACCAACGATCGCGAGCACGAGGTCCTTGGCCGACGTGCCCGGCGGCAGCACGCCCTCGACCGTCACGGCCATCGTCTTGGCGCGCTGTTGCGGGATCGTTTGGGTCGCCAGCACGTGCTCGACCTCGCTGGTGCCGATGCCGAAGGCGAGCGCGCCGAACGCTCCGTGCGTGGACGTGTGCGAGTCGCCGCACACGATGACCATGCCCGGCTGGGTGACGCCGAGTTCTGGTCCGATGACGTGGACGATTCCCTGGTTCTCGTGTCCACGGGGGAAGAGCGTGACACCGAATTCGTGGCAGTTCTCCTCGAGTGCTTCCAGCTGACGACGAGAAACGGGATCGTTGACTGGTGTGGTTACGGGATCGGTCGGCACGTTGTGATCGGCCGTCGCCAGGGTGCGATCCGGTCGTCGCACGCCGCGATGTTCGAGGCGTAGCCCGTCGAACGCTTGGGGACTGGTGACCTCGTGTATCAGGTGAAGATCGACGTAGAGGATGGTCGGTTCGCCCTCGGTACTTGCGACGACGTGGGCGTCCCAAATCTTTTCGTAGAGGGTGCGTCCGGCCACGTCAGCGCAGCCCGATGATCCGTACGCGCAAGGTTCCCGATGGTGCCTCGTAATCCACCTCGTCGCCCACGACGTGCCCGAGTAGCGCCGCGCCGAGCGGCGACGTGGGCGAGGCCACCATGACGCCGTCGGGTTTCTCCTCGATGGACCCGATGAAGTACTCCTGGAAATCGTCGTCGTGATCACCGTCGTAGACCACTCGCACGATGGTGGCGTGCTGGACAACCAGCGCGTTGGCGTCTCGTTCGACCAGTTCGTGATTGCGCAGCACGTGGTCGATTTGGCGGATCCGAGCCTCCATCTTGCCCTGTTCGTCCTTGGCGGCGTGATAGTCGCCATTTTCCGAGAGGTCCCCCAACAGGCGTGCTGCTTCAATGACGCGGGCGATCTCGGTACGACCCACCGTGGTCAACTGGCGATACTCGTCTCGGAGTTTGTCCAGCGTCTCTTTGGTTATTCGGTGGATCTCGCCAGCCACGTAATCGTCTCCCGCAGTAGGAACTCGACTCTAGTGGGGCTCTCGCGGGGCGTGGTGCCGGTTTGCTCCGTTGACGCCGCGCCGAGCAGACTGGCGGTTGAGGAGGTGTTACGTGACCGCAAAACCAACGTACCGCGTGGCGGTGATCGGCGGCGACGGCATCGGGCCCGAGGTGACCGAGGCCGCGCTCACCGTAGTGGCGGCGGCTGGTGTCGTGGTCGAGCCAACCGCGTTCGACCTGGGCGCGGCGCGCTACCTTCGTGACGGCTTCGTACTCGACGACGAGACGCTCGAGGCGCTGCGGGGTTTCGACGCGATTCTGCTGGGCGCCGTTGGCCCGGCAATTGGCGACCGGCGCATCCCCCCCGGCATCCTCGAGCGCGGACTTCTGCTACGACTTCGCTTCGGTCTCGATCTCTACGTCAACTACCGACCGTTTCACGGCGTCGCCGGCTCGCTGGCGTCGGGTTGTGATTTCGCGATCGTGCGTGAGAATACCGAGGGTCCCTACGCGGGTGAGGGCGGCGTGCTTCGCCACGCGACGTTGCACGAGGTTGCGACTCAGGGATCAGTCAACACCCGGTTCGGGGTCGAGCGCTGCGTGCGCTTCGCCTTCGAACGCGCGAGCCAGCTCCCCAATCCGAGGCTGACCCTGGTGCACAAGACCAACGTGCTGACCTTCGCCGGCGATCTATGGTCGCGCGTCGTAGCTGAGGTGGGCGCCAATTTCGAGTCGGTAGCGGTCGACTACAACCACGTCGACGCCGCCTGCATCTACCTCGTCGAGGACCCGAGTCGCTACGGCATCATCGTGACCGACAACTTGTTCGGGGACATTCTGTCAGACCTGGCCGGGGCCGTCACCGGCGGCATCGGTTACGCGGCGAGCGCCAACCTCAATCCAGCGCGCACCGGCGCGTCCCTCTTCGAGCCGGTGCACGGTGCCGCACACGACATCGCCGGGACCGGTTCGGCCAATCCGTTGGCGGCGATTTCCTCGGCCGGCCTGATGCTCGATCACCTCGGCGAGTCAGACGCCGCGCGACGGATCGCCGCGGCGGTGGCAGACTTTACGCGAGACGAGATTGCCGCGGGGACCGCGGCCGTCACGCAACGACTGATAGAGAGGTTGTGATGCCCATAACACCGACGGAGAAGATCTGGATGGACGGCGCGCTCGTGGACTGGGCAGACGCGACCACCCACGTCCTCAGCCACGGCTTGCACTACGGGACCGGGGCGTTCGAGGGCATCCGAGCCTACAAGACTCCGACGGGCGTAGCCATCTTTCGACTCCGTGAGCACATGGCTCGACTCTTGCGCAGCTGCAAGGTTTTGATGATCGACGTGCCGTTTTCGCTGGACGAACTGTGCGACGCGGTCGTGGCCGTGGTGCGCGCGAACGACCTCGTGAACGGGTGTTACATTCGTCCGCTCGTCTACCTCGGCTACGGGGAGATGGGGGTGAATCCCCTGCCCGCCCCGGTGAACGTCGCCATCGCGGCGTGGCCGTGGGGCGCGTACCTCGGCGACGACGGCTTGACCAACGGGGTGCGCATGAAGATCTCGTCGTGGCAGCGCCACGACTCCAACGCGATGCCCACGGCCGCCAAGGGAACGGGCATGTACCTGAATTCGGGCCTCGCCAAGATCGAGGCAATTAAGGCTGGTTACGACGAGGCGATCATGCTCGGACCCGACGGACAAGTTTCGGAGTGCACCGGCGAGAACCTGTTCGTCGTGCGCGACGGCGTGCTGCTCACGCCGCCGTCCTCAGAGGCGGGAGCACTGCCGGGCATCACCCAAGACACGGTCATGCGGATCGCAAGCGACCTGGGATTCACGGCCCGTTTCGAGACGATGATTCGCACCGACCTGTACCTGGCGGACGAGGCGTTCTTGACGGGTACGGCGGCGGAGGTGGTCCCGATCTCGTCCGTCGACGACCGGGTGGTGGGCGATGGCAAGCCGGGACCCATCACTACGACCATTCAGGCCGCCTACTTCCAGGCGGTGCGCGGCGAGCTCGACCGGTACAACGGCTGGCTCACCGAAGTGTGATTTCGTCGGGCGGTAGTCTCAGTAGGTGACTCAGCCGACGTTCGTTCCCGTTCCCGCAGCCGGGGAGGTGCGCCCCATTATGGCCACGCCCACTCCCGAACTAGCGCGTCCGCCAAAGGCCGGACTCCAGCGATCACCGCATCCGTTCGCCGGGCGGGGGGCTGGGACACCCGCTCCCGACGCCGGCTACGCACTCACGATCGCCGAACGCGAGGTGGCCAAGCTCCCCTTCGTGCACGAGCATGACCGCCACGACGTCGCCGTTGGTATCGCCGTCGTAGCCGCGAAGCGAGCTAGTCTCGTCGGCCGCGGGCCGACGCTGTCGGACGTGCGGATTGCACTCGACCTGTTCGAGCTGGCCGACGGCCTTCCCATCGACCACCATCGCGCCAGCCCGTTCGCAGGTTTGGCGCACAGCTACGTTGCGCAGCGCACCTTCGCGGACGCGGTGGACGGGAACCGCCTCGTCGCGTCGGCGGATCGCTGAGTCGCGAGGAGAGGAACGACCATGAGTTTCGTGTTGACTGATGAACAACGGGCGTTTCGCGACGTACTGCGAGCATTCGTCGATGAGCGAATCGCGCCGTACGCCGCCGAGTACGACCGAGACCAGGTCTTCCCTCAGAAGAGCTTCGACGCCTGCGTTGAGATGGAACTGCCGTCGCTCAGCGTGCCCGCCGCATACGGCGGGGCGGGCGCCGATATGGTCACCCAGGCGATCATGGCCGAAGAACTGGCTCGAGCGTGCGCGTCGACGTCGGTGACGATGTTGATCTCCAAGCTCGGCATGCTCCCGGTGATGAATTTCGCGTCCGAGGAGATCCGTCACGCCTACCTGCCGCGCATTGCTACGGGTGAAATACAGGCCAGCTACTGTCTCTCAGAGGCCGACGCCGGGTCGGACGTGGCCGCGATGCGCACGCGCGCCGTGCGCGACGGTGACGAGTACGTGATCAACGGTTCAAAGTACTGGATCACCAACGCTGGGGTGTCCGATACCTACACGGTGTTCGCGAGCACCGATCCGTCCAAGAAGGGTCGCGGCATCACCGCCTTCTTGGTCGAGCGAGGGTGGGGTGTTGAGTTCCCCAAGCACGAGGACAAGATGGGGCTGCGCGCCTCGCCTACCGGCGAAGTGGTCTTTCGCGATGTCCGCGTTCCGGCCACGCACCGGATCGGTGCCGAGGGCGACGGTTTCATGATCGCCATGCACACCCTGGATCGGTCACGGCCGACCATTGGTGCGCAGGCCGTCGGCATCGCGCAGGGGGCGATCGACTTCGCCGCGCAGTACATGATGCAACGTCGAGCGTTTGGCGGACCTATTAGCGACTTGCAGGGACTGCGATTCATGCTCGCGGACATGGCTATTCATACCGAAGCCGCTCGCGCGCTCGTCTACCGGGCGTGCGCCGCGATCGACGCGGGGGACCCCGACCACAACCTCAGCTATCTGACGGCGTCGGCGAAGTCATTCGCGTCGGACACCGCCATGCGCGTTACCACCGACGCGGTGCAGCTGCTCGGTGGGTACGGCTTCACCAAGGAGTTCCCGGTGGAGCGGTTCATGCGCGACGCCAAGATCACTCAGATCTACGAAGGCACCAACCAGGTCCAACGCGTCGTCGTGGCCAAGCACCTGTTGAAGTAGCGATATGTCGACGCTCGGGGGTCCGTCCGACGTGCTGCGCCGTGGTCTCGCGACGCTTGACCCCGACGCTGTTACGGCGGTTGTGGCGTCACTCGATCTGCGTTCGAACAGCAAGATGTCGCCAGCGGTGGGCATGCCGCTACGAGGTCTCCAGCAGCGTCGTGACGTCGCCGCGTTCGTGGCGAATGCGCCGCTACCAGCGGTTCGAGCGCTTCTCGAACTGTTGGTAGCGGCCAATCTTGACCGCATCGTGGCCTTGCTCGGCGAGCACGCGCAGGATCCCACCTTCGACCAACTCAGCCAGGCGGTTGATGCGCTGCGCGCCGGGAACGTGCCCGATCGCGAGATCGCGGGGCTACTCGCCTTCGCAATCGGCGAGCAGTTCCCAGCGGGACCCCACTGTCGCAGGATTCTTGAGGGTGATCCGGCGTTCCACCTGCCCGACGTGGTCGCCGCAGACCGCGCCCGCGACCTCCTGGCTCCCAAGAGCGTCGACCCGGCGGTGCGCGAGGCTCGTCGGCGTCGGCGCGAAGCAGCCAGGGAGAAGAAGGCGTCGCCACCACCAAAGCCCACCAAACGGTCGCGCGTCGACCGTCCTACGTCGATCGAACCTCGACGCGTACCTCCGATCGCCGTTCCCGAAGTCGGTCGCCGGCGCTTCACGCTCACTCCGGCCGAAGCACGTGCCTTCGATCCTGATCACCCCCAGGTGGGGACGGTAGTCATCGCGGAGATCCCGTTTTCGGCCGTGGACCCCGAGATTCCCGAGGTTCGGGCCAAGGAGCGACCCGTCGTCATCGTGGCGGCGTCGACGCCGACGCCGACGTCGACGCCGACGTGGCTGGTGCGCGGGATCTACTCGAACCCCGCTCCCCATCGCCAGCTCTTTGGTGCCTGGCGTCGCCTGGGTCTTGATCACGTCTCCTACATCGGTGATGAACGCCACGTCGTCTCGCTCGCCGCACCCGGCTCGGAGATCGGACGCCTGACCGACGCGGAGTGGAACTCGATCTGGTAGGTCGTCAACGTCAGCGCGGGGGTGGCGCGACCTACCATCGAGGCATGCACGACTTCGCCACGATCATTGAACCTTTCCGCATTCATTCAGTCGAGCCATTGCGAATGACCACCGCCGCGCATCGCCACGACGCGATTGAGTCCGCGGGCTACAACCTATTCAACCTGCGTGCCGAAGACGTACTGATCGATCTGCTTACCGATTCGGGCACCGGGGCCATGTCGCGAGACCAGTGGGCGGCGATACAGCACGGCGATGAGAGCTACGCCGGCTCGCCATCGTGGTTTCGCTTCGAGTCGGCGGTGAAGGATCTCTTCGCCTTTCGCCACGTGATTCCCACTCACCAGGGTCGAGCCGCCGAGAAGATTCTCTTCACGGCGCTCGGCGGCGTCGGCAAGGTAGTTCCCAACAACACGCACTTCGACACCACGCGGGCCAACGTCGAGGCGACCGGCGCTGAAGCACTCGACCTGGTGATCGACGAGGGCCACGACGCGTCCCTACTCCATCCCTTCAAGGGCAACATGAACGTCGACAAGCTCGATCAACTCCTGGCGGAGCGAGCGACGGACGTACCGGTCGTGATGGTGACCGTGACGAACAACTCCGGCGGGGGTCAACCAGTCTCGATGGCCAATCTTCGTGCGGTGAGCGAGACCTGTCGTCGCTACGGTGTTCCGCTCTTCCTAGACGCTTGCCGGTTTGCCGAGAACGCGTGGTTCATTCACGAACGCGAGTCGGGCTACGCGGACCGCGAGGTCGCTGACATCGTGCGCGAGATGGCGTCACTGGCGGACGGGATGACCATGTCGGCCAAGAAGGATCCGTTTGGCAATATCGGTGGCTGGTTAGCCCTTAACGATGACGACCTGGCCGAGCGGTGCCGCAACCTTCTGATACTCACCGAGGGCTTCCCGACCTACGGTGGTCTGGCCGGTCGCGACCTGGAAGCGATTGCTCAGGGGCTGCGCGAGGCGGTCCAACACGACTATCTCCGATACCGGATCCGCTCCACGGCGTACCTGGGCGACGCCCTCGATCGGGCCGGCGTGCCCGTCGTGAAGCCCATCGGAGGTCACGCGGTATACCTCGATGCTCGTGCGCTGCTCACCCACGTCGCGCCGTTGCGCTTTCCCGGTCAGTCGCTAGCGGTCGCGCTTTACCAAGCCGGCGGCATCAGGTCCGTGGAGATTGGCTCCGTGATGTTTGGACGGCGTCCTGACCGGAGCGAGCAACCGGCAGCGATGGAACTAGTTCGCTTGGCCATCCCGCGGCGAACCTATACGCAAAGCCACATCGATTACGTGATCGAAGTCGTGACCAGCGTCGCGCGCGACGCATCGTCGCTGCCCGGCTACCGCATGGTCCACGAACCCCCGGCCCTACGGCACTTCACGGCGCGCTTCGAGCCCATCGGTTAGCGGGGCCCGATCTCGGTAGCGGCGTACTTGGCGAAGGCCCAGTACGACACCCGCAAACGCGAGCAGTAGGGCGGCGCCTTGAACTCCGAGGGATCCGCTGTGGGACTGCTGGCCGAGCAGGAGTCGCTCGTCGAGGGCGCGCACGAGTCCCCAGACTGTCATGGCGACGGCCGAAATAGCGCCGACGATGCGACCCAGCCCGCGTCGTTCGAGGGCGAGGAGCGTCAGCCACAACAGGCCGTCCTCGAGTCCTTGGATGATCGGGACGGGGACTCGCTTACCCACTTGGCCGACGTAGTGCATGCCGAACCACTGGTGAGTCAGGTGACCGCCACCTTGCACCATGAACTGGGGGCCGAGGAAGCGACCCAGTGACCACCCGGCGACGAGCGCCGGAAGGAGCGAGTCCGCGAAGCGGGCGAGGGACGAGCCGGGCCACCAGCGCCGCTGCAGGTAGAGTCCTACCGGCAGCGCGAACCCAATGCCGCCGAAGCTCGAGAGCCCACCCTGCCAGACTTCGAGCCATCGCGCCGGGTGGTCGGCGTAGTAGCTCCAGTTGGTAGCGACGTGCGAGGCGCGGGCGCCGACCAGGGCGCTCACCACGATGGCGCCGGTGAACTGTCCGTAGCGCGTGAGGTCAAAGCCCGCTCGCGCCAGGCGCCGGCGGCTGTAGAGGTAGGCGACGTACGCGGCGATCGCGAGGCCGAAGCCGTAGACGTGGAACGTCAGCGGACCGAGGTGAAACGAGGTGGGAAAGGCGCTCACGTCCTAGGCGCGAGGGCGACCGGCGCCAGCGAACCCGTAGCCCAGTCGTACGGGCGTGATGTGCACCGTGTAGCCCGCCGAGGGGGCCTCGATCATCTCACCGTGGCCGAGGTACATGGCCACGTGCTGATCGCCGTTGTAGCCGTAGAACAGCAGGTCACCGGGCTGCAGATCGATCAGCGGCACGCGCATGGTATCGGCAAACTGGGCGCCTGAGTAGTGCGGCAGAAAGATGCCGGCCGCGTCGTAGGCGAGCATCACGAGCCCCGAGCAGTCGACGCCGGACCGTGAGGCACCTCCCCAGACGTAGGGGACGCCGAGGAACGAGAGCGCCGCGCGAATGGCGATGTTGGCTCGCGAGTCTGGCGGCGGAGCGGGGAAGCCGGCGATTGGCTGGGCGTTCTGCAGAGTGCTCGCCGACTGCGCCGCCGCGGCTGCTTCTTCTTGGCTGATGAAGGTGGCGATTTGCCCCTTCACTTGGCTGAGCGTGTTTTGGAGCGTGGCTTGCAGGAGCTTGGCCTCGTGCAGTGCCGCCGCGGCCGTGCGCGCCGCGTCGGCGGCTTGGCGATCTTCGGCCGCGAGAATCGATCGTTCCTGGGTCAGTTTGATGCGGTAGTCCTTGAGGTTGGCGATCGTGGTCGAGACGTTGCCGGCCGCTACCTGGTTGTAGACGTTGGTCTCGCCGATCGTCGTGGCGCTCGACGAGAACATCGGATTGTTGCTGGCCGCCGAGCCGTTGGTCACGTAGGCGAAGATCGCGTCGGCTCGCAGCTGCGCGTTTCCCTTGACCACGTCGCGTTGGATCTGGGCGACGATTTCTTTAGTGTTGGTGATCACGTGGGTTATGTTGTGCAACTTGATGAGGGTCATGTCGTACTTTTGCCCGAGGTAACCCACGCGACCGTCGATCGTCTGAATCTGCTTGTACAACGTGGCCGCCTGGCCTCGGGCGCTTGAGAGGCTCGCCCCCGCCGGCGCGGAGACGACGGTCATCAGTGCGGCCGACACGAGCGCGGCTATCGCCGACCATCGCCCTAGCCCCTGAGGCGGCCGCGGCGTCGAGAGGCGCCTGGGGCGCTCGACGTCAGTCACGGTGGCCACGCTACCCGTTGGGGCACGTCCTGGGCTCGCCGATTTAGTAAGAGTTCTACAAAGTACCTGATCGATGGCGATTTGCGGGGAGGCGATACCTGTACCAACGATGCACGATGCTGGCGGCAAATAGGCTCGTGCGCATGTCAGCGCGCTCACGACAACTGCCTCGTCGATCCTGCCTCTCAACACCTGGTTCGTCGGATCGTTTTCTCGCCAAGGCCCCGACCGCGACGGCGGACATGACGTTCCTCGATCTCGAGGACTCGGTAGCGCCGAACGAGAAGGTAGCGGCTCGGGGAAAGGTCGTCTCAGCCATCCGTGACCACGACTGGGGCGAGCGAGTGCTCTGCGTGCGCGTGAACGCGTGGGATACGCCGTGGACCTACGGCGACGTCATCGACGTCGTCGCGAACGCCGGACCGCGCCTGGACGAGGTCATGCTGCCCAAGGTCCAGTCGGCGGCCGAGGTCGTCGCGCTCGATCTCTTGCTCACCCAAGTGGAACGCAACGCGGGGCTACCAGTCGGCCACGTTGGCATCGAGGCGCAGATTGAGACCGCCCGGGGACTGATCAACGTGGATGAGATCTGTGCGGCGTCACCGCGCCTCGAGACCATCATCTTCGGTCCCGCCGACTTCGCCGCGTCGATCGAGATGCCCGTGCTGACCGGTGGCGTCGCGATTCCGGACTACCCGGGCGATCACTTCAACTACGTCTTTTCGAGGATCCTCATGGCGGGACGGGCCAACGGCCTGCAGGTTATTGACGGGCCATTTCTCAAGGTTCGCGAGCTGGACGCGCTGCGCGAATTCGCCCAGCGCACGCGGATCTTGGGCTACGACGGCAAGTGGGCCCTGACGCCTGATCAGGCCCTTGTGCTCAACGAGGTCTACTCGCCGACCCAAGAGCAGTTCGACCGGGCGTGGAACATCCTCGAAGCGTATCGGGTCGCGACCGAGGAGAACCGTACGGGGGCCGTGATGTTCGGTGACGAGATGATCGACGAGGCGAGTCGAAAGATGGCGACGAAGTTCGTGACCCGAGGCGAGCGCGCGGGGCTGCGTCGTACGGTCGGTTGACGCTGGGCCGTCGACATCGCGAGCCGCGCTCTCGCCGTTGGCGCGCGATGGTTCAGCCTCGATCCACTAGTCGGCGGGCAACGACCTTGAGGCACAGCGTCTCGTCGGCTCCCTCGAAGATCGACAGGACCCGTGCGTCCACGAAGTAACGGCTAACCGGATACTCCTCGGCGTAGCCCATGCCGCCGTGTATCTGCATCGCCTCGCGCGTCACCCACTCCGCGGCACGGCAGACGTACGCCTTGGCCATCGAAGCCTCCATCGACCCACCGCCGTCACCCATGAGTTTGGCGACCGCGAGCGCAACTTGGCGTGAACACTGGATGACGGCCGCCATGGCGCCGAGTTTCGCACGCGTCAACTCGTAGTCGATTATCGGCGCGCCAAAGACCCGGCGATCGCGGGCGAACGCGACCGCTGCCTCGTAGGCCGCCTGCATGACGCCAACGGCCCGGGCGGCGGTTTGAATTCGGCCATTCTCGAAACCCGCCATCTGGTAGTAAAAGCCTCGTCCGAGGCCATCCTCGCCGCCGACGAGGTGGTCGTCGGGTACGAACCAGTTGTCGAAACTCACCTCGTAGGAGTGCATACCCCGGTACCCGATGGTGTCGATGGGCCGCCCCTCGAGCCGCCCGCCTCGTTCGTCGAGCTGCATGAAGCCGCTACTGTCGCCGCGGTCTTTCTCGACGAGGAACAGCGAGAGTCCGCGATGAGCCTTGACTCGATCGGGATCGGAGCGCGCGAGCACCACGAGGACGTCGGCGCGCGCGGCGAAGGTGCACCACGTCTTGGTTCCCGTGATGAGCCAGCCGCCATCGGTGCGGGTGGCCGCGGTGGTCAGGCTCGCGACGTCACTGCCGTAATCCGGCTCGGTGACCGCGATGGCGGCGAGCACGGAGGCGTCGGCCACTCTCGGTAGCCAGCGCATCTTCTGCTCCTCGGTACCGCCAGCGAGCAGTGCTCTCGTCAAGATCTCGGGACGTGTGATGAGCGAGCCACCGATACCCAGGCTCGCTCGCGACAGTTCCTCGGTCGCCACGACCATCGCGAGGTACTCCGACGCGTCGCCCGTGGCGTCGCCACCGTAGGCGGTCGGGATCGACAGGCCGAAACCACCCAAGTCGCGTAAGCCATCGATGACCGTCTCGGGTATGTCGCCGTTGGTCCGATGTACGTGCTCGGCGTGGGGACGAATCTGGTCCTCGGCGAAACGGCGAAAGTGCTCGCGCACCATGGCGAAGTCGTCGCCGAGGTGGGGATCGCCGGGAGACTCCGCCAGCGCGGCCAGCGTCGAGGGCTCGCGCTGGCCGGCGACGAAGGTCGCGAAAGGAGCAAACCAGTTCGCGTCGACGCCCCAGCGGTCTTCTCGTCCGAGCACCCGTTGGTGGAGGTCGCTGAGCGCGATACCAAGGAACGCGGCTACCAGTGCTCGTTCGGTATCGCCGACGCCGGCGTAGTCGAGGCTCTGGCGCGCTGTCTCAATGGCGCTAGCCCCGTGGGCGACGTCGTAGGCCAACTGTTGTTCGACGTCGGGACCGCCGCGTGCTCGCAACTGAGCCACCGCGCCATCGACGACGGCTCGGGCCCGGTCGACCAGTTCGTACAACATCGCCAGGTCCGGCGTTCGATCCGCGGTTGACATAACTGTAAACTACCGGCTCGCGGCGTAGCCGCGATGGCCCGGGATAGGCTGACCAGGTGAACGTGACGATGCTGCTGGCGGATTCGGCCCAAGTGGCCGACGGCAAGTTGTACATCTTAGGTGGCGGCTGGTCGGTGACCGGACCCGACCCCGTACCGTCGGCGGTGGCGGTCAAGGTCGGCGTGGATGCCCACGAATTCAACGTCGAGCACCACTGGGAGTTGTTCCTGGAGGATGCTGACGGCCGTCTCGTCCAGTTCGAGACGCCCGAGGGCATGCAGAGCATCGAGGTACGCGGCGACTTCTCGGCGACTGACCCGGTTGGCGTGCCGCTCGGCACACCCGTCGACGTCCCCATCGCGGTCAACTTCGGACCGATCCCGCTCAATTCCGGGTCACGATTCACGTGGCGCATGGTGATCGACGGCGAGAACCTACCCGGGGCAACCGCGTCCTTCACCACGCGACCCGCGGTCGTCGAGTAACGCCTCAGTTGGGGCAGACTAGGGCGATGACCACGTTCGACAGACCATTTGGCCGCTACCTCGAAGACTTCGTCCCGGGCGACGTCTATCGGCACTGGCCGGGCAAGACCATCACCGAATCGGACGATCACCTCTTCTGCATGATTACGATGAACCACCACCCGCTGCACACGAATGCGTGGTTTGCCGAGCACGAGAGCGTCCAGGGCCGAAACGTGGTCGTCGGCAACCTGGTCTACTCCCTGATTCTCGGCATGAGTGTTCCTGACGTCTCGGGTGCCGCCATTGCCAACCTCGAGGTAGAGAGCCTCGTTCATCGGTTTCCGACCTTCCACGGTGACACCATCTACGCGGAGACGCGGGTGCTCGAGGTCTCGCCGTCCGCATCCAAGCCGGACCGAGGCGTCGTCCTCGTGGAGACCAAAGGATTCAATCAGGATGGTCGAGAGGTCTGCTACTTCCGACGTCGAGTGATGGTCTGGCGAAGCGAGTTCGCACCGGCGCGACGGCGTCCCTACGGTGACGACGTCTGGACCTAACGACCTGGCGGCGTTTCGACGAGCTCTTCGGGCGTCGTCGGCCCAGCTGGCGCGTGATCTCCCGTGGATTGGTGCGAGCGACCCGTGGGCGATTCTGGTCAGCGAGGTGATGCTGCAGCAAACACAGGCGGCTCGAGTCGTCGAGCCGTGGCGCCGATTCCTGCACGCGCTGCCCACCGTCCAGTCGTGCGCCGCGGCCCCTCGCTCGACGGTGCTCGGCCTCTGGCGCAGCCTCGGATACAACCGGCGCGCCGGGAACCTGCACGACGCGGCTCGAGTGATCGTGCGAGACCACGACGGGCGCGTTCCGGCGCAACCGGCCACCCTGCGTACGTTGCCGGGGGTGGGCTCGTACACGGCCAACGCGGTGGCGTCGTTCGCGTTTGGCGTACCGGTCGGCGTACTCGATACCAACGTCGGACGAATTCTCGCCCGCGCAATTGAGAACCGTCGGCTGACGCGAGGCGAGGCGCAGCAACTGGCTAACGAGCTGGCGTCGCGGCGCCACAGTGCGACCCACAATCAGGCGATGCTCGATCTGGGCAGCCAGTTCTGCGTGGCCGCGCCGCGGTGCGAGGATTGCCCGGTCGTGAGGCGTTGTCGTTGGCGCCGCGACGGCGGCGCTGATCCCGCTCCCCAGAGCGCGGCCGTTTCGGTGCGCCAGAAGCCATTCGAAGGTTCCGATCGCCAGCTGCGCGGTCGGATCGTGGATGCCCTGCGCGATGGGCCCCAGCGCCGCGATGGTCTGCGCCACATCTGTGGGACCGAACGGGAACGGCTCGCGCGATTACTCGACGACCTCGTTGGCGAAGGTCTGGTTGACGTGACATCCGCGCTGGTGAGGTTGGCGGGTGATACTCGGAGTCTGGCCGGGTGAACGATAGCGACCGGTAACCTCGCGATCGTGACGTCACCCACCATCGAGGCTTATAAAGAGGTGGTCGGCCGATTCGTGACCGGCGTCGTGGTCGTGACGGCCGAGACCGACGACGGCCCCGCCGGCTTCACCTGTCAGACGTTCGGCTCGTTGTCGCTTGATCCTCTGCTCATCACGTTCGCCGCCGCCGTCGACGGTCAGTCCTGGTCGCGGGTGCGGGCCCGCCGCTGCGTGGGCGTCAATATTTTGGCCGATAATCAACTCGACGAGGCCAAGCGTTTTGCCACGACCGGAGCGGACCGGTTTGGCGCGGGACAGTGGAGACCCGGTCCGGCCGGATCACCACTGCTCGTCGGCTCGATCGCACACCTCGAGGGTCCCATCGTGGCGGTTTCGCGCCACGGCGATCACGACGTGGCGGTCGTACGCGTCGACTTCGTGGCGTCGTATCCGGGCCGGCCGCTGATCTTCTATCGGGGGGACTTTGGGGGACTCGCGTCCTAGGTGCGACGTCACTACGCTTTTCGTGGGCGGCTAGCGTAGCCGCACGAGACCGGTAGGTGGCGTTCGATGACCGTAGCGATTGGTGTGGTAGTCGCGGTGGTGGTCATTGCGGCACTCGGTGCCTCGCTCGCTTTCGCGGGGCGCCGGCGGGACGAAGCCACACGTTCATCCAGTGGCCGGACGGTGCTCGAAGATCCAGCGCCGCCCTATCAGTCGGCGAAGGGGTTTCGCCTCCTTGATGGATCGGCGCCCGCGCCGCGGCACGCGCCCGCGCCGCTACGCCTCGAGCCGTCCCACGAGTACGTCTTTAGCGACCCGACGGTGGGATCCGACGAGGTCGATGTCGGGCCGCATCGTCACGACGTGCAGTGGGCACTCGAGCGTTCCGCCCATCGCTCACCACTCACGCGACGCCGACGGCGAGTGGTGTTGGCTCTAGTGATCGTCGCCGTTCTCGCCGCCGGGGTATACCTCCACTTTCGCCATTCGTGGTTCGGCGGTCAGTCGAACTCGGGCGCACCCGCGTCCACGAGAGCACCCATCGAGGCGTCCCCGACGACCGTGGTCAGGGTCCCTCTCACGGCGACGCGGTCAACGACGGGCGCGTCAGTTTCGGCGAACGCCACGTTGCTCATTCGCGTTACGTCGACGGTGACGCTATCTCGCCGATGATGAACGCCAATATCTGTGCCTCGTCTCGCCAGGCGTCGTAGCGCCCCGACGGACCACCGTGTCCGGCGCCCATCTCCGTCTTCAGGTACGCGACGTTGTTGGCGTTGAGATCGCGGAGCTTGAGTACCCACTTCGCGGGTTCCCAGAACCCAACTCGTGAATCGTTGAGTCCACCCGTGGCGAGGATGTGGGGGTAGAGGCGAGCGCTGCCGTCGTCGTTCGTGGCTCGGAGATTGTCGTACGGTGAGTACGACTTCATGGTTCGGTACACGGTTGCGCTGGCATCGGGGTCGCCCCACTCCTCCCACTCACCAACGGTTAGAGGAAGCGAGGCGTCGAGCATCGTGGTGAGCGCGTCGACGAAGGGTACTTCGGCCACCACGCAGCGAAACAGCGCCGGCGCCAGGTTGACCACGGATCCCATCAGCAGCCCACCCGCCGATCCACCGCGCGCAGCTAGGTGCTCGGGGTCAGTCCACCCGTCGGCGACGAGGCCGCGAGCCACCGTGACGAAGTCGCTGAAGGTGGTGGGCTTTTGGGCGAGCTTGCCCATCTCGTACCACGAGCGGCCCATCTCGCCACCGCCGCGCACGTGCGCGATGGCGAAGATGACGCCTCGGTCTAACAGTGACAGTCGAATGGACGAGAACGAGGGATCAATCGAAATCTCGTAGCTCCCGTACCCGTACAAGAGCAACGGCGCTGCCTTGAGCGGGCGCAGCGAACCGTCGTCGTAGACAACCACATCTCGACGAGCGACGACCGAGACCGGGACTCGCTCGCCGTCGCTCGCTTCGAACCAGAGTTGGCCCGTCACGTAGGCGTTGGGGTCGTAGCCGCCGCGAACAATCTGTTGCTTGCGAACGAGTCGTTCGCGCGTGGCCACGTCGACGTCCGCGATCAGGTGCGGCGTCACGAGCGAGGTAACCGCGACGCGCACGAAACCCGTGTCGAACGTGGGATTGGCGCTGATCGCCACCGTGCTAGGTCGGTCGACGCCGTCTACGAGCCACGATCGCCCGAGCAGGTCGCCACTGTCCAGCCCCGTGGGGTCTAGTGGCACGACGCGCACGGCGGCGCAGCCATTGTCTCGCTCGCTGACGACGAGGTGCGACGCGAAGGCGTCGACGCCATCGAGTCGAGTACCCGGCCGATGCGCGATGAGTTCGCGCCAGTGGTCCTCGGACACCGGTCGACCCATCAACCGAAAATCCGTGGCCTCCTCGTTAGTCACCTTCAGCCACCACCGAGTGCCGTCGGCGACGACCGCGTGCTCGATGCCGTATTCGATGCCGTGGCGTCGCTCGTCGATGGTCCGCAACGGTTCGGTTGGCCGGTCGGCCGCCACGTAACGAACCTCGGTGGTCGTGGACGACGTGATTGAGACGACTATGACCTCGTTGTCTCGGGATCGACCAACCGACACCGTGAACTGTGCGTCATCTTCTTGATAGACGAGCACGTCGTTGGATGGCGTGGTACCCAGTTCGTGGCGCCACAGCTGCCACGGTCGCATCGCCGGGTCGACGCGGGTATAGAAGACGTGGCGGCTGTCGGCGGACCACGCAAAGCCGTAGTACACGTCGTCGAGCGCTTCGGGCAGCGATTCGCCTCCGGTTAGTGAGCGGATGGTGACGCGGTGACGTTCGTCGCCGTCGAAATCGGTGCCGACGGCGACCCAGTTGTCGTTCGGACTGACGTCAAAGACACCGACGGACAAGAAATTCTGGCCCTCGGCCTCGCGGTTTTCGTCAAGAATGATCTGTTCGTCAGGGAGCGTTTGCAGCGGATCGATGAGTGGTGGCGTCGCGTCATCGGTCCTCGCGGGGACGCGACAGCTGATCGGGTAGTTGAGTCCCTCACGGCTACGCTCGAAGTACCACCACGTGCCGCGGCGAACCGGCACCGAGATGTCGGTTTCTTCGATGCGCGTCTTGATCTCCTCGAACAGCTGGTTTTCTAGTGGCTTCAAGTGAGCGAGTTCGCTCGCGAGGTAGTCGTTCTCGGCGCGAAGGTGCGCCAGCACCTCGGGGCTGTCGCGGTCCATGAGCCAGTAGTAGGGATCAACACGGGTGTCCTCGTGTCGAGTGATGGCGTGGGGGCGTTGGGGGAGTGAAGGTGGTTGCGGCACTATCCCACTCTGCCAGTAATTTTGGACAGGGCCTGTCGACAAGTTAGTACTATGGCCGTAGGGGTAATTGGTTCCCAAAGGAGCGACATGACGATCGACAACTTGGACTTCAGTCGGTATCAGTTGGGCTGGTCCGACGAGCAGGTCCCGGTCTTCAAGCCCAAGAAGGGTTTGAACGAGGCGATCGTGCGCGAAATGTCCGCCATGAAGAACGAAGAGCCGTGGATGCGCGAGTTCCGTCTCCAGGCGCTCAAGCGCTTCGAGAAGAAGCCGATGCTGCCGTGGTTCGCCGAGCGCATGCCTGACCTGGACTTCAACGACATCTATTACTACATCAAGCCCACCGAGAATCAGGTTGGCCGATGGGAAGACCTGCCCGACGCGATCAAGTCGACGTACGAGAAGTTGGGGATTCCCGAAGCCGAACGCAAGTACCTGGCCGGGGTCACCGCGCAGTACGAATCCGAAGTGGTGTTTCACCGAAATCGCGAGGATCTGGCGCGACTCGGCGTGCTCTTTTGTGACATGGACACGGCCGTACGCGAGTACCCCGACCTGGTGCGCAAGTACTTCGGCACGGTGATCCCGCCCAACGATAACAAGTTCGCGGCGCTCAACTCGGCGGTGTGGAGTGGTGGTTCGTTTATCTACGTTCCGCCCGGCGTCAACGTAGATCAGCCACTGCAGGCTTACTTCCGCATTAACACCGAGAACATGGGTCAGTTCGAACGAACACTGATCATTGCTGACGAGGGTTCCCAGGTTCACTACGTCGAGGGCTGCTCGGCGCCGGTTTACTCAACGGACTCGCTCCACTCGGCTGTGGTGGAGCTGGTGGCGTTGCCCGGTTCGCGCATCACGTACACCACAATCCAGAATTGGTCGAACAACGTGTACAACTTGGTCACGAAACGTGCTCGCGCCGAAGCCGAAGCCCACGTGGAGTGGATCGACGGCAACATCGGCTCGCGACTCACTATGAAGTACCCGTCGGTCTATCTGATGGGACCCAAGGCGTCCGGCGAAGTGCTCTCAGTCGCCTACGCCGGACCCGGCCAGGTGCAAGACGCTGGCGCGAAGATGGTGCACTGTGCCCCCGAGACGACGTCGACCATCGTGTCCAAGTCAATCTCCAAAGATGGAGGGTTGACCGCGTATCGCGGCCTGGTGAAGGTTGAAGAGGGCGCCACGGGCGCGAAGAGTTTCGTGCGCTGCGACGCCTTGATTCTCGACGAGTTCTCAACCTCTGAGACGAGGCCCTACATGGAGATCGGTGAGCAGGATGCCTCCATCGGTCACGAGGCGACCGTCTCCAAGATCGGTGATGATCAGTTGTTTTACCTGATGAGCCGGGGTTTAACGGAGGGCCAGGCGATGGGGATGATTGTCAATGGCTTCATCGAGCCGGTAACGAGAACGTTGCCCATGGAATACGCGGTCGAGTGGTCGCGCCTGATTGAGTTGCAGATGGAGGGCTCGATCGGTTGACCGATTGCCACGCCGCCTGCGTGGGAGGATTGTCCGATGGGAATGCGCGAGGAGTGCAAGCACTTTCAGAGCCGCACGTACCGTAGCGGCGAGGTGGCGAGGTTCTGCGTGTTGGGCAACGCGCCCGATCAGCCCTGGGCGTGCCCCGACGACTGCGTGACCTACGAGCGGCGGCTCGCCGACGTGGGGTGGTCGCACGGCTCGCTGGTGGATCGCCCCGTCGAGTCGGCGCCGACGACGGACGTGCCCGTCGACGATCGCCGCGCTCTTCTGGAGCAGGCGAGCGAAATCGTGAATGCCGTGGCGCCCGAGCTAGTGAACGAGCGGCGCCGAGAGCTCGACGACGCCGAAAGACACGAGCGACGAGGCTGGCGATTCTGGCGCCGTTAGTGGCCCGTGAAGGTTGGCGTGCGTCGTTCGACGAAGGCTCGCATCGCCTCGGCGAGATCGTCGCTTCGCAAGTACAGCGTGTTCCAGTTGGCCACGAACTCCAGTCCCTCGGCGACGGTGCGACCGTCGTTGGCCGCGAGCACCGCTTTGGTGCCGCGTACGGCCAAGGGTGAGTTGGCGGCGATCTCGTCGGCGAGCTCGTAGGCGGCAGTGAGAACCGCCTCTGGCGTGGCGACCACACTATTGACCAAGCCAATCGCGGCGGCGCGGTCAGCGTCGATGTCTTTGCCGGTGAACGCGAGTTCGGCGACGTGACCAGCCCCAATGATCCGTGGCAGTCGCTGCAACGTGCCGAGGTCCGCCACAATCGCCACCTTCGTCTCGCGCACTGAAAAGATTGCCGAGTGGGCCGCCAGACGAATGTCGCACGCGCTGATCAGGTTGAGGCCTCCGCCCAGGCAGTAGCCGTGCACGGCGGCGAGTACGGGCATCGGCAGGTCCGCGATGGCGTTTATCGCTCCCTGCATGACGCGCACGGCTCGCAAGCGGGCGGCGTTGCGCTCGGCGGGTGAACCGTCGCGGTCCTCCGCGACGAGGTTGGCGCCAAGCTCCTTTAGATCCAGTCCAACGGTGAAGTCCCGGCCCCGCGCGGCCACAACCAAGGCCCGAACCCGTGGCGCGTCACGCACCGCGGCCGCGGCGCGGGGGAGATCCTCCCAGAAGGCGCGACCCATGGCGTTGCGAGCGTCGGGACGGTTCAACCACAACGTCGCGATCTCGCCCGCGACGTCGAGGTCCAAGACTGACGACGTGAATTCCATGACACCTCCTGCCCGCTGGCACACTAGACCGGCGGACCGGTGCCGCGCGATCGACCAGTACACTGCAGAGGCCCTCGCCTATGAACTCATTCGCCGACTCCGCCATTTCGCTGATCGCCAGTCGGCCCGACGCCGAGCTGCGTCAACGAGCGTGGTCGCTGTACGAGGCGGCCGGTCTGCCCTCGACGGCCGACGAGGTATGGCGGTACGCGCCGCTGTCGGAATTTGATCTCGATCGCTATCGCGTGCCGACGGCGCCCGTCGATGCGCCGTTGACGCCCTTCGCGGCATCACTCGCGAACCTGTCCGGTTGCGTGCTTCGCGTCACGGACGGCTACCTGTTGGACCGCGGCGCCGCCGTCGACGGCGTGACGGTCGACCAGGTGGCCAGCTCGATGCCCTTCGGAGGTGACGAGCCGTTCGAGCGTTACGCCAGCGACACCTTCGCCCTCTTGAACACCGCGTTAGCCCCGGCCACCGTGGTCGTGGCGATCGAACCCGGCGTGGTCGTGCGCGAGCCCATCGTCATCGTTCATAGTGCCCAGGCCTCTGCCTCGTTCCCCCGGACCCAGTTGAGGTTGGGCTCCGGCGCGAGCGCCACGATTATCGAGTACTACGAGGGTGGCGTTGGCGCGGCCGTTGTTCCGATTAGCGAGTTTGACGTTGGCCCGAACGCCTCGCTACGACTCGTGACCTATCAGCGGCTCGACGCGACGGCCTGGCACGTGGCGCGCACGACCGCCATCGTCGGGCGCGACGCCCGTCTGAGCCAGTCCGTGCTTGGGCTGGGCGGCAGCTATAACCGCTCGCGCAACGACGCTGACCTGTGCGCGACGGGTGCTCAGAACGAGTTGCGCACGACGTTCTTGGGCAGTGGCGAGCAAGTTCACGACTTTCGTACCCGTCAGTACCACCGCGCCGCGCGAACGCGGTCAACCCTGTTGGCCAAAGGCGCGGTTGCCGAATCTTCGCGCTCGGTCTACACGGGCCTCATCGAAATCGAAAAGGGCGCGAAGAAGACCGACGCTCGCCAGACGAATCACAATCTGCTCCTCTCGCCGTTCGCGCACGCCGACAGCGTGCCGAACCTCGATATTCGTGAGAACGACGTCGTCTGTGCCCACGCCTCGAGCGTGGGACCGCTCGACGAACTGCAGCGGTGGTACCTCGAATCGCGCGGCGTTGAACGCCGCGACGCCGAGCGGCTCATGATCCAGGGCTTCTTTCTCGAGATGCTCGACGCGCTGCCGACGTCAATTGCTCGCCTCGTCGAAGACGACGTGGCGTTGGTGCTGGCTTCCGTGGCGGTGACGGCGTGAACGCCGTTGACGTCGGCCCGCTCGACGAGTTCGTGAGTGGCGAAGCACGCCAGGTGCGCGTGGGGTCGCGAACGCTGGTCGTGGTGCGTATCAAGGACGACGTCTACGTTCTGGACGATCGCTGCAGCCACGAGGAGTTCAGCCTGTCTGCCGGCGACGTGGACGCTGCCAACGCAACGATTGAGTGCGCGCGACACGGCGCGATCTTCGATTTGAAAGATGGTGAGCCGCAGTCGTTCCCCGCCACGCGGCCCGTCGCGCGCTACGACGTCACCGTTCAAGACGGCCGGGTGGCGGTGATCGTCCCGTGAGCTCCCAACTGGCGATCAGGAATCTACACGTCGCGGTCGCGGGCAAGGAAGTGCTGCGGGGGTTTGATCTGACGATGCGCTCCGGCGAGGTGCACGTGATCATGGGCCCGAATGGATCGGGCAAGTCGACGTTGGCGCACGCGCTCGCCGGTCACCCCGGCTATCAGGTGCTGGGCGGCACGGCGCGACTGGACGACGTGGATCTGCTCGAACTCTCGCCGACCGAACGAGTTCGCCACGGTCTCTTTCTCGCGATGCAGCAGCCCATGGAAGTGCCCGGGGTTCGTCTGGCCGATGTTCTCGCCGCCGCGGGCGTCCCTCGCGACGGCTTGGCCGAGCGAATGGCCAGCGAAGCTCGGCGGGTTGAGCTTCGAGTCGACTTGCTCGAACGGTTCGTAAACGTTGATCTCTCCGGTGGCGAGCGCAAGCGGGCCGAGATGGTCCAGTTCGGCGTGCTGCAGCCACGTTTCGCCATCCTCGACGAGATCGACTCAGGTCTCGACGTGGATGCGCTCGGCTCGGTGGCTCGACGGCTCGCCGCGTCGACGTCGGAGTGGGGCTGTGGGGTGCTCGCGATCACGCACTTCCGCCGGCTGCTGCACGAGTTGACGCCGACCACGATTCACGTGGTGAGTGGCGGCCGCGTGGTCGCCACCGGCGGACCCGAACTCGCCGAGACGCTTGAGCGCGATGGCTACGAGCCCTTCCGCGACACGAATCCGTCGTAACGAGGTGGCGGAGTACAGTTGACCGATGGCTGACGGACGTCACAGCGCCCCTCGCGATCGCGACGCTCGGCCTTCTAAGGTCTCCAGGCGCGCGCTCGCCAACGAGGAGCGACTGCGAGCGCTCGGCGACGCGGTTGATCAGCGCCTCGATCCGTCTCGTCGAGCCCGCACCGCGAAGCGACGCCGGCCGCACCGTGGTCGGCGCATCGCGCTCATCTCGGTCGCGAGCGCCGTCGGGTTGGTGGTCGCGCTCGTGGGCGGAGGGTACCTCTACGCGCAGTGGCGCTTCAGCCAGATCCCCAAGGTCAACGTTGTCGGCGAGCTGCCGCAGCTGTCGGGGCGCCCCTTCAACATTCTGGAAATCGGATCAGACTCTCGGGTCGGGCTGACTGGCGCGGTCGCCCGTCAGACGGGGGCTTCGGCCGGAGCGGTCTCGGGCCAGCGAAGTGATGTGGTGAAGATCATGCACGTGGACCCGGCCGCCGGTACCATCACCATCCTCTCCATTCCGCGCGACACCATGGTCACGCTGCTGGCGAATCAGGCGCTCTTTGGCAAGTTCAACCGCATCAACGTCAACTACGGCAATGGCCCGTCACTCCTCGCCCAAACGATCACCGCCAACTTCGGTATACCGATCAATCACGTCATTCAGGTGAGTTTCGCGGGCTTGATTAACGCCGCCGACGCGATCGGCGGCGTCTACCTCGATTTCCCGTTTCCTGCGAAGGACGCGTACTCGGGACTGAACATCCCTCACCCCGGCTGTCAACTGGTGACGGGGTTCCAAGCGTTGGCCGTGGCGCGCAGCCGCCACTACCAGTGGTTTCAGCACGGCGTGTGGAATTACGATCCCACCAGTGATTTTGGCCGAATCGACCGTCAGAACGTCTTCATTCGCGCCTTGATCAGCCGAGCGAAGCACCTCTACAACCCCCTGACGATCAACTCCTTTCTCTCCAAGATTCCCCAGGGCATCACCCTAGACAGCGGCTTCACGCTGAACGAACTTATCGCGCTCGCCATCAAGTTCCACGGCTTTAATCCCGCGAACATGTTGACCTACACGCTGCCGACCTATCCGGCCACGGTCGCGCCCCTCGGCGACGTGCTGTTCGTCCAGCAACCCGAATCTCAGCAACTGCTGGTGAACATCTTTGGTTCGTCGCTGCTCACCCCGACGAATCCGCCACCCAATCAGCAGGGGCAGACCCCGCTGCCGCCAGTAGTGACGACGACGACGTTGGCGCCGGTGACCACGTCGACCACGCACCGCACCGCGGTAACCACGACGACGCGATCGACAACGACGTCCAATCCGACGAACGTCGTGCCCTACTGGGACCCCGTGCCCTGCACGCCGTAGGCGTCGTCGAGACCCTGGCTGAGCGTATTCCACGCGAGCGTCGCGCACTTGATGCGCACGGGGAACTTCACCACGCCCTGGAGTGCGGCCAGTTCGCCCATCGTTCGCACGTCGGCCACGACCGGGTCGGCTCGTTCGTCCAACGCGGACTGGTGTACCGTCATCAGCGCCTTGAATCGGTCAATGGTCTCGCGCGCCTCGACGACTGTCTTGCCCTTGACCGCGGCGCTCATCATCGACGACGACGCCTGGGATATGGAGCAGCCGTGCCCGGTGAGCTTGATGTCGACGATGACGCCGTCGCGTACGTCGAGATAGACGGTGAGTTCGTCGCCGCACAGAGGGTTATAGCCTTCGGTGCGAATGACGCCCGGGGCAGTCAGCTCGCCGCGGTTGCGAGGGGACCGGTAGTGGTCGAGGATGATCTCGCGGTAGAGGTCGTCGAGATTCGCCACGATCTATCCGAACATCGAGACGGCGCTGTCGAGCGCTTCGAGCAGCACGTCGGTATCGGCGAGCGTTGAGTAAGGACCGAACGAGGCCCGCGCGGTGGCCGCGAGTCCGAAGCGTCGCATGAGCGGTTTGGCGCAGTGGTGCCCCGGACGAACGCAGACGCCAAACTGGTCGAGCACCTGAGCGACGTCGTGGGGGTGTACGCCCTCGACGTCCACACTCAGCACGCCGCCTCGGTCGTCGGCACTGGCCGGCCCGATGATGCGCACCCGACCGTTGAATCGCTCGGCGATGCGTTGTAGCGCGTCACTGGTGAGACGCTGCTCGTGGGCCACGAGGTTCTCCATGCCCAGACCCTCGAGATAGCGAATGGCGGCATCGAGCCCCGCGGTCTCGGCGATGGGCGGAGTGCCGGCCTCGAACCGGCTCGGCCCGTCGGCGGGTACGTAGCCGTCCAGGCGAACGTCGGCGATCATGCCGCCACCGCCGAGAAACGGCGGCATCGACTCCAAGATGGCCGCGCGACTCCACAGGACGCCAAGCCCCGTCGGACCGAGCATCTTGTGTGCTGAAAAGCAGAGAAAGTCGACGTCGGTAGCGACGACGTCAGTGGGCTGGTGGCCGACTGACTGCGCGGCGTCCACGGCCACCAGGGCGCCTCGCTCGTGGGCGGCGCGCGCCAGCTCGGCGACCGGATTACGGGTGCCCAACACGTTGGAGGTGGCGGTGAACGAGAAGAGCTTTACGCCCTCGAGCAGGCGGTCCAAGCTCGTCAGGTCGAGCCGGAACGCGTCGGTGACCGGAACGAAACGCACCTCGATGCCGTGGGTACTGCGGAGCTGGAACCACGGGACGATGTTGGCGTGGTGCTCCATCTCGGTAACGAGCACCACGTCACCCGGCTGGAGGTTGGCGGCGCCCCACGACTTGGCGAGCAGGTTGAAGGACTCCGTGGTGTTCTTGGTAAAGACGATTTCGTTGGCGCCACCGGGGGCGTGGATGAACCGTGCCACCGAGGCACGGGCACCCTCGTAGACGTCAGTCGCTTCGACCGCGGTTTGGTAGACCCCGCGGTGGACGTTCGCGTGGTGCAGCGTGTAGTACCGGTCCATCGCCTCGATGACCGAGCGAGGCGGCAACGTCGACGACGCCGAGTCGAGGTACGTGATAGGTCGTCCATTGATGACGCGGCCGAGCAGCGGGGTGTCCACGCGTACCCGTCGCGGATCGAACGCGCTCATCGGACGACGGACCGCCAGGCGTCGTAGCCGTCGAGCTCAATGGCCGCAGCAATCTCTACGCCGCCACTGTGAACGATCTGTCCGTCGACAAGGATGTGAACGTGGTCGGGCTCGATCTCTTCGAGCAACTTGACGTAGTGAGTGACGACGACGGTGCCCATGTCAGGGTGCTGCTCGCGAACCGTGCGCACGCCGCGAGCGACGACGCGCAGCGCGTCGATGTCGAGGCCGGAGTCGGTCTCGTCGAGCAGCGCGATCACCGGTTCGAGCAGGGCCATCTGCAGCACCTCGTTGCGCTTGCGTTCGCCACCAGAGAAACCGTCATTCAGGTGGCGCTCGGCGAAGGCGGGGTCCATGCCGAGCCGGTCCATCCATTCGGCGAGCTCGAGTCGAACCTCGAGCACCGAGAGCTCGCTCAGTCCCTTACGCGCCACAATCGCCTGACGCAAGAACTGGATCACCGACACACCACCGATGGCTTCGGGGTACTGGAAGGCGAGAAAGACGCCGTGCCGAGCTCGCTCGTCGGGAGGCCACGCCGTAATGTCCTCACCGCTCAAGAGCACCTGACCGTCGGTGACGCGATAGCCCGGGTGGCCCATGATCACGCTGGCGAGCGTCGACTTGCCGGCGCCGTTGGGACCCATGAGCGCGTGTACTTCACCGGCGTACACCGTCAAATCGACACCGCGAAGGATGACGGTATCGTCGGCCGTAGCGTGGACGTTGCGAAGTTCTAGGAGGGGCTCGGCCACAAGGCGAGCCTACCGCCCTCGTCGACCAACGCTGCCGCTCACCAGCCGCGCGCGATCCAGTCGACACGGTGGGGTCGCTCGGTGCCCACCGTGGTCGGCGCACCGTGGCCGGGCCACACGATCACGTCGTCGTCGCAGGTCCCCATGATCCGTTCGTCGATCGATCGGATGATGGTTGGAAAGTCACCGCCGGGGTACGACGTGGCGCCGGGCCCCCCGGGGAACAGCGTGTCGCCACTGAACAGAATCGGTGCGCCTTCGAGGCGGAAACAGACTGACCCCGGAGTGTGACCCGGCGTGTGCACGGTTCGCAGGCGTAGATGGCCGACTTCGACCACGTGGTCGTCGGTGAGCGTCTGGTCGAAGCTGGGGTAGAGCGCGGCGTCGCCGGGGTGGACCCACACCGGGTAGCCCCACTGACGAAGGCCGTCAATCGCTCCGACGTGATCGGCGTGGCCGTGGGTCTCCAGCACCAGCCGTACCCCCAGCTCGACGGCGAGCTCGCGCAGTCGAGGTGCGTCGTCGGCGGCGTCGATGAGCACGCCGTTCTCGGTTCGTCGACACCGCAGCACGTAGACGTTGTTGGCCAGCGGGCCAACGACCACTCGGTGAATCTCGGCGGCGGCGTCACTCCAGACCAGTTCGGCGTTCGACACACCTTCAGAATGCCACGCGCGGGGGGCGAGCGCATTGGCTAACCTCGCAGGTGCGCCGGTTTACTGAACGGTAGGAATCGAGGGTGAGGATGAACTTCGGCTTTACGCAAGAGCAAGAAGAGCTGCGCACGATGGTCCGGCGGTTCTTGAACGACAAGTCGCCCGAATCCGAAGTTCGCCGGCTCATGGCGACCGAGGAAGGCTACGACCCCGCGGTGTGGCGCCAGATGGCCGAGGAGCTCGCGTTGCAGGGGCTCGGCATCCCCGAGGAGTATGGCGGACAGGGTTTCGGACCGGTCGAGCTGTACGTCGTCTTCGAGGAGATGGGCGCGGCGCTGCTCTGCGCGCCGTATTTCTCAACGGTGGCGCTCGCGGCGAACGCGGTACTGCACGTGGGCAGCGAAGCGGACCGCGCCGCGTATCTTCCCGCGATGGCCTCTGGCGACACCATCGCGACGCTCGCCATAACCGATGACGCCGGCCAGTGGGACCTTTCCTCGACGGCCACGACCGCATCGAAGGCGTCAGACGGCTGGGTGCTCAACGGCGTGCACAGTTACGTTACCGACGGCTCCGTTGCGTCGTTGATCTTTGTTCCGGCGATGACCAATGCCGGTTTGTCGCTCTTTGCGGTGCCCGGCGACGGCCCGGGCGTGCAACGTGCGGCGCTGGCCACGATGGACCAGACGCGCAAGCAGAGCCGAATCGTGCTCACCGACGCGCCGGGTTCGCTCGTCGGCGTCGACGGCGGCGCCCTCGAAGGGCTCGAGACGACGTTGCGAATCGCCGCGGCGGCACTCGCGGCCGAACAGGTCGGCGGTGCGCAGCGCGTGCTCGACGACTCCGTGGCCTACGCGAAGAGTCGGGTGCAGTTCGGACGCCCCATCGGATCGTTCCAGGCGATCAAGCACAAGTGCGCCGACATGCTCTTGGACGTCGAGTCAGCAAAGTCGGCGGCGTACTACGCGGCCTGGGCGTCCCAGGAGTTGAATGACGAGCTGCCGGTGGCCGCGAGCCTCGCCAAGTCCTTCTGCTCGGAGGCGTACTTTCACTGCGCGGCCGAGAACATCCAGATTCACGGAGGGATCGGCTTCACGTGGGAGCACTCGGCCCATCTCTATTTCAAGCGCGCCAAGAGCTCCGAACTCTTCCTGGGGGATCCCGCCTACCATCGCGAGTTGCTCGCTCAGCGTCTGGGCATCTAGCCGCGTGCTCGCCCACGAGCAGCTCGAGAGTGGCGAGTCGATCCTGGATCTGCGCGTGGCGACGTCCGGTACGCGCCCGACGGCTGGCCACGTTCTCGTTCTCGTGCACGGACTACCTCGCGCGGCGGGCATGGGCCGTCAGGCCGCCGGCCTGCTGCCCGAGTTGGCCGAGCACCTGGCGTCAGAATCGGGGTGGATCGTCGTTACCGGTACGCTGTCGGGCGTCGGTGGTAGCACGGGTACGTTCTCGGCGTCGCAGTGGCGCGATGATCTCCAGCGAATCCTGGCGCGAGTCGGCCAGGACGACGGTCGGATCTCCTTGGCCGGTTTTGGATTCGGCGGCTCACTCGCTCTCGCGGTAGCGGCGCGTGACGAGCGCGTTCGCGGGGTCGCCACGTTCGCCGCGCCGGCGCACATGGAGGCGTGGTGCGGACCGGCACCGGCCTTTCGACAGTGGATCATTGGTGCGGGCGTGGTCGGCGACGAGCGCCACCTACTGGGCGCCGATGAGCTACGGGCCGACGTGCTGGAAATTGACCCACTGGCCGCCATCGCCACGCTGCCGCCGCGCCGCCTGCTGATCGGACACGGTACCGATGACCTGGAGGTCCCGACCAGCGACGCGCGCGATCTGCTGAACGCGGCCGATGGACGCGCCGAGCTGCGCCTCATCCAGGGGGCGGGTCACCAGCTACGCGCCGACCCACGCATGGTTGCGACGTTGCTCGGTTGGCTGGACCGACACCGCTAGGGGACCTGCGCTAACGAATCGTCAATCGCGCGGCGGATGTCGCGCGCTGCCCCTCTCGGATCCGGCGCGTCGGTGATTGCTCGAACGACGACGAAGTGGCGAAGTCCCGCTCGCACGAGTGACGCGACGTTGGAAGCGCTAACTCCCCCAGTAACGAAGACTGGTTGTTCGCTGCGCCGGGTGCAGTCGACCGCGTACTCGAGTCCGGTTCCTGGTCGACCTGGCTTGGTCGGCGTCGCGACGAGCGGACCGGCGCTGCGGTAGGAAGTCGACTGGCTGAGCGCGCGTGTGAACTCTGCGGGGTCGTGCGTCGACAGTCCGACGATAGCGTCGGGACCCAGCACGTCTCGACAGTGTTGTACCGTTGCGTCCTCTTGTCCCACGTGCACGCCGTCGGCGCCGGTCTCGAGCGCGAGAACCGGTGAATCATTGACGATGAAGGGAACTCCGAAGTCACGACAGATGGCGGCCATCAACGTGGCGGAGGCGCGCAGGTGGTCATCGTCGAGCACCTTGTCTCGCAGCTGCACGATGTCGACACCACCGCGAAGGACCGAGGGTAAGAACGTCGCCATGTCGGGGCGGTGATTGACGCAGAGGTACAGGCGGCGATCGGCGATAGTGAACACGCCACCACTGTAAAAGTTTGCGTACGAGGAACGACGAAGGTCGGCGACTGGGGCAGAATGGACCCGTGCAGATTCCCGCGAAGGCCGAGTACGCCATACGGGCCCTGTTGACCCTCGCTGCGAGCTCTCACTCGGTGAGCGCCGAACACCTGGCCGCCGAGCAGGAGCTACCCGCCAAGTTCCTCGGGGCAATCCTCTCCGACCTGCGCCGCGGCGGACTGGTCACCAGCCAACGTGGACCCGAAGGTGGATTTCGCCTGGCGCGCGACGCGGACACGATCATGATTGCCGACATCTTGCGGGTGGTGAGCGGCCCGATGGCGGGCGTGCGCGGCATGCGCCCCGAGACCCTCAACTACGGCGGTGAAGCGACGCACTTGCGCGACGTGTGGGTGGCGGTGCGTGCCGCGCTGCGCGAAGTCCTCGAACACGTCACGCTAGGCCAAGTGTTGCGCGGCGACTTGCCGTCGGCCGTCACTCGATTCACGAACGACGCCGATGCGTGGATCACCAGAAAACAGTGACCCGCATCTTTACCGACGGAGCCTGTCGAGGCAACCCGGGCCCCGGCGGTTGGGCGTGGGCTGCGGCGCGGGACCGGTACGCGAGCGGCGCCGAAGGACACACCACCAACCAGCGCATGGAGTTGCGGGCGGTTCTTGAGGCGCTGCGGTCAACGCCCGATGGTGACGTGGAGATCGTCAGCGACTCGTCGTACGTGGTGAAATGTTTTAACGATCAGTGGTACGTGGGTTGGCTACGCCGCGGGTGGAGGAACTCACAGGGCCAGCCCGTGGCTAACCGTGATATCTGGGAGCCGCTCTTCGATTTGGCCCTACGCGGTGGTCGCTCGATTGTCTTTTCCTGGGTGAAGGGACACTCGGGGGACCCGATGAACGAGTTTGTCGACGCGCTGGCGACTACCGCCGCCGATCGTCAGCGAGGTGCCCAAGCCTGACGCCGTGACGCGTCGGCTGGCGGCCGATAAACATTAGGATTCCCTTGGTCTACGAGACCAGTGAATGAAGGGACGGGACCGTGGCGGACGATGCCCACCAGTTTGATGTCGTGATCATTGGGGGTGGCCCCGGCGGCTACGCTGCCGCGCTCTACGGCGCATCAGCGGGCCTGAATATCGCGCTGGTCGAGCGAGACAAGGTCGGTGGCACGTGCTTGCATCGGGGCTGCGTGCCGGCCAAGGAGTTCTTGGAGACCGCACACGTGCGTCGCACCATTGAACACGCGAGCGCGTTCGGTGTCCAAGCCGGTGCGGTGACCGTCGACTTCTCGGTTAGCCAGCGTCGCAAGAACGACGTGGTTGACAAGCTGCACAAGGGCCTAACCGGTCTCCTGAAGGGCCGCAAGGTGACGATTTTCGAAGGTACGGCGCGACTCGACGCTGACCTGACGGTGCGCGTCCTTGACGGTGCTGACGCTGGGACGAACCTGCGAGGAGCCAACGTGATCCTGGCGGCTGGATCGGTGCCGCGCACGCTGCCCGGCTTCGAGGTGGACGGCGCGATCGTGCAGACGTCTGACGAATTTTTGGACCTGTCGAGCCTGCCGACTACCGCCGCGGTGATTGGTGGTGGTGCCATTGGCTGTGAATTCGCGTCAATGCTCGCCGACATGGGCACCCGAGTCACGGTTCTCGAAAGCCTGCCGACCATCCTCATGGGTTGCGACAGTGAAGTCGTAAGCGTGGTGCAGCGCAGCTTCAAGAAGCGCGGCATCGACGTGCGCGCCGGGGTGGCCGTGACGGGGCATACGCCGAAGAAGGGCACGACCACCGTGCACGTTGAGGGCGGCGATGACGTTGTCGTCGATCTGGTGGTTCTGGCCGTTGGACGACGGCCCCGAAGCGAAGAACTGCTCGGCGAGGGGACCGGCGTTGAGATCAACGATCGTGGCTTCGTGGTGGCCGACGCGACCATGCGAACGGCGAATCCGCACGTGTACGCGGTCGGCGACATCGTCGCCAATACGCCCCAGCTAGCCCACGTCGGCTTCGCGGAAGCGATCGTGGCGATCAAGACGATCCTCGGTGAACCAGCGATCCCCGTTGATTACGACCGCGTGCCGTGGGCCATTTACTCCAATCCCGAGGTGGCGTTTGTTGGTTTGACCGAGGCGGCAGCGAAGGAACGTGGTTACGACGTGGTGGTGAAGAAGGACCCCTTCGGTGGCAATAGTCGCGCTCAAATCATCGGGGAGACTGACGGCGTGGTGAAGGTCATCGCCGAGAAACGCACCGACGGGACCGCGGGCCAGATCCTGGGCGTTCACATGGCCGGGCCGTGGGTAACCGAGCAGCTCGGTGCGGCGTACTACGCCGTCAACTGGGAGGCCACCGCCGAAGAAGCCGCCGCCCTAATCCAACCGCATCCCTCGCTATCTGAGACCTTCGGCGAGACGTTGATCGCGCTCGCGGGTAGGGGGCTCCACGTTGGCTGACGTGACGCTGCCGTCGCTCGGCGAGTCGGTGACCGAGGGAATCATCACCCGATGGTTCAAGCAGGTCGGCGACATCGTTGCGCGTGATGAGGCGCTCTTCGAGGTGTCGACCGACAAGGTGGATTCGGAGATGCCCTCGCCCGCCGCCGGCGTGCTGACCTCGATTCTCGCCGCGGAGGGCGATACCGTGCAGACGGGCTCACGTGTCGCGATTATTGACGAGGACGCGGTTGCCGGCCAAGGTTCCGCGACCAGCGTGGCGGCCCCGCCAGCGACCTCGTCGACCAGCGTGGCACCGGCACCGGTACCGAGTACGACGCCTTCTCCCTCGACGCCCCTGCCGTTGACGTCGTCGAGCAGCTCGGCGTTCGTCGGTGTCGTCATGTCGCCAGTGGTTCGCCGCATACTCGCCGACGGCGGCGTCGAGCCGGGCACGGTCCGCGGATCGGGCCCCGGTGGTGCGATTACGCGACGAGATGCTGAACGGGCGGTGGCGAACGGCCCAACCGACGACGTCGTGGTGCCACTTTCCAACGGCCTGCGCCGGATGGGCCAGCACATGACGCTCTCAACGCAGAGTACGCCGCACGGCTTCGTGGCGGTCGAGGTCGACGCCTCGATATTCGATCAATTGGACGTACTCGGTCGAGTGACTCGCGACGGTGTTCCCATCTCCGACGAGGTGGTGGTGGGGCTCGCGGCCGTTCGGGCACTCGGTGAATTTGAGTTCCTGAACGCTACGTTCGCCGGCGATGAACTGGTGGTTCACCGAACCGTCAATCTCGGTTTCATGCGTGAGGTGCATCGCGACGGCATGCTGGTACCCGTCGTGCACGCCGCCGCCGGCCTGACGTTGCGGGCGCTCGCTCGTCGGGTGGACGAACTAGAGGATCGAGTGTTGACTCGTCAGTTGACCGCCGACGATCTCATGGGTGGGACGTTTACGCTGGTTGGTCCCACCGGAACCCATGCACTGTGGTCACAGCCCATCATCATCCAGCCCCAAGTCGCTGTTCTGTCGATGGGCGCCGTTCGTCGGACCGCGGTGGTCGTAGACAGTGGTGACGATCGACCAGCGATAGGTGCGGGCTGGCGCGTCATCTTGGGCCTGTCATTCGACCACCGCGTCTGTGAGCCGTTCACCGCCACGAGCTACCTTGAGCGGGTGGGCGAACTGCTCGCCGGTCTCGACCTCGACAGCGAGCGCTGAGTGTTGCGCCGTCGTCACCTCGGACGCGTCACGTTTCGAGAGGCCAACGACTTCCAGCGGTCTATCCTCGACTCGCGCGACGACTACGTGCTGGTGATGGAGCATCCCCCCACCTACACCATGGGTATCCGCACGCAACCCGGCCACTTTCTGGTGCCGCCGGGATCGCTCGACGCGGACGTGGTCGACGCCGACCGGGGCGGCGACGTGACGTACCACGGGCCGGGTCAGGTCGTCGCGTGGGCGGTGGTTACCGTGGCCGATGATCCGTCCGCCGGTCGCGAGCACGTGCGCCGTCTAGAGGACGCGGTCATCGCTACGGCCACCCACTTCGATACGACGGGCGAACTTGGCCGCGTTGGCCGCTTGGAGGGTTACCCCGGCGTCTGGGCAAGGCTCGATGGTCAACCGGCCAAGATTGCGGCCGTCGGCGTACGGACGGAACGGAATCAGGCGGGCTTGCGCCGCACCCTGCACGGCGTGGCGCTCAACGTTGACGTCGACTTGGCCGGGTTCGCGGCCATCGTGCCGTGCGGCATCCCGGACAAGCCGGTGGCGTCGCTGCGATCACTGGGGGTGGACGTCTCGCCGGCGCAGGTGGAGGCTCACCTGGGTGAGCAGCTCGACCGGCTCCTGGGGGGGCCGGGACCCGTCGCCGCCGTTGATCGCGGGGGGGACGTGTCTCGTGGCGAGCGCGCCCTCATCCGTCGATTGCGCCACGCGGGCGTCGATCCCGACGCGGGCGTCGCCCTGCGCGATCGCAAGCCGTCGTGGCTGCGCGTCGAGGCGCGTATGGGTTCGCGCTACCAATCACTGCGACAGCTCACCGAGGATCTTCGACTGGTCACCGTGTGTGAGGAGGCGGGCTGTCCCAACATCTACGAGTGTTGGGCGTCGGGCACGGCGACGTTTATGGTCAACGGTGAACGCTGTACGCGAGCTTGCGGTTTCTGTCTGATCGATACTCGCAAACCCCTCGCGCTCGATCCGACCGAGCCGGACCGAGTCGCCGAGGCTGTCGTACGCCTCGGACTTCGCCACGCGGTAGTCACGTGCGTAGCCCGAGACGATCTGGCGGACGGCGGCGCGGCGGCGATCGCCGCGACGGTAGTGGCCATTCGCGAGCGCTCGCCAGGAACGGCGGTTGAGGTTCTGATCAGCGATCTCAAAGGCGACGCCTCGTCGCTGCAGCTCGTGCTCGACGTACGCCCCGACGTCGTCAACCACAACCTGGAGACGGTGGCCCGGCTCCAGCGAGCCGTGCGCCCGAGCGCGGGCTACCTGCGATCACTGACGGTGCTGGCGCGCGCCCGCGCACAAGGTTTAACGACGAAGTCTGGTCTCATGGTCGGGTTAGGCGAGACGCCTGCCGAAGTCGAAGAGGCGCTCGCTGATCTCGCGAGCGTCGGCGTCGCCATCGTGACGATTGGCCAGTACGTGCGCCCCAGCGTCGATCACGTGCCAGTGGCTCGGTGGTGGGAGCCCGGCGAGTTCGACGAATTGGCTCGGATCGGACGGCAACTAGGGATTGGGCACGTCCAGGCGTCACCGCTCACCCGTTCGAGCTACCACGCGGGCGAGGCACTGGTGGCGGCGACGCCAGTTGGCGTGCCGGTCCGACGTTAGTCCTGATCATTAGGGTTTGTAGTGCGTAGAGCGATTGTTGCGAGCACGTTGGCGCGTTGCGTGCTAGAGCTTGAATCAGTGAGCGACCCCGAGACGAAGGTGGGCGCTGTGACTGAATGGGGGGGGGAATGAAACGGAATGGGATCAGCAGGGTTGTTCGGGCCAGCGCGCTGGGCATTGCGCTCTCGCTCGGAGCGGCCGCGGTGCCCGTGGGAGCCGGAGCGAGCGAGATCATCTCGGCCAGTCCTAGTCAATTTTGCTCTACACTGCTCTCGTTTCATCCCAAGGCACCGACGAACTCGATGAACTGGACGGGGTACCGCGTTTGGGCCAAGTCAGTGCTACCGACTTTCGAGAAGCTCGCCGCCACCGCCCCGAACGCCGGGACCAAGGAATTGATGAATCAGTTAGTGGCCCTCTTGAAGTTCGACGCCTCCGCGAAGAACCTGCAGGGATACGCCACGTACTGGCGCACGCACATAACGCACTGGGAGCACGACTGGCAGCAGTTCGCCCTCGCGGACATTTCCTGCGTGAAGTAGCTGTGTCGGCCCTGCGCCGGACCTGAGTCAGTAGTACGCCGAGGTGTTAGCCACCGAGGGTGTGGTCACCCCCGCGGGTCCGCTGGCGAAGCGTGAGAAGACGTTGATCGTGGCCCGTCGCAGGACCGGCGTCACGGTGGGCAGTGGTGCTGGCACCCAAAAGTTACCCAACTTAGGAGCGTCGGAGAGGTCGAAGACCCAATGGCCGGTTCCGCTGGCGAACACGCCACCCTGGCCACGCTCGGCCACGTACGTGACGTCGCTCACGCCGCCGCCGACGAGGGAGTGGCCGAGGATCTCCACATTCGGCGGATTGGTCGTTGCCGGATCGTAGTGGTTGAACTCGCCGCCGAGCGCACCGGAGAGGGTCGTGCCGTCGTGCACACCGGTGCCTCGCCACAGCCACGACGTCGAATCGACCACCGTGAGTGATCCGGTGCCGTCGACCCCGCCGTAGATGGATCCGGTGAACGTGCTTTCGGGCAAGTCTGACGGGTACTGGCTCCAGTTAACCGTGGCGAGCGCCGGGTCGGTCGCCGTGATCGGGTCGGCCGTCGATCGGTAGTTGATCATGAGCCGATCAGGGCCATTCACCCCTGACTCGAAACGAATCTTGCGGTAGCAGAAGTTGGCGCCGAAGAACGCCACGTTGACGCCGCGGATCACCGCCCGAGTGACTGCTGTGCGCATGGCGGGCGAGTAGTACTCGTCGTGGCCCAACGACAGCAGCGCCCGATGACGGGGGAGGAGTTGGCCGCGCTGGTGCAGGTCAATATCGGTCCAGTACGTCAAGTCGAGGGCCAGCTGTTCGGCGAGAAAGAGGAGGGGAAACTCGTTGCCGACGAAGTCGGCCGCTCCGTTGGCGAAGACGCGGTCGTAGGGTCGGTTGAACGAGACGCGGACGGCTCGGTTGGCGTCGCTGATGGGTACGGCGCCAACGGGCGAGGTCTGTCGATAGAGGCTGAAGCCGCCCCACGTGTTGTAGGCCTGCCACGTCGTCACGGCGCTCAGATAGACGAAGGTGGCCCGTGACGAATCATCGCGCACGAGAAACGGAATGAACCGGAATTCGTGGGCCGTGTTCTCGAGTCGAACGAGGTACTGCCCCGGCAGGTATCGATGGTCGAGGCGGAGGCGAAATGATGTGGGCCAGTGGCAGTCCACGGTTCCGTACTGATCGGGCGCCGGTATGGGGCGTCGGGCACCGTGAAGATCGGTTCGCGCCTCGATGAGGCGTGCGCCGAGACCCTGGTAGTAGCCCATGCGGAACACCGAAATCGAGTACGTCGGTGATGGCGTGCTGACGAAGAACGAGACCGTGCCGCCGACGTTGACGCTCGTCGCGTCGGCGTAGCCCTCGAGCTCGCCCGCGGGAGCCGCGACGCCGCGCAGCCACGAGCCATCCCCCGGTTTGGCGTTCTCGCGTCGCACCCACTCGGCGCGTGCGCGGTCGGGTATCGCGCCGCCCGCCGTGGTTGTTGTCGCGGAGGCGTCGGCTGACTCGCCTAGGACGAGACCGCTGACGGCGAGTGCGACCCCGCGAAGCAACGCGCGACGGGAGGGGGAGAACGTCACGCGTCAACCATAGGCTCTCACGGGGCGTCTCGCCGATCGCGTGACGTCACCGCGGCGTCAGGCAATGAAGTATTTCGCTGACGGATGGTGGCAGATGATGGCGTCCGTCGTCTGTTCGGGGTGCAGCTGGAAGCCATCAGATACGCTCACGCCGATTCGCTCGGCACCGAGGAGCGTCGCGACTTTGGCGTTGTCCGCGAGATTCGGGCACGCCGGATAGCCCCACGAGTAGCGACCGCCGCGGTACTGCTGGCGAAAGAGTCCAGCGAGACTCGGGCCATCTTCCCCCGCGAAGCCCAGCTCTTCGCGAATACGACGGTGCCACAGCTCGGCCAGCGCTTCGGCCATCTCCACACCGAGGCCGTGCAAGAGTAGGTAGTCCGTATAGCGATTCTCGTCAAAGAGGACGCGCGCTCGTTCGGACACTCGGGGCCCCATCGTCACGAGCATGAAGCTCGCGTAGTCGCGGTCGGGCTGACCGAGGGGGCGGAAAAAATCCGCGATGCAGAGGAACGGGTCAGCCGCTTGTCGCGGGAAGGTGAAGCGCGCACGTTCGTCGTGGCGGGTGTCGTCGGTGAAGATGACCAGATCGTTGCCGTCGGCGGCGGCCGGAAAATGGCCCCACACCACCTGGGGAACCAGTAGGTCGTCGCGTTTGGCGATGGCCAACTGCTCACGCAAGGTGGCCGATACCCGCTCTTTGAATGCGGGATCGCCTTCGCCCGGCTCGGGTCGGAATCCCCACTGGTTTCGAAAGAGCGCGGTCAGATTCAGGTACGCGCTGACCTCGTCGATGGCGATGCCCTTGGCCACCCGACTACCGAGAAACGGTGGAGTGAAGAGCTGATTGTCGGTAGGAATCGACGGACTGCGCAGCGGCTGGTTGGTGGAGTCGGCCGGCGCGTCGGACGGCAGGCGACGATGAACCCGCCGAGTCGAGCGCTCACGCCCGAACAGCGGATCATCCTCGCCGCGACGCAGCTCGCCGAGCCGGTCGAGAACGCGTAGCCCCTCGAAGGCGTCCTTGCCGTAGAAGACGCGACCGCGGTAGACCTCGCGCAGGTCGCGTTCGACGTAGGTTCGCGTCAGGGCGGCACCGCCGAGCAGTACCGGGATACGCTCCATGCCTCGCTCGTTCATCAGCTCCAGGTTCTCGCGCATGATGAGCGTCGACTTGACGAGCAGTCCGCTCATGCCCAACGCATCGGCGTGGTGCTCGTCGACCGCCTGCAGCATTTCGTTGATGCCGACTTTGATTCCCAGGTTGATGACTTCGTAGCCGTTGTTGGTCAGGATGATGTCGACCAGGTTCTTGCCGATGTCGTGGACGTCACCCTTCACCGTGGCGAGCACGACGCGTCCGCGTCCGCCCTGGTCGCTCTTCTCCATGTGTGGCTCGAGGTGGGATACTGCGGCCTTCATGGTTTCGGCACTCTGCAGCACGAAGGGCAGTTGCATCTCGCCCGACGCGAAGAGCTCGCCAACCTCGCGCATCCCGTCGAGGAGCAAGTCGTTGACGATCGAGAGCGGGCCCATCCCCTGGGCGAGCGCGGCGTCGAGGTCCGACTCGAGGCCCACGCGGGCGCCGTCGATGATGCGTCGGCGTAGGCGCTCGTCGAGTGCCAGGTCGTCGAGTGCCGCCGTGGCCGTACCGGCGGTGCTCAATCCCTCGAAGAGACCCAGGAGCGTGCTCAACGGGTCGTAGTCATCGCGACGCCGATCGTAGATCAGGTCGAGGCAGACCGCGCGCGCCTGATCATCAATTCGCGCCAGCGGCAGAATCTTTGACGCGTGCACGATGGCGGCGTCCAGGCCCGCGGCGGCGCACTCGTGCAGGAAGACACTGTTCAGTACTTGGCGGGCCGCCGGATTGAGGCCAAAGGAGACGTTGGACAGCCCGAGGATGGTTCGCACGCCCCCCAGCTCCGACTTGATCCGTCTGATGGCCTCAATCGTTTCGATGCCGTCACGTCGTGACTCGGCCATGCCGGTAGACAGTGGCAGCGCGAGCGGATCGATGAAGATGTCGCGCGGATCGAGGCCGTACCGCGTCACGGCGAGGTCGGTAATCGCGGTAGCGGCGCGAACCTTCCAGTCGGCCGTGCGCGCCTGACCCACTTCGTCGATGCACGTGGCCACGATGGCGCAGCCGAATTCGGCCGCCAGACTTAAGAAGCCGTCGAGCCGGGTGCCGGGGCCGTCGCCCTCTTCGAGGTTGACGGAGTTCAGAATCGCCTTGCCACCCAGCCACGTGAGCGCTTGGCGCGCGACCTTGGTCTCGGTGGTGTCCACCATGATGGGCACTGACGATTGAGTCGCCAACCGACTCATGACCTCGTCCATGTCGCGCACCCCATCGGCGCCGGTGTAGTCAACGCAGACGTCGAGGATGTGGGCGCCTTCGCGAACCTGTTCGCGGCCAATGCTGACGCAGGTTTCCCAGTCGCCCGCGAGCATGGCGTCTCGAAACTTCTTGGAGCCATTCGCGTTGGTTCGCTCGCCGACCAGTAACACTGATCGCTCCTGCTGGTAGGGAGTCGATGAATAGATCGACGCGACCCCGGGTTCGAGCGTGGGAGTGCGAGTGGCTCGTGGCAAGGGTCGAACTGCCTCGACGACGTGTGCGAGGTGTTCGGGCGTTGTCCCACAGCAGCCACCGATAACACTGACGCCGAACTCAGTGACGAATCGGGCGTGGTGCTCGGCCAATGCCTCGGGGGAAAGGTCGTAGTGCATGGCGCCGTCAACGACGCTCGGCAAACCGGCGTTGGGCAGGCACGAGACCGGCACGGGGGAGGCCTCGGCGAGCTGACGAAGGGGCTCGTACATCTCAACGGGGCCGGTCGCGCAGTTGATGCCGAGCACGTCGATGCCGAGCGGGGAGAGCGCAGTAATCGCGGCGCCAATCTCCGTGCCCGGGAGCATGCGGCCGGTCAGCTCGATCGTTACCTGCGCCTGGATCGGGACGATACGTCCGTGGCGGGCCATGGCGCGATGACAGGCGGCGATCGCCGCCTTCCCGGCGAGCAGGTCGAACATCGTCTCGATCAAGAGTAGGTCGGCGCCGCCCTCGAGGAGTCCGTACGCCAGTTCCTCGTAGCTGGCGACGAGGTCGTCGTAGCGGATCTGACCGAGGGTGGGGAACTTCGTGCCCGGACCGATCGAGCCAGCGACGAATCGCGGAGCGCCGGGGCTCGAGTACTGGTCCGCCATGCGCCGCGCGATTCTCGATGACGCGACGGCGAGCTCGAAGGCACGATCCGCAATGCCGTATTCGGCGAGCACCGTTGAGAAGGCACCGAACGAATCCGTCTCGATGACGTCGACACCGACGTCCAAGAACGAGCGGTGCAGGCGTTCGATGGCGTCGGGCTTGGTTAGCGTGAGTATCTCGTTGCAGCCTTCGTAGGCTTCACCACCGAAATCCGCGGCCGAGAGGTTCTGGAGTTGCAGGTTGGTGCCCGTTGCGCCATCGAATATGAGGACGTGGTCGGACAGGGCGGCCAAGTAGGGGTCCTCAGCCGATGGCCTGGCGTAGGGGAGTTCAACGGATTCCATGCAGTGGCCAGGCTATCGGCGAGTTGCGATCGCTACGCTGACGAGGTGAAGATCTATACGCGTCACGGCGATGACGGCACGACGGGACTCTATTTCGGGGGTCGGGTGCCCAAGAGCAGCGCCGCCATCGAGGTTAACGGAGCAGTAGATGAAGCGCAGGCCGCCCTTGGTTGGGCCCGTTCGATGACCGAGCCCGCCAGTTCGCTGGACGAGTTGTTGATCGGGTTGGAGCGCGACCTGTGGGTCCTCATGGCCGAGGTCGCGACGGCACCCGAAAACCGTTTGAAATTGGTGGCCTCGCGAACTCTGGTGACCGAGGAGATGGTCGAGCGCCTCGAACACGAGATCGATCGATTGTCCGACGAGATCGCCATGCCTCGCGAGTTCGTCGTGCCCGGCGAGAGCCCACTGTCGGCTGCGCTAGACGTAGCGCGCACGGTAGTGCGCCGGGCTGAGCGAACGGCCGTTGGCTATCGAATCGACGGGAGCTTCGTCGTGGCGTACCTCAATCGTTTGAGCGATTTAGTCTGGACGATGGCGCGCTGGGCCGAGGGGCCGAGCCACCGGACCGCTCGCCCACACTGAGGAGAATTCATGTCCAACACGGTACAAATTGCCACGCTGAATGCCGCCCGGGAACGCTCGACCATCATTGTGCCGGTCCGAGTACGTGAACGAGGCGCGACAATAGACGGGGCTGCGCTCGAGGCGCTCGAGGCGCTCGGCGTTGGTCGTGGCGCCGATGAGAACTGGGTCGAGCGACTGGGTCTCACCCCGAGCGCGGGCAGCCAGGTGGCGTTGCGCGCGATTGGTCAGCCCACCGTGGTGTTCGCGTCAGTGGGGGCGGGCGACGCGGAGGGATTCCGCCTGGCCGCGGCCGCTGGCGTTCGGCTGGCGCGAAACGAGGTTGCGAGCTTCTTGCTGTCCGTTGACGAGGTCGATGACGCCCGCGTGGCCGCTCAGGCCGTCGCCGAAGGTGCGCTCCTCGCCTCGTACGATTACAAGCGTTCGAGCGCCTTTGGGCTCGACGTGGTTCCAATTGGTCAGCCGTTGCCAACGATTGGGTCTCACGACGCGGCCGTCGACGGGGTGCGACGCGGCGTGATCATTGGCGAGGCTGCCAACTGGGCTCGGCAACTCATCAATACCCCAGCCAACCTCATGGCGCCGCGCGAGATGGCGCGCGTGGCGTTGGATTACTTCGCGTCGGCGCGCCACGTGCGCATGGAAGCGTGGACCGAATCTCGAGCGCGAGCAGAACGTCTCGGCGGCTTGCTCGGCGTCGGGCAGGGATCGGCCCAGCCCACCCGGCTCGTATACGGGGTCTACGATCCTCAGCCGACCGCACCGCTGGTTCACGTGGCGCTGGTGGGCAAGGGCATTACGTTCGACTCGGGTGGACTCTCGCTGAAGCCGGCCGAGTCAATGATGAATCAAAAGACCGACATGTCTGGGGCGGCGATCGTCCTGGGCGCGCTGCGGGCGATCAGCGAGCTGGGCGTTGATGTTCGACTGACGGTAATCGCGCCCATGGCGGAGAACCTGCCGGGCTCGCGGTCGGTGAAGCCCGGTGACGTCCTCGTGATACGCAACGGCCTGACGGTCGAAGTGCTCAACACCGACGCCGAAGGCCGTCTGGTGCTCGCCGACGGACTCAGCCTCGCGGTGGAGACGTCGCCTGATCTCATTATCGACATCGCAACCCTCACGGGCGCGCAGCGCGTCGCGCTCGGCGACGAGGTGGGTGCCGTGTACGCATCCGACGACGAGGTGGCGGCTGCGATACTCGCGGGCGGGGCTCGCGCTGGTGAGCAGCTCTGGCGAATGCCACTCACCGATTCCTACGAGGCACAGCTCGAGTCCGACGTGGCCGACCTGAAGAACATTGGCAAGGTGGGCGTGGCGGGCTCGGTAGTCGCGGCGCTCTTCCTGCGACGATTCACCGATGGCCTACCGTGGGCACACTTCGATATTGCGGGACCGGGGCGCAGTGACGCGACGCGCGGTTACGTTCCCAAGGGGGGGACGGCTTTCGGCCTGCGCACGATCGTCGAAGTGATCGACGCCGCGGCCCGACGCCGCTAAGCGACGCGTCGCACCCGCGACGCGCGTGGACTAACGCGACGACTCAGCGATAGCGACCGATGATCCGCGCCGTCGGCCCGCCCGACGAGTATCGACGCGAACAGCAGTTCGTCGGGTGCACCAATCCACGCGAGCAGGTCGTCGTCGCGTCGAAAGTTTCCCCAGATCGTCGCGGACCACGCCTGTTCTTCGAGCAACAGCAGCAGCGACATCGCGGCCATCGCGGCGTCGGCGTGCCAGTACGGCACGCGCCACGCCTCACGACGCGCGAGTCCCGACTCACGCTTGTCATCTTCGGCGTAGCGGTCGACGTAGTCCTGGGGACGCGACGTGACAATCACCACCGCACCCGCGCGGCGAAGCCCGGGGAAACGGGCGGACCGGCGGCGCCACTCGGCGTCAGTCGCGAGGTTGAAGTACGTCTCGACCAGTTCGAATCCAACGGTGTACATGCGCACACCGGCGCTGTTGCCCGCCGTCGGCGACCACAGCGCCGTCGCGCAGATGCCGTCCAGCCAGTCAAGGTCGACCGGCGTTCCGTCGAAGGAACGCACCATACGCCGTCGGGCCAGGAGTTGCGCCACAGTCACGCACCGTGGTCTAGCACGTGCGGTCGCGAATCTCGACGTGGACAGTAGGATTTCACCCAACTAAAGGAGCAGACCGTGCCAACCCCACGTGATCTCTTGAACGAGGCCCGACGCACTGTTCGTGAGGTGGAGCCACACGACGTGGCGGCCCGTCTCGATCACTTCCGCATCCTCGACGTTCGCGAACCAGACGAACACGAGCAGGGTGCGCTGCCCGGCGCCGTTCACATCCCGCGGGGAAACCTCGAGTTCGCCGTCGAATCTCGTCTCACTGACAAGCACGCGCCGATCGCGATCTACTGCGCCGGTGGGGTTCGCTCGGTGTTCGCCGCCAAGACACTCCAGGACCTCGGCTACACCGACGTCGTGTCGGTGATCGGTGGGTTCAATCGTTGGAAGGACGAGGGGCTGACGTGGACGACGCCGCGAACGCTCAGTGCCGATCAGCGCAACCGTTATCAGCGCCACCTGCTGTTGCCCGAGGTTGGTGACGAAGGCCAGATGAAATTGCTCGACGCCAAGGTTCTCTTGTTAGGTGCGGGCGGTTTGGGCTCGCCCGCAGCGCTCTACCTAGCCGCGGCCGGAGTCGGCACCATTGGCATCATCGACATGGACGTTGTTGACGCGTCCAATCTACAGCGTCAGGTTCTGCACAATCTCGATCGAATTGGCATGCGCAAGGTGGATAGCGCCAAATTGACCCTGACGGCGATCAATCCCGATCTCGTTGTCAAGACCTACGACACCCGATTGGGCGCGGACAACGTACTGGACATCATCGACGGTTACGACGTCATCGTCGACGGCACGGACAACTTTCCGACGAGGTACCTCGTGAACGACGCAGCGCTCGTGAAGCGGATCCCGGTCGTGCACGGCTCTATCTTTCGTTTCGAGGGCCAGGTCACGATTTTTCATCCGTACGTGGGACCCTGCTACCGCTGCATGATTCCCGAACCGCCCCCGCCCGAGCTAGCGCCGAGTTGTGCCGAGGCGGGCGTGCTCGGGGTGCTCCCCGGCATTGTCGGGTCGATTCAGGCGATTGAAACGATCAAGCTCCTCTTGGGTCTGGGCGAACCGCTGGTGGGCCGGCTGTTGACGTACGACTCCATGGACGAGAGTTTTCGGACCTTCAAGGTGCGTCGTGATCCGTCGTGTCCCGCGTGCGGCGACGAGGCCGGTCCAATCGTTATCGCCGAATACGACGAACTCTGCATGCCTCACGTCACGGTCCGCGCGTAGGCCGACGCCCCGCCAGCGTTAGTTGGCAGTGACCACGATGGTGCCAGCCACTCGATCGTGGATCGTCTGCTTCATCGGGTTGGCCAACGGGTAGAGCACGTCGATCAGCGCGAGCACGGTGGCGACGGCCGTTGAAACGGGGCTGTTGACGAGGGCGATGAGGCTGTAGACGGCTATGAAGCCCCATCGCCACAGCGCTTGGCGAGTGGAGATCGGCCCCCCGGTGACGCGATCGCGAACGCGAGTCGCAACGATTCGGTTGCCGAGGGTCTGACCGCGCGACGAGCTGAGCAAGAGGACCTGGTACGCGCCCTGCGTGGCGAGGCCCGCAAGGGCGCCGACCAGTGAGCCCGCCACTGCGCTGACCACGATCAGCACGACCGTGGTCGGCAACAAGAGAATGATGTTGTCGGTGAACGTGGCGCCAACGCGGCGCCACCACCCGCCAAGCTGGTTGGCGTTCGGTGAGCTCGAGTCGCCCACCGGCGCACCGCACACGGCGCAGTACGGCGCGCTGGTCTCACTACCGCAGGCGGGACAATACATCACTCCATTGTGGTGCACGACGGCGGGCCTCGGTGGGCATTTCATCTAAGAGTTCACTAACCACGATCTAGTCTGAATAGGGTGAGCGACGAGACGCGTTGGACGGATTCGGGCATTGAGATTCGACCGGTCTACCGAGAGGTGGACCTCGAAGGGTTCCAAGCCGAGACGCAACTAGGTGAACCCGGCACGTTCCCCTTCACGCGTGGGGTGCACCCGACCATGTACCGAGGTCGGCTCTGGACGATGCGCCAGTACGCCGGCTTCGGCTCAGCCGAGGCCACCAATGAGCGATTCAAGTTCCTTCTCGGCGCCGGTCAGACTGGGCTGTCGTGCGCCTTCGACCTACCGACGCAGATGGGCTTTGACGCGGATCACCCCCGCGCCGAAGGCGAGGTCGGCAAGGTGGGGGTCGCGGTGTCGTCGTTGGAGGACATGCGATTGCTGCTGGCGGATCTACCGCTTGACCAGGTCACCACCTCGATGACCATTAACGCCACGGCGTCGACGCTGCTGTTGCTCTATCAGCTGGTCGGCGAGGAACGAGGCGTGACCGGCGATCAGCTGCGCGGAACGATTCAGAACGACATCCTGAAGGAGTACGTGGCGCGCGGTACGTATATCTACCCGCCGCGCCAGTCCATGCGTCTGATCGTGGACACGTTTGCGTACTGTGCGCGTGAGATCCCGAACTGGAACACCATTTCGATCTCGGGTTACCACATTCGCGAAGCGGGCTCCACGGCGGTTCAAGAGGTTGCGTTCACGCTGGCCAACGGTATCGCCTACGTGGAAGCTGCGCTCGCCGCGGGGTTATCGCTCGACGAGTTTGCCCCTCGGCTGAGCTTCTTCTTCAATGCGCACAACAACCTGTTCGAGGAGGTCGCGAAGTATCGTGCCGCCCGGCGTATCTGGTCGTCGGTGATGCGTGATCGTTTCGGTGCGTCGGACCCGCGCGCGCTGATGCTGCGTTTTCACACCCAGACCGGTGGGTCGACGCTGACGGCACAGCAGCCCGAGAACAACATCGTTCGCGTCACCCTGCAGGCGCTGGCGGCGGCGCTGGGCGGTACCCAGAGCCTGCACACGAACGGCTTTGACGAGGCACTGGGACTGCCCACCGAGCGCGCCGCCAAGCTCGCGCTACGGACGCAACAAATCGTAGGGTACGAGTCGGGGGTTGCGGACACGGTCGATCCACTCGCCGGGTCGTACTACGTCGAGTCCATGACGAACGACGTCGAGCGACTCGCTCGCGAGTACATCGAGACGATTGACGAGATGGGCGGCGCCGTGGCCGCCATCGAGGCGCGTTACATGCAAGACGAGATTGAGGCCGCGGCCTACGAGTTCGCGAGGCGCGTCGATCGGGGCGAGAAGGTAGTCGTCGGCGTCAATCGGTTCGCCGACCGGGACGGGGCACCGACGGACGTGTTCCCGATCGACGAAGAGCAACAGCGCCGTCAGGTAGAGCGGGTGCGCCGCGTCAAGCGCGAGCGCGACGCCGACGCGGTTCGCGCAGCGCTGGAGGATTTGGCGACCGCGGCACGAGGATCCGCGAACCTGCTGTATCCGATGAAGGCGGCACTGGCTCGCATGGCGACACTGGGCGAGGTCGCCGATACCCTTCGAGAGGTCTTCGGGGTCTACCAGCCGCGCTAACGGCCGATGGGTTCGAGGAAGTGGGTCACCTCGGGCGCTGCGACGTAAAAGGGGTGCGTGGCCGTACGCCACTGCTCGAACAGCGCGGTTTCACGGAACTGTAGGTGCGCCTCGACCGACGTCCAGCGTACGGTAAGCAGGTACGTCGCGGGATCCTCGTGCTGACGTCGTAGTTCCGCGCCGTGGCATCCTGGGGCCGATTCGATGATCGCGAAGGCGCCTCGAACGGCCGCCTCGTACGCGTCGTGCTCGTCGGGATTGATGCGTACGAGGGCGTGCTCGTTGATCATGTCGTCTCCAGTAGTCGAGTTCGCAGTGGTTCGTCGCGGGCGATTTCAACGGCCGTGAGAGCCAACGCGATCGCACCCTGTACGACGGCGCGGTCCGCCGCATCGCCGACGCACGCCGCCGCGAATTCCGGTTGGTGGTTCACCGCGCCGCCGGTCGGAATGGCGAAGAGCGGGTGAATCGACGGCACCGCTAACGAGACGTTGGCCATGTCGGTCGAGAGGGTCGGTGGTGGTTCGCCGGCGTCGTCTAACTCGAAGGAGCGCCCGAGGCTCTCGGCGACGTCGCGGTAGTGTTGCAGAATCTCGGGGTCGGACTCCATATGCGAAAAGGAGCTGCCGAGGTCGGTGACGGTGAGAGAGGCTCCCGTGGCCACGGCGCCCGCGCGGAAGCACTGCTGGAGGCGTTCGCGCAAGTCCGCCAGCCGAGCGCTGGTAACTGATCGGGCCATGTAGCGCCCCACGACGCGCGAGGGAATGATATTGGCAGCCGAACCCCCCTCGACGACGATGCCGTGCAGCTGATCACCGGGGCGAAACTGCTGACGCGCGAGGCTCAGTGCGACCTGCGCGACGGTGAGCGCGTCGAGCGCGTTCACCCCCTCCCAGGGCGCGGCGGAGGCGTGCGCCTCGCGGCCGTCGTAACGCACCTCGAAATGGTCCACCGCCAGACAGGCGGCGTCGAGTCGATCGCTCGGCCACGGGTGAATCATCATCGCGGCGTGCACGTCGTCGAAGTAGCCGGCGCGCAGCAAGTCGATCTTGCCCCCGCCACCTTCTTCCGACGGCGTCCCCAGCAGGACGACGGTGAGTCCGAGCTCGCTCGCCACCGCGGCGAGCCCGATGGCAGCGCCGAGCGACGAGGCGGCGATGATGTTGTGGCCACACGCGTGGCCAACGTCGGGGAGTGCGTCGTATTCCGCGCAGAAGGCGACGTGCAGTGGACCGTTCCCCGCGGTCGCACGAAACGCGGTGGCGAGCCCGGCCGCGCCACGCTCCACCTCGAAGCCGTAGCGTTCGGCGAGTCGCGCGACGGCTTCGGCACTCTCGAACTCGACGTAGCCAAGCTCGGGGTGAGCGTGAATGAAGTGACTGAGCTCGAGCAGGTCATCACGAGCTTGCTCGACGGCTACCGTGGCGGTTTCACGCGACGTCATTCGACGACGGCAACGATGTCGCCGGCGCTTACCGCGTCGCCGGGCTTGACTCTGATGGAGGTCACCACGCCCGACTTCTCCGCGCCGACGGCGTTCTCCATCTTCATCGCTTCCAGGATCACGAGGGTTTCGCCGGCCTGAACCGATTGCCCAACCTCGACCGCGACCTTCACGATCGTGCCCTGCATTGGTACCACGACCGTACCCGAGCCGCTGCCGACTACGCCGGCGTGATGCTGACGACGGGGTTTCGCAGCCGTGCTCGTCGCGCGGGGTAGTCCCGGGTCCTCCGCGTCGGCAAGCCAGAGCGATACCGCGACACGCTTGCCGTCTACTTCGGCGACGACGTCGCGTCGCACCCGCCCTTCAGCGCCGGCCAGGGCGGCGGCCGGGCTCGACACGGTTGAGAAGTCCAGCGTCTCTTCCACCCACTTGGTCGAGTGCGTGGCGTTGACGAAGTCGTCGCTCGCCAGGATGATCGTGTCCGCGGGTAGCGTCGTCGCCACTCCCTCGATCACCGTCTCTTCGATGGCGCGCAGCATGCGACGCCGAGCCCGCTCGCGGTCGGGCGCCCACACGATGAGCTTGCCGATCAGGTTGTCGTAGTACTGCGAAATCGTGTCACCCGCTTCGTAGCCCGCGTCCAGTCGCACGCCCGGTCCGGCTGGCGGTCGCAGGGTCGTGATTCGCCCCGGCGACGGACTGAACCGACCGCCCGCTGGATCTTCGGCGTTGATTCGAATCTCGATGGCGTGTCCATCGTGCCGAATGTCGCCTTGCCCAAAAGGAAGTGCCTCGCCGGCGGCAATGCGGAGTTGCCACTCCACGAGGTCGAGACCGGTGACCATTTCGGTGACGGGGTGCTCAACCTGGAGTCGGGTATTCATCTCGAGGAAGTAGAACTCGCCGTCTTGGTAGAGAAATTCGACGGTGCCGGCGTTCACGTAGCCGCACGCTTGGGACACCTTGACCGCCGCCTCGCCCATGGCGGTGCGGATGGCGTCAGGGAAATTAGCCGCCGGCGACTCCTCGACCAGCTTCTGGTGTCGCCGCTGCGCCGAGCAGTCGCGTTCGCCGAGCCAGAGCGTGTTGCCGTGTCGATCGGCCATGACCTGCATCTCGATGTGTCGTGGCCACGTCAGGTATCGCTCGAGGTAGCACTCGGGCCGGCCGAAGTAGCTCTGCGCTTCTCGCTGGGCACTCTCGAGTGCGGCGGCGGCGTCGTCGGGTCCGTGCACAACCTTCATCCCGCGGCCACCGCCGCCGAAGGCGGCCTTGATAGCGACGGGCCAGCCGAACGACTCGCCGAACGCCACGACTTCGTCGGGGCTGGACAAGGTCTCGCTGCGTCCCGGCACACCGGCAACGCCCGCTCGCTCAGCGGCGAGGCGCGATGAGATCTTGTCGCCCATCACCTCGATCGCCTCGGGCGGGGGGCCGATGAAGGTGACCCCGAGTGACGTGATCGCTCGGGCGAAGTCAGTGTTCTCGGAGAAGAACCCGTAGCCGGGGTGGACCGCATCAGCCCCCGAGCGCGTGATGGCGTCCATGATGGCGTTGGTATTGAGGTAGCTCTCGGCTGCGCTCGCGCCGCCGAGGGCGAATGCCTCGTCCGCGAGGCGCACGTGCAGGGCGTCGCGGTCAAGCTCTGAGTACACGGCGACGGTCGCGACACCGAGCTCGCGGCAGGTCCGCATGACGCGTACCGCAATCTCGCCACGGTTGGCGATTAGAACCTTCTGCAACACGCGTTCCTCCGTCCCGGCATTGTTCTTTTCTACCACCCGAAGCGCAAACCCTAAAGTCTGTACGTGGATCACATCATCTGGCGCATTGATCACGTGAACGAGATCGACTCGACCAATGCGTGGCTCGTCGACGAGGCCCGCCGCGGCGCGCCCGAGGGACGAGGCGTGTTGGCACGATTCCAGTCCGCCGGGCGAGGGCGACTCGGTCGTGAGTGGGAAGCGCCAGCGGACAGCGCGTTGCTGCTCTCGGTGCTGCTGCGCCCCGCGTCGTTACGGGGAGCGTCGTGGGCGACGTCGGCGCTCGCCCTGGCGGCGCGCGCGGCGCTCGTTCGCCTGTGCGGCTTGCGGCCGGCGCTCAAGTGGCCCAATGACCTGATGGTTGCCGATAAGAAAGTGGGGGGCGTGCTCGGAGAACTTGCGCTAGTCGAGCCACCCGCGGTGGTAGCGGGCATTGGCATCAACCTCACGGCGTACCCGCCGGAGCTGCCCGCGACGAGCGTTTACCGAGCGATGGGCGTGACGATCACTGGACCGGCGCTTACCGACATTGTCCTTGAGGAGTTAGAACTCCGTCGCCCACAGCTCGATGACGACGGTGGCTTGGCGATGCTACGCCAGGAATACCTAGCCGCGTCGGACACCATTGGTCGGATCGTTCGCCTCGAACTCCCGACTGGTTCGGTGACTGGCGCCGCCGTTGACGTCAACGCCGACGGCGCGCTCGTCCTCGAGGTCGACGGCGATCGGCGCATCTTTTCAGCGGCGGACGTGGTGCACGTTCGTCGCAGCCCGTGTGGCGAGCGATGAGTCGGCCGACTCGTGTACTGATTTCGGGCGCGTCGGGCCAGGTCGGAGTCGACCTCGTGTCGTGGCTCAGCGCGACCCCGCCACCGGGTGCCGATGCGACTTTTAACCCCGATGGACGGGCGGTGTTACCCGGGGAGTTCGAAGTGCTGGGCCTGAGCAGGCACGAACTCGACGTGACCGACGCGGCGTCAGTTCGACGGGGACTCGCTATGGCAAGACCCGACGTAGTCGTCCACCTAGCGGCGTACACTGCTGTTGACCAGGCTGAACGTGACGCTGCACAGTGCTTGCTCGTCAACGACGTCGGAACCGGGTTGATGTCGGCGGCGTCGGCCTCGGTTGGAGCGCACTTCGTCTTCGTGTCGACCGACTACGTCTTTGACGGCGAGAAGGGTGATGCCTACGACGAACGCGATGAGCCACGACCGATAAACGTGTACGGAGCCTCGAAGTGGGCGGGCGAGCAGCGCTGTGGACCGGGTGACACCATCGTGAGGACTTCGTGGGTGATGGGTGTGCGGGGGCGCAGCGTCGTTCACGTGATCGCCGATCGGGCGCGATCGGGGTCAACGGTCCGCTTCGTGACTGACCAGATGGGCACGGTGACGCTCGCGGCGGACCTGGCCCGTGCGCTGGTGACGGTGGCGCGCGAGCGGCCCAGCGGGATCTGGCACGTCGCGAATGACGGCGCGACCACGTGGTTTGAGCTCGCGCGATTCGTCGGCCACTGCGTGGGTCGAGGCGAGGACTTCGTCGAGGCCATCACCACGGATCAGTTGGTGCCAGCCCCGCTGGCCACGAGACCGCGGCGCAGTGATCTCGATACGGCCACGTGGCGCTCACGGTGGGACGGACTGCCCGCCTGGCGAGTCGGCGTTGAACGTCTCGTACACGAGCGAAACTCGTGAAGCAGCCCGTCACCGCCGTCGTGGTCGATTACCACGCGGACGAGGCCCTCGAGGCGTGCGTCGCGTCGTTGCGAGCGAACGGCGTTGACAACATCGTGGTCGTCGAAAACGGTGAGCCGGGCTCTACGGCTAGGGCCGAGTTGGGGGCGGTGACCGTGGTCGAGCCGGGCATGAACCTTGGCTACGGTCGCGGCGCCAACCGGGGCGCGGCGGCGGGTATCAACGAGGTGTACCTGCTCGTGTCAAATCCGGACGTCGTGGTGCACGCCGGCGCCGTGGCGGCGATGGTGGCTTTTTTGGATGAGCATCCGCGCGTGGGGATTGTCGGACCGACGATTCTTCGCCCGGATGGTTCGGCGTATCCCTCGCTACGCGTCTTTCCCAACGTCTGGCTGGCCGCCGCACACGCCCTGCTCGAACCCTGGTGGCCGCGCAATCCGGCTACCGCGCGGTATCGAGCGCCTCGCTCTGACGGGACCGTGGACTGGGTCTCGGGTGCCTGTTTCGTGGTTCGCCGGTCGGTGTTCGAGCGCGTTGGCGGATTCGACGAGCGCTACTTCATGTTCGCCGAAGACATGGCTTTGTGTTGGCGAATTCGCGAATCAGGATTTGACGTGGCCGCCGTGCCGAGCGCCGTCGTCACCCACGTCGAAGGGCTGTCGCGTCAGCGAGCATCTCGGGACATGCTCGTCGCTCACCACCGCAGCGCGCTTCGATTTGAATGCCAGACCGCGCGGGGATGGCGTCGCCTCCTCGTCCCAGTAGCCACCGCGGTCTTAGGGCTCCGACTGGTGGTCATGCTCGCCGCGCAGGAACGGACCAGTCGAAGCGACGTGCGGCGCGCTCGACGCGTAGACTCGCGTGGGGCTGCGAGTGGTTCTGTGGTTGAAAGTCGAGGCCAGTCGCGGGCGAAACGACCCACGTAAGGCGTCCTGTGGACGCTGAGCATGGCGCGGTTTAGAGGTAAGTCCTGCCTCGTCGGGGTCATCGTGGCGCCGACGAGAGCCGGTGAAGAGCGCGAGCACGACAGTGGAGAGCCGCTGGCTGCCAGCGTCGCGCGCGGACACCGCCGCAGGCCGGTGTGGGGTCAAAGACCAGGTCAGACACCCGCAGCCCCCCGGGGACGGTCGACTGACCGGTAGGGTGAATCACGACATGAGTGTGTTCAGCAAAATCTTGAGGGCGGGTGAGGGCAAGCGAGTGCGCTCGCTCGCGGAATTGGTGGGGCCGATCAACGCCCTGGCGGACGAGACTGGCGCGCTGAGCGACGCCGAGTTGCGGGCGAAAACCGACGAATTTCGCCGGCGCCTCGCTGAAGGCGAGACGCTGGACGACCTCCTCATCGAGGCGTTCGCCGTGGTGCGTGAAGCCGCCAGCCGAGTGCTCGGTCAGCCCCACTACGACGTGCAGTTGATGGGTGGGATGGCGTTGCACTTTGGGTGGATCGCCGAGATGAAGACGGGCGAGGGCAAGACACTCGTCTCGACCCTGCCGGTCTATCTCAATGCCCTCGCCGGCCAGGGCGTTCACGTGGTGACGGTGAACGACTATCTGGCCACCCGTGACGCCAATTGGATGGGTCAGCTGCACCAGTTCTTGGGACTGCGCGTAGGTCGCGTCGGACCGGACCTGCCCGACTTCGACCAAAAGCGCGAGGCCTACGAGTGCGATATCACGTACGGTACGAACACCGAGTTTGGTTTCGACTATCTGCGCGACAACATGGCGCGACGGCGAGAGCACATGGTCCAGCGCGGTCATCACTACGCGATCGTTGACGAAGTCGACTCGATTCTCATCGACGAAGCCCGTACGCCACTCATCATTTCGGGGCCGGCCACCGACGTAACCAAGCTGTACTACCAATTCGCCTCGATCGTGCGCAGCCTCGTGCGCGACGTCGATTACGAGGTCGACGAGGAGAAGAAGACCGTCGTGCCCACGGAGTCGGGCATCGAGAAAGTCGAGCGTCAGCTCGGCGTCACGAACCTGTACGACGCCGTCGCGACGAACTACGTTCACCAGTTGGGACAGGCCCTACGCGCTAAGGAGCTCTTTCATCGAGACAAGGACTACCTGGTCGATGGTGGTGAGGTGAAGATAGTTGATGAATTCACCGGTCGAACGCTCGACGGCCGACGGTGGTCGGACGGACTGCACCAGGCTGTCGAGGCCAAAGAGCGGGTTCGCATCCAAGAGGAGAATCACACGTGGGCCACGGTGACACTCCAGAACTACTTCCGACTGTACGAGAAATTGGCCGGCATGACCGGCACGGCCGAGACCGAAGCGAGCGAGTTCAGCAGCACCTATAGCCTGGCCGTTGTCCCGATCCCGACGAACCGTCCGTCGCAACGGGTCGACCAGCCTGACCTGATCTTCAAGACCGAAGCGGCCAAATTCGACGCCATCGTCGATGACGTGCGCACGCGCAACGACCTCGGTCAGCCGATACTCATGGGCACCGCCTCGGTTGAGAAATCAGAGTTGCTCTCCAGGGCGCTCGCCAAGGCCGGCATCGATCACGAGGTCCTAAACGCCAAGCAGCACTTTCGCGAGGCGGAGATCGTGGCGCAAGCCGGCCGAAAGCACGCGGTGACCGTCGCCACCAACATGGCCGGCCGAGGCGTGGACGTGATCCTGGGCGGCAATGCCGAGGGACTGGCCCGACGTGACGTGATCGCGCGAGGACTGGTGGAGGGCAGCGACGAGTACGACGCCGCGTACCGCGTCGCCGTCGCGCAGTTTCGCCAAACGTGCGACGCCGAGGGTGACGAGGTTCGCGCGCTCGGTGGTCTCTACGTGCTGGGCACCGAACGCCACGATTCAAGGCGTATCGATAACCAGCTGCGAGGACGATCGGGACGCCAGGGTGATCCCGGTGAGAGCCGTTTTTACCTCTCCCTCGAGGACGACTTGTTGCGACTCTTCGCGACGGGTGCTGTGTCGTGGGTCATGGAACGAGCGATGCCTGAAGGCGAGGCAATCGAAGCGAAAATGGTCTCTAAGGCCATTGAGCGCGCACAGAATACCGTCGAGGCGCGCAACGCCGAGATCCGCAAGGACGTGCTCAAGTACGACGAGGTCATGAACGAGCAGCGCAAGGTGATCTACGCCCGGCGCCAGCAGGTAATCGACGGCGAGGACATCCACGAATCGACGCTGGCGATGATCGAATCGGAGTTGTCCGCCGCGGTAGAGGACCACCTCGAAAGTGAGTTCCCCGAGGCGTGGGACCTCGAGGCGCTGCTGACCGATCTTCCTACGTACTACCCAACGACGATCACCATGGCCACGCTTGAGACCTTCGCCGACCGCGACGAGGTTATCGAAGCGGTCGTCAGCGACGCGCTGGCCCAGTATGCGTCAAAGTGCGAGACCTATCCCGGCGGGCTCGACACCGCCAAGGAGATCGAACGTGACGTGATGCTCCAAATACTCGACCAGCGATGGCGCGATCACCTTTCGGACATGGATTACCTGCGCGACGGCATCCACTTGCGACAGGTCGCCCAGCAAGACCCCCTCACGGCGTGGCAGAAGGAGGGTTACGTGATGTTCGAACACCTCCTTGAGGCGGTGGAGACTGACTTCGTGCGCTATATCACCCACGTAGAGGCAACGGTCGCCGACGCCGCGGACGATGACGACGACACCCTGGAGCGCGCAGTGACCAACGCCGCGCAGGTGGCCCCTGGGGCGGTCGAATTGCCCGTCCACGCCGTGTCGCCGGTGTCGCCGGCACATCCGCCCGCCGAGAAACTGGGGCGTAATCAGCCGTGCTGGTGCGGCTCGGGACGCAAATTCAAGCAGTGCCATGGCCGACCCTAAAGCGGAGAACGCGCTGCGTGAAGCCCAGTTGTCACTGGTCGCCCTCGATGAACGATGGACGTCGGCGCGCGACTATCTGAAGATTGATGATCACCGGGCACGCCACGCTGCGCTGAGCCGCGAGGCGGAGTCGCCGGATCTGTGGAGTGACCAGGACCACGCTCGATCGGTGACTACTGAATTGGGCCGGTTGACCAATGAGTTGGACTCGTTCGATCGGCTTCGCCACGACCTAGACGACTGTGCCGTGCTCGTTGATTTTTCGAGGGAATCACTCGCCTCGGGCGACGTTGACTGGTCACTGCTCGACGAACTGGCCACGAGTCTCGCGACCCTCGACCACGAGCTGACGTCGCTCGAGACGCAGAGCCTGCTGAACGGCCCGTACGACCAAAACGACGCGATCGCCGAACTGCACGCTGGCGCCGGCGGCACCGATGCGCAGGACTGGACCGAGATGCTCCTACGGATGTACTCGCGTTGGGCCGAGCGCCGAGGTTTCGGCGTCGAGGTCGATGAAGCGACGGAGGGACAAGAGGCCGGCCTCCTCTCGGCCACCTTCATCGTCAAGGGGCCCTACGCCTACGGGTGGCTGTCCTCGGAGCGCGGCGTGCACCGACTCGTTCGAATCAGCCCGTTTGACTCTCAGGCTCGTCGCCAGACCAGTTTCGCAAGCATTGACGTGACACCGCTGCTCGCCGATGACGCTCACGAGGTTGACATCGACGAGCGCGATCTGCGCATTGATACCTATCGGTCCTCGGGGGCCGGGGGCCAACACGTCAACAAGACTGATTCAGCGATCCGCATAACGCACCTACCCACCGGGATCGTGGTCAGTTGTCAAAATGAACGCAGCCAACACCAGAATCGGGCCCGAGCGATGCAGATCTTGACGGCGAAGCTAGCCGAACGAGCCCGAGCCGAACGCCGGGCCGAGATGGACGCCTTAACCGGTGAACGTGCGGACAACGCGTGGGGGTCCCAGATCCGTAGTTACGTGCAGGCGCCGTATCAACTCGTGAAGGATCACCGAACCGACGTGGAGACCGGAAACGTCGACGCCGTGCTCGATGGCGACCTCGACGCGTTTATGGAAGCCGAGCTGCGTCGCCAGCGGGGCCAGTCCTGACTACCACCGCAATCGGCCAGTCCGACGACGTGGCGAAGGTGATGAACGGCCGCAAAGTAGAATGTGCGGAGAGGATTCGGGTGATCGCTCACCACTTACCACTGCCCAAGGGGGTTTCGCCGTGATTCGTTTCGAGAACGTCTCTAAGACGTACAAGAACGGAACGTCGGCGCTGAAGGACGTGTCACTCAATATCGAGAAGGGCGAATTCGTTTTCCTGGTCGGCGCCTCCGGTTCGGGCAAGACTACGTTCTTGCGACTGCTGCTACGCGAGGAGTTACCCGATCGTGGCCGGATACTAGAAGCCGGACGCGACCTTAGTGAGCTGTCCAAGTGGCGCGTGCCCTACCTGCGGCGAAACATCGGCTGCGTCTTCCAAGACTTCCGACTTCTGCCGAACAAGACAGTCTTCGAAAACGTAGCCTTCGCGCTGGAGGTGATCGGCCGGCCACGATCGACCGTCGAGTCTCAGGTTCCTCAGATCCTCGAGCTGGTGGGCCTCGCGGACAAGGCGAAGAACCTGCCCAGCGAGCTTTCCGGTGGCGAACAGCAGCGTGTGGCGGTCGCTCGGGCCTTCGTGAATCGGCCGCTGATCCTGCTCGCCGACGAGCCAACGGGAAACCTGGACCCGACGAACTCGGAGTCGATTATGGCGTTGCTGGAGCGAATCAATCGGACCGGTACGACCGTGGTGATGGCGACGCACGACAAGGCACTGGTGGACCGAATGCGTCGACGGGTCATCGAGTTGGACCACGGCGAGGTCGTGCGAGACCAGGTTCGCGGCGTCTACGGCATCGACGAGCCGGCGGGGAGTCGGTAATGCGCGTCTACCTCCGCTACGCGGTGAAAGAGACCCTGGGGAACCTGTGGCGCAACCGCATGATGACGATCGCGGCAGTCCTCACCGTCGCCGTCTCGCTGTCCCTCGTGGGGGCGGCGCTGCTCTTGAAGCAGAGCGCTGCTCAGGCATCGGTCCAGTGGCAGCAGGGAACCCGCGTAACGATCTGGATGCAGCCGACGGCGTCGTCAAGCGAACTGGCGAGCGTGAGGAGCCAATTGGCGAGCCTGCCGATTGTGAAGGAATGCGCGTTCTACACCCAGGCCCAGGACTATCAGGAGGCTAAGCGTATTCTGCCCCTGTCGGAGTGGTCGGTCCTGAAGGTGTCCGACGTCCCTTCGTCCTTTCGTTGCGTGCCGACTGTTCCCGCCAACGCGTTCGTGGTTGAAGCCACGTTCAAGACGCAGTCTGGGGTGCTGACGGTCACCGCGCCCGAACAGCAGATCCGCGAGATGAACCGCGCGATCCGTATTCTCCAGATCGTGTTCCTGGCGCTCGCTGGCGTGCTGTTGCTGTCGGCCATGGTATTGATTCTCAATACCATCCGCATGGCGATCTTCGCTCGACGACGCGAGGTCTCGGTCATGAAGCTGGTTGGCGCGACCAATTGGTTTATCCGTATCCCGTACATCACCGAAGGCTTCATTCAGGGTCTGCTGGGATCAGCGGTGGCGATTGGCGCCGTGACGGCACTGCACACCTGGTATCCACTGCACAACGAGTTCCAGCTGAATACGACAGCGTTGCTGGGTACCAACGCCGTCGTCTTGGTAGTGGGCGTCGTGGTCGGTTCGGTCGGCTCCGCGCTCGCGATCCGGCGCTTCCTCGACGTCTAGGTGGCGGTTTCGGTGTAGTCGATCGCGGCGGAGTTGATGCAGTAGCGCAGACCGGTCGACGTCGGGCCATCGTCGAAGACGTGTCCGAGGTGACCACCGCACTGGGCGCAGAGGACTTCGGTGCGAACGCGGGCGAGTGAGTGGTCACTGCGCTCGACGATCGTTCCGGGCTCGCACTCGTCGAAACTGGGCCAGCCGCAACCCGAGTCAAACTTGCGCTCGGCGCGAAAGAGACGCTGGCCGCAGCCGCCGCACGTGAAGACGCCGTCGCCATCGACGTGGAGTAGCGATCCGGTGAACGGGGGTTCGGTCGCGGCCTCGCGCAGCACAGCGAAGCGCTGCGGATCGAGCAGCGACCGCCATTCCTCGTTCGTTCGGTTTATGGGAAACGTCACCATGCCAGGTTATCGATCGCGCGCCGCCGTCGTTACAAGTAGCGCGACCGGGGAGCCTCGGGCAGCGTGCGCGGAAACTCGGGCTGATCGTTCAACATCCGGGTGAAGGCCGCCGCGAGTCCGTCGCTGTCCAGACCGAGCTCCTCGAGCAACTGGTCGGGGCGGTGGTGCTCGAGGTAGGCGCGAGGTACCCCGAGAATCCTCGTCGTGGGGAACGGCCGACCGAGTACCTGAGCGCGGTCCCGAGCCGCCGCTACCATGAGGGTTCCGGCGCCCCCGTGTCGAGTCCCGTCTTCCACCGTGATGATTCGCCGGTGCTCGAGGGCGTCGTCGATCATCGCGGGATCCGGAGGGAGAACGCGGACGTCGTAGAGGGTCACGTGGGTTGCGTCGACCCCCATCACGCCCAACGCGTCGAGCGCGTTGGGGGCCATCTTGCCAACCGCCAGCACGCAGAGCGAGCCGTCGCCCCGAACCACTTCTCTCGCCCGCAGGCCGTCCCCGATCTTGCCGTCAAAGGGCTTGGGCAGCGTCTTGGGAAAGCGTAGTGCCGTGGGGGTGGACATCGAGAGTGCCGTGGCGAGCATGCCGGGTATCTCCTCGGCGCTGGAGGGCGCGAAGATGGTGACGTTGGGAATAGCGAGACAGAGCGCCATGTCAAGTAGGCCGTGGTGGCTCGGTCCATCATCACCCGTGATCCCCGCTCGGTCAAAGACGAAGACCACCGGCAAGTTGAGCAGGCCAACGTCGAGGTGCGCTTGGTCGAACGCGCGGCTGAAGAACGTCGAGTACACCGCCACGACGGGCTTGAGTCCGCCCATGGCCATGCCGGCGGCCGCGGTAACGGCGTGCTGCTCGGCGATGCCGACATCGAAGAAGCGCGACGGGAACCGTTCTTGGAACTGCAAGAGTCCGGTGGGTCCGGCCATGGCCGCGGTGATGGCCACGATCCGCTCGTCGACGCCGCCCACGGTCACGAGGGCGTTGCTGAACGCCTCGGTGAAGGACTGGGGAGGGATCTCCTCGTCATTCAGTCGCGGCGGCAGTTTGAAGTCGTGCATGCGCAGGTCATCCGAGACGGCCGGCTCGTAACCTCGACCCTTCTGAGTCAGCACATGGACGAGGATCGGACCGTCCCATCGCGCTGCGCTACGCAGTACCGCTTCCATGGCTTCGATATTGTGCCCGTCCACGGGACCGACGTAGCGCACGCCGAGCGTCTCGAAGAATGTGTGCGGCGTAACCATCTCGCGGACGACCGACGTGAAGCCGTCGATGCCACGATACGCGGCCTTACCCACGCGCGGTAGATGCGGCACCAGTCGACGCAGGCGATCGCGCAGGGTGAGGTACGTCCGATTAAGTCGCAGGGCGGTCAGGGATTCGGAGAGCTTCGATATCGTTGGGGCGTAGCTGCGCCCGTTGTCGTTGAACACGATCACGACGCGCTGGTTGGAGTGCCCAAGGTTGTTGAGCGCCTCGTACGCCATGCCGCCGGTCAGTGACCCGTCACCGACGACCGCGACCACGTGTCGATGGCCCCCACGACCCACGAGCTCCTTGCGCTGCTCCAGGGCTACCGCGAGCCCGTGGGCGTAGGAAAGGGCCGTCGAGGCGTGTGACGACTCGATCCAGTCGTGAGGGCTCTCGGCGCGATTGGGGTAGCCCGACAGCCCTCCTCGTTGGCGCAGTCGCCGGAAGCCGTAACGCCGGCCGGTCAGTAGTTTGTGCACGTAAGCCTGGTGGCCCGTGTCCCAGAGCAGGATGTCGCTCGGTGAGTCAAAAACCCGGTGCAGCGCAATTGTCAGCTCGACGACGCCTAGGTTCGAGCCCAGATGGCCGCCGGTCGTCGTGACCGAGTCGATGATGAAGGCACGGATCTCGCCACTCAGCTGCTTGAGCTCATCGTACGACAGTCCGCGTAGGTCGGCGGGGCTCTCGATGGAAGGCAGAATCACCCCGCCAGCCTACCGGCCGGTTTGCGCCGTCACGGGGCGGATTCAATCAGTGGCGGTGGCGACCGGGGGCGGCGCGGTCGCGGTTGGCGTCGCCGGCGCTGGCGTTGCCGAGGTCGACGTGGCTGCGGTTGGCGCCGACGACGAGGCGCGGCTATCAGTCTTGTAGAAGCCGCTTCCCTTGAAGACGATACCGACGGCCGAAAAGATCTTGCGAAGGCTACCGCCGCACGAGGGGCATGTCGTCAGCGCCGGCTCGGAAAAACGCTGGACGGCCTCGACCCGCTGATGGCAGGCTTGACATTCGTATTCGTAGGTGGGCATCGGTCGGCGCTCCTGGTAATCCAGACAACCGAGTCAGTCTACCGGTCAGCTAGCGACCTTCGACCGGGACTCGGTAGCATTGCGGCGTGGCTGACTTCCACCAACTCCGACGTTCGTCGGGTGACGGGGCGTTCCCTCGGGAGATCGGCGTCAACGAAGTCTCGGCTCGCCGTGCGATTGCCCGCTGCCGCATAAACATGCTCGCCGCTACCACCGCGGCCGTCGCGTCGAATGCCGTGAGCAAGGGCGACGTCCTGGCAACCGCGCGGGTGGCGGGAATCCAGGCCGCCAAACAGGCCGCTTCACTGCTTCCTATGTCGCACCCAGTGCTCGTCGGCAACGTGTACGTCAACTTCTCGATTGCCGACACCCACGTCGATGTCGAAGCCAGTGTTGACACGGTCGATCGAACCGGCGTCGAAATGGAGGCGCTCACCGCGGTTACTGTCGCCGCGCTCGCCGTGTACGACATGTGCAAATCGATTGACCGCACGATGACCATCGAGGCGGTCGCCCTGTGGGAGAAGTCAGGTGGTCGTTCGGGCCAGTGGCGTCGCGACGACGCCGCTGACCCGACGCCATGAGCGCTGATCGAGTCGCAGTTCGCCACCCGTGGGGGTTCGCGTGAGCATTCGCGACGGTGTTGAAGAGAGTCGAGAGCGGCTCGTCGCGCTGACGTTGCTCCTTCAGCGCGCGACTCGCCAACGCCCCCTGACCCAAGAGACCATCGTGGCAGAACTGCTCATTGACGAATATCCCATCGACAAAAAGGCGCCTCGGCGGGTGCGCGCGTACCGCGGTAGTGACACCGCGGTCCGCCAGAAATTTGAGCGCGACAAGGCGAAGATCCGAGAGTTGGGGTTCCAGATCGACACCGTGCAACTCGCCGACGGCACGGTCGGTTACTGGATTGATCCCGACAGCGCGAACGCGCCAGCGATTGCGTTCGACGACGCCGAACGTCGAGTGGTGGGACTTGCTCTTCATCTGTACGGCTTCGGTGCTTCGGGCGCGTTCAGCCTCTTCAACGAGGGTCCTGCTCCCGAGGGCGGGCTCGAATTCTCCAACTACTACAACCCGATTCTTCGGTCACTGCGGCTCAATCGTGTCCTCGAGTTCGACTACCAATCGTCGGCGAACAAGACGCGAACCGTTGACCCACTCTCGATTGGCGTCTTCAATGGTGCCGCCTACCTGGTCGCGCGCGTTCACGGCACTGACGAGGTAAAGGGCTACCGCATGACGCGCATGACGTCGATGCCGACCGTGTTGGGGGAGCACTTCACCGTCGATGACGCCACCCGCGAACTCGCGGCGACGTGGCGCCCGCAATACGCCCGCACGCCGAAACCCGTGGACATCGTGGTTGAAACGACGACGAATTACGCACGTCTGCTCACCCAGCAATATCCCCACGCACTGGCCGCTCAGCGCAAGAGCGGTCACGTGGAGGTTGGACTCTCCTTCGACAATCTGCGCGAAGCGGTGCGGTTCGCGCTCAACGCCGGTCCGCGGGTGCGCGTGGTGAGTCCGAAGTTGGTGAGGACCGAACTCGCCACGTGGCTGCGGGGCGTGAACCGAGGTGACATCCCGCCGTCCGCGGATCTTACGTTTGAGAATCACGCCACGACCGATGCGCTTGGCCAGGCGCTGCAGCTCCTGCACGCCGTGCACCTCGCGGACGGTGGCCTACGAATAAGCGAACTCACGCATCGCTTCGGACTTCCGGCCGACGTGGTGCGACACGTGATGGATCGGCTGGTTTCGTTCGAGCCCTTTCGTGGCCGATACGGCTTTCCCGCCCACGTCATCAAGGAGTGCGATGACTGGGATAACGAGGCGCGTGACGACTCGCTCTACCGAGCCGAGTTCGATGCATCGATTGATGGCGGCGAACCGGCGCTGACGTGGCGCGATCTCTTCGAACTGAACATTGCGCTGCGTGAGGCGTCACGAATTTTTGATGCGCCGGCGGTGCACTCCGCCATTGAGAAGATCGAGTCAGTGGTCGGATCGAGACTCAGTATTGAAAACGCGCCGGAGATGGCGCTCACTGACGTGCGCGCGGCCATCGAGCGACACGAGCGGATCAAGATTCACTACCTTCCCGGTGTCTCCGGTGAGATGCAGGAGCGAACCATCGAGCCCCGAGAGCTTCGTGTCCTGAATGGCCGTGCCTACGTGCGGGCGTACTGTCTGATGCGAGCGGCGTGGCGCACGTTTCGCGTGGATCGGATCAGTGAGGTCGTCGCGAAGTCGACCGCTGACACGCTACGCCCGCCGGACCCGTCGATCAACTGGTTGACCGAGGTGGGTGAGACTGGACATGACGTGACCGTCGTTGTCGAATCCGGCCTTCGATGGATCTTTGAACCACTGCCTAACGCGCAATGGCGGTCGCTGCGCGACGGTCGGCACGCGGTGCGTTTTCGCGTATCGGAGAGGTCCTTCCTTGATCACCTGATGGTGCAGGCTGGTCCGGGCGCCGTGGTCGCGACGCCGGCGTTTGGCGACGCCGGCCACGATCTCGCACGGCAGATGCTTCAGACGCTCTAAGCGCTTCGGATCAGCGCGACCGTTGGACTTGGGAGGCCAACGTGATCCACGCCATTGTTCGACGTTCACGCGACGTTAGGTATCTCACCGCCGACCGCGCTGGGGAACTCGATGGTCTGCGCGCGGGCGGTCCCGGATGGTGGCTGCGCGGCCACGGTGACGAGCACGATCCAGACGACGTGGGCGCCCTGCTGACGACGACGGCTCGGTCAGCGGTGACTGGCTACGATCTCGTGGTCGCGGCACCACGACCGCTGTCGATGTTGATTGCCCTGGACGTTGAGGCTGCGCCGGCCGTCATTGCCGCGCACCGCGACGGCGTGCGAGCAGTCGTGGACTATCTGGAAGACCGAGCTCTGGTTGTGCGACGCCGAATCGACGGCGACGAGTTCATAGTCGGAGCGCGGTGGTCTCGAGTCGTCGGCTTTACGCACGGCGTGAACCGCGATGGCGAGCCTCACGTACACGATCACGTCTTGGTTGGCGCGCGGCCCGCCGGAGCCGCGACGGTAGCGGACTCTCGTTCTCTCTTTGCACACCTCGGTGCCGCGGACTCTATCTATCGATCAACGATGCGTTTGGCGATCAACCGTGACACCGAACACACGATGTGGCGCAGCTTCAGTGGTAACGAGTTGGTAAGCGGCGTCGACGAGGGATATCGAGCCATCTGGGGTGGTCACCTGGATGATCGAGGTGCCAAGCGCACGTGGTCCCGCGAAGCGATCGTCGAACGATGGCGGCGTGACGCCGCATTGTTCGAAACGTTGGGTGCGCCAGCGGTGCCTCGATACCGTGCGTTCGACGATCACCGCTTCCTCTCTTCGTTCGAAGGCGCTACGCGCATCTCGCGCCGCGACGTCATCAGCGCGTGGGCCGACGCATCACCCTTTGGCGCATCGGGGACCGAGGTCTCTGCGATAATCGACCGCTTGCACCCAAATCTGCGTCTCGCGCGCGGAGCGGCGGAGCGGCCGCTACGGCTAGTCGAGGCCCGGCGCCTGACCCCCGAAATCGAGCGGATCCGGGACTCGTCCAGGGTCATCACCATGGGCAGCGAGCACTACCGAGAGTGGGGTTCGCGTACTCGCTCGCGATAGTCACTAAAACGTTGGTGGTGGTGCGCGGGCGTGAGGGCGATCCAACGCATGGACTTGTCAGCAGTGATTCCGAGTGCCCAGCCCGGACGACCCGTGGCGAGGTCACCGATTGTCGCACGGTCGCGTTCGATCCAGCTCGTGGCGTGACTCGTAGGGCGACCGCGGTGGCGCTGAATGGAGTGTGACGGGACCATCGTGCGTCCAGCGATTCGCTGCAGCAACTCGAGTGTCGCGCGGTCGCCCACGCCAGGCAGGACGACGGTGGTCGCAAAAAGTGAGAGGAAGCCGTCGGCGGCCGAACCCCAACGAGATCGCGCCTGGCTGAGGTCCTGCAGACAAGCCAGGGTGAGTACGCCCTGGCCGCCGCCTTCGGAGACGATACCCGGAAGCCGTGGCAACGGGGCGACATTGGCGAGTTCATCGAGCGCGAGCAAGAGTCGTGCGCCGTCGTCGTGTCGCTCGTACGTCGCGTTGACCAACTCGTCGATGAACCCGACGACCAACGTCGTTGACACTGCCTGGTGGCGGCTCGGAGCAACGATGTGTAGCTGGTGGGGACCCTTGAGAAATGCGTCGACGTCTAAGGGGGCACCGCGGGCGGCCGCTCTGGCGGCGTCGGTGCGTAATCCGGCGAAGAGTCCAGACGCCGTCGACCAGATGCCGGAGCGTTCGCGTTCGTCGGTTCGCGTAATGGCGTCGAGCATGGTGACCGATGGATGCTCATCGCCGTGACGCGCTCGCAGCTGCTCGACGTCGTCGTCGACACGTCGGCGGTCCACGCGGGTCGCGAGTTGACCGAGAGAATCTCCGCGCAGGGCCGCCGCATGAATCATCGGTGCGATCAGCGATGATGCACGCTCGGTCCAGTGGTCGTCGCCGCGCTCGCTTTTCATGCGTCGCGTGACATCGACCAGCGTTCGTGTCGCGAGCACAGCGCCGTCCCACTCGCGCGATTGGTTGATCGGCGAGTAGCCGACACGAGTGACGCCGGGAGGAGTCTGAACCGTACCCGAGGGATCGAAGAGCAACGTCGCACCATCGCGACGCCGATTCGCCATCGAGGAAACGACGTCGACCTTCGTCGACGTGACGATGACGGATCGAGTCGTTAACAAGAGGTTTGGAATGATGATCGAGGATGTCTTGCCACTTCGGCTTGGTCCGATCACGAGTGTCGACCGTTCTCGTCCACTGGTGACGTCGCCGTCAACGGAACGTCCGAGGTAGATGCCGCTATCAGAATTCACATCAAACAATTGTCGTAAACAGTGTCGAAATGCTTGACATTGGTTGGTGAACCGAGTGAACTTTTAACTGTCCCCTCTCGGAGGAGGTCGGCGGAGGTCGCATCGCTGTTGAAATGTGAACTTCGTTTTCCGGGTCGGGACCGTGCACTGCGATCGGTCATCGCACAGCTGGGAAGCTGGGTGTTACACGATCGAGTTCGCGTTTTTCAGCGCGGCGCCTTAACTGTAAATTGCAGGTCGGCCAATAGGGCTAACAGAGGTCCGCATTGATTCAACGTTGAGTCCCAAGGAGGGAATGTGGCAACTGCCGCCAAGAAGGCTCCGGCCAAGAAGGCTCCGGCCAAGAAGGCCGCCGCCAAGAAGGCTCCGGCCAAGAAGGCTGTCGCCAAGAAGGCTCCGGCCAAGAAGGCCGCCGCCAAGAAGGCTCCGGCCAAGAAGGCCGCCGCCAAGAAGGCTCCGGCCAAGAAGGCCGCTGCAAGGAAGTAGCAGTCTGTTTGATTACGGGATAACCGACGAATGGGGGGCCATTGGCCCCCCATTCGTCGGTTCCGTGGTTAGGAGATCGGCCGGTTCGTCTACGTCTATGCACCACGGGCTGTTGCGCACTACATCGAGCGTCAGCCCGAGACGCCGTGACTCGTTGGCGTGGGTGGTGGCCGATCCTGGTCCGTACTGGAAGACGAACGCCAGCCCGGTGGGTAGCGAGAGCACGTTGGTTCCGTCACCGCGGACGTCGGTCACGATGGTGATGTCGCGTTGTGAGTTAAAGGCTCCCAATCCGTCCGGTTCGCGAAGGTCGCCGTGCACGATCGTTGCGCGCGATACGTCGTTGCCGAGATGTCGATACGCGTAGTCGACGGCGGCGTTGAGTCCGCGTCTCGGCGAGCGCACGACGCGTGCGCCGCGTTGACGAGCGAAGCGTTCCACGTCGTCGGATTCACAGACGACGATCACCGGACGAGGAGCGCAACCAATGATCACTCGGTCTGCCAGCCGCTCTACGAGGGCGCTTACGTTCGGCGTACCCGCGCGGCGTAGTCGCGCTTTGCCAACGGCGAAAGACTTCAGCGGTACTACGAACACGTGTGCGTCGTCCGCCGAAGCGCGGACCTCATCCGTATGCATTAGTGGCCATGTTACGTTCGTCAGCGTGGAAGGTCGACGGACGTGACTGAGGAGCGAGACTGGCTCGAAGTGGAGCGTCCGCTGGTCGCCGAGGGGCACCGAGTGGTCGGACTCGACGAAGTTGGTCGCGGAGCGCTCGCCGGCCCGGTGTTTGTCGGCGCAGTCGTCGTCGTTACCGATGAGCCACCGCCGCTAGGTCTGAATGACTCCAAGGTGTTGAGCATTCGCCGACGTGAGCAGCTGGTCGAACCCATCAAGGCGTGGTCGACGGAATGGTCGGTGGGAGAATCGACGGCCAATGAGGTCGACGCCTGGGGAATCCAGTGGGCAATCGCCCTCGCCGCGCAGCGCGCACTGGCGGCGTTGCGGGTGACTCCGTCGATCGCGCTGATCGATGGTCCCCATAATTTGCTTCATCCGGTGAGTAGAACGTTCGCTAGTGGCGATCTCGACGACGGGTCCGGCGCCATGTGTCATCGTTGCCTGGTGCACGGTGATCGGACGAGTGCGACGATCGCGGCCGCCTCGGTAATGGCGAAGGTTCAACGAGATCGGCTCATGGTTGAGTTGGGGAGCGAGTTCCCGCAGTACGGCTGGGCGACGAACAAGGGATACGGTTCACCATTGCATCTCGAAGCCCTGCGCCGTCTCGGGCCGACGCCGCTGCATCGAACCTCCTGGCGACTCCCGACTCAAATCGGTCATCGCGAGGGCGTCACGGATTAGCGCGTTACGAGTTGAAGTTCGGAGCCACTTTCGCCGTGCGTCGAGTGTTTCGATCACGCGGGGGGCGGGATTCTTTGCGCGACTGGAGTCATGATTCGGGCGATCAATAGGCCTGGACCCTGTGCCCGATGAAATGGACTGGTCATCAACGTTCTCAACGACGACTCGAGGGAGTCGCCGCGAGCAGTATCTCAACGTTGGCGACTTGCCGGTCCCCTCGATTGGCGACAGGCAAGTCGCCGGGCCGCCGGCCTCACGGTGCCCGTCGTTCGCTGGGAACGAGCGACGATCACGTCCCGTCAAGTGGTGTAGGGGCAACCTTCGGCTGAACGAGATCGTAGACGGTCGCACGTCCACGCGCGCAACGGCGATCTAACCCCAGAAGAATCCGCTGAGATCGTCGCGTAGTTCGCTGAGGATGACGTCCAAGGGCTGGTGCTCGGCGACGTCGAAGAACGTCTCCCACGCGCCGTCGGGTGAGCGCACCTGCAGGGTCCAGGTGTCGTCGTCGTGGCGAACGAGCATGGCGAGCTCTTCGACGTGCGAGGTGGCAAAGGGCCTCGTGAAGGTCTCGGTGATGATGAGCTGACCATCGCCTTCGAGGACCGCCAGAACCCCCGGTCGCGTGGGTCGGACCTCGCCGAGCAGAGCCTCGAGTTGGCGAGCGGCCTCGTGCACGAGACGAGGCTAGGTCCTCAACTCGCGCGGCGCCTCTTGATCGCGGGGGGTCGCGGCGAGAGCGCTCGTGCGCTTGAGCAGGGCCATCGAGGTCTCGGAGAGATAGCGACGCTCGGCCACCTGCCACTCGTCGTGGAACTCGAGCACGACGGCGGTGACGAGGCGGCTGACCGCCTCGTCGTCGGGAAAGACCCCGACCACGTCGCTGCGACGCTTGATCTCGCGGTTCAGGCGTTCCAGGGGGTTGGTTGACCAGATCTTTCGCCAGTGGGCATCGGGGAAGTGGGTGAAGGCGAGCAGGTCCTCCCTCGCTCCAGCGAGCATGTCGGCAACGTCGGGGAACTGGCCCGCGAGGGTCTCGGTGATGCGCTCGAACTGGCTCGAGTGAATCGGCCTGGGCAAGGGTGCCTGTGCCGTTGCGGTGCAGGTTCGACAGAGTCTTTCGATGCGAGCAGCCCCGATAGCGCAAGCCCCTCTCTACGCCACGAGCGCGAACGGCTACGTCGGAACCCCCATCGCCCTGTCCACGTCGGGTGGTTCGGGTTCGAGCGCCGTTAGTGACGCGGTGTCCATCGCCGGCAGCGCGAGTTGCTCGGTGACCAGTGGCGTCTTGAGTGCATCGAGTGTCGGCACCTGCTTGGTCGCGGCGACCAAGGCCGGTGACGCGACGTACCTTGCCGTCACCTCCGACGCCACGACGGTTTCGTTCACCTACCGTCCGGCCACCGCGCCGCTGGCGATCAGGATGAGTTCGCCAGTCTTCACCAGTCGCTCGACCGTGACGTCAGTCTTCGGTGCCTATTGTCTATGGTCAGCCCCGCATATCCAGCAGCGTTGGCGGAACCAGGGTCGAGTTGCTTGTCGACAACGGTCGAGTCCTGTCGAAACGCGTGACGATCGCTGTCTCGGTATCTCGTGGTCGACACGTTCTCCCTCGTGTTTGCCCACGGTCAGCGCGCGCCGGTGCACATTATCCAGCGTTGGATCACCGCACGCACGACGCACGCCGGATACGCTTCGTCGCGTCAGGCTTCTCGATTGACTTCATTGTGGCGCAGTGCCGCACGTGGCGTGCGACTGGACCCTAGGCGTGGGTGACCGAATGGTGACTGTCATCTCAGCCAGGCACTCGAAGTACTTCGGTCATTGCGGCAACGTGGAGCCATTGGGTCGTTGACGTCACGGTGTTCTCGAAACGCGGGCTAGTAAGGGCTAGGCGTCGGCGGCGCTTCTGGTGGCCGTGAGCGACGTCGACCCACGAGGCGTGACGGGTAGGACGAACGACCTCGGCGCCGCCTCATGACGAGGTGGTTCGTCCCACCGGACGCGACAAACCTCGCAGCCGAACCGTCCGCGAGTCGATAAGCGGCCGACGGCGCACCCGCGATTCACGAATACGTATTCGAGGCACTAGGCATCGCCAGATCCGGCGAGATCCTCGAGTACGAGTTCGACGGGTTTCGCCTCAGTCATCGGCGCGAGGACCGCACGCACCTATCGCCAGTTCCGTGACATCCACGCGGATGATGGGTCTGGCGCCGTTGGTTCGGCCGCGGGGCCGCCGTGGTTATGGAACGTTGCCGCGTCGTCAGTAGCGCCTCTCGCGAGACGGCTGTCGATGACCGCCACGCCGGGCTGCCCTACTGTTTGACCAAGGGCGGTGCGCGACGCGTGCAGCGAGGAAACCTGAACCCCCGTCTTGTTCCTCGACCACCGGCGAAACTTCGACCACACGCTCCTCCCGGTGTGGGGACCCAGTGGCCGACTATTCGTACTTGACCGAGTAATTAGGTGCGAAAGAGTAAGATCGGGTAACTATGTCTGCGCTGCTGTCGGTCAACAATCTCCGCGTCCAGTTTTCAACGCGCAATGCCTTCGTTACTGCGGTTGACGACTTCTCGGTCACCATAGAACCCGGCGAGAGCGTGGGGTTGGTGGGTGAATCCGGGTGCGGCAAGACGACGACCGGACTATCGATTATGCGATTGCTGCCCGGCAACGGCAAGATCGCCGAAGGGTCGATCGTGCTCGACGGCGTCGAGCTGACGTCCCTGAGCGAGAAGCAGATGCAAGATCAACGCGGTCGAACGGTGGCGCTGATTCCCCAAGATCCGATGAGTTCGCTCAACCCCACCACCAAGATTGGCAAGCAGATTGGCGAGGGGCTGCGAATTCACCACGGCGCGTCCGAGGCTGACGCTCGCAAGCGAGCCCTTGAGGTGCTCGAGATGGTCGAGATGCCACGGCCGTCGGAGCGCCTCGACCAGTATCCCTTCGAGCTCTCAGGAGGCTTGCGTCAACGCGTCATCATCGCGATGGGTCTGGTCAACAACCCCAAACTGCTCATCGCGGACGAGCCAACGACGGCGCTTGACGTCACCATCCAAGCGCAGATTCTGGACCTCATCGACAACCTGCGTACGACCCTCAACATGAGTGTGCTTCTCATCACTCACGACATGGGCGTCATCGCCGGCCGAACGGATCGCGTGATCGTGATGTACGGCGGCAAAGTCGCCGAGCGCGCCACGACCGAGGAACTTTTCGGTCACATGCGACACCCCTACAGCCAGGCACTGCTGGCGTCCATGCCGAACCTGGAGAACACATCGAAGCATGAGCTGTCCTCGATCGCCGGAGTTCCGCCGGATCTCAGCCAGGAGATCGTGGGCTGTCGGTTCGCGCCGCGCTGTGCCTTCGCCCAAGACCGCTGTCGCAACGAAGAGCCGGTGTTGACCGGTGACGGTGTTCACCAGTACGCGTGCTTCTACCCGGTGAGTGGTCCGCGGCCGGTGGTGATTCGATCCGCTGCGTTGGCGGCCGAGATGTCGGAGCATCGAGAACTGGTCCGGGTCGAGCATTTGGTGAAGGAGTTCCCGATTACGGCGGGACTCATTCGCCACCGCGTCAACGCCGTGCACGCCGTTTCCGACGTGAGTTTTTCGATCAACGAGGGCGAGACGTTCGGATTGGTCGGAGAATCGGGTTGCGGCAAGACGACGATCGGGCGGATGTTGGTCGGTATCGAGTCTCTCACGGCCGGGCGGATCTACTTCGATGACAAGCTCACGAGCTCGCATAAGAAAAAGTTGTCCCTCGAGGACCATCGTCAACGTCAGATGATGTTCCAAGATCCGTATTCATCGCTCAATCCGCGCATGAAGGTCAACGAGATCGTCGCCGAACCACTGCACGTACAAAAAGTGGGTACGAAGGCCGATCGCCAGCGCCGGGTATTCGAGTTGCTCGAGGTCGTCGGCCTCTCGGAAGGCGCCGCCGACCGCTATCCGCACGAGTTCTCGGGTGGGCAGCGCCAGCGCATTGGCCTCGCGAGAGCGCTGGCGCTGAATCCACGCCTCATCGTCGCGGACGAACCAGTGTCCGCGCTCGACGTGTCCATCCAGGCTCAAATCCTGAACCTGATGAAGGGTCTCCAGAGCGAACACCACTTGACCTATATGTTCGTGAGCCACGACCTGGCCGTCGTCTACTACATGGCCGACACGATTGGCGTCATGTACCTCGGCAAGATCGTGGAGATTGGGGACGCGGAGAGCGTGTTTCGCACGCCGGCTCACCCCTATACGCAGGGCCTGCTTGACTCGGTGCCGATTCCGAACCCGATCGAGGCCCGTAGCCGGCGGGGTATCCAGGTGCGCGGGGAGCTTCCGTCACCGATCAATCCGCCGTCGGGATGTCGTTTCCGAACGAGGTGCCCGAGGGCTCAGGACGTGTGCGCCAACGTAGAGCCACCGATGGAAGTCTTTGGTCCCCGTCACGAGGCCGCTTGTCACTTTCCCCTCCATCCGGTGAGTGGCGCGGCGTCGGTGGGTGGGGTGACCGTCAAGTAACGCCCGCTTAAACCGATCGCGATTGACCCGTTCGGAGGTCACGAATCGGGTGCCTACCAGTAGTACTCTGGTGTGAACGCGTGGAGCGGATTCGGGGCTAATCCCACGGTGCTGCGTAGGGTGGCGGCGACCTCCACGGTCTGATCCGGCTGTGGCTCGTAGATAACGGGCAGCGTTCGCGCAGCATACGCGGCATACGCCGCTAGCGCCGTGGTCGACGTCTCGGATCGCGAGACCAGTTCGGAGAGCGACTGATCAGTGACGTTGCTGACGGCGCCGGGCGATCCGAAGATATCCTCGCCTGCAGGGTACAGACTCGGAAGGAACGTCCACCCTCCTCCCCACGAGCACAGGTCGTAGCCGGTCGCGGACTGGCAGTCGGTGATGAGGTTACTCGGTGTGTCCAGGGCCGACGTCACGTGGATTCCCAGGGCCGACCACTGCGCTACTTCGCGTGACATGACGCTCGTGAGTGCTGGATCGCCACTTGACCACACGACTCGTAGTTGGAGCGGTTGACCGAGGACGATTCCGCCTCCACAGTTGGTCGGGCCAACCCCCGGCGAACGACACGTCAGCTGACCGCTCTGCAGTGACCACCCGTGCTCGGTCAGTAATTGCTCGGCCCGAGTCGGGTTGAAATCGTAGACGGGACTGACCGGTGGGCTCATGAATGGCGGTGTCGATACGGGAAGCGGGTCGACCGTGGGCACGCCGTATCCGCCAAAGTTATCGGCGATCAGTGCCGGTTGGTCGACGGCGGTCTGCAAGGCTTGACGGACGTAGAGCTGACCGATGACCGTAGCGTCGGCGTTGCCGGGCGCGAAGTTGAGGTCGGCAAAGTTGATCGACCACGGTGGCGACGCGACCACTCGAAAAGAAGGGCTGGCGTTGTCCGACGTGAGGCGGTCGAGCGAGGCGAGCGTGGTTGGACCCAGGAACGCCAAGTCAACCGCCCCCGACGTGAGTGCGCTCACTTCGGCGGCCGCGTTCGAGTACGAGATCTCACGCAGGGTGCTCACTCGGGGGCGTTGGGGACCGGAGTACTGCGAGTTGGCAACGAAGGTGGCGTTACCGTTCCCATCAAAGCTGGCTAGTCGCCAGGGCCCGTCGACGCCAGCCCGCCAGAACTGGTTCGCGAAACTCGACGTATCGGACGCGAGCGCCGTCAGGTAGCTGAGTACGCGTGAGCAGGCGCGATCGGTGCCCGCGCTGCCGTACGCACCGGCCACGCATCCCGTGATCGGACCGGAAGTTGTGAGGTCCCACGCGGTGGGCAGTGGTGTTATCTGGGATAAGTATCGATAGAGCAAAATCGTGGGGTTCTGGGGGTGACGAAAGTCGAGTTCGAGCTCGTCGCCTCGGGCGCGCACGTTGGTCAACTCATCAGGTACACCGACACCCGGCTGGTACGCGCAGTTGGCGGCGGGGTCAGCGTGGTACAGGTCGAGGTAGAACTTGACGGATGCGGCATTTACTACTTCGCCGTTGGCGAATCGCCAGCCCTTCATCGTGACGTCGATGGTTTGGCCGTGATTCGTGAACTGGGGTGCGTTGGCGAGAGAGAGCGGGTACTGGACCCGCTCGGATGTTCCCAGCCCGACCCAGTACAAGGGACGAAACATGAGTCGCTGGAAGTACTCCGTGTTGTTGGTGGAATCGAAGTTGCAACTCATGAAGGGCAAGATGTAATTCGGACTCGCTCCCGGGGCCTCGGCCATGGTGAGTACCGAGACACTGCGCGCACTGACCGCTCCTGCGCCGAGTGTTACCAGGTACGCCGGGGAGGTAAAGGCGAGTACGAGGCTCAGGCGCAACGCTCGACGTCCAACGCGCACGTTAGGATTCCCCCTGTTCGCGCGAGGTCACGTGCCGCGTCGATGTCGAGGCGGGCGACCCCGTTACGCCGACTCGCGTCACGTGAACGGTCCGCATGGAAGCAGTCTTGCACGCTCGAGCGACAATCGACATCGCGCGGCCGGCGTCGGATTGGTGGTTGACGTCGCCCTAACGTTCGAGCAGGCGAACTTCGAAGGCGTCACGCAGCGCGTCGCCGATGTAGTTAATTGCCACCACGATGAGGATGAAGACGATCGCGACCGGAAAGACCTCCCACCAGTAGCCGTTCTGGATCTGCTCCGTGCCGGTCTGCAACATGGTTCCCCAGTCCGTCTGCGGTGACTGGATCCCGAGCCCCAGAAAGCCCAACGCTGAGAGGAACAAGATGGCGTCGGCGACCGAGAAGGTGGCGACGGTGACGATGTTGCTGATTGAGTTCGGAAAGACGTGGCGACGCACGATATGCCACCGCCTCGACCCCATCGACGTGGAGGCGATGGCGTAGTCAAGATTTCGAATGAGTAGCGCGTCGCCACGAATGATTCGTGCGTTTCCCCACCAGCCGGTGAAGCCGATAATGCAGATGAGAAACACGGTCGAGCGACCAAAGACAGTAATCAACGTAATGAGCAGGAAGAGGTAGGGAATCGAGAGGAAGGCGTCGATGAGTCGCATCATCACGGCGTCGACTACACCACCGAACAGTCCGGAGACCATGCCGTAGAGCGTGCCGACGACGATCGTGATGAAGCCCGCTAGGAAGCCAAGGGTCAACGAGTACTCGCCACCGTAGAAGATACGTCCCATGACGTCAAAGCCGCTGCTATCGGTTCCGAGCCAGTGGGCCGCCGACGGAGCCTGGTTCTGGGGAGTGCTGAACGCGGTCGCCTGGTTGGTTTGGTTAGTCGGGTGGAAGTGCGGGACTAGAAAACAGGCCAAAGTGAGGACGATGACGTAGACGCACGACGCAATCGCGAGTTTGTTCGACATGAAGATCTTGAGGCGCTGGCGCCACATGGGGACGACGACGTCGGCGACGTCCGTCGTTGCTAGATCAGCGGACACGACGGTCATTTGGCTCCTTGGATACGGATGCGCGGATCGATCAGTCCCAACGCCACGTCGGCGATGAGGTTACCGAGCAGCGTGAAGACCGCCACCAGAATGGTGATACCGAGGACGGTCGGTACGTCGAACGTGAGTGCCGCGTTGATCGTCTGCACGCCGAGGCCCGCGTAGTTAAAGACGTCCTCGATGATCAGCGCACCGCTGATGAGCCCAGGAATAGACAGGCCGAGAATCGTCACGATCGGTCCGAGCGCGTTTCGAAACGCGTGGTGCCAGAGGACGCGACGTGAGCCACAACCCTTGGCTCGTGCCGTGCGGATGTAGTCCTGGACGAGTACTTCGAGCACGGTGCCGCGCATGAAGCGGCTCATGCCGGCGACCGAAAGCAGCGTCAGGCAGCCGACGGGCAGGATGAAGGCCTTCGGCGTCGTGAAGATGGCCCACGGGGCGACGCCCGACGGTGGCGAGATCGGAAGGTGCGGCCAGTGGAAGCCAAACGCGTCGATGGCGAGCATGCAGAGTAAGAACGCCGGTGTCGCGTAGAGCACGAAGGCCGTGCCGGTGGCGGTGTAGTCGACCACGGTGTTGCGACGAGACGCCTGCAAGATACCCAACGGGATCGCGATGAGAATCGTGAAGATGAGGGCACTGAGTGCGAGCCAGAGCGTACGAGGAACGTAGAGTCCGATGATGCCGCTTACTGAAAGACTTTGCTTATACGAGTGTCCGAGGTTGAAGTGCACGACCAGTTGATCGATGTACTTGAGCAGCCTTACGAAATACGATTGGGTCAATCCGTGTTGTTCAGCCCACACGTGGACGTTGAGGGCGCTCGCGTGGTTTTGTAGCGCCGCGTACGCCGGCGCCAAAATGCCGTGAGGCTGAAAGTAGGGAAGTGAGAAGGTGAGAACGATGATGATGAAGAGGACGATGGCGGACTGACCCAAGCGCCTCAATATGTAGGTGAACACCGGATAATCCTAACATTCTGGTGCTGGGCGCCAGCATCGGATACGACCACCGGGTTGGTTCCTCAGCAGGTGGTGCTACCGATTGCGCTTGGCGTTATCCACTTGTCAGTTCGCGGCGGAGAGTGCGTCCAAGTCAGTGGACGTCGTGGACGCGAACCACTGACCTAAGCCGCGGTACGTTCGACGCCGTCAGTGGTCGGCTTCAGCGACGGGTCGATCGCTACGGCAATCGGTCGAGCGGTACGGCGTTGTCGCCGATCACGCCGTGAAGACGAGCCAGCGCAGCGACAACGCTGATTGGCTACCCTCAAAGAATTTCGTACCGCTTCTACGTAGCACCAGGAGGGGGCTTTCGCCCCCTCCTGGTGCTACGCGTGTCGTAAACGCGTCCGAATCGGGTTCGGCTATCCGAAGTGCCAGTATTCGGGTGTGAGGTTGTCCAGGGCGTCGCCCCAGCCGATGCTGCTCTTCAGCGTCTTGATGATTTCACCAGTCGAGTAATTCAGCGGGTCCCACAGGACGGGGAGGTCAGTCGCCGTGAAGTTACCGTACGTTGTCAGCTTGACATTCTGGTGAATCGTCTGCAGGATCAACTTCGTCATGGTCGGGTTCGAGTACAGGCCACTGTTGGACCCGGCGCTCGGCAGGTACAGCGGCTCACCGGTGGGCAGGTAGTCCGGCGCATAGAGCCAGCCACCGCCCCAGTTGCAGATGTCGAACGTGGTCGACGAGTTGTATGCCGCGGGGCACGAGCCGGCCGTGTCATTGAACGTGCTCTCGGTGTGGCTGACGTTGATGCCGAGGCTCGACCAGTCAGCGACGATGGCATTCATCATGATGTCCTCGGACGGCGAGCCCGACACCCACTCGACATTGAGGGCCAACTTGTCGCCGTTGGAGATGCCGGCGCCGCACTGGTTGCTGCCGGTACCCGCGTTGGTGCACACCAACTGCCCGCCCTGCTTCGTCCAGCCGTTGCTCGTGAGGAGGCTTTCGGCCTTACTCATGTTAAATGGGTACGGCTGCTTGATGGGACCGGACAGGGCGCTGGAGATACTCGGCGGCAACGCCGACCACGTCGGTACCGCGTAGTTTTTGAAGGCGTTCTTGATGATGCCCACCTGGTCGATCGACATCTCGAGCGCTTGGCGCACGTACAACTGGTCGAGGTACTTCGAGCCGGGGCTGTCCTTGAAGTTGACGTTCATGTAGTTGTTCGCGAAGGTGCCGCCACTGACCAAGTTGTAGCGAGAGCTCAACTGTCCCCAGTTCGGACCAGCCTTACCGGGCGCTGGCGCCGGCGAGGTCAGGATCGTTGGGTCCACGAAGCCGACGTCAATGTTGCCCGCCTGGAGCTGGTTCTCTTCGGCCTGGGCCGTCGTGAAGGCGATCATCTTGAACACGGCAACTTGGGCCTTCTGGGGACCGGAGTACTTGAAGTTGGGCACAAGGGTCGCGTTACCCAGGTTGTCGATGTGGGTCAGACGCCACGGTCCGTCCACGCCACTCTGCCACATCTTGCCGGTGAAGCTGGAGACGTTCTGGCCGAGGTTGTTCAGGTAGTTCTGCACGGCCTTGCACGCGGCAATCGTTGAAGGCGCCCCGAAGGCGCCCGAGGCGCAGTTCGAGGTGTGCGTGGCACTGGTGCGGTCCCAGGAGTTCGGCATCGGGGTGATGGTCGCCAACTGGTTATACGTGAACCAGAGCGGACTGACCGAAGCCTTCAAATTGATCACGACCGTATTCCCTGAGCCGTGTGCGCTGGCGATTTGGTCAGGAATGCCCAGTCCCGGCGTGTACGTGCAGAACCCGGTGGGTACGGCCTTGTACATGTTCAGGAAGAACATTACCGACTCCGCGTTCACGGTCTGGCCGTCTGCGAACTTCCAGCCCTTCATTGTGATCGTCACGGTGCGGTTGCCGTTCGAGTACTTGGGAAGGTTTCCCGTCGAGAGCTTCGGGGCGAGCAACGTGTTGTTCCCGATACCGAACCAATAGAGCGGACGGAACATCATCTCTTGGAAGAGGGACGTGTTCGTGGTCAGGCACTCGTTTGGTGGATAGAAGGGAAAGATGTAGGCCGGGATGCCGTTTGGCGCCTCGGCGTACGTGATGGTCCCGGTTGGGGCGCTAGCCCCACTCACGGTCGGAGCGATCAGGCCCAACGACAGCGAGCTGGCAACCGCGCCAACCGTCATCGCGAGCCGTAGCTTGCGCCCTACTTGCATATTGACTTGCCTCCCAGTGCCACACCGTGGTCACAATCACTTTGCCTACCCATCACCGTTGACGGGCTCGACGCCACTGTACTGGCCAGTAGGCACCCCCACAAGTTCATGGGAGGGTGAAATTAAACTAAATGAAACGTAATAATTTTCACCGGAGAATCATGTTGATGTCCATCGACGGCGCGCGATGTGTGGGATACTACGCGCCGATCGCGTGGCTCAGGATGCTGCGCAGGTCAGGATTCTCGAAGTGGAACCCGCTCGCGAGCAGGCCCACCGGCACCGCTCGTTGGCTGGCCAGCACTGCGCCGCGGACCAGATCGCTGCCGAGCGCTATCGAGAGCGCGAACGCCGGCACCGCGACGACAGTGGGCCGGTGCAGTACCGCACCGAGCGTCTTGGTGAAGCGGCGATTCGTGACCGGTTCGGGTCCCACCGCGTTGTATGGCCCCGTAAGGCGGTGATCGATTATCCACACGATCGCACGAACTTCGTCGGCCAATGAGATCGGGCTGATCCACTGGGTGCCGTTACCCAGCACGCCACCCAAACCCAACCGGAACAAGGGCAGCTGTCGACCAAGCGCGCCGCCCCGATCGCTCATCACGATTCCGGTTCTCACAATCGCCAACTCAGTTCCCGAGCGAGTGACCGCCCGAGCTGCTCCTTCCCACTTTTCACAGACGCTCGCGAGAAAGTCGGTTCCGGGTGCTGAGGACTCGTCGAGCACCTCGTCGCCGCGTGACCCGTACACGCCGATGGCCGAGCCGCTCGCGAGCAGGCCCACACCGCTCGACAGGGCGCCGATCGCCTCGACGAGCAGCGACGTGGATGCGACGCGCGAGTCGAGGATCGTCGCCTTGCGCTGCGCCGACCACCGCCGATCACCGATGCCCGCGCCGGCCAGGTTGACGACGGCATCCAGACCGCCGACGCGACGCAGATCGGTTTCGTCGAGTCGCCCCGTCGCGGGATCCCACCGCACAACCTCGCCCGTTGCCGCACCGCTCGACGGGCGAACGAAGCGAACGACGGTGTCGCCGCGCTGCTCGAGTTCCTCGGTCAAGGCGCGGCCGATGAGGCCCGACGAGCCAGTTACGCCGACGCGCATCGAGCTCCCCAGACGTCATCGAGGACGGTGCTCAGCCGTTCGGGGTGACTGAGATGCGCACCGTGGCGGGCCGTGGGAATGACGACGGACTCGAACAGCGGATTGAGCGCCCGAAGTCGTTCGGTGAGCGATCGGTAGTACGGCGTGCGCTCCCAGTCGCCGTAGGCGTAGAGCGTCGGTACCCGGATGCGAGCCACTTCGAAGGGACTAGTTGTGCGCACCGCCGTGAGATCGGCGATCAGGGCGGGGCCGTCGAGACGGCGCGACTCGCGCTCGGCGGGACTGAGCCGTTCCCACACCGCAGACGAAACCATGCGCTTGAAGAATCGCTCCGCCGCCGTCGCCGGGTCGGCGTCGAGGGGCTGCGACTCCTCTCGAGCGAGCACCCAGTTGAGCGGTGATTCGTACACCACTATCTGACTGAAGTAGTCGGGAGCAGCGTCCGCTGCGCCGAGCGCCACGACACCCCCAAAACTGTGGCCAAACACCATCACCGGACGGTTCTCGCGGCGCGCCAACGCCACTAGATCGTGGACGTGCTCGTCGATGGTCGACGGGCCGAGCGACCGCGAGTGTTGGTATCCGCGTCGGTCGTACGCGATGACGTCAAAGTGCACGATGCGTCTGGCGAGTCGGGCGAACGACCCAGCCCGATCGAGCCCGCCGTGGACGCAGATGATGGTCGCTCGTGGCTGGGCCACGCGGTGTTCGAAGACGGCGAGCCCCCGTACGGGCGACGGTGCCTTGGCCAAGATGCTCGACCGAGATGGCGGCGCGGGGGTCACTAGGGCAATCTACCAATCGTGCTAGGAGTACCGGTCAGACGCGGGGAGTCACTACACCGGCGCGATGACCCGAGCCCTAGGCTGGTGAGGTGACGACGACACCTTCTGGCGCATCGGGGCCGCTCAAGGGATCCTTTGGTCCCAATGCGTGGCTCGTCGATGACATGTACGAGCGCTACCTGAGCGACCCCAACGCCGTATCGGCCAGTTGGCGCGAATTCTTTGTCGACTATCAGCGTTCGGCGGTCCCCGTGGTCGCGACGTCGACGGCGGCCCCACCGGTAGCCAAGGCCGTGGTGGTCAACGAGGCCGCGACACCGCTGCGCGGCGCGGCGGCACGAATCGTTACCAACATGACCGCCAGCCTCGCCGTCCCCACCGCGACCAGCGTTCGAACGATCTCGGCGCGCCTGCTTGAGATCAACCGACTAGCCGTCAATGACGCGCTGCGCCGTTCGAGCGGGGCGAAAGTCTCGTTCACCCATCTGATCGCCTACGCCGTTGTCAAGGGGCTCTGTGCGATACCGGCGATGAACGCCACCTTCGTCGACGCCGTCGACCAAAAGGGAACGCCGGGCGTCGTGCGGCACGATCACGTGGGTCTCGGTTTGGCGGTGGACGTCGAGAAGAGCGATGGTTCGAGAAACCTGATGGTGCCGGTCATTCACGACGCCGAGACCATGGCGTTTCGCGACTTTCTCTTGGCCTACGAGGACCTCGTTCGTAAAGTCCACGCCGGTGCGGTGGGCGCCGACGACTTTGCTGGCGCGTCGGTAACGCTCACCAACCCGGGCACGCTCGGCACGGTGCAGTCGGTACCACGGCTGATGTCGGGGCAAGGCGCCATCATTGGCGTCGGCGCGCTGACGTGGCCCGCCGGCTTCGAGGCCGCCGACGAACGGACGCTCGCGCAGTTGGGCGTGGGCAAGGTCATGACGATGACGTCGACGTACGACCACCGCATTATCCAGGGCGCCGAGTCGGGCCTCTTTTTGAAGTACGTGGCCGAGTGCCTCACGGGTGGCCATCAGTTCTACGACGACGTCTTTAGCTCGCTCGGCATTCCGTACGAACCGGCGCGGTGGTCGAGGGATCGTAATTCGGTCTTCGGTGACGATGACGCAGAGCGAATACTCAAGCAGATTCGGGTCCAGGAACTGATCAACATGTTCCGCGTGCGCGGGCACCTGTACGCGCACCTGGATCCGTTGCACAGCGAAGCCCCACCGACGCACGCTGAGCTCGAGCCGTCCTCGTACGGCCTGACGATCTGGGATCTCCCGCGACGCTTCGTCACCGGTGGTCTGGCCGGACGCGATGAAGCGACCCTCGAGGAGATACTGGCCATCCTTCGTGACGCCTACTGTCGCACGATCGGTATTGAGTACGGCCACATCCTGGACCCGGCCCAAAAGCGCTGGATCCAGTCGCGCGTAGAAGGCGTCGCGGTAACGACGCCACCAGAAGACCAGCGGCGCATTCTGGCGGCGCTCAATGAGGCCGAGGTTTTCGAGCGATTCCTGCATTCGCGCTACGTCGGTCAGAAGCGCTTCGGGCTGGAGGGTGCCGAATCGACAATCGTGGCGCTGCGGGCGATACTGGATGCGGCCGCCGACGCGGATGTGCGCGAGGCCGTTATCGGCATGGCGCACCGCGGCCGACTGAACGTGCTGGCCAACGTCGTCGGCAAGTCCTACAGCGACATCTTCTCGGAGTTCGAAGGGAACCTCGACCCCGAGAGCGTGCAGGGCAGCGGCGACGTGAAGTACCACAAGGGTGCGTCTGGTACCTACACGAGCCACGGCGGCACGATGATTGACGTATCCATGGCGTCGAACCCGTCCCATCTCGAAGCGGTCAGTCCGGTGGTCGAGGGCATCGTTCGCGCCAAACAGGACGTCGTGATTCGCCCCGGTGACGGCACGACGGCGAACGCGCCGGTCGAGCACTACCCCTATCTCCCCGTGCTGATACACGGTGACGCCGCCTTTGCGGGCCAGGGGGTGGTGGCCGAGACGCTGAACCTCTCCCAGCTCTCGGGCTACCACGTCGGTGGATCGATTCACATCGTCATCAACAACCAGGTGGGCTTCACCACGGCACCGGAGTCGGCGCGATCCAGCGTGTATCCAACCGACGTCGCCAAGATGATCCAGGCACCGATCTTCCACGTGAACGGAGACGACCCCGAGGCCTGCGCGCGCGCGGCCCGGCTGGCCTTTGACTATCGACAAGCTTTCCAGCGCGACGTCGTCATCGACATCGTGTGCTACCGCCGCCACGGTCACAATGAAGGCGACGATCCCAGTTACACCCAGCCCCAGATGTACCGGATCATCGACCAGATGCGTTCGGTGCGCAAGATCTACACCGAGACCCTCGTTCGCCGCGGCGACATCTCGATGGCCGAGGCCGAAGCGGCGCTCGACGAGTTCAACGAGCGCCTTCAGCGAGTGCTCGATGAAGTTCGCATGGTTCCGGTGCCCACGCTCGACGGGGTGCCACTTGCCGAGGTACCGTCCGATGCCCCGGCCCCCGAGACCGGTGTGGTCCGCGAACGCTTGTTGAGTATCGCGGCGGCGACGACGACGGCACCGGCTGGTTTCACGGTTCACCCGAAACTCGAGCGCCAGTTCGCGCAGCGACGGGCGCTGCTCGACGCCGGTGAGGTGGACTGGGCACTCGGCGAGGCTCTGGCCATCGGCTCACTCGTCCACGAAGGCACGAACGTCCGTCTGATTGGCCAGGACTCGAGGCGCGGCACGTTTTCGCATCGCCACGCGGCGCTCGTCGATTTCGAGAACGGCAACGAATTCGTGCCGCTATCGAACCTAGGCTCACCAGGCTTTTTCACCGTGCGCGACTCGTTCCTGAGCGAGTACGCGGCCCTGGGCTTTGAGTATGGCTACTCGGTCCAGTCGAATCGATCGCTGGTGGCCTGGGAAGCGCAGTTCGGTGACTTCGTCAACGGCGCCGAGATCATCATCGACAACTTCCTGGTGGCGGCCGAGGACAAGTGGGGCCAACGGGCGAGCCTCGTCATGTTGCTGCCTCACGGCTACGAGGGCCAAGGTCCCGAGCACTCGAGCGGGCGAATCGAGCGTTTCTTGTCCCTCTGCGCACGAAACAACCTGCGCGTCGCGCAGCCGTCCACCGCTGCGCAGTACTTCCACTTGCTACGCAGCCAGGTGGCTCGCGACACGGTCACCCCGCTCATCGTTTTCACCCCGAAGTCCATGCTGCGCGCGGTCCAGACTCGTTCGCCGCTGACCGACTTCGAGCACGGCGCCTTTCGAGTGGTCATCGACGACCCCGACGCCGATCACGAAGTCGTGACGCGCGTCGTTTTCGCGTCGGGCAAGGTGGCCCACGAGGCGCTCGCTCGTCGATCCCAGATCGGTGCGACCAACGTCGCGGTGGCGCGAGTAGAGCAGCTGTACCCGTGGCCCCACGACGCCGTCGACGCCGTGCTCGCGTCGTATCCGCGCGTGAACGAAGTGGTGTGGCTCCAAGAGGAGCCGGAGAATATGGGTCCCTGGCCCTTCGTGCATCACCAGGTGCACCGTCGGCTTCGCGACCTGGCGGTAAGTCACGTAGCCCGCGCCGAATCGGCCAGTCCGGCCACGGGGAGTTCGCTGATCCACACCGCTGAGCAGGCCGACTTGATGACTCGAGCGATCGGGTGAGCGCCGCGCGACCTCGCTTGCGCGTGGTGGTCGACGGGTCCAACCTGGCGACCGAAGGGCGATCTGACCCTAGTCTCAGCCAGTTGGACGATGCGTTGGGCGCCTTTCGCGAGGAGAATCCTCGGGCTGAAGTGATCGTCGTCGTGGACGCAAGTTTCGGCCATCGCGTGGCCAGTGGCGAGCGAGCGCGCTTTCGAGAGCGCGAGCTCGACGGGACCATCGTGACGCCCCCGGCGGGGGCGATCGGCCGTGGCGACGCCTTCATTCTGAAGATCGCTGATCGCATACGAGGCGTGGTGCTAAGCAATGATTCCTTCCAAGAGTTCCACACCGTGTACCCGTGGCTCTTCGACGAGGGCCGTCTCATCGGTGGCAAGCCCGTTCCCGGCGTTGGCTGGGTCTTCACCCCGCGTCTGCCGGTGCGCGGCGCGAAGAGCGTTCGAACCGCGAAGAAGCTCGCGGTGCTGCTGCCCGACGGCACGCCGCCGACGATTGGCACGACGATCACGCCGGTAAAGAAGACGGCGGCCAAGAAGACGTTCGCGAAGGAGTCACCCGTCAGCAAGGCGTCCCTTGGCGACACGCCCGTGAAGAAGACCACCGCGAAAGTGACTCGAACCTCGAAGCGCACCGTGGTGTCCGAACTAGCGGTCGAACCACTACCGAAGCCGACCAGGCGAACCTCGCGAGTCTCGTCGTCCCCGAGTAAGTCCGCCGGCTCCACGGGGTCAGCTGGCGACGTGGCCGACGCGAGCAAGCCCGCGTCGGCACGCGACGCCGAACGATCGCGTACGTCGCGGCGGGTGGCGTCGCGCGGTGTCGGGGCTGCTCCGACAACGGCGCGGTCGCCGCGTCGCTCGGCCACCACGGCCGAGCCGTCGTCCGCGGCCGCGTCCGCGCCAGTGACGCCGGTGGTGGCGCTACGTCGCGGACGTCAACCGGTGAATCCCGAGACGGCGTTCGCCAAATTTAGAGCGACCTACAAAATCGGCGCCCACGTTGAGGGCGAGGTGACCACCTTCACGTCGCACGGTGCCGTCATCGCGGTGTCGTTCAAGGGTGAAACGGTGCAGTGCTACGCCCCAACCACGTTGCTGGGCGACCCCGCACCGGCTCGGGCTCGTGACGTGCTGAAGCGGGGCGACCGGCGGACGTTTCAGCTGGTGACGGTCGATTCAGAGCGTCGGATCGCGGAATTGGCGTTGCGATGAGCACTCTCTCGCTGGTGCCGAGTGACTGGCTGCCCCACCGCCCGCCGTTCCTCTTGCTCGATGCGATGGTCGAGATCGTGGCGGGTGTTCGAGCGTCGGCGACGTGGATGCTTCGCGGCGACGAGTGGTTCTTCGCCGGACACTTTCCCGGTCGACCGACGACGCCGGGCGTGCTGCTCCTCGAGTCACTCGCGCAGTGCGGTGGCGTCGCCGTGCTCGCTGACCCGCGTTATACCGGACGTCTCCCACTGTTCGGCGGCGTCGAGCACGCGCGGTTTCGTCGTCAGGTAGTGCCGGGCGATACCGTCGATCTCGTCTGCGAGATGACGAGGCTGTCAGCTCGCGCTGGCAAGGGTCACGGGGTGGCCACGGTAGCGGGAGAGATTGCGGTCGAAGCCGATCTCTTGTTCGTGGTGGTCGACCTGGCGTGAAGGTCGCCACGTGGAACGTCAACTCGGTAGCCGCACGACTCGGACGGGTGGTCGAGTGGCTGAGCCTGGTGCGTCCCGATGTCGTGCTGCTCCAAGAGACCAAATCGACCGATGAACGGTTTCCCGCGGCGGCCTTCGACGAGCTGGGCTATGAGTCGGCCCACTACGGTCAAGGTCAGTGGAACGGCGTCGCGGTGCTCTCGTCGGTGGGTATCGCCGACGTGCAGCGGGGATTTGGTGATGGTGACCCCGAAGCTCGGGTCATTGGGGCGACGTGCGCGGGAATGCGCGTCTACTCGTGCTACGTGCCCAACGGACGCTCGCTGGATGACCCTCACTACCAGTACAAATTGGCGTGGCTGGGCCGGTTGCGCGACCTCGCGGCGACGCGCAGCCCGGAAGTCGCGTTCCTCGCCGGTGGCGACTTCAACGTCGCGCCGTCGGATCTTGACTGCTGGGATCCCGCGGCTCTCGAGGGTGCGACGCACGTGAGCGAGCCCGAGCGCACGGCGCTGCGCGCCATCGAGTCAACCGGACTCATTGACCTGACCCGGTCGCTGCACCCGAGCGAGCCATCGTTCTCGTGGTGGGACTACCGCGGCGGTGCCTTTCACCGCAATCACGGGCTGCGAATCGACCTGTTACTGGTTGACGCATCGTTACGTGAGCGAGCCACCGCGAGTTACGTCGACCGAGAGGCTCGCAAGGGTGACAAGCCGTCCGACCACGCTCCGGTCGTCGGCGAATTCCGCGACGCGGACTAGAGCACGGCGGGTAGTGGGACCTCGATCACGAAGGGGCCGGGCGTTTCGTACGAACGTCGAAGCGCCTCGACCAAGTCGTCCGTGGTCGTGACTCGAATGGCGGGCACGCCAAGGCCGACGGCCACGCTCACGAAGTCAATATCGGGATTGTCGAGATCGATCAAGCGCTGACTCGACGCGTTGGCTACGGGCGCGCCAACGCGTCGGCGTTCGAAGTCAAGGATGGCGTAGCGACGATTGGCCAAGACGACGACGGTGACGTCGAGACCTTCACGCGCCATCGTCCACAGCGCCTGGACGGTGTAGAGCATTGATCCGTCAGCTTCGAGCGCGAGGACGCGGCGACCCGAGCCAAGGGCCGCGCCGACCGCGACGGGCAGGCCAAAGCCTATGGCGCCGCCGGTCAGCGTGAGCAGTCGATGGGGGGCGGCGAAGGCCGTCGCCCCGTACAGGTGCAGGCCGCTGGTATTGGACTCATCGGCGATGAGCGTCCCCTCGGGCAACGTGGCCGCCACGGCCTGCGCGAAGGCAAGCGCGCTGAGCTCACCCGACGGCACGACGGGTGCGTCGCCATCGCTCGGTGTTACCGGCGGCGACCCGAGACAGTCGACGAGTGCGCGGAGGGCGCCTTCGGCGTCGACGCCGGGTGGCGCGAGGTCGACGACGTCGCACCCGTTGGCCACGAGTCGACTAGGCACGTCGGGGTAGGCGAAGAAGCCAACGGGTTCGGTGGCCCCAATCAAGACGATGGTGTCGAGATCCGCGAGCTGGGACGCGGCGAACTCGCTGAGGTAGATGAGACGCTCGGGGTGCGCGACGCCACGGCCCCGGTCCATCGCCGCGGGGAACGTCTCAACGACAACGCGCGCGCCCGTGGACGAGGCGACTCGTTGGGCCACGTTGAGCGGGGCCGCTCCGGTGGCGCCGCCGCCGAGGTAGAGCGCGGTCCTCGTCGTGCGCAGGCGCTCGGCGGCGTACTCGGCGAGGTCGGCGTCGACGGCTCGTTCGTGGGTTACCGGGGCCTTCGGCCACGGGTCGACCGGTGCGGTGAGCTCACTCCACGACACGTCGGCGGGCAGCACCAGGGTCGAGACGCGGGCCGGTGGTCCGTACGTGGCGGCGATCGCCTGAGCAGTCGCCGTGGCGACGTCGTCGGCGCGCGTGGGGCGCGTGAAGGAGCCGTTCAGGGCGCCCGCGACGGCGGCGATGTCACTCTGCAGTGGCGCGTCGTAGCGCGCGTGATACGTGGCGTGGTCGCCGATCACGTTGAGGAGGGGCACGTGAGCGCGGCGGGCGTTATGGAGATTGGCCCAGCCATTGGCGAGGCCGGGTCCGAGGTGCAACAGCGTGGCGGCCGGTCGGCCCGTCGCGCGCGCGTAGCCGTCGGCGGCCCCGGTGGCTACTCCCTCGAAGAGGCAGAGGACTCCCCGCACGCCAGTCACGTCGTCCAAGGCCGCCAGGAAATGCATTTCCGACGTGCCGGGATTGGCGAAGACGGTCGTAATCGCGTTGGCTTGTAGGGTGCCAAGCAGCGCGTGAGCACCGTTCACGGTCTCGGCCGATCATCGAGGTGCCGGTAGGGATTGAGTAGCCAGTCGGGATCAAGGACGGTCTTAAGCCGTCGTTGCACGTCGACGAGCGCGGGGTCGCTGAGCGCGAGGTACGGCTCTTGCTTATCTCGTCCGATGCCGTGCTCGCCCGAGATCTGACCCTGAAGTTCGAGTCCGGCCGCGAAGATTGCTCGCAGCAGGGCCGCGCGGCGCTCGTCGTCGGCGAGGAATACCGAGAGGTGTACGTTGCCGTCGCCGACGTGCCCGCAGCCCGTGACGATGGCGCCGTGAGCCGCACCGAGTCGCGCTGCCTCGTCGAGGAACGCGGGGACGCGGGATCGGGGCACTACGACGTCGAGGATCTCGTTGGCCCCGGCGGCCTTGGCGACCCAGAACGCCCGCTCACGGGCCTCGATGAGTCGCGTCGCCGCTGATTCGGGGAGCACGTAGACGTCCAGCGCCTCGGCGTCCTCGACCAGCCCGGCGAGGGCGCCGACGTCGGCGTCTAGTTGCTCGTTCGTTCGCGTTTCGAGCACGATGACCAAATACGCCGCCGCCTGGCTCGCTACGTCCTCGGCGACGCCGAGCTCCAAATCGGCAGCCCTGGTGATGGCCGACATCGTCAGCACGTCGATGTACTCGAGGATGGAGGGCTCCAGGCCTGACGCGACGACTTTCGGCACCACCTTCATGAGATCGTCGAGATGCTCGAAGGGAACTAGCACGGTAGCGGCGTGGTCGAAGCGTGGCGAGAGCCGCAGCGTTACCTCGGTAACGAGTGCCAGGGTTCCCTCACTACCAACGATGAGTTGGGTGAGGTCGTAGCCCGACGAGGCCTTCACGACCGGTCCGCCGGTGCGCAGCGTGGTACCGTCGGCGAGCACCACTTCGAGCCCGATTACGTGGTGGCGCGTCACGCCGTGGCGAACGGCGCGCATGCCGCCGGCGTTGGTGGCGACGTTGCCGCCGAGGGAGCCCGACATCTCACCGGGGTAGACCGGGTAGCGCAGCCCGTAGGGCACGAGGGCCTCGTCGAGCTCTCGCAGGGTGACTCCGGGTTCGACGACCGCAACGTGGTCGTGGGGACTGATGGCGCGAATACGGTTCATGCGAGCGAAGCTGACGACGACGCCGCCGTCGACGGGCGTGGCCCCGCCGGAGAGTCCCGTGCCCGAACCCCGTGGGGTGATGGCGAGCCCGTTGGCGCGGGCAATGCGCACAATGTCCGCCACGTCGCCGGTGGAGCGCGGAAACGTGACGGCGAAGGGCTCGACGGGGTCACGGTGAAGCGTCTCGTCGTGCAGGTCGTCGGGGTTGTGGTTCGGACTAAAGGTCACCCGTTCAGGGCCAAGCAGCGCAGTCAGTGCCTCACGGACGCTCGGTATGTCCTCCATCGGGCCACGCTACCTCGTCATCGATTGCCGTCAGCTCGCGTCGAATTGCCGCCAGGCGGGCTCGCCGCGCCTCGCCGGTCAGCGGGGCGTTACGGTCCTCGATAGCAGCAATGGCTCGCTCGATCGGTGCCAGGTATCGCGAGGGCGCCCGATCGGGGTATCGCGGATCGTTTCGTCCCCGGCTCCAGGTAAGCAAGAGTGATTGCTCGGCTCGGCTGAGCGCGACGTACGCGAGGCGCTGTTCCTCGGCGAGCTGCGACGTCGTCGTCGCGTTGAAGTGCGGCAGCTGTCCCTCGGTCCAGCCAACGACCGCCACGTGTTCGAATTCCAGGCCCTTGGCTCGATGGATGGTTGACAGCGCGACGGCGTCGACGCGGGCGGCGTCCACTCGTCGGCCGGGCTCGGTCGGGGCGAAGAGGTCCGACGCTGGAGAGTGATCGGCACCTCGGCGATCCACGGGGATCGCTGCCGCATCGAGGGCCGCTGCCACCGTGTCAAGCTGCGCGTTGGTGCGCGCGAGCACTGCCATGGCTCGCCACGTCGTCCCCGGTCGATGGTTCGCCGCCAGCCACGACGCGACGTGGCGGGCCTCGTCCTCATCGGTGTTGTACGACCGCACGATCGGTACGGGCCCATCGTCGCGCGCGGGTTCGATGCCCCGCGCCCCTGGTTCGAGCAGCGCATTGGCGACCGCGATGACGTTGGCGGTCGAGCGATGGTTGCGCGTGAGATCGAGGCTCACGGTATCGGGCCACGTGCGCAGCAGCTCGCCGAGTAGCTGGGGACTCGCGCCGTTGAAGCCGTAGATCGACTGGTTGGGGTCGCCCACGCAGAACAAGTCGGGATCGTCGCCCGCCATTTCGCGCAACAACGCGAACTGCAGCGGGTTCATGTCTTGAGCCTCGTCGACGTAGAGCGACGGCGTTCGATGTCGGAAGGCCGCTCGAACCGCTGGCTCATCGCGTAGCAGCGCCACCGCTTCGCCGAGCAGCAGGTCAAAGTCCAAGACGCCACGACTGTGGCACAGGCCGACGTAGCGATCCAGGACGTCGGCGAACTGCGCGAGTGGCAGCGGCGGCTCGCGACGCAGACGCCGGGCGTGCTTGACGTAGGTGGCCCCGGTGAATCCCTGACTGAGGGCCCACCCGATCTCGAGTTCCAAACGCGGCACCTGCCAGTCATCGAGTCGCGCGACTCCGGAACTCGTGAGTTGATCCGCGAGCGTCGCGACGAGGCGCCGCCGGTTCGTCTCGAGCACCACGGACGAACGTCCGTGATCGCGACGATACTGGTTCACGATGGTGAGGGCCGCGCGGTGGAAGGTCCCGGCACGCACGTCGCGTATGCCGGCCGCTGCGAGACGCCGGCGCAGCTCGTCGCCGGCCTTACGGGTAAAGGTCATGGCCAGCACATCGTCGGGGCGGTAGTCGCCTCGAGCGATCCGGCGTTGGATGCGCAGCGTGAGCACGTGGGTCTTGCCCGACCCCGCCGTCGCTCGCACGAGCAGCCGCCGCGCCGGCGACGTCACGGCCTCGCGCTGCTCGGGTGTCAGGCCGATCAAATAGTCGTCGGAGAACTCGCTGACCTCGCTCACGGCACGACGCTACCGGCCGGGTCGTCAACACCGCCCCGAGGCTCGGTAACCTGAACAGGTGCTGCAGACTTTCGCCGACGGACGTGTGTTCGGCGAAGTTGTCGGCGCAGGTCCGGTTGACGTCGTGCTGCTGCACGGCTGGGCGCGGCGGGGTCGCGACTTCGCCGGCGTGCAGGACCGTCTGGCGGTGCGCGGCGTTTCATCGGTCGCGCTGGATTTGCCGGGATTCGGTTCATCACCACCCCCAACGGTCGTCGGCGGTGCGAGACACTACGCCGAGCTTGTCGCGCCGGTGCTCGCTGATCTCGGATCACCCGTGGTTCTCGTAGGACACTCCTTCGGTGGTCGGATCGCTACGGTGATCGGCGCGCAGCACCCCGAATACGTGCGCGCGCTCGTCGTGAGTGGCGCGCCGCTACTGCGCGCCGACGCACCGAGTCTTCCACCGTGGCGCTATCGCGCCTTGCGCTGGCTACATCGTCGCGGTTGGCTCTCCCACGATCGGATGGAGGCGGTGAAGCGTCACTACGGCTCGAGGGACTATCGAGCGGCGAGCGGCGTCATTCGCGACGTGCTCGTCGCGACCGTCGCCGAAGGCTACGACGACGAGCTGCGCCGGCTGCGAGTTCCCGTGACGTTCGTGTGGGGCGAGTTGGACGACGAGATTCCCGTGGCCATGGCGCGCCTCGCCGACGACCTGGTGCCGAGGGACGCGACGGCGCGCGATCGCGTTCGCGTGGTTGGCGGCGCAGGGCACCTGCTACCAATCGAGGACCCTGGCTCACTCGCCGAGGCGGTCCTCGAGGCACTGGCGTGACCATCGCGCTCGCGACATTCGCGGCGCTGGCCCTCGCCGCGGGCTACGTCGCGCAGCTGGTGCGCTGGCTTCGGGTGCTTCAGCGAGAGCACTACGAGCCCTCGGCGTTGGCCCGGTTTCTCGGACGATGGACGTCGCCCCAAGTGGGATCGGCGTCAACGCCGCCGCGGCGATTTCTTCGCCGTCCGGTGACGCTCAGTCACGTCCTCTTCGTCGGTCTACTCGTAGGACTGGTGCTGCGCAGCGACGCGTGGCTGGTGCTTGACGCCGTCCTCTACGGGCTGCTGTGCCCTACGGGGCTCGGACTGCGCGGACGCACGAGCCCCCTGCGCTGGACGCGGCGGTCATCGGTTATCGCCGCGGTGGCGACTTTGATCGCTGGCGCCGTGTCGGTGCTCGGCGCATTCTCGGCGCGGCCGTGGCTCGGCGCGGTTGTCGTACTGTGGGCCGTCCCAGTGATCCTCGATCTCACCGTTCGGCTAGTGGCCCCGTACGAGCGTCGCCACGCGCAGGCGTTCGTGAACCGCGCCAAGGCGCGCCTGACTAGCGTCGCGCCGACGATCGTGGCGGTTACTGGTTCATTTGGTAAGACGTCTACGAAGAATCACCTAGCGCACTTGGTTGGCGATGGAGCCGTCGCCTCACCTCGCAGCTTCAACAACCGAGCGGGGCTCTCCCGGGCGATCAACGAGAATTTGAGCGACGGTACCAGGGTCTTCATCGCGGAGATGGGCACGTACGGGCCCGGCGAAATACGTGAGCTGTGCAGCTGGTGTCCACCGGCCATCGCCGTCATCACGGCGATTGGTCCGGTGCACCTCGAGCGGATGAGGTCCCTGGACATTATTGACGCGGCTAAGTTCGAAATAACCGAAACGGCGGCGACGGTAGTCGTGAACGGTGATGACGTGCGCCTGCGCGCGTGGGTTGATCCGTTGCGCGCGGCCGGTAAACGCGTCATCGTGGCCGGCTCGGCGCACGAGGCGAGCGACGTCCGGGTGGTGGTCGAGGCGGGCCGGTGGCGCGTGGAACGGGGGGGAGCGACGTTGGGGACCGGGGCGGTGGTCCCTGGCGTTCAGGCGACGAATCTAGCGTGCGCCGTCGCCGTAGCGCTCGAACTGGGCACGACGACGGACGAGGTGATCACTCGGGTCGCGACCATTACCCCGGTCGTCAACCGGAGCAACGTCGGCGTTGCGCCGTCGGGCGTCGTCGTGATCGACGACACGTTCAACGCGAATCCCGTCAGCGCGGTGTCGGCGGTTGACCTACTGGTCGGATTGGCGATCAATGGACGACGGGTGCTCGTGACGCCGGGGATGGTCGAGCTCGGTTCGGACCAGTACGGTCAGAACTTGGCCCTGGCTCGGCGTGCGGCGTCCCTCGGCCTCGAGCTCGTCGTTGTCGGACGCACCAACGCGTTGGCGTTGGCGACTGGCTACGGGTCCCCACCCCGCCGGGTTGACTCGCGCGATGAGGCCGTGGCGTGGGTTCGCACGTCGCTCAAGAGTGGCGACGCCGTGTTGTATCTGAACGACCTGCCCGACCACTACCCTTGATGGTCGGTCGACGAGCGAGGTGAGTGGTGATTAGTGGCGTGATCTACGGCGGGCCGTCGCCCGAACACGACGTGTCGATTCTGACGGGACTGCAGGCGCTTCGTGAGTTGCGCCGTACCGAGACTGACTCGATCGGGATCTACTGGACGAAGACGGGCGCCTTCTGGAACGTTCCCGCGAACGTTGAGGCGAAAGACTTTCTCGACGGCGTTCCGAGAGGGTCCAGCGCCCTGTCGCTGCGCAGTGGCGACGAGGGAGGGTTTTTCGCGCTGGGGGGACGCTTGGCGCGCGATCGACGACTCGACGTTGACGTCGTCGTGCTCGCAACCCACGGCGGTCCGGGCGAAGACGGTACCCTGCAAGCGGCGCTCGACGTTTCGGGAATCGCCTACACCGGTCCGACCGTGGCGGGGGCGGCGCTGGGGATGGACAAGTGGTGCTTCGGCGCGGTGGCGGCGGCCGCCGGCCTGCCGACGTTGCCACGCGCGCTGGTGAGCGAAGCGAGCGACTCGCTCCCGTTCGCTGGTCCGTACATCTTGAAGCCACGCTTCGGCGGCTCATCGATCGGGATTGACGTCGTTGGTGACTTTGAGACCGTACGAGCGAGACTTCGTACGAACCCGCACTTCGCGCGGGGCTGCGTGTGCGAGCCCTTCCGCGCCGATCTGAGTGATCTCCAAGTCGCGATCCGTACGTACCCGACGCTCGCGCTCTCGGCCATTGAACGACCCTTGCGTCGCGCCAGCGGCGCCGAGATCCTGGACTATCGCGACAAGTACGTCGGCGGCGAAGGAATGGTGTCGGCGCCTCGCGAACTTCCCGCCAACTTGTTGCCGGCGGTCGCTGAGCGCGTCGTCGAGGTGGCGCGCGCCGTCGCGGACGTGGCGTCGGTCCGTGGCGTTGCGCGCATCGACTTCTTGGCGAACGACGACGAGCTGTATCTCAACGAGATCAACACGATCCCTGGCTCGTTGGCTAAGCACCTGTTCGTCGAGCCGCCACTGCCCTTCGGTCAGCTCCTCGCTGACCTCATCGCGGAAGCCCGCGAGCGTCCCGCTCATCGTTACAGTGCGGCCGGTGCCGACGGCGTCGTTCTAGGGAGTGCTGGCTCGATCGCGGCGAAACTGGCGTAGCCGCGGCACGTGGACGAGTGCGTCGGTCAAGGCGTCGCTGAAGGGGTCCAAACACCGGCCCCGCTCGATCGCCCAGTAGGCCCGCTCCACGTCGTCGGCTTCGAGCGCGAGGTCGTGCAGGGCGAGCGCGGCCCACTCACCGTCGCGCTGCAGGCGACTGAGATGACCCTCGACGGTGAACCACTCGAAACCGTGCCGAACGCCCGCGAGTGGCTCGCCCCGTACCAGCTGCAGGGCCGCCAGGAGCAGTGGCGCGGCGCTGGCGGCCGGACATCGCCGAGCGTCGCGGACCAACGCGTGGAAGCGCTCGACGTCACTCGAAATGCCGTGGGTTCGGTAGAGGCCGTCGGTCGCGACGGGGTGCAACCGTGGACCGTGTTCGTCGACACCGAGACTGCGGCGAACGGTGCTCGCGGTGTTCGCCAGGGTGCGGAGCGACGCGTCCACGTCGGCGTGAACGAGTACGCGCGTGCGCAGGCGATCGCCGCTAACCGGCTCACCGCGGTGGACGGCGAGGTAGGCAACCATTTCCACGCCGCGCCGGCGCAGCGTCGCGATAAACGGCTCGCTGAGGCCGAGCACGATCGGATCGGGGCGTAACAGCTCGACGTAGACGCCCGCGACAACGGTCGTCCGCTCCGCGTCGGCGTCATCACCCGGCGATCGCGCGACGTTGTGATCCCCGTCGGCCACCGTTGATCCCGACCGGTCGATCGTGACGGCGCTGGCTCGAAGCGCGTCGTCAAGGTCGGCGGCGTCGCCGAGGTAGACGACGACGTGTCGACGAACCGATCGAATGGCGAGCGAGTGCAGCAAATCGTATTCGACGTTGGTGGCGACGACGCGGCCGCCATCGTGCAGTCCCACGAGTGCGTTCACCACTTGCTGATCGGTCCAGTTTGCGGGTAGGCGGAGCCGTCCGCCTTCGTGCGCGAAGGCCACGATGGGCTCGTCGCGATTGCCGTCCACCACGCACGCTACCGCCGGTGACTCGTCCACGACGGGTGCGCCGTAGGCGAAGTCCGAACCGACGCGCACGACGCCGTCGAGGCGGTCGGCGATGAGTCGGCGCAGATTACTCACGGCGTCGGGGTCAGCCGCCCGAAGCTGCCCAATGACGTCGTCCACCTCATCGTCGCCGAGGTCATTCTGGCCATCGCGTAAGCGATCGAGTCGGCGCTTGGCGATCAACGCGAAGGGGAGCGTGCCGATCGTGGCGTCGTCGGGGATGGTTTCACGACGTGCGTGGTGCGAACCGTGCACTATCGCCACCGCCGCGGGTACTACGGGGGGCCGTTGGTAGCCCGGCGATGGAGCGAGGGCCAGGATGGTGACAATCAATCCGGCGAGCCACGTCGAGCCGCTAGCCACCACCACCACGCCACGTCGGTGCCGGCCGATGTTTCTCGCGAGTTGCACGACGAATCCGATCCAGAGCAGCGAGAGCGCCACCAGCAGCAATCGAACGGTCGTTCCGTCGGCGCGCTGCGCGGCGACGGCCCATTTGGCGACCACGACGTACGGGACTAACAGGCAATACGTGGCCAGCGCGATGCCGTGAAGCGGCCCCGCGGCGAAACGTCTCACGGTGTCGCGACGAGTTGCCACGTCACCGGCGCTGGCGAGAAGCTCGTCAGCCGTAGGTCGCACGCCGAGAAACTCGTGACGGTTACCAGGTCGGCGACGGTTGCGGACGGTCCACCGCAGGACAGCTCCTCCGATACGACCCCCGTAGCCTGGAACGTCCACGAACCCGGTCCTTGAAGCGGCACGTCGACCTCGGTCCCGACCGGGCCCAGTTGGCCGGTCAGCGATCCCGTGATTGGTCCCGCGTCGGCGCCCTTGGCGCTCCAGGGCACGGTCGCGACGGTCGTCGTCGAGAATCGCTCGACGAACCGTGGCGTCACGACCGTGGTCGATGTCGGCGCCGTGGCTGTCGGTGCCGCCACCGTCGGTGCCGTACTCGGTGTTGGGGTCCCGTGCCGCGTCGTTGTGTGGCTGGTGGTTGAGTGGTGGCGACTCGCGCCGACGGTGACCGAAGTCGATGACGTCGGACTCGTCATCGTAAAGACGAGGACGAGCAACAGTATTGGACTCGACCAGAGAACGAGGTGCGCCGCTCGAAGCGGCGTCCGGGGTTCCCTCACGAACCCACGGTATCGATGCGGTGGTGCCGTTGACAAACTGGTTGGGGTCACCGGGGGTCACACGAGGAACCGGTAGGCGAAGCGTTGAAGTTCGTTCTGCAGTGCCTGCGGGGCGCTGTGATCGCGTAACGCGAGTTCACGCAACGATCGACCCTCGAAAACGCGAGCGTACGTGAGCCGAGCGAGTCGGTCGTACGGACCACCGCAGAAGCTCTCGAGCCGCGACGCGAGTGGCGAGCCGGTGACGGCGGCGACGTCGTCGGGCAGGCCAACCGTGGTGTCGCGAGCGGCTTTTTCCCTCAGGAGCCAACGCCGTAGCCGCCCGCGCAGCGCTGATAGGACGTCGGGTGCCGCGTACTGGCGCGACTCGCCGGCCCACGAGTGTAGGAGTTCATCCGCGAGCGCGACGGCGACGCCGAGGGTCTCGCTGGGCTCGGCCACAACGCCGGTACCGAAGCGCAGTTGACGACAAACGCTGACGATGCCGGGCAGGAGCGTCTGCAACAGCGCTCGACGAATTGTCGCGTCGGCGGCCTCCTCGAGCAACGCCTGCACGAATTGAGCGCGCTCGAGGATCGTTCGACCGCCGCCAACGTCTAACGCGGTTACGAGGTCTCCGAGGTCCGCGAGTCCACCGAAGTCGATCGTGCGGTGGCGCGATCGAAGCAAGTCGAATGCGTCACGCGACGCCCGCTGGTGGCACCGGTATCGCCAATCCGTTCGAAGCTGCGTAAGAAGGTCGTAGTTGGTCGTCATGGCGAACAGTCCACAGAGGCGTGCGCACGGGCTTGCGCACTGGCTCGCGCCAATCGGGTGAACACGTGTTGCGCAGCCGCGCGCGACAATAAATACGCACGCCGCTGCGCACATACGAGACGTAGGCTGCGGGGATGGACATCGAATCCTTCTATCAGCAGAATGAAGCGCGTCGTGAGAGCGCGGAGTTCGAATTCGGCGATGAGTGGAGCGACGCGTCGGGTAACACGTATCGGCTCTCGTGGGTCGAGGCCACCGGTGAGCTGTACCTCATGATCGGCCCGGAGGCATCGGTTAGCGAGGACATCTTCGGTGATTTCCTCGTCGCCGACGAGGCCGTCGGCGCACTCACCGTGGTGATCGTCGCGACCGTGGCGACCCTGGGCTCGTTGGAAGACCAGCTCCAGGGCTGGGAGGACGCCATGCTGGAGGAGAACTCACTGACCTGGCTGTACGAGCGTTTCAACGAGTAGTGATCAGAGGTACGGCGTCGACGACTGGGCGATCTGGCAGAGGTGCGTGAGCGACGGGATGAGGAAGTGGATGGGCACCCGCTCGCCCTCGTTGATCGTGGTCATCAGCGGATTCCAGCCGCCGTCGGTTGAGGTTGCCGACGCCGCGTACGGCGTCGCGCGAAGCAGCGTGGCTAGGGCTTGACCGGCTAGGCGGTTCGTCGACTGGGTCGAAAGACCGGGCGAACGACTCTCGTGGTAGAGCACGATGGCTCGATCGACGTAGCGGCACGCCAGTCGGGCTTGGGCGACGGCTCCCGACGTGCCGCACGAACTCAGTGCGATCGCTGACGTGGCAATAGCGATGACGGGAACGAGCCGACTGGTCAGGCGAGCCACGAGTCCGCGGCCTGGAGCAAAAAGTCGCTGACGCTGCGCCCGTGCTCGAACACGTCGCAGAGCGGGTCCTCGCCCTTGGCGACTTGGCTCAGCGAGATTGCTCGGCGGGCGACGATGGCGATTCGTCGCTCGCTCGTCTCCGTTGGCGAGGCGAACGTGTCGGTGGCGGTGACCTCGAGCGGCATACTCACGCCTCCCACGGGCGCGAGGTCAATCGCCAGGCGCAAGAGATCGGGGCCGTGGGGCATGGGCGGCAAACTCCAGGTCAGCACCAGGGGGAAGTGGAAGTCGTCGGGCGGGTCGACGTCATCGGGCAGTCCCAGTACGGCGTCTTCGAAGGCGAGCAACGTTCTCGGGTCGACGTCAAGTTCAATGTGCAGGTCGACCGGGCCCCCGCACCCGTCCTCGGGGTGCAAATCCACCTCCCACGCTTGGCGCAGCGAGTATGTCTCAACGAAGTGGCGTTCGTCGTGGACGTGGAATCCGTGCGTCACGGCGTGATCCTTCAGATCGGCTACGAATCCGGCGACGTCAATGGCGGCCATCGACACCAGATTAGTCGTGAGTATGTCGTCGCTCGGCCTCGACCGCATCGAGCTCACAGGTGCAGGGGAATGTGAATCGTCAGGTTCGTCGACGACTGACCGACGTTGATGACGTAGCGCCCGGGAATCACGGTAAAGGAGCCGTGATGATAGATCTCGAAACTTCGCCGGTCGATTCGAAGCGTAATACGAGTCGAACGACCGGGCTGAAGCAGCACCCTCGAAAAGGCGCGAAGTTGTTCCGGCGGTTCACCCGCGATCGCCGGGAAGCTCACGTAGGCCTGCACGACGTCGGCTCCCGCGCGGCGTCCCCGGTTGCTCACCGAGAGCTCAACGGCAACCCCCGTGGCAGTTCGGCGAAGGACCGCCCGGCCGAGGCCGAACGACGTGTACGACAGACCGAAGCCGAATGGAAACAGGGGTCGCACGTGGTTGGCCTGGTACCAGCGGTACCCCACGTCGAGCCCCGACACGAACGTGACGGATCCGTTGACCCCGGGAAACGTTCTGGGGTCATTGATCGGTGAGGCCGCTACCGAGGCCGGAAACGTCAGCGGGAGTCTGCCCGACGGGTCAACGGCGCCGGTGAGTATGGGGGTGATCGCGGCGCCGTCGACTTGTCCCGGGTACCACGCTTCCAGCACCCCCGCCACTCGCTTGAGCCACGGCATGGCTACCGCACCGCCGGTTTCCAGCACGACAATGGTGTGATGATTCACCGCCGCCACCGCGCTGATTAAGGCGTTTTGGTCGCCGGGCAGATTGAGATTGGGTCGGTCGGCTCCTTCTTCGGTGTAGTCGCCGGCCACGACGATGGCGTATTTCGCTCGTCGCGCGATGGCGACTGCTTTGGCAATAACTGGTGAAGCGTCGACGATGTCGAAGGACGGGGCCGGGTGGCTGTGAATGTTGAACCACGTGACGCGCAGCGTGTAACGGTGACCGCTGCGCAGGGCGATTGACGTCGTGAAGACGGTGGGGGCGTGAAGACCGCGCGAGGCGATGACGAGGCGATCATCGAGGTAGACCCAGGTATCACCGACCTGGCGAAACGACACGTCGTAAATGCCGGAGTGTCTGACCCGAAACGTCATCTGCGACGAGTTCCAGTTGTCGCCGGTTCCCGGACTTGTGGCCGTCGCGACCGCCGGCGTCACGTTGCCGCCACGGTCCACGCCGATGTCCGCTTTACCTGGTTCGCCCACGGTTCGGAACTTCGTGATCAGCTTGAGCGGCGTGCCCGATTCGATGACGATGTCGCGTCGCGACGTGATCGCGCGGATGGGCACGTCACCCGCGGCGTAGGTGACGCGAACTCGGTTACCGAGCGCCTGGCGTAACGCGGCGAGGGGTGTCGTAACCGTGGTGGCGACGACCGCAGCACTGCCACCACCGGCCGTGACCGGCGTTCGATACCCCGCGAGGCCAATGACCGCGATCGAGCGGACACGAGTCGGAATCGGTAGGGCGTGATGTCGATTCACAAGCAGGACGACACCGCTCTCGGCGGCGCGTAGCGCCACGTCGACGTGAGCACTGGACGTGACGATGGCGTTGAGTGCGAGTTGGAGGGGGTGCGCGATGAGCCCCAGCGCAAACATGGGCACAAGAATTGAATGGACCGCGCGATTCAGATCCGCGACGGCGAGGCGGCGATGCTGGACCGCGCTGATCAAGCCATTGCTGGATGCCGGTTTGATCAGTGAGATGCCGGCGCGCAAGGCGCCAACGGGGTCATTAAGCGCGTGGAGGTCGGAACGCACGAACCCTGAGAATCGCCACGACTGCAGAAGTCGATAAATGTAGGGGTCCGAGCAGGTGTTCACTCCATTCAAGGACCCGTAGGAGCACATGAGAGAAGCCACGTGGCCTTGTTGGACCGCGGCTTGGAAGGGCTGGTTATAAATCTCGGCGAGCGCACGTGCGGACACCACTTGATTGAGACGAGCCCGCGCCGTCTCCTGGGTGTAGGCGGTAAAGTGCTTGGCGACGGCAATCTCGCCCAGCGACTGGATGCCACGAATCGCTGCGACGCCCAGCACGCTCGTGAGATACGGATCTTCGCCGTAGCTCTCAAAGATTCGTCCGCTTACGGGAATGCGCGCGATGTTGAGATTCGGCGCCTGGATGCCATCGATACCCTTCGCCCGCGCCTCACTCGCCATCACACGGGCGACGGCGCGTGCGATCGCGGGATCGAATGATGCGCCAACCGCGATGGCGGCGGGCAGCTGCGTAACCCATTGCAGTCCATTGGCGACACCGTTAGGGCCGTCAGTGAGCGTGAGTGGAGGGATGCACAAGGCGGGAATGCCGACGTTGGCGTTCTCGAGCGGCGGGTACGTTGCCAAGATGACGAAATGGACCTTCTGGGCGAGGGTCATGTGATTAATCACGTGATCGGCCAGCGCCGTGGGCGGTGCGGTGTGGCGGAGAGATTCGGACACCCACGGACAGGAGCCTGGCGGTCTGATGACGCCGACGCTCGCTCGAAGTCGCAGCCCACCCGTGGCCGCGGTGGCAACGGAAGCGACGACGCAGGTGGTCAGCATCGACGTGAGAACGAACCGTCGCGTACGCGCCCGCCGGCCGCGCCCTCGGTCACTCAGCCGCACTGTCGTCTCCCGCCCAGTGCACCCCGCGGGGCGCAATCCGTTCTAACGGACATGCAGTCTAGGGGCAGCCAGCCCGCCGCTTTCCCTGACGTGGCGCCGGTGAGGTTGCCGATACGGTGGGGGCGTGACGGACATGTTTGCCACGCTTCGCGCTTGCGCCGCGGAAATCGGTGTCGCGATTGATGGTCACCGCGGGCGTGGTTTTTCAGGGGTGCGCGAATCCCAATACCATCTAGACGTCGTCGCCGACGAGGTGGCGCGTCGGGTGCTCGGTGGTGCCGGGTGGCGTGTAGTCAGCGAAGAGTCTGGCGTCACTGGTTCGGGACCGTTGACCGTCGTGGTGGATCCAATCGACGGGTCAACCAACTGCGACCACGGGATACCCTTCTTCGCTACGAGCCTCGCCGTCATGCAAGAGGGCGAACTCATCGCGGCGCTCGTGGTGAATCACGCGACGGGCACCAAATTTGAGGCGTCCCGAGGCGGTGGCGCGTGGCGCGACGGGATGCGAATCAGCGCCAGCGGTAAGCGCGACGTCGAGTCGGCGATCATTAGCTTTTCGGGACTTCCCGCACGACACGTTGGTTGGGGACAGTACCGGTCGCTCGGCGCGGCCAGTCTCGAGTTCTGTTTGGTTGCCGATGGCTCGCTCGATGCGTACGGCGTTGCGCACGGCTCAACACTGTTTCCGTGGGACTACCTGGGGGGACTCCTCGTCGCTCAAGAAGCCGGCGCTGTGGTGAGCGACTATCGGGGTGATGAATTGGTGACCGACGTCATGGCGGCGCGTCGTCCTCTTGCGGCGGCGAGCACGAGTCTGCTAGATCGATTGCTCGCCTTCGGACCACTCTAGGTACGACGAGTTCCGCGAAACGTCGTCGATCAGCACGAGGGCCTCTGCCAAGGGCGCTCGCCACAAGTCACGTCGTTGCTCGCCCCGCTTGTGAATGGCGTTCAGCCACGCATCGCTCGCGTCGAACGGATCAACGCCACGCGCGGCCCGCGCCGAGCGGTACCACGCCACCACGAAGTCGCACGTCACGACGTCGTCGTGCAACTGCCCCAGTTCATCCTGGACCCGCGCCAGTCGTTGGACAATGGGGCGCGACTCGTCGAGGAACGGTGAGGCGATCTCCATCGCGTATCGCGAGCGTTTTACTACGATGCGGAGACGGTGAAGATCCGACGCCTCGTTCGTCACGGTGTCCGACGCGAGGCGAAGCTTGTCCCACGATGAACCAAGTTTGTCGAGGATAATGCGCCGTACGACGACGTCCGGGTCACGCAGAGGAGGCCACAACGTGGCGTCGATGAGGGTCACAAGCAGTTTGTGATAGCGAGTTCGACCGAGGGCGCGCTCAACCCCGTCACGTCCGCGGTCGCGCATCGTCTCAGCCCTGAAGATGACGGAACGGTCGAGTGACTCGTCGGTCGACGCGAGTTCCTCAAGGAACGCAATTAATACATCAAAATCTCGTCGAGCGCCAAGCCGTCCCCCGATCCAGGCCAGGTCTTCGCGGACGTCTCGGTACCACGAAGAATCAAGGAGACTTCGAAGGAAATCGAGGTCAGTACGGAGTCGACGGGTGGAGACGCGGAGTTGGTGAACGCTTTCGGGGTCGACTCCTCGACGTGCCGAGGCATGGAAACGAAGGAATTGTGCCGCTTCCTGACCGATCACGTCGCCCACGAACTCTCGAGCGGTGACGAGGACTCCTGACACGACTGCCTCCGCTTCGACTTCACGAATCTGGTTCTTCGGATCCGTTGGAGTCTCGCTCTCACTGTATCGCTTCTTGGGATCAGCACGTTGGGCCAGGAACGAACTCGTTTAGGCTGGAGCGTTGGGGCGCTTAGCTCAGTTGGTTAGAGCAGCTGACTTACACTCAGCAGGCCGGGGGTTCGAGTCCCTCAGCGCCCACAGGTGTTGCAGATTTCACAACGTCGCACCGGGTCAGCTCATCGTCAAATTCAGGTTGTTGCTTCTTCCCACGCATTGAACTTGATGTCCGGCAACGAGTGAAATTCACGAGATGCGACGGCGAATCCACCAGAAGCAAATACAAACGAAGATGAGGGCTAGCCCAAGGAAGAGTGCCATCTCGTACCACTGGAACACCCAGTAGCGACTAGCCGGTTGGAATACCAGCACCTCCCGGAGCTTACCTATGCAGGCGGCCGAGCCCCTGTTTTGGAGGCAGGCTCCCTGGCTAAGGAAGTTCCCGCTCACCGCGTGACCGGCCTTGTCGACGATCTGATCTGAGAAGACCCAGTCGCCAGGATGGCCGCCGGTCACCGTTATCGGCCCACCGTTCGTCTGGTTGAAGCCCATGTCAGAGGTCATGTGCAAGGGGGACGTCGTGCGCACCTTGGGCTCGAGGTTCGGTCGCACTAGAAATGTAACGGCGACGCGGGCGACGACGAAGCCGACGAGGGCAGTCGCCATCGCCGGCAGGGTGCGTCGGATAATCACGCCCGCTGTGACCCCAAGTGCGAATGCAAAGGCGGCGTAACCGACAGGCGCGATGCCTCGTTCAGAGAAGACTGAGAACTGGGTCATGTTGATTCGATCGAATGGGCTCGACCACCACGTGATCATGAGGCTGAAGAGTCCGGTGACGGCCATGCTGGCTAGACCGACCAGACCGAGCTTCACCGCAATCCACCGAGTGCGCGTGACGCTCTGTGTCCACACAAGTCGGTGCGTGCCCGTTTCCAACTCACGCGCCACGAGCGGCGCACCCCAGAAGATTCCGATTAGGGCAGGGGCGATGATGACGACGTTGCCGAGATCCTGCAGAAGGCGGTAACTGGAAAGGAACGTGGCGATCACCGAGGAGCAGTTGTTGTGCACTCCGCAGGTCGCAACGGTCGAGTCGTAGAGATGGGCGATGTGTGGCCCGGTCATACCCAACACCGCTGCGAGCACTGCCAGCGCACCAAGGGCAACAGCGGCCTGCGCGCGAAATTGAAGCCAAGCGAACCGGGTCATGGAATCAACCTCAATCCGCGTTGGGGCCCGTGCTCGGATTGCGCTTGGCCCATATACGTGAGCACAAGATCATCGAGCGTGACTGGCATGATGGTCCACTCCGGATCGAGGATTGGCTCATCGCTTCGAATGAAGAGCGTTGTCTGCTTATCGGTGTGGCTCTCCTCGATGACGTGCTGATTCGACGGGAGACTGCGCGGGTCGCGGCGGGGTCCGGACAGTCGATGATGCGACGCCAGCAAAGTGTCCACCTCTCCGGCCAGTTGGACGTGCGAAGTGACCAGCACGACGAGGAAATCGCAGACCCGTTCGAGATCCGCCACGAGATGCGAAGAGAGCACGACAGTGACGCCATGTTCGGCGACGACTTCCATGAGGCCCTGAAGAAACTCACGCCGGGCGAGCGGGTCCAATGCCGCCACCGGCTCATCGAGGAGGAGAAGTTCGGGACGTTTAGCGACTGCCAACGTAAGGGCGACCTGGGCGCGCTGACCACCAGACAGCGAACCCACTTTCTGGCGTGGGTCGAGTCCGAGCTGCTCGATCCGGCGTTTGGCGAGATCACCGTCCCAGGTCGGATTGAGCCAGGCACCCATCTTGAGATGCTTCGCGACTGACAGTCCTGCGTACGTGGGCGTAGCCTGCGCAACGAAACCCACCCGTGCAAGTTTCGTCGGTCCGTCGCCTGGACGCTCGCCGAGCACAGTGATTGTGCCCGAGGTGGGTGTCAGCAACCCGACTGCGAGATGCAGCAGTGTGGTCTTTCCTGCCCCGTTCGGCCCCACGAGACCGACGACTTTGCCAGCCGGGATCGTAAGCGTGCAGTCGTGCAGCGCCCAGCGCCGCCCGTACCGTTTGCCGAGACCGTCAGTCTCAATGGCCGCCGTCATGCAACGGCCTCCGAAAAGGAGTTGCGAATCGCAGTGCGGTAGATCGCCTCGATGTCATTGGAACTGAGGCCTGCGGCGCGGGCCGAATGAAGCCAGTTGGTCATTGTGCCAAGAAACCGATTGAGAGCGGCCGGATCGGTGTCGGGAAATGATCGAATGACGAAAGTACCTACACCTGGACGTGGTTGGACCAGTCCTTCACGTTCAAGGTCGCGATAAGCCTTGAGCACCGTGTTGGGGTTGATTGCCAGCTTGGCAACTACTTGCTGAGCCGTTGGCAACTGGTCACCAGGCTCAAGGAAGCCAAGCTGCAGGGCCTGGTGGACCTGCTGGACAAGTTGGAGATAGGTAGCGACACCTGAAGTTGAATCGAGTTGAAATTCGATCACGTAAATGCCGCTTTCACTAATTGCTTAGTGGAATGGTATCACGGGCAAGTGTTCAGAGCAAACCAGCTCACGACGATCGCCAAGTGGCAATCACGTCTTCGTTGCCTGACATGCGTGTGCACAGCTCGTCAGAGTTTCAGGCACTGGTGAGGCGAAGGGGGCCGCTTCAGGTCGTTGTGATCTCGAGAGACGAAGAAGAAGTTCACGGGCAATCAGGGCTGTCCGGAAGCCCGATGACGTTCCCATTATCGCGGAGAACAACGAGAGGAGGCATTTCGCTCGCTGCACGTGGTTCGAATGAACCGTGGACGGGAAGTTGCTCAGGCATCGTGGTGGCTCAATTGGGCCATGCAGGCGAAGCGTCCTACCTGATGAATAGGTGCGCGAGGGGGTTCGAACATAGTCCCGTTACCTCCACAAAATGCGATTGCTCGAATCGTTCAGTCACGTAAGGGATTGGACTCGGTGGTTCACGATCGATATGCGTCTGCACGATGTCTGATTGCGGTCACCTTCACCGTGTGCGTGGCGTCGTCAATGAAGTACAGCACTCGATAGTCGCCGCGCCGAGCTGAGTACGCCGGCGCGAGAGGTGGCCCGTGCCGCTTACCGACGCGCCGAGGGTTGTCGAGCAACGGCCCAGTGATGAATTCGTACACTGCATACGCAATCTTCTCGGGGAGCGCGTCAGAGAGACCGTTGGCTGCCGACCGGGCAATTAGAAGGATGTAGCGCTCATTACTTGGTGTCGACACTGCGCCCAGCATTCTTCATTGCTTCGGCGAGTTGGTCGCTGTTGAGCACATCACCTTCCGACAGCGCTTGCACGCCTTCGTGGTGGGCGAGCAGCAGCGCTGAGTCGGAAAGTACGTCAATCGTCTCACGCATAGCGTCGTAGTCGTCCGCCCCCATGAGTACGGCGGCTCGGTGTCCGTTCTTCGTTATCTCGAAACGTTCATGCGTTGAACTGGCTTCCTCGACCAACTTGGACAACTGAGCTCGTGCATCGGCGATGGGTAGCGTGGTCATGTACATAATTATAGCGTGAATCGCGGAAGACCGACGGTCAAGCGGTTCGTATTGTGTGACTCAAGGTCCACTCGTTGTGAGCGTCACAACGACGTCCCGGCAGTACCAATCGATCTGACTTCCGCTCGCTGAATGACCCATGGTGTCTTGTTCGAACCCCCGACCAAGTAGTCAAGCAAGTCCTTGGAGGCGATGGCCGCCCGCGTGGACTCTTGGGTCTGCACCCACTCTCACTGACACCCGTCAGCGGAGCTGACAGCACTCCCCCGGTGGTGAAAGACGACCTGGAAGAAACCGTTCTCCTGCGCGCTATTGAGTCCGCACTCACGCTGACTGACTTCTGTCCCCAGATCTGCCGGTGGCCCCTGATTGTTACCAAGCCCCGGCATCTCGACTGCGGTGGGTACGGGTCTCCACGGCTCGGGTCCAGCCGGCGAGGGCGTGGCGGGATTGGAGAGGGGGGAGACTTGCGCCGTCGTAAACCTTGTCATACAAACTTAAACCAAAGTTTGTATGACAAACATTAGGAGGTGGGCGATGGAGGGGTCGAAGGATTCAGACGAGCGCGAGGACCGCACTAACGAGAGCGAGTTGGACCCGCGTGAGGCGGCCGCTATTCTTGAACGCTCCTCACGATCGGCGCTACAGGGGATGGAGTTCCGGGCCGCGTGGCTGTCGTTGGTCGGCGCGGCGGTAGTGCTGGCAGGCTTTGGCGCGGTGTGGCTCTCCGTGCGGAACCAGTAGCCCTTTCACGGACCGAGCGGTGCGTCGCTGGTCGTCCTCTACGCGCTGATCGCCGTGCGAATAGTAACGGTGCTCGTAACCCACCAGCGCGCTCGCTCGGGCGTCAGCGGGCACTCGGTGCGTCTGGGCAGGGCCGAAGGGTTGGCGATCGCGACGGCGCTGCTCGCCGTCTACCTCTTGATGGCGGCCCTGATCGTGAGCGGGATGCGTCACGCAGCCCTCTACTGGATCTTTGGACTAACGGCGACGCTGGTCGTGCTCGGGGCGGGGTGGGCCATGCGCTCGGCTGTGCGCGAGGAGTGGCGCGACATGGGGGTATCGGTCGCGATCATGCTTGTCGCGGCGGTCGGCGCGCTCACGGGTCCGCGCGCGATGTGGCTGGTCGATGGGATCGGGCTATGCGCGGCCATCCTCGGTGACGACTTCTACCGGTGGCGTTTGGGGGTGTGGTGCGGCGCCGCGTGAGCTCAGATCAACTCGACGCGCTGATTCACATCCCGGCCCGGCTCCAGTTTATGGCCACGCTCGCTGTGCTCCCTGAGGGAGACAGACTGACCTTCACCCGACTCCAGGTGATGACCGGACTCACGTCGGGCAACCTCATCACGCACCTGCGCAAGCTGGAGGAGGCCGGCTACCTCTCGAGCGAGAAGTCTGGAAGTGGACCGGCGTCGAGGACGACTCTCGCACTCACCCGGCGGGGCCGCACATGCCTCGACGCGTACGCGGCGACGCTGCGCGCTCTCATTAAGGACCTCTAGTTCTGAGTCGACGCTCTTCTTGGTGGCGACCCGCCCGTCGACAGGGTCGTGCAACGTTACCTGCGCGGTTCGGCCGAATCATATTGACAGACACTGGACGCGCCCGCTGACCCGCCCACACCCCTTCTTGATTGGAGTGCTCCGGTTAAGGGCAATCGACAGCCACGGCCAGCGCCTCGCACACCTGATGCATTCGTGCGCTCGAGAGGCGTCCGATCCGCTCGATGAGAAGAGCGGTGGGAACTGACTCCACCGAGTCCATGTTGACTACGCACGCCTTCGGGACAGGATCGTCACCGGGCTCTAGCGCCACCTCAGAGGGAAGTCCGCGCACGCGCGTGGTGCACGGCGCCACAATCGCTCGGCGACGCCGTTCCAGCGCGGCCGATCGGGACAACACGACGACCGGTCGTCGGGGGACTGCCGGTAGCTCGCACCACCACACCTCGCCGCGCTCCGTCATGTGTGACTCGCGTCAGCTGCCTCGTGCCAGGTGGACAGGTCGCCCCACTCATCGCCCTCGCAAAGCGGTTGCTCATCGTAGGCTCGGTACATCGCATCGATCTCGGCCGCTCGGTGCTCCAACAAGAGGGCGCGCAGCGAGATGTCGAGAAGCTTCGAAGGCGCTGCGGTCGATGGGCCAAGCGGTGAAAAGGTCGTCGAAGAAGTCCACGTCGCGACGCGCGGGCGATCCACGGCCAGCAGGCCATCATCGCGTTCAACCAACAACTCAGCCGGTCAGTGTGTCAGCACTGACCGAACCGCCGTCGCAACGAGTCTCAGACCGCACCGGGAATGAGCGTCGAGACCTTTTTTCCGTTGATGTACACGTCGCAGTGAGCCATGGGATGCGCCAGTCCGCCTGGGCAGAGTGATTCGCAACGAGCGTCCGAATCGAAGCACGCACCGCTGTAATCGCAGCACGCCTTCAGTTTGATACTGCAGATTGGCTTGCAGATGATCCCTTGGTCAAAATTCTTAAGCGCACCAACTCCCTGACTCTTGGCTACTCGAAAGACCAGGTTGGTAATCGATGATGCACTGGTAATGCTGCTAATGACCTTGAGGGCGTTGGCATCACTACTCCCCTGGGAGCCGAATGCGGGGAGCGCGTATGCGGCGAGCAGGACAACTAGGCCAATGCCGCTGGTCGCCGCTAGCGCCTGGAAGCCCGTGACGATCAACTTCCACGCCTGCCCACACACGTCTTCACACGACGCTACCGAAGCAGTAACGAGGTCCATTGTGGCCGGTTCGTTGGTGCCAGGTACAGACGCGCTGGGCGCCGCCGAGGGGGGTGGTGGCACAGTCCCCGCTACCAACTGTCCGTTCGCATTGACGGTGACCACCGTCGCTATCAAGCCTTCAGCATCGAGTAAGAGCACTGCTGCACTCTCGGTGGTTGTGAGCTGATAGAGAAGGATGGCGCTGGGATGCTTCGCCGATGTGCCCTGGAACTTCGTGATAAGGGCCAGATAGGACTGCGTACCGTTTTTTGTAAGACCCGAAGCGGTCGGTTCGCCACGCTGAACAAAACCGTTGGTGTGCAGATACTTCACGAGCGTGACGTAATTCGAATTCTGGTAGGCGTAGCTGGAGCAGAGCTTTGCGTTCGAGCAGGGCTCGTGGCAGGGGTGACAAGTGAGAGCGTCAGGCGTTGAAGTGTTCCAGTCGCAGTCGACGCACGTTCCGCACGAGGGGCACTTCGTAGTCGGGACGTTGCTCGCAGTCGCGAGACTGTCGTCGGCCGTCGAGACGGCCAGAGTCAGGATCGTGCCGACGCCGGCCGCGGCGAAGACCTGGCGTCGCGACATGGCAGAGCGCAGGTCATCGGCACCGGTCCGCACGGCGGCCAGGGTGCGCGCTCTGGCTCGCGCAGAGGGAACTAGCCACGATGGCAGATGCCGTGTCACCAACGAAGGTGCGGCCGAGTGCCGAAGAAGAACCTCGATCGCCATCGGTCCGGTGACGACGGCGGGCGCGATGGTGCCACCCGACGACAACAGGACTGCGGAGGGTGTGCCCTGAACGTGGTACGTGCTCGCTAGCACCGCACCGGTATCGATCACTACGTGGTCGGCGGGAATTCCGGCGTAGAAGTCACGAACCTCGTCCGTGGGTTGTCCGGCCACGACCACGAGCACCGTAAGAGTTAATTGGTGCCACCAACGGCGAACGATGGGCATGGCGGTCTGACAGGGACGACAGTCAGGATCGACGAAGATGAGGATCGAATCAACCCCAGAAGTAGGCAATGCCTGTAGTGACAGGGAACGACCGTCGAGGGTGGCGAAGCTGTTGATGCCATCGGCCCGATCTACCCAATCCAACCCTGGACGAAACATCGTGGATGCTCGTTCGGGAGATCCGGTGCTCGTCAGTTGCCTGCGAAGTACTAAGACAAGTATCGCCAGCACCATTGCCGCGGCGACCAGATGACCGCCGAACAGATGAGCCGTGTGGATCAGCGCTGGTACAAACCTCTCGTGAGGGCCAATCGTGATCCACGACGCGCCCACAGCCAGCACACCATTTCGAATGAGCGAGCGCCGAGAGATGGTCGAGGAGTGGAGTCGGCCGAAACACTGGCAGTCACCCTGGTGGCCGCGCCGCAGACTTCGCTGAATCAGCCAGGAGAACACGACGAGGCACGCGAAAGCGAGTGCGCCCGCGGCACGCGACGTCCCGTCGAACACTAGACCGACGGCGATCAGTGCGTCGAGTAATGGCAGCAACGTGACGGCGGGAGCTAGTCGGGAATCGAGCTCGTAGGTGGCAAGGAGTCGAGGCGTGCTGTCAGTGCTCAGCCACTTGCCGATCGCCGCGACGGCGAATACTGTGGCCACGAGCAGCCGTGCCAGCGCTGTCAACTCGCTCATGCCTATGTCCTTAGCGCACTTGCTTGAACCGCGTCATTATCGCACATTGTGAGAATTGAGCGCGGGTTGACTTGACTACTTATTCACATGCACGAGGATTACCGCCATAGGATTTTGGGAACGTGCGACGTGCACGGTTGTGTCGCCGAGTTCGGTTGATCTCGACAAACTGGTGGGCAACCCGGGACGCCTCCTGTCAGGTTATTTGATACCGATCACTCCGATATCTTCTCCACGCTTGGCATAGAGTGAAGCATTATGAAGACGATCTTGCATGACTACTTAAAGACGGCCCGCGGCGTAATTGTCTGGAAATTGGACGGCCTGTCAGAGTATGACGTCCGACGTCCTCTAGTCCAGAGCGGGACCAACCTCCTTGGGATCATCAAGCACCTAACGTGTGTGGAGCTCGGCTACTTCGGCCCCGTGTTTGGCCGACCCATGGGACAGTCCAATCTCTGGTTCGAGGACGGAATAGAGGACAACGCCGATTTCTTCGTTCGAGCGGACGAAACGAGGAGTGAGGTCATTGGCAACTATCGCCGGGCCTGCGCCACCTCCGATGCGACGATCGAGGCGCTGGACCTCGGAGCGGAGGGCTCCGTGCCGTGGTGGGGCGATCATCCGGTCACGCTCCACCACGTACTGGTTCACGTCATCGCCGAAACCTTCAGACACGCCGGACACTCCGATCTGGCCCGAGAACTCATTGACGGTTCAGTCGGCTACGCGGCGGGCGATAGCAACGTCCCCGAACACGACAACGCGTGGTGGCGGGCCTTCCACGATCGAGTTGAGGACGAAGCTCGTCGAGCTTCGAGTTGACACGGCGATGGCTCAGCAGCGTTGGCCACGTGGAGTCCGAGAAACGGGGACTCCGGTTCATTCCAGGGCCAGCGGTGGCCCGCGTCGCACACGGTTCCACGTGTCACCTAGCGAGTTCGGGTAGAAGACGGCTCACGTTAGGTGCCGTTACTCCGCCGATGCCTGTAATCGTGCGCGGTTAGACGCTCAGGACGTTCGGCGGTGTCTGGGTGATGGTGCGAGCTGATGACCGCGACGTCGGCGGGCGCGCTCGGATTCGTTCTCCAGGGGACCCGTGCGACGGAGATGGGCGGCGAGCGTAATCGAACCCCCGCGTCGGCCTCTCGCACGGTACGGTCTACCCCCTATGCTTGAGCAATTGAGCCTGGACTGGACGTGTGGTCCGTGGCGCTTGCGGAGGGGAGAACTCGTTGTTTGATTCGATTCTTGTGGGCTCGGATGAGTCAGCGGCAGCTCGTCAGACCGTAGATGTCGCGGTACAGATGGCCAAGCGATTCGCGAGCACGCTTCACATCGTGGCGGCTTTCAGCCCGAAGACGTATCACCGAACCGATGTTGGTTCGAGGATCGGATACGAGAACTTGAATCACGAGGATGACGCTGATGCGTTACTCCAAGTGCTGTCGTTTGGGGCTAAAGCCGAAGGTGTTGAACCAGTCCTGCACGCCGTGAAAGGTGACTTGATCGACGCGCTCATCGAGACTGGCCGGTCACTGAATGTGGACCTGGTCATCGTCGGCAACGCCAGGCTGACGGGTGTGCGCCGTGTACTTGGTTCGAGCGCCAGCGCCGTTGCGCACGGTGTTCACTGTTCCGTGCTCGTCGTTGACACGACGGCGTAAGAAGGGAACTGACCCCACCGCCGGTCTGTCACGACTAGGGACGGCGGCGGTAAAATACTTAATTGATGAAAGTAAGTAGTTCCTCAGAATCTGGAGCCGTAGCGAACGAGCGAGACTCAGCACTGGACCTTATTCAGTCTGGTATTCAAGCAATGGCGCAGTCATTGACGAGGCCGCGGATGCACGAGAGGCTGGTGAGCGAAGCCGGCGTGCGCGTGGATAGGGCGTCGATCATCATTCTGTTCAAGCTGCGTGGTGGATTCGAAGAGGTTGACGCCATGCGGGTTACCGACATCGCCGCACTGGTTGGCGTGGATGCGCCCGCGGTTACGCGCAAAATCCAGCAGTTGGAACAGCGGGGACTCGTAACCCGGTGCGTGGATGCCCACGACCGTCGATCGGTGCGCATCGCGTTGAGCGATGCAGGTCGCGACATTCTCGAGCAGGTCATGTGTGCCCATCGCGCGTTGCTCGACCGATTATTCGCTGAGTGGACGGACGCTGACCTCGCGGACTTTGCCGCGAACATCACAAAATTTAGCAATGCCCTAACTGCAGAAGTGGAGAGTTACCGTGACTAGTAACCCGTCAAACGTGGCCAGTCCACCACAGGAACACGAGATCAGTCCCGAAGAGCATCGTCGAATTTTGGCCATTGTGCTGGCGCTGATGCTAGGTATGTTTTTGGCAGCGCTGGATCAGACGATCGTGGCGACGGCGTTGCCGACGATCGCGGGCGACCTGCATGGACTCAACCATCTGTCTTGGGTCGTCACCGCCTATCTGATCACGTCAACGATTTCGCTTCCGCTCTGGGGGAAGTTCGGTGACCTATGGGGACGCAAAGGCTTCTTTCAGCTCTCGATTGTCGTGTTCCTGGCGGGTTCGGCACTATCGGGCTTGTCCCAAAACATGCTCGAGTTAATCGTGTTTCGCGCGATCCAGGGCCTCGGCGCCGGGGGATTGATGGTCGGTTCACAAGCCATCATTGGTGACGTTATTCCACCCCGGCAACGAGGGCGCTACATGGGGTACTTCGGCGCAGTGTTCGGACTGTCGAGCGTACTAGGTCCCCTGGCCGGAGGTTGGCTGACCCAACACGCGTCATGGCGTTGGATCTTCTACATCAATGTGCCAATTGGGGTGGTGGCGCTCGTTGTGATTGCGGCGGTGTTGAACGTGCCAATGCACCGGCTATCGCACAAGATCGACTGGTGGGGCACGCTCTTGCTCTCGGTCGGCGTGGTTGGCCTCATCTTGGTCACGACGTGGGGTGGCAGTGAATACGCGTGGGGATCCTCGGTTATTCGCTGGCTTAGCGTGGGTAGCGTGGCGCTGTTGATCGCGTTCGTGTTCGTCGAGTTGCGCGCCGACGAGCCGATCGTTCCGATGGGTCTGTTTCGTACGCGTACTTTCAGCGCGGCGTCGGCGGTTGGTTTCGTGATTGGTTTCACCATGTTTGGCGCGATTGTGTATCTGCCGTTGTACCTGCAGGTGGTTCACGGCTCGTCACCAACGAGGTCGGGCCTCGAGTTGCTACCAATGGTGATCGGTATGCTGATCACCTTTGTGATTAGTGGTCAGTTGGTATCGCGTACGGGGCGCTACAAGATCTTCCCGATCGTTGGTACCGCCATTGTCACGGTGGGACTCGTGCTGTTCGCTCACCTGGGGCCCAACACGTCGTACTCAACCGCGGCGTGGTACATGTTCATTGCCGGGTTCGGCATGGGACTAGTGATGCAGGTCCTGGTGGTCGCCGTGCAGAACGCGGTGCCACATAGTCAGCTCGGTACTGCGACGGCTACCGCAACGTTCTTTCGTTCGATCGGTGGAGCGTTCGGCGTGTCGGTGCTCGGCTCGGTACTCGACAGCCGTCTGCTGTCACAACTTCGCTTGCACGCGTCCCCGGCGGTTTTGAAACTGTTGGGCGGTGGATCGATTTCGGCGAATCCTGCGCAGATCAGCCAGCTCCCTGAACCGGCACACGGCGTCGTCATCAACGCATTCAGCTCGGCGTTGCAAGCGGTCTTCGCGGTCGCCGCGCCAATCACCGTTCTCGCCTTCCTGCTCACGTGGCTGATGAAGGAGATTCCGCTGCGCACGAAGGCGCACGTCACTACGCAGTCGGTCGACCACGAGTTAACGGTCACCGCGTTCGATGCGCCCGGCGAGATCGTGATCTAGCGGCATCTCGTAAGCGCCCTCCTGACTCAGGCGGCACCATGAGCGCACGGTGAGAGAAGGCCAGTGTCACGTGACACGGTGCGCCGTCGAGTGTTCGTTCACTGGTGGCGTCGCATGGGTACGGCCTGATTAACGACGGCGCTTCGGGCTCACGCAACGGCGGTCGTTCGCTCGACCAAACGCGGTGACGACTGACCGCAAGGCGCCAAATCCTGACTTAGGTCCCTTGGACCGGTGTGGCTGCGATGACTAGAACGACTTCCTAGGCGGTTGGTAGATCGCCCGACGTGAATCGGAAGGATGTTCGTGAGACCCGAGACGCTTGAGCGAGCCCTTCGCCGCTACGACCGCGCCCCGCATCTCGTGTTCTGGGAAACGACCAAGGCGTGCGCCCTGTCGTGTCGGCACTGTCGGGCGTCAGCACAAACCGAGCCGCTGCCCGGCGAGTTGTCGACTCAAGAGGCTCGTCGTTTTATCGACCAGGTCGCAGACGTTGACGGTCCTACGCCGATACTGATCTTCACTGGCGGAGACTGTTTCGCCCGCCCTGACCTCGAGGCGCTCATCGCGCACGCACACGAACGCGGTATTCGTGTAGGCATCTCGCCTTCGGTGACCGATCGGCTGACGCGCGATCGGCTCGCGCGCCTCTACGACATGGGCGTGCGAAGTATCTCGCTATCGCTAGATGGTTCGGGTCCGCGCAGCCACGACGGGATCCGGGGGATACCCGGACATTTCGCACGGACCGCTGACGCAGTTCTCCTGGCTCGAGACCTTGGTTATCGAGTTCAGATCAACACCACTGTCATGGAGCGCAACGCACGCGAACTGGCCGACGTCGCGTCACTGCTGGTCTCGTGGGACGTACCCATTTGGGAAGTTTTCTTCCTCGTCGGCGTTGGTCGCGGCGCCGTCGTGCGCGAGATCTCGCCCCGCGATGCCGAAGACGTATGTCACTTCCTCGTTGACGTCACTCGAAGAGGCTTGACGGTACGTACCGTTGAGGCTCCGTTCTTTCGGCGTGTGCAGGCCGAGCGTAACGACGTGGACGACAGTGACCCGACAGCACGCTTCGGCCTCGGCTCTCTGTACACGAGGTTGCGCCAACGTCTTGGCGACCCGGTGGCGGGCGTTGCACACGCGACGGCGAGCAATTCGTTGGCCACCGGTGACGGCCGTGGGATCGTGTTCGTGGGCTACGACGGCGCGGTCCACGCCTCGGGCTTTCTGCCCGTTGCCGTGGGGAACGTTCGTGACACCCCCCTTGGCGAGATCTACGCGACGAGTGAGCTGTTGACGACGCTTCGATTGGGCCGACGAAGCGGTGCCTGCGGGCAGTGCGCGTTTGGTCAGCTGTGCGGAGGTTCGCGAGCTCGCGCGTACGTTCGCACGGGTGACATCCATGGCGAAGACCCCCTGTGCATCAAGTCTCTGTCGGCCGAGCACGAACTACTGCGCATTCGCTGATCCGACGCGAGCCGCGTGGGAGACTCGCGAGGTGCAGCTGGCGAGAGTGAGTCGAGGGAGTGCGTGGTTCCTACCGGCCATCATGGCGGGTTCGGGGTTGTTGATCCTCGCCGGGACGTTCGGCGCTGAACCGAGGGCGGCGCGCGCGGCGGCTGCGCAAGTGTGGTCGCCCTTTGTCCTGGTGACTGGGCTCTTATTGGTTGGACTCGTCGCGAATGACGACGGGGTGTTTGAGTGGTTAGGCAGTTGGCTGACGCGGGTGTCCTCGCGAGGCCTCATGGTCTTCGCCGCGAGCTCCGCGCTGGTGATCGTCGTGACCGCCCTTCTCAACCTCGACACCGCGGTAGCGTTTTTGACTCCGGTCATGGTGCACGTTGCGCGGCGCCGGCGCGGTGACGACGCGCCGTGGCTCTACGGTGTGCTGATTCTCGCCAACGCGGGATCGCTTTGGCTGCCTGGTTCGAACCTCACGAACCTGATCGTCATCGGGCACCTTCACCTCACCGGAGCCGCCTTCGCCGCGCGAATCGCGCCCGCTGCGTTGGGTGCGAGCATCACGGCCGTTGCCGTGGCGGCCCTGTTGGGTCGCCGCTCCCTGACGAACGTTCGAGTTGATGACGTGGCCGCTCCACCGGCGATACGCGGAGGCGTCGTCTCGATCGTGCTGGTTAGCGCGGCCACTCTACTGCTCAAGTCGGCGGCCGTTCCCGTGGCCGCGGTGGGGTTGACCGCAGTCGGCTGGCACCTGCGGCGCGGGCGAGTGCGATTCGCCGAGGTCCTGGCCGTTGTTGGTCCCGGCGCGCTCGTCGCGCTGTTCGCCACGGCCGTTGCTCTCGGAACGCTCGGGAGGACCTGGTCCGGACCTTCGCAGGTCCTGGCCCACGCGAACGTCGTGACCACCGCGATCACAGCGGGCGTGGCGACCGTGCTCGTGAACAATCTCCCCGCCGCGGCGATTCTGGCCGCTCGCGTGCCGCGTCACCCTTTCGCGATGCTGATTGGGCTTAATCTGGGTCCGAACCTCGCGGTTACTGGCTCGTTGGCCTGGCTGCTGTGGTGGCGCAGCGCACGTAGCGCCGGCGCCAGGCCGTCACTTCGCCGGGCGAGTAGGTGGGGCGCCGTCGCGACGGTTATGACTATGTCCGTCGCACTCTTACTCTTGCCCCTGGGCCAGCGCTGAGCGCTGGTGCGCGAAAGCTTCGTGCGCTTCGCGCTGCGCGTAGTAGACGATGACGAGCGCCGCGAGTGGATCGGCCCACCACCAGCCGAGAAGGGCGTTGAGGACGAGACCGACGAGTACGGCGAGGGCGAGCAGCGCGTCGACAAAGGTCACCCGACCTTCGGTGATCAGGACAACGTTGTTGAGCAACCGTCCTACCCGAGCTTTGCCGGCGGCGAGGGCGAACATGACAGCGGCCGTTGCCGAGGTCCACAGGATACCGAGTGGCGAGTGGTCGGGCCGTATCCCCTCGACGACGGCGAGCACACCGAGTGACACCACGTAGACAATGAGCACCAGGAATGACGCGCCTATCCAACGTAGGGCGCGGCGCCGGCGGCGTTGATGGCGGTCGTTCAACTCCCAGACGACCACCGCGGACGCGCCGATCTCGACGATGGTGTCGAATCCGAAACCAGCCAGCGCGACGGACCGGGCTCGCCAAGCCCCGACGGCGAGTACGGCTACGCCCACGACATTCCACGCGAGGGTCGCGTACTCCAAGCGGAGTCCTCGGCGTACCAGCGGGGGGTTCGTCGCCACAGGGGAAGTTAAGCACATCGCGTTTCGACCGGTGATCGACGTAGCGACCGATAAGGTCCGGTTGTGATCACGGCATACGGTGTGACCGCCCTGACGTTCATGATGGCGATGTACGCCCTCGAGGATCGGGGGAACGCGTACGTGGGAGCGTTCGCGGTCGGGTGCGCTCTCTCGAGCGGCTACGGTTTCGTTTCCGGCGCGTGGCCGTTCGGCGTCGTCGAGGGTATCTGGACGGCGGTTGCGGCGACGCGGTTCATCCGAGGGCGATCTCGGGGTTCGCGATCGTCGTCGTGACGTCGTCCGCCCTCTAGGGTGACGTCGTAACCAAGGAGTCGACATGAACCGGCAGATTGTGCTGCGCGAGCGCCCCCGGGGCGCCATCGATGAGTCAACCACGGAGTTGGTCGTGCGTGCGGAGCCCACGATTGGACCGGGCGAAGCCTTGGTCAAGGTCGCCATGTTGTCGATCGACCCGACGATTCGAACGTGGATGAACGACGCACCGGGCTACCTGCCCCCAATTGAGATTGGCGAACCGGTTCGTTCGAGCGGCGCGGGTGTCGTGGTGGCGAGCAAATCAGCGCGTTACGAGGTCGGTGACGTGGTAGTCGGCATGACGAACTGGCAAGAGTGGGTCGTCGCTAACGATGAGCGTCGTTTTAGCGTTGTTCCACGGGGACTCGGCCTGGACCTGGCCACCGTGATGAACGTATTGGGCGTGACCGGATTGACGGCGTACTTCGGACTGCTCGAAGTTGGTCGGTTACAGGTAGGTGACGTGGTGGTCGTCTCGGGTGCTGCGGGGGCTACCGGTTCGACAGTCGGTCAAATTGCGCGCGCCCGCGGAGCCGCTCGCGTCGTGGGTGTCGCGGGCGGACCCGAGAAGTGCGATGAGGTCGTCGCTTGGTACGGCTTCGACAGCTGTCTGGACTACCGCGAGCCCGACCTCGCGGGTCGGTTGCGCGAGGCCTGTGGTGACGGCGTCGACCTGTACTTCGATAACGTGGGCGGTGACATCCTCGACGCGGCCCTAGCGTCACTGGCCATGCGCGGCCGCGTGGTGCTCTGCGGCGCGATATCGCAGTACAACGACGTGGCGCGTCCTCGGGGAGTGGCCAACACGTCGATGCTGATCATGCGCCGCGCCTCGATGACGGGTTTCATCGTGCTCGATTACGCCGCGCGCTTTGCCGAGGCGCAGGTGGTACTCGCGGCCATGGTGCGCGACGGTAGCCTTCGGCACCGTGAACACGTCATCGTAGGTCTCGAACGCGCACCCGAGGCACTAAATCTCCTGTTCGTCGGCGCGAACCACGGCAAGACGCTCGTGGTCGTCGACGAGGGTATTGAGCTTGCCTGAACTCGCCCGCGGCGACGCCACGTACCGACTGTCGCGGGTTACGCTCGCGCTATTCTCGATCGCGCTGATCGCCGGTTTTGCCCAGTTTGGTGCCGTCGCGTCGCTCAATGACGTGGCCCGTCACTTCGGTCACCTTGTCGATACGCGTCACTCGTTGCGCAGCGCCGTTGGCCTTTCTGGTTCGGTGCTCGGTCTGGGCCTGGCAGTGCTTCGCCTGGCGTCGCTCGGCGCGATGCCATTGACGGCGACCGCCGATCGTTGGGGGCGCCGTCGTATCTTGCGCGACACGCTGCTGATTGGACTTAGCGTCACCGCCGTCGCGGCGCTCAGTCCCAGCTACTGGTTCTTCGTCGTGTGCTTCGCCGTCGCGCGACCGTTGCTCACTGCGTCCTCAACGCTCGTGCAAGTGGTCACCGTCGAAATCTCGAGCACGGCACGGCGGGTCCACCGCCTCGTCATCATGGCAGCTGGCGGCGGAATCGGCGCCGGCGTGTCGGCGATCCTGCACGGGGTCATCCGTGGGCCCGACTCGTTTCGGTGGTTATTCGCGGTGGCCGTTGTACCAACGATTGGTGCTCCGTGGCTGATGCGCCAGGTGCCAGAGCCGATCTCGCGCTCCTCGGATTACCCGTGGGCTCGACTCGGCGCGATTCCCAAGGACGTTCGCGGTCGCCTCGGCATCGTGGCCGCAGTGTTGTTCGCCGTGGGGATGATCACCGGGCCGGCGAACGGGTTCGCCTTCGTGTACGCCGAGGGCGTGCTGCGCTTTAGCCCTCATCTAGTAGCGGGTGTCGTCGCACTGAGCGCCGTTTCGGGGCTGGGCGGGCTGCTCATTGGCCGTCGCCTCGCGCACACCATCGGCCGCCGCGGCACGGTCACTTGGGGAGTTCTCCTGGTGGCCACCACGTCTACCATCGCCTACGGCGGGGGCCGAACGAGCTTCGTCGTCGGTTACTTCTTGGGCGTTGGAGCAGCCGGGTTGCTCGCTCCGGCGGCGAGTGCACTCAGCACCGAGATATTTTCGCACTCGGTGCGTGCGACCGCGGCGGGTTGGATCGCGGTAGCGGGCGTGCTCGGCGCGACGGCCGGCCTGGCGCTGTTTGGATTCGTGGGCGACGCGGTGCACCGGTCGGGGGCGGGGTCGTTGCGAGTAGCCGCCCTCGTTACGTTCTTGCCGCTGTTGCCAACGTTGCTCCTGCTTCGTCGGGTTCCCGAGAGTCGGGGCGTCGAGCTGGTTTAGTCAAGCGATACGTCGGCGACGAGCGCGCGGTGGTCGCTGCCGCCGTCGCTCGCGCCTCCACCGAGCTTGCACCACGGGCCACGGCCGAGGATATGGTCGATCTGCGAGTGGGGGTGTCGTGCGGGCCACGTCCGCGCACGCACCAGCGACTGCCATCCCGGCAGGAAGACACGCAACGGTGGACGCCAGGAGTTGAGATCACCAGCGAGGATGATGGGACGCGTCGTCGCGAGTTCAGCGACAATTTCTCGGACGCGGCGGTACTGTCGGTACGAACCGTGGCTGAGGTGGGCACCGTGCAGTGCGATGACGCTGAACTCGCGGTCACCGAGGAGCAGGTCGGCGACGATGACGGCCCGTCGCACGCGTTCGCGCGGCAAGCGTTCGAGCGGCTCCGCGCGTACGTCTCGCAGGGGTAAGCGGGTGAGTAGGCCAATTCCCCACGTGCCCACTTCGACGGTTGCGATCGATCGCCGTCGCATCCGCTGCACGGGACTGAGGGTCCGGTGTTCGGTGAAGTAGAGGCCGTGCTCGCCCGTGACGTGGGCTAGGCGCGGCTGCCAGCCGGAGCCGCCTCGTCCGCTCGTTATTCGCTCGGCCCGCGCGAGCGGCACGAAGAGACCCGTCATGGTGAGTCGGGTGGCCAACTCGTCGAAGAGGTCGGTGCCGTCATCGCCGCGCCAGACCTCGGGTAGCACGAGCACGTCGGCGTCCAGCGACGCCGCGTGGTCGACGGCCCTCGTCGGTCGTCCCCATCCGTCAACCCCGGCGTGCAGGTTGAACGTCGCGACGCGCACCCCAGGAGTGTACGCGGTCACCCGCCTTCGACGACGCGCACTACGTTGCTCGCCGTTGTTCGTTCCGGCGTTCGTGCCCACGATGGCCGCTGTTGGCGCGGGCGCGGCCCTGCGTAGCCGCGGCTCGGCGGGCGTGCTTTCGGCTACGCCGTCGGGCTTGGTCGTCCAGGACGTGGTCGTTGGTCCGGGCGGGCCGTAACTTGTTTCGTGACGCTGGCGCCGGTGTGGCAGGCTCTATAGCCGTGGACTCCGTGAACGTGACCTTTGGTCACCGGCTCTGGTGGGTGGACGCCTTCATCGGCGACGGTGCCCGGGGCAATCCTGCGGTTGTCGTGTTACTGGAGCGGCCGGTGGCTGACGCCGAGTTGCAGCAAATCGCGTTCGAGCTTGGCGTGTCAGAGACGGCGTTTGTACGCCGGGCTGGCGACGGGTGGTCGTTGCGATGGTTCACGCCGACCGTGGAGGTCGATCTCTGCGGTCACGCCACGCTCGCGACGCTGCACATTTTGCTCAGCGAGCTTGGTGTGCCGACGGGCGAGGTGTACTTTCAAACCAGGTCCGGCGTGCTCGCCGCTCGGCGGCGTAGCGACGGCATGCTCGGTATCGATCTGCCACGGTCGTACCTCGAGCCATTGGATGCTGGCGTACTCAACGGGACCCTGGGTGCCGTCTCCGAGGTCTACCAGGCCGGTGCCCAGAGCGTCCTAGCGGTGGTGGATGACTACGACGCGCTCTGCGGACTCGCCATCGATCCGATGAGTCTGTTTCTCGTGCCGGGGGCCCTCATCATCGCCGCGTGCCCGGGTGGGCCCGACGCTGACGTATCGATCCGCGTCTTCGCGCCGCGACTCGGTATCGCCGAGGATCCCGTCACGGGGAGCGCCATGTGCGCGATCGCGCCGTGGTGGGTCGAAAAGTCGGGATCTCCGACGGTCGCAGTGCGCCAGGCGTCGACCCGCGGGGGACTGCTGTACGCGAGGCTCTTCGAACGCAACGTTGAGGTGGCCGGATACGCCCGGACGTTCTTCAGTGGGGAGCTGCGCGCGTGACTGAACGGTCGTGGCCGGGCCCACGTACTCGAGTGCGTCGGCTACCCGCCAAGGCTCGCTACGATCGCCGCGTCGTGTACGGCATTTTGGACGAGGCGCGCTTTTGCCACGTAGCGGCGGTGATCGACGGAGTCGCCGTCGCGTTGCCCACGCTGCACGCCCGAGACGGTGACGGTCTGTACGTGCACGGGAGCCGGTCCAACGCCGTGATGAAAGCGGTCGTTACGAGTGGAGAAGCCTGCCTGACCGCGACCGTGTACGACGGGATTCGGGTGGCCCGAAGCGGTTTCGAGTCCTCCATCGCCTACCGGTCGGTCGTGGTATTCGGACGCGCCGAGGTCGTCTCTGCACTCGGCGAGAAACGGCGCGCGCTCGATCACTTCGTCGACGCGGTCTTGCCCGGGCGGTCGCGCGAAGTTCGCGCCGTGACCGACGCCGAGTTGCGCGCCACGATGGTCGTTCGCATCGCGATAGACGAAGCGTCAGCCAAGGTTTCCCAAGGACCAACCGACGACGGTGACGCCGATCGCGACCTCGCGATCTGGTCGGGCGTGATTCCCGCCGCCCTCGTCTGGGGTTCGCCAGTAGCGTCTCGCGACGGTGCCATGGCCGCGGGGACGATTCCGGTTCCTGATTCAGTGCGTCGCCTGCTGGAGCATCAGCGGGTCCGCTCGATCGCCCAGGCCGTAGGCGCGCTCGAGCCGGTTGACGATCGAGAGCAGCGTTCGATCGCCGCGACGCTCGACTTTCTTGACCGGGCGGAAGATCCCTTCGACGCCACGATGAACGAACACCACGTCACGTCGTCATCCTTTGTCGTGTCGGAACGTGGCGTGATCCTCCATCGCCATCGCCGCCTCGGCATCTGGGTCCAACCAGGTGGTCACGTGGACCCGGGCGAGACGCCCGAAGACGCGGCGGTCCGCGAGACGTACGAAGAGACGGGACTGGTGGTGCGCCACTTCACGCCGCCCCGGCTGTTTCACGTCGACGTCCATCCCGGACCCGCCGGTCACACGCACTACGATCTTCGTTACGTCGTGCGTGCGCGTCCCGATGACCCGGCCCCGGCGATGGGCGAGAGTCCGGACGTCCATTGGTTCGAGTTCGCGGCCGCCGTGGAGCGCGCTGAGCCGGGACTGCGTTCAGCACTCACCGCCTTGGAAGTATTCGCCGCTGACGCGTTGGGGTCGCAACCATGAGTGACCGCGAGGCGCTGGGGGCGTTGCTCGACGCCGATCGGTGGATCGACCGGGTGGTCTTCCAACGCGCTCACCTTCCTGAAAGCGACCAGCTGGCGGCGCTGGAGTCGGTTTTGCGCCAACAAGCGGCGGCCCTGCGCGACGAGGAAGCCGCGGCCGCGGCAGTCCGATCGGCGTACGAAGAGGCCGCGACGAGGGCCGATCAACTGCAGCGTCGGCGACGCGAACTGGAGGTAGCGCTCGCCGTGTCCACCGTAGGCCGCGACCTGGCGGCCATGCAACACGAGCTCGAGTCCATCGTCGCCCAGCGTGAGCGCGTCGACGACGAGGCGTTGGCGAGGCTGGTAGAGCTGGAGGAGCGCGAAGCCGCCATAGACGGGCTTCGAACTGACGCGCGAGCGAACGTCGACCGTCGTGAATCGTTGCGCGCGGCGGTGAGCGAATTGGGCGCCACGCTCGACGACGAAATCGCTGAGCTGCGCGTCGCGAGGACCGCGTGCGCGGCGTCGGTGTCGGCGTCGGTGCTGGCTCGCTACGAACGGGCCATGGCTCGCGCCGGAACGTCCGGCGCGGCGAGGGTCGTGGAGGGTCGATGCGATGGCTGCCGGATCGCCCTCGCGCCGTTAGACGCGGATCGGGTCAAGGCGCTCGCCGATGACGAATTCATGGAGTGTCCATCGTGCGCGAGGCTCTTGTTGCGGTGATCATCCTCATCCGACACGGCCAGACCACGACGAACGCGCGCCAGTTGCTCGTGGGGCGAAGCGACCCGGAGTTGACCGCGCTCGGCGAGCGTCAGGCACGAGCGTTACGGCGACGCCTCGAGGGCGTCGTCGAGCTATGGAGTTCGCCGCTGCGGCGCGCGCGGCGAACGGCCGCCCTCGCAATGCCGCACCTCGACGTGGTGGTGAAGGAGTCATTTATCGAGGTCGACTACGGAATACTGGACGGCCAGCCCCTGTCGAGCGTGAGCGCTGATCAGTGGCGAGCCTTTGAGTTCGACCACGACCTCGCTCTCGGTGGCGGCGAGTCGCTCCAGGACGTCGATCGGCGGGTCCACGCCGAGCTGGACGCGATGCTCGCCAACCGCGCGAGCTTGCTGTACGACCAGCATCGACACCTCGCCATTGTGAGCCACGTCAGTCCGATCAAGTCGGCGACCGTGTGGGCCCTCGGCGTCTCGGGTTCGGTAGCCTGGCGCACCCGTCTAGATAACGGATCGATCACCACCATTGGCACGCGCCAGGATTCGCCGACGCTCGTGCACTTCAACTTGGTACCACAACTGGACTGATCAGTGCAGGGCGGCGGCCACGGCGGCGAAATGCAGTCCCGCGCCCACGAGCGTGCCGACGTGAAAAAGCTCGTGGTAGCCAAAGACGCGGGCGTTGCGACCCGGCCACTTCGCGCCGTAGAAGGCGGCACCCACCGAGTAGGCCAGCCCGCCGCCCACCACCAGGCCGAAGGTGACGCCGCCGCCGCCGCGATAGATTTGCGGCAAGACGCCGACGGCGGCCCACCCCACGACGAGATACGGCAACGTATTGACCCACTTCGGGGTGTCGAGAGCCAGTTGACGGACGGTGACGCCCGTGGCGGCGCCAGCACCGACGACGAGCAGCAACACGAGGCGAATAGTGCCGTGCATGGTCAATCCCGCGATGGCGAGGTACGAGCCGGTGATGGCGGCGAATATGGCGGAATGGTCGGCGCGCCGCCACGCGCGGCGTTGACTGGGGCTCCAGTTCCCTCGGTGGAAGAGGGCGCTGGTCGTCATCATGATGGCGACGCCAACGACGAAGCACGTTACCCACGCCGCCTGCGCGGCGGTACGCGCGCGCAGGTACAAAATCGGTGACGCGAGTACGAGAACCACGACGCCGACCGCGTGGAACCAGCCGCGCAGTAGCGGCTTCGTCGCCGGCCCGGGCTGAACGAGAGGAGTGGGCACGCAGCAACCCTACGTGGCGGGCACAACGAAGCCCGCCCGCTCCCTTGCTCGGAGCGGGCGGGCTCTCGTGGTTTGGCCCCCCCAGCCAATAGGTCGAAGATAGTTCGTCGGCACCCACTAGGGTGAACCAGCTGGCCGATAACCCCAGTGTTGTGAGCAAGTTCACATGGAAGAGGCAACGATGAAAGACCGAACGTTGGGTCAAGGACTGCGAGTGTCCGAGCAGGGTCTCGGCTGCATGGGTATGAGTGAGTTCTACGGTCGCGGTGACGACGTCGAGTCGATCGCCACGATTCGCGAAGCGCTCGATTCCGGCGTGAACTTTCTTGATACGGCCGATATGTACGGTCCGTTCACTAACGAGCGCCTCGTTGGCACCGCGATCGCGGGGCGTCGCGACGACGTGGTGCTCGCGACCAAGTTCGGCAACGAGCGTTCGCCCGACGGCCAGATGATCGGTGTGAATGGCCGGCCCGAGTACGTACTGCGCGCTTGCGACGACTCGCTCCAGCGCCTCGGCGTCGAAGTCATCGATCTCTACTATCAGCACCGAGTCGACCGGACCGTGCCGGTGGAAGAGACCTGGGGCGCCATGAAGTCACTCGTTGAGGCGGGCAAGGTTCGCTACCTCGGCATCTCCGAAGCGTCGTCGGCGACGATCGAGCGAGCGCACGCCGTGCACCCGGTGTGCGCCGTGCAGAGCGAGTACTCACTGTGGACCAGGGATCCCGAGGACGGCGTGCTCGCGACCTGTCGGCGCCTCGGAATAGGTTTCGTCGCCTACAGCCCGCTCGGTCGAGGTTTCCTCACGAGCGAGCCAGCCAACCGAACGAGCGACGACGACCACGATTTTCGAAAGAGTCACCCGAGGTTCGTCGGCGAAGCCCGCGAACAGAACCTGAGCTTGGTGGCCAACCTCGAGGCGATTGCGAATGAGAAGGGCGTTAGCGTCGCCCAACTGGCGCTGGCGTGGGTGCTCAGTCGGGGCGAGGACGTCGTACCGATTCCGGGGACGAAACGACGCCGCTGGCTTCGCGAGAACCTCGCCGCGAGTGACGTAGTCCTAAGCTCGGCTGAGATCGCCAGCCTGGAGGCCGCGGTCCCGCGCTCGGCGGTGGCCGGCGATCGCTACCACGAGCGCGGGATGCAAACGATTAATGGCTGAGCGACGCGAGAGCACCGTCGAGTAGGCCGAAGGTTTGGTCACACCACTCGATAACGGCGGGGTCGTGCGTTGCGACGATGACGGTAACGTCAGCCGAGTCGAGGAGGGCGAGCACCGCCAGGGTATCGTCGCGCCCGAGGCCACTCGTGGGCTCGTCGAGGATCACGATCGACGGGCCGATGGCGAGTGCTCGCACGATGGCGATTCGCTGGGCCTCGCCGCGAGATACCTCGACCCAACGCGTCGTCGGCTGGATGGCAATGCCCAGCGCTGCCAGATCGTCGACCACGCTGCGCGTGATCGATCGGCCCAGGCTTACGGCGTCGAGGGCGTATCCTCGCAGCAGCCCGACGTCACTGGGGACGTAGCTCGTATGGGCGCGCAGAACCGCTTCATCAATCACGTCGAGTGGCGTTCCGCCAATCGAAATGGTGCCACCATCAATCTCGTCTAATCCAGCCAGTGCGCTGAGCAAGGACGATTTACCGGTGCCCGACGGTCCCGTGATGGCGACGTGCTGACCGGAACGCACGACGAATGATGCCTCGTCGACGAGGCATCGGGCTCCTTCGCGTATTGTCACGCGGTCCACTTCAACGGTCGAGGTCTCGGGCCACGGCGCCAATCGCGCCGTCTCGGGCTCGTCGAGCTCCTCGAGGCGTTCGGCGGCGGCGCTTACCGCGATGGCGCTGTCGAGACCGATGCGCACGACGTTCAGGCCATCGGCCGTGGCGAGGGTGAGCAGGGCCGCGACTACCGACCATACGGGGGCCGCGGGCGGCGCGCTGACGACTAGAGCGGCTAGGGCCAGCGCCGCCGTGACCAGTACGACGTACGTCGAGCGGCTGGTCCGGCGCTCGACGTCGCGCTCGGCTGTGGCCAGGGCCTCGCGCGGCTCGCGTAGTCGCTCGTGCACGAAGTCGTGGGCGCCGATCAAGAGCAGTTCCGGGGCGCACGCACCGAGCTCGACCAACGCGGCCCGAAAAGCGCCGCGCCGTCGGCGAAGTTCTCGGTCGGCGGCGGTCCGCGCGCTGAAGTCCGCGACGAGGATGAGCGAACCCAGGATCTGGATAATCACCATGGCGAGCGCCGTCGTAATCCACCGGCCCTGCGGCGCGAGTCCCGCGATGACGCCATCGCCAATCACGAGCGTGATGATGGCGCCTACCGAAGGGATGACGAAGCGGAGCCAGAGGTCCTGCAGCTCATCGGTATCGCGAAGGGACCGTTCCAAGAGGTCGCCGCTGGCGTACGTGCGCCAGCGGCGTCTCGGCCAGCGCCCCACCGTCGACACCAGCCAGCGTCGCCAACGGGTGACCGCGGCGAAACCTAACTGGTGGGCGCTCATGCGCTCGTTGAACCGTATGGGCGAACGCAAGAACGCGAAGAGTTCGATCAGGATCAGCAGACCCGCCACCGCGCGAAGACCCGGTCGCGAGGCACTCTCCACCAGCAGGCCGACGGCGCCCACGAACAAGCCGACGGCCGTCGTCGCGGCGAGCGTGCTCGCCAGGAGTGCTCGGGCTAGGGCGGGTCGAGGTGGTCGCGAGCGAGCGAGCCACCGCCGCAGTCGACGCAGGTCGTCGGTCATCGGTCCAGCTCGATGCGGGCACCGTTGGTGGCAACGAATGGTGTATCGATGGCGGTCTCAATCACCGCCAGGTCGGAGGCGGCAACGACCTCGGCGATTCGTCGTCGATTAGCCTCATCGACGACGCCGGCGATGTCGTCGAGTACGAGTAGGCGTGGCTTGGCGAGTAGCGCGCGCGCCAGTGCGATTCGAACTCGTTCGCCGCTGCTGAGGCCGTCGCCGTCCGCCAGGAGTCTCGCGTCGAGGTCGTCAAAACGCGCGCCCGTGAGGCCGAGGGCGTCGAGTTGGGCTCGCACCAGTCCAACGGCCACGCTGCGCCCCAGGGTCAGATTCTCGAGCAGCGTCGCACTGACGAGGGTGCTCTCGTTCGACACCAGGGCGACGTTGACGTCACGAAGCTCGACGCGCCCGGACACGGGAGCGCGCCAGCCCAGAATCGTATGAACCAGCGTTGTCTTGCCGGCTCCCGAGCGGCCGAGGATGGCGAGCCGATCACCGTCGTTCACGTTGAACGTCACGGGCCTGGCGTGGGCGTCCGTGACGAGCTGACGTACCGCCACGAGGGGGCCACTCGGGACCATGGGCGCACGGGGTGCGAAGCGAAGGACGTCACGCGAGGCCGCGGCGTCTTCACGCCGATGGAATTCGACACCGTAGCGGCGAACGTGACCGTACAGATCGCTGGTGATGAGCACGGCCACGAGAGCGCGCACCAAGCTAATTTCCCCGCGCAACAAGCCGAAGCCAACCACCATCGCGACTAAGCCCACCGAGACGCCACTCAGGAACTCGGTGACCAGCGATGACGTCAGGGCTACGCGGATCGCTCGAGTCGCGACACCGTGTTCGGCGTCACTGATGGCCGCGATCTCGTCGGCTCCGTAGGGGACCGCCCCCAGACCGCGAAGTTCGGGTGCGTGCTGGAGCAGTTCCAGCTGGCGCCGCTCCAGCGATCGGCGTCGATCGTCGTACTCGGCCACGAGCGCGGCGCTGCGTCGCCCCGCGCGCCGGTACAACGGAATGGCGAGTACGAGTAAGGCGATGACGATCCCAGCACTCAGCCAGCCCGCCGCTACCCACACCACGACGACCCCGAGCATCGCCGTCCGTGCGCTGGCGCTCAGCACGTCGAGCGCTGGCGCGGCGGCGGCGCGGTCGATGGCGAGCGCGAGGTCGAGGCGACTGCGGTCACCCTCGGCGATCGGGCGCTGGAGATGATCAACGATGGTTCTGCGCCACCGTTCACGAATGACTCGAGCGGTGAAGTTGGCCCACGCGTCGTTGCCGGCGGCGACGAACGCCCGACCCGCTAGGGCGATGAGCAAGACAACGACGCCCCGGGTTACGGCACCGCTCGCGACCGCGGCGATGCCGCGCGCCGTGACGACGGCGACGGCGAAGCCGAACAGCGTTGACGCGGCTCCGGTGAGCCACGAACGGCGGATGAATGGATCGCTCGGCGGGGTGGGGAACACCTTGTCATGCTAATGAGGTCCATTGCTCAATCGAAGTCGTCGCGGTGCGCGAGCAGGCGTGCGGGGCCGTTCAGCCAGTGGCGCAACGCTCGCGTGGCTCGACAGTCGTCCTCGTTGTACTCGAGGATTCGGCGTTTCGATGCTTCGGCCGCTGGACCATCTGACGCCGCCACCTCGTACCACAGCATCGACGCTTCGCCGCTCGGGTTCGCGTCGCGCCACTGGAAACCCGCCTGCGTAGCCAGCAGTTTGAGACCCGTGGGACCTTCGGTTTGGATCTGTGTTTTGACGGTGTGGTGCAGGTCGACCCACTGGGGGGGCGACGAACGTCGAAACGCCTCGAGGTCATCTTTCGTGGGGCCGTTCACCACGGGCCGGCGGACCGCCCGATCCATGGCGCCGTCCTCCGCTTGAGCCCAGAAGCAGTACGCGACCAGGCTTCGTCGCTGATCGCGACATCGATGGCGCAGGTCGTCAAACCAAGCCCAGAAGGACGCGAACAAGCGTGCTTCGCCGTCCTCGTCGTGATCGCGCCAATTAACAAAGGCCACGTACCCGGGTTTGACGCCGCCGACCGGTGCGTTCACGGTGACCAGCGCGCCCCAGAGATACGTTGTCTCACCGTAGCTCTCCATGTCCACGTCGACTTCGACGTCACCGACTGGGCAGCCCACGTCCGATGCCGCGACGATGCGCAGGGGACCTCGCTCGTGCGCGCGCGATCGGTAGATGAGCTCGTCGAGGCGTCCGATGACGCGCGCCAAGTGTGCCTCGGGGCGGTCAGTGGAGAGCGCAGTCGGACTCGGCCGTGCGTGCGATGGATCCAGCCGTGCGAGTCGTGCCCGGGTGGTCACGCCATGTTCGCGCAACGCCTCTTGCTGGTCGAACGACGTGAAACGGGTGAGTGAGACGTCATCTCTCTCCTCGAGAACTCTCGAACACAGGCCCGCGTACGGGCAGTCGAGACATTCGCGGTGCCAGTAGGGCTCGGTGGGGAAGGGTCCGTCACCGGCGCGCCACCGCTCGTGCGCTCGCACAATCTCTAGCCGTTCGGCGTAGAGGCGGTCGTACGCCACGAGATTGAAGCGCGGATAATCACTTCCACCCAGCGCCAACCACCAGACAGTGGCGCGGCGGTCGACGACGGCCCCACGAGTGTCGCCGTCCCCACAACCCAGATTCTGGAGAACCCGGGTCGCGTGGGAAAGCGCCAGGCCGATCCGCAGGATGGTGGGCGTCGTGCGAACTCCTACGCCATCACGAAAGCTGGCGTACGCCGGATTGATGCGGTCCAGCGTCGTGGTCAGCGTGCGTCGCGTGGCGGCCGGCTCGACGACCTCATTGTTCTTGATCAATACCGGGGCGTACGTGTAGGTCGTCTGGCGTCGGCCCACGCGAACGAGGGCGTGAACGGCTGCCCGCCGTAACGCGACCGGGTCGCCGGGGAGATGCGGGTTCAGAATCAAGGTTGCGCCATCGGCGATCGCGGTGGCCGTGATGGCGGCGGAATCGGCGACCACCGTCTCTGGATGACGTTCGCGGATGAGCGTATAGACGCTGCGACGCAACTGGTCGGCATCGCGGCGACGTCGTTCGAGTTCGGGTGCGCGGCTAGGGCGTTCGAACCCCGATGGCTCGCCGCGGCTGATAGCGACGCGGTGCACGCAACTCGAGATCTCGTCGCCGCGCAGGAAATCGGTCACGAGTAAAGCCTACGAGTCGACACGTCCCTCGCTGCGCCAGCTTCGCCATAATGCGGCGTATTCACCGTTGCGAGCAACTAGCTCGTCGTGGTGACCCAGCTCAACAATTCGACCGTCGACGACGACGCAGATCCGGTCTGCGTCGTGTGCCGTATGGAGGCGATGCGCGATCGCCACGACGGTCCGTCCGCTCAGGACCGCATTCAGTGAACGCTCCAGGTGTCGTGCGGCACGAGGATCGAGCAGTGCGGTGGCTTCGTCAAGGACGAGCGTGTGGGGATTCGCGAGAACCAGTCGCGCCAGGGCGACTCGCTGGGCCTCGCTCGGCGCGAGCTGGAAACCAACGGTGCCGAGTTCGGTGTCCAGGCCCGACGGAAGCGCCAGTGCCCACGAGAGTGCGTCCACGGCGTCGAGGGCGCTGAGCAGCTCGTCGTCGGTCGCGGTGGGCCGGGCGAGGGCCAAATTGTCACGCAGGGTTCCGATGAAGACGTGATGCTCCTGGGTCACCAGCGCCACGTGAGATCGCAGGTCGTCGAGCGCGAGCGAGGAGAGTTCGACGTCACCGATCCGCGCCGATCCGCGCCGCGGTGCGTCGAAGCCGGCGATGAGACGCCCGATGGTCGACTTTCCAGCTCCCGACGGCCCAACGATGGCGAGTCGCTCGCCAGGTTGGATGGTCAACGACACGTCGTGTAGCACGTCACGATCGTCGCGGTAGGCGTAGTCGACGTGGTCGAGCGTGATGACCTCACTGGACGGCGTGCGGTGCGTTCGAGACCGGTCGTCGCCAACCTCAGCGACGCCGACGAGACGCGCCATGGCGGTTTGACCTATTTGCAGCTCGTCGAGCCACGAGATGATCCGATCAATCGGGTCGTTGATCTGCACCACGTACAGCGTGACCGTGGTCGCCGCGCCCAACGTGATGACGTGATGCAGGGCCAGCCACCCACTCCAGCCGAGCGTCGTCGCCACCGCGAGCGCGAAGGCGCTTTCAACCGTCGGGAACCAGGTGACGCGCATCAAGAGGGTGTAGAGCTCGGCGTAGAACGACTCGCGAATGTTGTCGTCGATGCGGCGGCGTTGGCGCTCGCCGATTCGCAGGGCGTCCACCGTTCGCGCGCCTTCGGCGGTCTCCGAGACGGTTCCCGAAATGGTGGCGTAGCTGATGCGCTCGCGTCGGTAGCCGGGCGTGGCGAAACGGAGATATCGGCGGGTTGAGAAGAAGACGATGGGGAGCGAAACGAGGCTGGCGGCCGCGGCTTCGGGGCTCACGAGCAACATCGCGACTAGCGTGAGTCCGGCCTGAATGATGGCTACAGTCCACTCCGGAGCCGCGAAACGAACCGTTCGAGAGAGTGATTCGATGTCGTTGGTCGTTCGGCTCAGCAAATCGCCCGTGCTCGCGCGTTCTACGGTCACCAGGGGTAGCGCGAGGACGCTGCCTACGAACTCCTCGCGCAGCTGCGCGAAGATCGTCTCGCCGAGGACGTAGCTACGTCGGCGCGCCACGAAGGATAGACCCGCGTACGCCAGCGATGAGGCGAAGAGACCGGCGACGTCGCGGTCGATGCGGGCTCCGCTCAGCTGATGGTTCGTCGCCAAGTTGGTAATGAGTCCGATGATCCACGCGGGAACTAGTGCCGCGACGGCAGCGAGGCTGTAATAGGTCAGGGTGCGCGAGAGTGCCGCCCGGTGCTGGTGCACCAGGCGCCTCGCGCTCGCGTGCACGGCATCGGGGTTCGCGATTGGCAGTTGGCTCACGATGCCTCGTCTCGCATAACGAGTCGTCGGTATGACGCCGACTCCGTGAGCAGCGACCGGTGAGTGCCGACATCGGCGACGCGGCCGTCGATGACGAGGATGACCTGGTCGGCGTGGTCGAGAATCAACGGGCTCGTAGTGGCGACGAGCGTGGTACGGTCCCGCCGGACGCCGCGCAACGACGCCGCGATCCGTCCTTCGGTGTGCGTGTCCACGGCCGAGGTGGGCTCGACGAGGATCAACAGCTGTGCGTCGCTCAGAATTGCGCGAGCGAGGCTCAGCCGTTGTCGTTGGCCGCCGGAGAACCGACGTCCTCGCTCATCCACGGACGTCGCCAGTCCTTCGTCCAAGGCCTCCACGATGTCGAGTGCGCTCGCCGCCGTGAGCACGTCGAGGATCTGGTCATCGCTGTCGGGGCCGGCTGCGTGATGCGGAGCCAGCTCACCGCGCAGCTCGCCCGAAAAGAGCCGGGGTTCGATGTCGTCGACCACGATGTGACGACGCGTCTCGTTCAGTGCGAACGACGTCAAGGGCACGCCATCGAGGGTGACGTCATCGACGTCGGTAACGAAGTGGCCCAATCGGTCCGCGATGTACATCGCCTCGGACGGCGTAGTGGTCACGAGGGCCGCAAAGACACCACGCTCGAGGCGCACGCCGGTGCGCGCGTCACGGTAGACGTTGATGACGTCGGGCCACGGTTTTGTCATCGCCGGCTCACCGACGCGCGGCTCGATGCGGAGGATGCGCAGTACGCGGCCAGCGCCCACGTAGGCACGCGTCGTCGCGATGACGTACTCGATGGCCGTGCGCAGTGGCGTAGTCAGGAACGTGGAGTAGCCAAAGAAGGCGATAAGTTGGCCGGCCTGAAGCGTGCCCGCCATTACGTCTCGGGCGCCGAGAAACGTAACGAGTGCCGTGAGAATCGCTGGTAGCAACACTTGACCCGATTCGAGCGCGGCCTGCGGGGTCGCGACGCGGTTGCCCCGTTGGCGCACGAGGTCGCTCTGACGTTCGTAATTCGCGAAGAAGACGGCTTCACCGCCCACACCGCGCAGGATGCGTAATCCCGCCACCGTGTCGGACGCCAGGGCCGCCAACCGTCCCGCCACCTCGCGTTGCGCGGCCTGCGTAGCGTGAAGGGGACGCAGCAATGGCGTGGTGAGCGACGCGAGCACCGGCACGCCTACGAGGACGATCAGGCCGAGCTCCGCAGACGTGGAGAGCAGGATGACCGCGACAACCACCCACGCCACAATGGCTCCGACGAAACGTGCGAGCACGTCGAATGCGCCGCCGATGCGCATGGCGTCGGCGGCTACCGTATTCACGACGTCGCCCGCCGGAATCTCGTCGGTGACGGCGGTTCCCGCATGCGACACGTGTCGACCCACGAGTTGAATGGTGCGGTACGCAGCGTGCATCCAGTTGGTCACCGCCATCTGGTGGCGAAGAGCCCCAAAGATGGCTTGCGAAACCCCTAACGCGACGACGACGCCGACCCAGGTGAATAGTCCCCGCACGCTGTGATTGACGATGCCGTGATCGATCGCGGCGCCAACGGCGGCCCAGAGCAGGGCTTGGCAGAGCATCCACCCGATGCCGAAGACCGCGGCCAGGATCAACTGGCCGAGTTGATGGCGGGCAATCCAGACGAGATAGCTCCCGGGCGAGCGCAGGTCGGCCGTGCCGGGGTCGGCCACGGGAAGTTCTCGAAATGGCAGATGCGGCAACGTCGTTCCTCGCTATTGAGTGGATGGTGAGACGACCTATAAGCGGGGTTCTGTCCCCCTTCTTGCGAAGGGTGGGCGGCCATCCATCTACGCGATCTACCTCGGGAGGGCACCGTTGCCGGTGCCGTGGGGCGGCTCCCAACTTTGATCTTGCTCCGGGTGGGGTTTACCTAGCCATGTCGATCACTCGACATGCTGGTGCGCTCTTACCGCACCGTTTCACCCTTACCGCTGAACGGTTTCCCGCTCAGCGGCGGTCTGTTCTCTGTGGCACTTTCCTGCACGTCACCGCGACTCACGTTTCGCGAGCACCTTGCCCATGGAGCCCCGACTTTCCTCACCGGACGAGTCCGGCGCGACCGCCCAGTCGTCTCACCATCCGGTCCCAGTCTGTCACATCGACCGCTTCGAGACAAGCGCGTGTCGCCGTACACGGGAGCGATAGCCTCACCTCGTGACCGACGCGAGCGTTACCGACGAACGCCAGATCATCGACGTCGGCGAGTTTTATGAGCTGGTGACGGTGCACCTGGAGTCGGCCTTTGGCCGGCGCCACCCTCGGTGGGTTCGCGGCGAGGTGTCCAAGGTCTACGAGAAGACGCACCTCTACCTCGACTTGGTCGACGCGGGTTCCTCCGAGTCGGACGCCAAGCGCCCGGTGCTGAACGCGCACTGCTGGGCGTCCCAGTGGAACGCACTCAAGCGGCGAATCACCAGCGACGGAGTGTCGCTTCGACCCGGCGCGGTGGTCAACCTCTTCGGGTTCGTCGACGTCTATGCGCCTTCGGGGCGTCTCGGTTTCACGGTGCTCGACGTCGACGTGGCCGGACTGCTCGGTGACGTCACGCGTCGTCGTCTCGAACTGATTGGGCGCCTGCGTGACGAGGGACTCTTAGACGCGAATCGGAGCCGACCGCTTAGTCCGGTGCCCCTGCGGGTGGGGCTCGTAGCGAGTCGACAAACTGAGGGATTCAGCGATTTCACGGGGCAACTACTTCGTTCGGCTTTCAGCTTCGAGATAATTCTCGCGAACACCTCAGTGCAGGGCGAGGCTGCGCCGGCCCTGCTCGAAGCGGCCATCAAGCGCCTTGACCAGGAAGAACTCGACGTCATCTGTGTCGTGCGCGGCGGTGGATCGCGGGGTGATCTCGCGTGTTTCGACGATGAGCGAGTGGCGCGAGCGATCGCCGGCGCTAGGACGCCGGTTTTTACCGGTATCGGCCATACCGGCGACGAGTCGGTTGCCGACCTCGTGGCGCACACGCGCGCTATTACGCCGACCAAACTCGGTGAGGACCTCGTCAGCATGGTTCACGAGTGGCGTCGACGACACGTGACGCTCCCGGCACGCACCATCAACGACGCCGCGGTCTCACTGCTCGATGAAGCCTCGGTGTTCCTTGGCGAACGCCGACGAACCATGATTTTCGCCGTGCGAGACCGCCTGCGCGCCGAGGCTCGGCACCTCGCGGCGGTCCGCGAACACCTGTCAATCGGCGCGCGCCACGTTCTGGAACGCGCGACTCAGTGGCTCGAGTCGTCACGTCTGCTCGTGGTGGCGTACGACCCTCAGCGGCGCCTGGCCCAGGGCTGGTCCATCGTCACCACGATGGACGGCGCGGTGGTTCGACGCGTTGCCGACGTGAGGCGCGGGGACACCGTCGCGGTGCGGGTCGTGGATGGCGTGCTGCAGGCAACGATCACGAGTGACGAAAGGACGGAGTTATGACGGTTGGTGGATGGAATGAGGCGGCGGAGGAACTGAACGCCATCGTGGCGTCCTTTGACGACGGTGAGGTTTCAGTTGACGACCTGATTGTGAAACTGGCGCGGGCAACCGAGATCATTGAGGCGCTCGACGCGCGGCTCGTGGCGACCCGCGCGACGGTCGACGAATTAGCGCCGCGGATCGCGCGCGTGGCGACCGACGATGAGTGACCGGCTCTATTTTCGTCAATTGCTGGCCGGTCGCGACTTCGCTCGCGACGATCCCGTAGCCCGCCAGATGGTGAATTTTGTCTACGCCGTGGGGGATCGCCAGGCTGGTGTGGCGCTGGTGATTGATCCGGCGTACCGACCCCAAGAGATCGTTGACGCTCTGAGCGACGACGGAATGACAGTGGTCGGCGTTGTCGCGACCCACTACCACGCGGACCACGTCGGCGGTCGGCTAGGTGGCCACGTCGTTGCCGGGGTGAAGGAGTTAGTTGAGGTGACCGACGTGCCAATTCACGTGCACGCCGACGAGGCCGGGTGGATTGCCAAGGGGACGACCGTCGGCGACGATAATCTCGTTCGACATGAAGGGGGTGACCAACTGCGAGTGGGAGCGGTCACCGCGACGCTGCTGCACACGCCGGGTCACAGCGCAGGCAGTCAGTGCGTGCTGGTGGACGGTCGCCTCGTGAGCGGCGACACCCTGTTCCTCGACGGCTGCGGACGCACGGACCTGCCCGGTTCGAACCCGGAATCGATGCATCACACGCTGCACGTCACCTTGTCCAAACTCGATGGCTCGACGTGGCTCTACCCGGGCCACGACTACGGGGATCGCGCAACGGCGACACTCGACGACGTGCGACGCGACAACGCGGTTCTTGCCCCCGTAGGTCTTTCGCAATGGCTCGCGACGTTCACCCGGTAGCAGTTCTCGATCCGTCAAGTCACGTCGTCGTGGTCGGCGCTGGACTGGCCGGGTGGCGACTGGTCGAGGCGCTGCGCCGTGAGGGGTACACCGGCCGCATAACGGTGGTTGGTGGCGAAGTCCATCGTCCCTACGATCGCCCGCCGCTGTCCAAGCAGGTGCTGGCGGGGAAGTTGGGGGTGCTCGACACCGAGCTCGTCCGCCCCGGCTCGCCCAACGACATTGAGTGGCGTCTGGGCGTTGAGGCGGTAGGTATCGACGTCGGGTGTCGCGAGGTCGCCCTCGCCGATGGCTCGTCGATCACTGGCACGCACGTCGCCATTGCGACGGGCGTGCGAGCTCGTACGCTTTCGACTTCGGCGGGAGCCCGCGTGCACGCGCTGCGCACGCGCGAGGACGTCGAGCGCCTGCTTCGCGACGTCGAGATCGTCGGCGAGGGGGCGAGCGCGGCCGTCATCGGAGGCGGCTTCATTGGTGCCGAAGTCGCCACGTCGTTGCGGGCGAGGGGACTTCGAGTCGTGGTACTCGAGATGGCGGCGCGACCACTGGTCAACGTCGTTGGCGAGCAGGTCGCTGCATGGTTAGAGCACTTGGCGCGCGACGCCGGCGTGGAACTGCGCACCGGTCAGGTCGTACGTGATGTCGAGCGCGACGCGAATGGTCTGCGCGTACGGATCGACGACGATCACGACGTCGTCGCGTCGCTGGTCGTTGCGGGTGTGGGTGCCGTGACGAACGTCGAATGGCTGGCGGGATCCGGCCTGGCGATCGAAAACGGCGTGGTAGTCGACGAGAATCTTCAGGCCGCTGAAGGCGTTGCGGCGTTAGGTGACGTGGCGCGTTTCGTCTGGGCCGGACCTCTAGGACGCGAGTTGGCGCGCATCGAGCACTGGCAGGTCGCCAACGACCACGCGGTGCGGCTGGCCCACGTCTGGATAACGGGCGAGCCCGTGTCGAGCTCGTTCGTGCCCTATTTCTGGTCAGACCAGTACGGAAAGAAGATCCAGATGCTGGGACACCCCGATCCGCGCGACGAGGTCGAGCGCGTCTTCAATGATTCGGGACGGTGGCTGGCCCTGTATCACCGTCGAGGCGTGGTTACGGGCGTCGTCGCACTGAGTTTCCCCCGGGGACTCATGCTCGCCAAGCCGTTGGTCGAAGTGCCAACGCTCATCGACGCGGCGGTCGAGCGCGCCGTCGCCGCGATAGTCAGAACGTAACGGCGCTGAGTTCAGGAATCGTGTTTTCGACCCTGGCGACCATCGATCGCCACTGGGCTCGTCGCACCAGCCGGCTCGCGTCGTCCAATTGCGGCTGCAGCGTTGCGGTCGGTTGCCACAGCGATTCAACGTCGTCGACGGTGAGGTAGCCGGCGCCAACCAACGCCATCAAACCGACGCCGCGGGTCGTAGCTTCGAGCTCGGGGGAGATCGCGACGGGAACGCCCGTCGCGTCGGCGAGGCACTGTATCAAAAAGCCGTTTCTCGACATTCCGCCGTCGACGCGCAGCTCGCGAAGTCGCGAGCCGGTCTCGCGTTCGGCCGCGTCCACCAAGTCCGCACCTCGGTGCGCGACACCTTCGAGCGCGGCGCGCACCAGGTGCGCGCGCGTACTCCCTCTGGTCAGTCCAAAGTAGCCGCCTCGCGCGCCAAAGTCCCAGTACGGCGTGCCGAGACCGCCGAGTGCGGGAACGAACCATACGCCGTCGGACGACGGGATCGATCGGGCCAGTAACTCACTGGCCTGCGCGCTCTCCAACAGGCCGATGCCGTCGACCAGCCAGTCGATGGCGGTGCCGGCGGCCAGCGCGATTGCCTCGAGACCCCAGGTTATGTCACCGTTCTGGCTGCGCGTGACGATGGGGAAGCAGCCGGACTCGTAAGGCGTCATGGAATCGGGTGTTCGGGAGTCGCGTGCCATGTTGAGCATGGCTCCCGTCCCGAAAGTGATCTTCGCTCCGCTGTGTATTATTGACTGCCCGAACATCGACGCTGGTTGATCCCCTACCAGTGCGGTGATCCGCGGCGAGCCCGGAAGCGCCGTCGCGACTGCGTGTACGCCCATGGTGTCGACTATGCGGGGCATCATGGCGCCAGGCAACTCGAGAAGATCGAGGATCGACTGGTCCCAGTGGTCGACGCTCGTCGTAACGAGGCCAGTGATCGCGGCGTTCGACCGATCAGTGATGTGCGCGTGACCGCCAGTTAGCAGCCACGTGATCCACGTCTCGATCGTGGCGAAACGCAAGTCGGCGCCTTGGGGTGCGGCCTTGAGCAGCCAGGCGGCCTTGGTCGCAGACTGGTTTGGGGCGAGGCGTAGCCCGCTGGACTGCAGTACGAGGCAGTCGAGCACGGTTCGCAGGTCCTGCCAACCTAGCGTTGGTCCAACGGGGGATCCCGTAACGGGATCGAATAGCAACGTTGTTGCACGCTGGTTGGTAACGCCCACTACGTCGCAGGGTCCGCCGTCGGCTATCGTTCGGCTCGCCAGTGCCAGAACCGTTCGGCCGATCTCGGCACCGTCGAGTTCAATCTCGCCGGGAGCCGGCGACGTGATCGTGAGCCCGCGTTGCTGCACGTGGGAGACTGCTCCGGTCAGGGAGACGAGGGCCGTGCGCACCGAAGACGTGCCAATGTCGATGGCGAGCGCGTTCACCACGGCTCGCCTCCGAGACCGAGTACGCCCGGATTCAACAAATTCATCGGGTCAAGGACACCCTTGATGGCACGAAGTACGTCGAAGCCGCTGCCGAGGGCTTCGGGCATGAATCTCGCGCGATTTCGACCCACGCCGTGGTGATGGCTGAGTGAGCCACCACGTGCGAGGGTAGTCGTGGTGGCCATGTCCCACGCGGCACGGTAGTAGGGGACTGGTTCATCCGGGCGACCGGCGAAGGTGAAGTAGAGGCACGCGCCATCCACGTACGCGTGCGATTGATGCACCGACGCAACGAGCGTGGGAGCGAGGGACCGCAACGCGTCGAGGACGTCGGTTCGGATTTCACTAAGTACCGACCAGGGCGCGGCCACTTCGATGGTGTCAACCACGACGCCGGCATCCCAGAGCGACGACAGCGCACTGACGTCGTTACGATGCTCGAGCCAGTGACCGACGAGTGATTCGTCGAGTTGAGTAGCGGACTGAGTGCATGCGTCAACGATGGCCATCGTAGCGTCGACGAATGGTTGGGGCCCCTCGTCGATGACCGTGAGCACGCACGCGTCCACGCCGAACGTTCGCTGCGATTCGACTTCGTCGTAGAGTCGAAGGACCGCCGGGTGCGCGTCGCGCTGCACGATGTTGCGACACGCGGCCATGCCGTCGTCGAAACTGGAGAACGCCAGCGCGGTGCGCCGTTCATACGCCGGAAGTGGCCGCACGACCAGCGTGGCCTCGGTGATCACGCCTAGGGCACCCTCCGAGCCGACGAAGAGCTGAACGAGGTCCGGCCCGGTCGCGCGGCGCGGCCCGCGTCCGCCGAGATGCACGACGTCGCCGGAGGCCAGCACCACCGTGAGTGAACGCACGATGTCCTCGATCTTGCCGTACCGGTTTGAATACTGTCCAGCACCGCGACAGGCCAGCCAGCCCCCGACCGTGGATAGATCGAAGGACTGGGGAAAGTGTCCAACGGTGAAACCGTGGGCGTTGACTTCGCGCTCGAGTTCGGGACCGAAGACGCCCGCCTCGGTGGTGACCGTTCCCGAAACGACGTCGCACGAGAGCACGCGATCGAGTCCCGTAAGGTCGAGCGCGATCCCCCCCGATGGCGCCACGGCGCCTCCCTCCACGCCCGATCGGCCCCCTTGAGCCGTGACGGCGACACCGTAGTGGGTCGCGATGAGAATCGTCTCGCGAACTTCGTCGGTGGTGCGAGGCGAGACGACGATGCCTGGCCAGTGCTCGACGACGCCGCGCCGAGCACTGGCCAGCGAGAGCGGCCACCAGTCGCGCCCGTGTTCGGCTCGATCGAGGGCGTCAGTACTCGCGGGAATTTTCGCGCGGGCCAGGGATTGCCGAACGGCGTCGCCGACGGGAGCGGGAGCGCCGTCGACGACGTTGGCCGGATACGTGCTGGGCTGCGAGGGGCGTGACATCAGGTGGCGTCCAGAGTCAAGCCGGCCGCGCGGAATTCACGGTGCACGAGGTCCCGATACTCGGCGACCTCCGCCTCGATCTGATCAGCGTCCCAGCCGAATTCGATCCCCACCGCGCGGGCGATTCTCGGCGCGGCGTCGAGCGTGGCGCGAGCGTCGTGGAGGTGCGCGCGGGTGCGTCGGCTCAGCAGATCGATGAGCGACGTGGCCATCTCGTATCGAACGGCGTAGATGAATTCGGCGAGTAGGTAGGACTGGGCGCGAATCGGCTGATCGCCGAGTGACGGCTCGTTGTGAATCATGGTGAGGATCACGTTCGCGTCGTCGCCGTACCGGCGATAGAGATGGGTCTCGAGGCCGGTCGTGGGACGCCACGTTCCGGTCCCGTGGAAACGGAGTGCCCTAGTCCGCACGGGCGTACGACCCACGTAGCGACCGAGGGCGTTCACGGCATCTTCGGCCATCTGGCGATACGTCGTCCACTTTCCGCCGGTCACGTGGATCACGCCGTCACCCGAGTCGGTCACCCGGTGACGGCGTGACAGGTCACTGGTTCGAGTTGACAGTGACTTTCCGGGCGGCGCAGCGAGCAGTGGCCGCAGTCCGGCCCAGACGCCGGTCACGTCGTCGGTGGTGAGATGAGAGTCGGTCGAGGCGTTCACGGCATTGAGCAGGTAGAGAACGTCGGCCGACGTGCACGTGGGGTTGTCGAGATCGCCGTCGTAGGCGGTGTCGGTCGTGCCGATGAACGTGTACGGTGCGTCTTCGAACGGAACGACGAAAATGCTTCGACGATCGTTCGGTACGGCGAGCACTGCGGCGACCGAGGCGGGTAGCCGATCGCGCGCCACGGCGACGTGGACGCCCTTGGCCGGCGTAATCGTGGACGACCCGCGAGGGTCGGACATGGCGATAATCTCGTCTGCCCAGACGCCCGTGGCGTTGACCACGCTGTGGGTGGCGATGGTGAACGCCTGGCCGGTCTTTTGGTCGCGAGCGCGCACCGCGCGCACGCGGCCGTCAGGTCCGTGATCGACACCGGTGGCGCTCACGTAGTTGGCCACGGTGGCCCCGAAATCGAGAGCAGCCGTGCGCGCCGCGAGCAACGCGACTCGAGCGTCGTCGCCGCGAGCGTCGTAGTAGAGGAAACCCGCCACCAAACGATCGGTGCGCAAGGTTGGCAGCAACGAGGCTGCCTCGGCACGCGAGATCTTGCGGTGCCGGTGCCCAATGCGCCAGCCCCCGGTCAGATCGTAGAGCCACAGGGCGGTGGCGTAGCCCTTCACGATGGTTCGAGACGCGACGCCATTCGTCCCGAACAACGGAATTAGAAACGGGAGCGGTCGCACGAGGAACGGCGCGTTCTCGAGCAGTCGCTGGCGCTCGCGGAGGTTCTCGTAGACGAGTCGGAACTCCTTTTGCTGCAGGTATCGGAGTCCGCCGTGGACCATTTTGGAGGATTTGGAGCTGGTACCCGAGGCCAAGTCGCCACTGTCGATCAACGCGACGCGCAAGCCGCGCGATCCGGCGTCCAGTGCGACACCGGCGCCGGTCATTCCGGCACCGATGACGATGACGTCGAACGTAATCCGTTGGAGCGCGTCGAGGGACGCGGCGCGGTCGAACGAAGTCATGGCGCAATGTTGGCACATCGGCAAGGGGTAACTTGCGTGGTATGGACTTTGAACTGACTGACGAACTGCGGGCTCTGCGCGAGACGGTACGGCGACTGGCCCAGGACAAGATCAAACCACGGGCGAGGGAGATCGACGCGACGGGCCTCTACCCCCAGGACATCTTCGACGAATTCAGACGTGCGGAACTTCTCGGACTGTGCATTCCTGAGGAGTACGGCGGGTCGGGCGCGGGCATCATGGGTCTCACCGTCGCCATTGAAGAGGTGACGAAGTACTCGAACGTGCTGGGACTCATGTTGCTGCTCACTCGACTACCCACGGGACCGATCATGATCGCGGGCACGGAAGAGCAGAAACTTCGTTACTTGCCGGGAATCGCCAACGGCAGTATGCGGTCGTCATTCTGCCTGTCCGAACCAGGAGCTGGTTCGGACGTGGCCGGTATGCAAACGCGAGCAACGCCTGATCCGGAGGTACCAGGAGGCTTTATTCTGAACGGTACGAAGTCGTGGATATCGGGAGGCAAGCAGGCTGATTGGTTTACGGTCTTCGCCAAAAAGGGCGATCCCTCGTCGAGGCTCCACACGAATATTGGTGCATTCATTGTCGACGCGACGACCCCCGGCGTCAGTCGACCGCGCGTCGACAGGAAAATGGGGGTGAAGGGAATCGATACGGCGGACATCGTCTTCGAGGACGTCAGGGTCGGTCCCGACCAGGTCATCGGCGGCGGTTTCGCGCTGGCCATGCAGTCGCTGAACGCCATGCGGCCGATCGTTGCCGCACGCGGGATTGGACTGGCGGAGGGGGCGCTGATGTACGCGACCGAGTACGTGAAGAACCGTCCAGCCTTTACCAAGACCATCGCCGAGTTTCAAGGTATTCAGTGGGAAATCGCGAAGTGCGCCACCGAAATCGAGGCGGCGCGCCTGCTCACGTATCGAGCCGCGTGGCTCGCTGACCATGGTAAATTTACGAAAGAGTACGTGCCGTATCTTTCAATGTGCAAGTACTACGCCTCAGAGGTCGCGGTGAAGGCATCGGGGCTGGCCGTCCAATTGCTCGGGGCCGCAGGTTACATGGAAGAGCACCCGACCGAGCTCTACTACCGCGACGCGCGCCAACTGACCATCGTCGAGGGAACCTCCCAGGTCCAGCTCGGTCTTATCGCCAAGGGCGTGCTCGGTCACGACCTCTGGTGGGACTGATCGGCTCACCGTGGGGCCACTCGACGGTCTTAAGGTTCTCGAGTTGGCGGGCATTGGTCCGGCGCCGTACGCCTGCATGCTGCTCGCCGATCTTGGGGCCGACGTCTTACGACTCGAGCGCGGCGACGTCGATGCGAAGGACACCTTTACGTGGGATTTGCTCGCGCGCTCGAGACCGTCGGTCGCGGTGGACCTGAAGAACCCGGCCGGGCGCCAGTTGGTGCTGCGCCTCGCTGAACAGGCCGACGTCCTCATCGAAGGTTTTCGTCCGGGCGTCGCGGAGCGGCTGGGTGTTGGCCCGGACGATGTGGCGGCGCGCAATCCACGCCTCGTCTACGGTCGCATGACCGGGTACGGACAGGACGGCGTGCTCGCTCAGCGGGCCGGTCACGACATCAACTACATCGCCATGTCGGGTGCACTCTGGACGATCGGGCGCTCGGGTGAGCGCCCGGTTCCGCCGCTGAATTTGGTCGGCGACTTCGGCGGTGGTTCCCTGTTCTTGCTCTTTGGCGTGCTCGCCGCTGTCCTGCACGCGCGAGAGAGCGGCGCGGGCCAGGTCGTCGATGCGGCGATGGTGGACGGGTCTGCGTCGATGATGACGATGACGCACGCGTTCATGAATCTTGGTTACTGGCGCGAAGAGCGCGGCGTCAACATTCTCGATTCCGGTGCGCCGTTCTACGACGTTTACGAGACCCGTGACGGTCGCTACGTGGCGGTCGGCGCGATCGAACCCCAGTTCTACGACGAGCTCCTACGGGGACTGCAGATCAATCCCGCGTCGTTGCCCGCGCAGATGGACCGCGACTCGTGGCCCATGCTAAAGGAGCGTTTCGCCGCGGTGTTTCTCACCAAGACCCGTGACGACTGGGAGGCCGTCTTCAACGGCACTGACGCCTGCGTGACGCCCGTGTTGTCTCCACGCGAGGCCGCAACGCACCCGGCGAACGTGGCCCGGCGCGTCTTCGAGGCTGGTCCGCTCATTCAACCCAATCCCGCACCACGATTTTCGCGCACACCCGGGGCGATCGGCGATCCTCCGGGTTTGGCCGGGTCAGGAACTCGAACCGGCCTCAGCCGATGGGGCGTCGACGAAAGCGAACAGGCCACGTTCCACGCCGCCGGTGCCTTTGGCTGATCAGATCAGATGTTGACCACGGGACACGTCAGCGTGCGCGTGATGCCGGGCACCTTCTGAATCGCACCCACGATAAATTTGCCGAGGTCGTCAACGCTGGCGGCCTCGCAACGAACGATGACGTCGTAGGGCCCGGTGACCTCGAAGGACTCGATAACTCCGGGGACGGCTCGCGTCGCCATGACGACACTTTCACTCGAGCCAATTTCGGACTGAATCAAGATGTAGGCCTGAACCGCCATGGTGAACCTTTCCCTGTCGCGTCCACTCATCTTGCCCGGTTTCTCAACCGGGCGCTAATCCCCGCGAAATTTCTTGCCAATATGCCAGTGGTGGCAATAGTCGCACCGGTACGCGTTGAGGTCAACGCCGTCCAGCGTCCATGCCAACTGGGCCGCCTGTCGAGCCTCGGCCTCGGTCCGGTACGGCTGCTTGGGCGATCCGTCGCGGGCAAAGTGCGTGGCGACGCGACCCAATGGTCGCGTGGTCGGTCTCTGGCGGCGGCGTGACATGTCGGTATGACACTAGCGACGCGCCTCGATAGGGTACTTCTCGTGAGTAGTACGGAACTAGACACCGGTCTTCACCAGGCGGCGGTTACCGATGACGGGGACCACGACCGTTTCACCCACATCGTCTTAGAGGGTTACACCCCACCGGATGGAGAATTCGTAGCGCTCGAGAATTCGGTCGTTGACGCCTTGGTGAACGCGACGCCTGTTCGAGCGCTGTGCGGGAAGGTGTGGGTACCCAATAGCGATCCACGCAAGTCGCCGATCTGCCCGACCTGTCGCGAGATCGCCGAATCGCTGGGCTGGACAGTGCCTGCGCCGTGAGCCGGCGACGAGACTTTGTAGAGTCGTGAGGCATGCCACGCGCCCTCGTCATCAAACATCACGCTGAAGACAATCCGGGCCTCGTGGGCGAGGCGTTGATCCAGCGCGGCTACGTCCTCACGGTAGCCCTGCTCGACGCGACTAGTGCTACCCCCCGACTGGATGGTCACGACGTCCTCGTGATACTGGGATCGACGCACGCGGTCTACGACCGCGAGGTTGAGGCCGCATGGTTCGGTCGCGAACTGGGTGTCATCGGCGACGCCGACCGACGTGGCGTACCGATCTTGGGAATCTGCTTCGGCGCTCAGGCGCTGTGCCAATACGCCGGAGGCTCCGTGCGGCGCGGCACCCATCCCGAAATCGGGTGGTACCGGGTCGACGCGACAGAGGACAGCCCCATCGAGCCGGGACCCTGGTTCGAATATCACTTCGACGAGTGTTCACTACCGTCTTCAGCGCACGTATGGGCGAGAAACGAGCAGTGTGTTCAAGCCTTCGCCGTCGGCCGTCACCTCGGCGTGCAATTCCACCCCGAACTCGATGCGGCGCAACTGCGCGACTGGTTTAGCGTGGGAGCGGATGATGCGCGCAGCCTGGGCCTCAATCCAGAGGCGTTGATCGCCCAGACCGTGCACGAGGAACCCGCCGCCCGCGAACGCGCGGCACGTCTCGTCAACGCGTTCCTTGCCCACGCATCAGATTTCGAATCGCGCCGGACCGGCGTCGGTGACGCTCAGTAGGCTTCGGCGATGAGCGACTCAGTAGACGACGTGGTGCGCGTCGAGCGCCCGGCCACCGGCGGCGGTGTCGCCAGACTTTCCGACGGACGAGTGGTCTTCGTCCGTGATAGTTTGCCCGGCGAGTTGGTGTCGGTCGACGTCACGGAGCGAACGTCATCCTTCGCTCGAGGGTCGGTGCGTCGAGTGCTTGAGGCGAGCCCGCACCGAACGCCGCCGCCGTGCCGACACGCCGGCGCAGGTGGTTGCGGGGGCTGTGACTTGCAACACGCGTCGTCAGAGGCCCAGCAGGCGTGGAAGCGCGACGTCGTTGCCGAACAGCTTCGTCGGATCAGTGGGATCGAGTGGCCGCTGGTGGTCACGTCGGCGACAGCCTCCGCTATGGGCAGTCGCACCCGATTGCGATGTGCGGTGGACGCCGATGGTCGATTAGCGCTTCGATCAGCTCGTTCGCATGAACTCGTTGCGGTAGAGCCGTGCTGGCTGATGAGCGATCGGGCGGCTGCGGCATTCGAGACGCGGTGGCGCAACGCCGTAGAAGTAGAGGTGCGCGCCATCGGCGATGGTCCGCCGTTCGCCGTGGTGCGAATCAACGCGGGACGATCTGCGCGTTACGAATTCTCCTCGATAACGGGTTCGCGGTTGGATCCAGCGCCGATCTCTCGGGTCGAGGTGCGAGGCGTTCACTATGTCGTCTCGCCCTCGTCGTTCTGGCAGTCGCACGTTTCGGCACCGGCGATGCTGGTTGAGCGAGTGATGAACTTGGCGCGGGTGGACCGCGGAGACCGCGTCGTCGATCTCTTCAGTGGTGTTGGACTGTTCTCGGTACCACTCGCATCATCGGCGGGCCCAACGGGCGAGGTAGTGGCGGTGGAGGTGTCGCCCCACGCGGTGCGCGACGCCCGCGTGAATGGCGAGGGCCACCGTGCGCTGCGGGTTCGTCGCTCATCGGTCACGCCCGAACTTGTGGCGCGCCTAGTGGGATCTCGCGACGTCGTCGTCGTGGACCCGCCGCGGGCCGGGTTGGCCCGGGGCGTCGCAGTGGCTATCGCTTCGGCCATGCCTCGACGGATTGTGTACGCTTCTTGCGACGCTGCGACGTTCGCCCGAGATCTTAAGGTCTTCTTATCCGCTGGTTTCTCGTTGTCGCACTTGGAGATTCTCGATCTCTTCCCCATGACCGAGCACGTAGAACTGGTTTCGCTGCTTGACTTTGTACCCTAACGGGTAGAAAGTGCTTCTAAGGGCCGTTCCACGGTCCTCGGAGGGGGTAAGTGATGCTGAGCAAGTTGGACCACCACCACCGCGTAACGCTGCAGAAGCTGTTCACGCATCCGCTGAATCACAATATTCAGTGGCATGACGTCTGCTCGTTGCTCGCCCGCCTCGGCGTTGTCCACGAGACGCACCGGGGCAATTGGGCCGTCACCGTCGACGGCGATACCGTGTCATTCGGACCGACGCGGACGCGCGACCTCACCGACGAGCAAGTGGTCAAGGTTCGCAACTTCCTTCGCGCTAACGGTCTCTCGCCAGAGGTCCTGAAGGTGGCCTGAACCGGTACGGTAGGGGGCCGTGTCAGTTACGCCTCCGTTTGTCCTGGTACCGCCGTCACAGGGCAAGACCATCGGTGGCGTGACCACGCCAGGTCGCGACGTGTTCGGCGCGCAGTTGGCTTCGCACCGTTGCGACGTGGTGGCGGCTCTCTCGAAGGTGCTCGACCAACCTGAAGGGGTGGCGCGAGTCACTGGAGCTCGCGGTGCGTTGCTCGATCGTGCCCGCCGTTGCTTCGAGCAGATCGTGATCGGGGACGCGCCGTTGTTGCCCACGTGGCAGCGCTACAACGGCGTGGTGTGGCGGCACCTGGATGCGGCGTCGATCGCCACGCAACGCCGTGGGCGGCTGCTCGTCCCATCGGCTCTCTACGGAATCACTGCCGGCGACGACGTAATTGCCGACAACCGATTGACGTTTCCAGCGCGGGTGGACGGCCTCGGTCGACTCGATGACTTCTGGCGCGACGCCGTGACCGACGCGTTGTGCGCGGTGATTGGCGCCGCAACGCTGGTTGACCTGTTGCCGCGCGAGCATCGCCGAGCGATTGATTGGACGCGCGTAACCGCTCGGGGGCCGGTCATCGAAGTTCGCTTCCAGGACGCGGGTGGCGCGAGGGCTGCCGGACACGGCGCCAAAGCGGTCAAGGGTATCGTGGCGCAGCGGCTCGTGGAGGATGGTGTTGACTCCCTGGGCAGGTTTGCCTGGCGCGATTGGCGATGCGTTTCGTTCGATGGTGTCGCGGCGATTGTTCGTAGGCTAGGTTGAGCGGCGCAACACGGGCCGCTCCGTCTCGGCTTACCGGGCGCCGATAATCCATCGAGGTCGGCTCGCTGACGATACCAGTGCGGACGGGAGTCACCCGAATAACCGTATGGATCCCCGGTAGCGGGGAACGTTGCGTCAAGGCTTCAACAGCACTGACGAATCAAGGTTCGCTACGTCGGTGACACCCGTGAGTCCGAGCGTCACGCGCATCTCCTCGGCTATCAGGCGAAGCACGTGTTGAACGCCGCGCTCTCCTCGGGCCGCCACCGCGTAGACCCACGGTCGTCCGATCAGGCAGGCGCGTGCGCCGAGCGCGAGTGCCTTGACCACGTCAAGGCCACCTCGGATCCCCCCGTCGAGAAGTACTTCGCACGTTCCTTCGACGGCGTCGACGATGGCCGGCAGCGCGGCGATGGTCGAGGGAACGTCGTCTAGCTGGCGGCCCCCATGATTGGAGACCACGATGGCGTCCGCCCCGCGGGCGACCGCTTCACGAGCGTCATCGGCATCGAGGATCCCCTTGATGACGATGGAACCGGTCCAATGCTCGCGCAGCCAAGCGAGATCGTTCCACGTCACGCTGGGGTCGAACTGGTTCGCGATCCATCGTTGGAAGTCGCCCGGTACTTGGGCGTCCGGCAAGGCTCGCTCGAGGTTGCCGAAAGTCAGGGGCCGACCGTGGAGCGCGACGTCGCGTACCCACGACGCGTGGCGCGCGAGGTCCCAGCCGCGACGAATCCGTTGCGACGTCGAGAGTTCACCACTCACGCCATTGCGCACGTCGCGGTAGCGCTGACCCACGACCGGCAGATCAACGGTAAGTACCAGCGTCGTGCACCCCACGGCCTGGGCGCGAGCCATGAGGTCTTCGGCGTATGCGCGATCGTGCATCACGTAAAGCTGGAACCAGGGCGCTGGTGCTGCGGCGGTCACCTCTTCAAGTGAACATATCGAGAGGGTCGATTCGCAAAAAGGCACGCCGGCGCGGGCCGCGGCTCGAGCGGCTTGGACTTCTCCGCGCCTAGCCATCATGCCGGCGAAGCCGACGGGTGCGAGCACGACGGGCATCGAAACCGGCTGACCGAGTACGGTCGTCGCGATACGCCGATCCGAGACGTCGCGAAGTACCCGTTGACGAAATCGCAGGGCGCGCAAATCAGCGCGATTCGCCCGCAAGGTCGACTCGCCAAAGGCTCCGCCGTCCACGTAGTCGAACAGTTGGCGAGGTAGGCGGCGCTTGGCCAGCGCTCGATAGTCGTCGACCGACGCGGGTACCAGGTTCAGGCTGTCCGTTGGGGGCCGCGTCGTCACGTGTTCATTATGGCCGGTCGCGCGGCGGCGAGCGCGTGAACAAATCATCGACGAGCCTGCCGAGAGCCGACGGTTCGTCAATCAGCCACGTCGCGCCGGATTCGCGGAGTTCCGCCACGGTTCCGTATCCCCACGTCGCGCCACCGCCCAGAAGTCGATTGCTGCGAGCCGCCTCCATGTCAAAGTGGCGATCACCGACCATCCAACCTCGCGGCGACGCGGGTGCGAATTTCGTCAGGGCTTCGCTCACGATGTCAGCCTTCGGGCTGCGTCGTCCATCGAGCGCCGCGCCCGCGACGACGGCAAAATACTCGGCGACGCCCAGCGATTCGAGCATGCGGGACGCGAAGTCCACCCGTTTCGCCGTGGCGATCAACGCGGGAATGCCGCGCACGCCAATCGTGTCTAGAAGTGCCGGCACACCGTCGTACAGCCGACATCGATAGACGCCTTCTTCGCCGTAGTGCGCTCGGTACCGATTGAGGGCATCGCCGAGAAGATCGGGCCCAAACCCGAGTCGCGAGAAGGAGTCGTGCAGTGGGGGACCGATGAGCGTCGCCAACACTGATCGGTCGATTGGTCGATCGAAGTCGCGCAGCGTGGCCTCGAACGACCACACGATCCCGTCCGCCGAGTCGACGACGGTTCCGTCGAGATCGAACACGATGAAGGCCGGGGGAGCCGTGGGAAGATTCTCACTCTGGTGGGCCATCACGAGATCTCACGCTACCGATGCGCGAGAACCTGGACTACGTCGATCGCCGGATCGTGGTATGCCAACACCACTGTCGTAGAGCTGGGGCACCATGTCGAACGTCACGAGCCGCGCTGCCCTCGGCGACGTGGCGTCCAAGGGGCCGGTTCGGAGTTACGCCTCGACGATGGCGCGAGAGCGCGACGAGATGCTGGTGCACTGACATCAGGGCTGAACGCTCGTGTCCGACCTCGTCGTTTGCTGGTGGCGCCAAGTACTGGAGTCTCACTGAACTTCGTCGAACGCGTAGTGCGATATTCGAAACGCGACGGTGTTGGCTCGCTGCGGCAAACCGGTGGGTCCAAATAGGACACGCGCTGTCACAACCGAACCGGTTGGGGGAGATGCGGGGAAGCCACGCGGACTCTGAGATGACGGCTGCGCAAAAAGCGTAGCAATGACTGCGCCCAGTATTCAGGCCAAACTCTCAACGTCCTAAGAGGGTGTCGAGGGCTCGCGAATCTCGCGCCCGACGTCCATCATCAGTGGACGCGTCGACTCCAACGCCACCGCCGACGCTACCCGTGAGCATGGGAGCCTCGAGGGGAACCGGCGTTTCAAATACGTCATGGAGCCAGAGTGTGTGCTCACTGCCCCAGAAGCGCATCATCGTGACACCTCCGTTGGAAAGGTCGCTAATGAAACCCTCAGTCGTGAGGAACCCCGCCCAACTGAGATGGACCCCATCGAAGTCCGCTGCTACACGCTCCCAGTCGGGCAACACGTGCAGGGCAATCTCAGACCTCACTGCGTGCTGGGTAGCGAGTGAACGTAGCAGCTTCGTATCTGAAGGATGCTGGTTCGGCCCCGGCAGTTCCCAGCCAGCGTGTGGATGCGCGGCTGCCTTCGGATAGGTCTCTACCAAGCGAGTCCAGTCCGCTGGACGGTTGATGACCCATACACGCGCGTCCGAGCGAACGGGGAGCAACCACCGCGACGTTGGCCATCCGAAGAAGTCCCAGGTCAAGATTAGGGCATCGTGAATTTGAGGTGGCGGGTCCGTGATGGTCCAGAGACCGCCCCAAGTGAACTCACCGTTGCCGTAACAGAGCGTGTAATTGGTAAAGCACGGGGTTATGCCAGCGCGTTGCTGCGAGTTGATCGGCTCCTCGTACCACCACTGTTGCGCGCCTAAGTCTGGGTCGCGGTGGAGTGGTAGGTAGAACCTTGCCGATAATGCCTCGGCAATCTGGCGACGATGTTTCGCGTGCTCGTACAGGTACGGGAGTGACGTGAGTGCTTGGCCACTCCAGGGGCCGGCGAATTGTTGGGCAGCGGAGACGGCCAGTTCCAGTAGTTCTCCGTACGGCATCTCCTGGATCGACAATGCTGCGAGGCGAACGGAGTCATGGTTGCAGTCGGTTGGGCATTCGAACCGAGAGACGTCATCGCGTTTCGTGGCCTCCAAGCGAGCTAAGAGTGCTACACCGGCGGGCGCTTGGATGAGTTCATCCACGAAAGAAGGCTGCGGTGCGCCCGGCATCTCGCCAACCTACCAAGGGTAATACTTGCATGAACTGGGAATTTGAAAGGCCCGGCACCGACGGAACGGTCCTTTCGCATTGGTGGAGGAGCGTTATCCCATACGAACTAGTGGCTGGTCCGGTTGGCGCCCTTCCGGATCGAGAAGAGAACGCTGCGCCAGCGCGGGACCGCCTGTGAGCGAGTCCTTACGGCACTAGCCGAGATAGGAGTGGAGGTCGGTGGCACGTTTCGAACATTGACCTCCGTCGGTATTGCGCTTACCGCCTTCCCTAGACAGTGACTCGATGGAGCACAATCCGCTGGCGAATTAGCGGTTGGAGGTGAGAACGGAATCCCGAGCGTGCTCCCCTTGTGTGATTCAGCAGTTGTTGCGATTCCGACCATGTCGTCCGGTTGACTTCCGGTCTGAAAGTCGCTTCTAGAGCGGTTGTAAATTCGGCACGCACTTCGATGAATTGGCCAACCCCCAGTGCATTGCGATCGCTCGCCGGTGCCTGGCGCATCGCCGTTTGCAACGACCAGAGATCGGTTATAGGCTCGTCGTTGCCGGGAAGATCTTTCGGCGGGGATCGAGACAGAGACTCGCGGGCGTGTACCTGGTCGCCACGAAGCCCGCGATGAGTCAGTGGCGAAACCGTCGCACCCGTGCTTCACAAGGGAGGTATGACGTGAAACGATTCAATGTCTTGGCCGCGGCCCTCACTATGGCCGGAGTGCTCATTGCTCCGGCACTGGCGAGCGCGGCCCCGAACGGGCCCGGCGCTTCTGGTTGGCACCTGGGCTACTACAACCCGTCCCCCATGGGGGATCTCTCGCTGTCCCAGGTAGCCCCCTCGGAAAGCGGGCTCGCCACATTCAATTTCACGAATCAGCCCAACACCGCTCTGCTGATCAACACGCAGGGTAACTCAAGCTATCGGGGTAACGACTTAGGCAAGACCGTTACCGCCACGTTTTCTATCGCCGGGGCGCCTGCTTCGGACTTCATTTTCTATCCCTTCGGAGGAACAGAACCAGCGAGTGTGCGCCTCTTCTTCGAAACCAGTAATGCGGGCGGATTTGCTTACACAAACTACTGGTGGTCTCAGAACTCGGCGAGCTCCTTCCAATACCTTGGCAACGGAACCTTCACTGTCACAGCCACCCTGTCGCCATCGTCGATCAATTGGGGTGATTGGGATGGCAATGCTGACTACTCCAACTCAGCCTTTTCAGCTGCGGCGAGCAATGTGACGGGCATGGGCTTGTCCTTTGGCGGAGGCGGCGGCTATGAGGACGGCGTCGGTACTGCTGACGGCTCGGGCACGTTCACGCTTACGAGTTTCAGCATCTCGTAGTTCAAAACGGGCGACGCATTTTCCCGTCGCAATGACCACGGCCCTCGATCCGATATCAGGTCGAGGGCTGTTGGCGTTACTGACAGCGGCTCTGACCTTGACGAGTGCGTTCAACCAATTCGGTGGTTAGGAAGGGGCAGAGGCTTGACAGCCTGCTGGCGTAGTTGTAGGGCGCACCGACGTAGATGATTCTGCCTCGCATTGTGCGACAGGTCACCGCCGCAACTCCGTTGAGTCGAGGACGACCGTGTGAGGCTGCTGGTCTGTGCTTCCGATCAGACAATGGTTCGCGTGCCCGAATACTTCCGGAGGGACGGGTCCGTCGAATCCGGGCCTGAACACGGGTTCTTTTCGGACACGGACGGACAACCGGCGGCGCTGCGGTTACGGGAACGACAGACTCGGCCCTGGTCCGTGACGGTATGGCGGGCACGTGGGACCCGTTTCGCATGGGTCCCATTTGGTGGAGGTGCAGTCACCCCAGGCGAAACCGTGGCTGGTTCGCCTCGAATCCTTCCAAATCGGTGTTCGCCCTAGTCCGCAGCGTGTAACGGTGCGCGACGAGATCCTGGCGATGCTGCCGGAACTGGTGGATGGGCGTGGCGTGTTCAGGTTACGGGACCTGGTAGCCCGTCCGAATTCGGACAATGACTTGCGCCGGCGGTGGGCGGTGGAGAAGGCCATCCAGCGAATGGAGGTGACGTCCCTAGTCCGCTTGGGTGCGGGGCGCTACCAGCTTCCCTCCAACCAAGCGGTTCGCCGAAGTCGAGGTTGACAAATGGTTGCGGTTGACGAATGGTTGCGGTACAGTCATGAGAGAGGAGGTCTCATGGGAAAGGCATCCAGCACCGTCGAGCAGGCCGTGGAAGCGGCGCGCGAGCAGCCTGCCGCATTCGTGGCGGCCTTGTTGGCCGACTCCCTAGAGCGAGCCGCGGTCATCGCCGAAGGCCTAGAGGAGGGTATGCGATCACAGCCACTTAGGAGACTCGAGCGTCTGTGGAAGCTGAGCCGTACCGAGGTGGCCAACGCCTTCGGGGTAACTCGGCAGGCTTACGCCAAGTGGCTAAAGAACGGAGTACCGGCTGATCGAGTCGGGGACGTGGGCCTCCTCGACGAGACGACGTCGGAACTACTGGCGCATATCAAGACCGAGAAGATCGCCGACGTCGTGCGACGACCCGCTAAGAACCTTGACGGGAAGTCGCTGGTTGACCTCCTCGAATCGGGTGAGTTCGGAGAACTCCGCGACGCGGTATCTCGAGCGTTTGACCTTCGTCGCGTGCAGCCTTGATGCTGCTGACACGGGTGGTCGCTCCTGAAGAGCACCTGTGGCTTCGGGTATGCCAGGCATCGTGGTCAGACCCCCTGGACACGAGTTACGCCAGAGTGACGGGCGGTCGCTGGAATCCACCGGATGGCTGGGACGCACTGTACGTGTCGCGCGATCTTCCAACGGCGCGGATGCAAGTAGAAGAGCTGGCGGACGGCTGGTTCTACTCGGTGTCCGATCTACGTGGTGGCGCATACGAGTTGATCGGCGTCATCCTCCCCAGGGGCATGACGGCAGTCGACGTTGTGAGCGACGAAGGCGTTCAGTTGGCAGGGTTCCTGACGACGTATCCGTTTGACGCGAACGGAGACGTTGTGTCTCACGAGAAGTGTTGGCCGGTAGCCCAAGCAGGGTACGACCAGGAACTCGATGGTGTCGAGGCGCGGTCAGCACGGAGCCGGGACGGTAGCGGCCAAGAATTCTGTTGGTGGACGCGAGGTCGGCCAGTGACAGCACGTACCGCTCGAGTCCCATTGGACAAGTGGGTAGACGATGCAGTCATCGACGTCCGTGGGGTGCTTGGCGCGGTGACAACGGAAATGCCAGATCCCGCGACAGAAGAGTAGTAATACCCTCCTATCAGGATAAAAATGAGTGGAGGTGCAGTCACCCCAGGCGAAACCGTGGCTGGTTCGTCTCGAAGCGTTCCAGATCGGTGTTCGCCCTGGTCCGCTTCGTCAGACGGTGCGCGACGAGATCTTGGCGGTGCTGCCGAAACTGGTGGATGAGCATGGAGAATTCACGATGAGGGATTTAATGGCCAGGCTTAACGCGGACAACGAGGAGCGCCGGCGCTGGGCCGTGGAGAAGGCTCTCCGGCGACTGGCGAGGTGGAAAGGAGTCGAAATCATGGGAGTAGAGCCAGTCGGATACGGGCGGTATCGGCGGATCGGGGCGACGACTCGGGTGCTACATTCCTCATAGTACGGAAAACCGTGCAATCCGCGTATACCTTGCAATCCGCGCAAGACCTGATACAGTGGACGACATGACTGCGACTCCTAACCGCACTAGAACCTCACAGTTGGTGGCTGATGAACTTGGTGTCACCAGCTCGACCATCTCACGATACGCACGCGAAGGACGGATTCCCTTTATCACCACTCCCGGGGGGCACCGCCGCTTTGACCTCGATGAAGTTCGGTCGGCTCTGGCTCCGCGCTCATCTATCGTCGTATCTTTGGCTTCGGCGGAGTTGCCATCAGAGCAAGTCTTGATCGGTGATGGCGGATCGCCCGTGCGGTCAGATGCCTACAAACTCCGGATGGTTAGTCGAGCCGTGCACACCGACTCCGCAGGCCCGGATCACGGCGAGCCCAGAACTCGGGATGACTCGACCGCCAGCGAATCTAGCCTCCTTCTGGTGTTCGCCTCCGCGCGTCGCGTGCTCGTCGGCACCACACGCTGAGACTCTGGTCGGCCAGGTGAGTACGCCGGGTGAGGCCTCTTCGGAAAAGACGCTGGCGACACTTCTGTCAACCCTTCGTCAGGGTGATCTCATTTCCCTAGGAGCAGTGACCATTATCGGCCGCGGGCCGTCCACCTTCTTGGCCGCGAGCGGAGTAGCGGAGGGTAGTCCCGAGTTTGATGAAGTCTGGTCACTCACCGCTGAGAGCAGCGTCGGCTGGTACGTAATCCTTAGTCAGGACTGCGACATCGTACGCGCGCCCGAAGTCGAGCCGTGCCTGATGGTTTGCCCTCTCGAGTACATCGACTACGCCGACTGGTTGCAGTTGCGTCACGGGCCGTACTCTCCACGAGAGTTTCCCTACCCAAACGACAAGTTGTCCGTTCCTTCGGGCAAGGGCGCCGTTGTCGATGCTCGGATCGTAACCAGCATGGAGAAGCGGGCTCTGTTGTCGGATGCAGTGAGCACTCTCCGGCCTCTCACTGGTGGACAGCATGAACGTTTCTCGGCGTGGCTCGCTCGGCGATTCGATCGTGCTGCTCACAATGATCTCATTGATCAACACGTGCTACGTCCTAGTGCTGCGGTCATCTCCACTTCACTACGTAAGGCGGCGCTGGATGTGGCAGCTAGTAAGAGCCCTACGGCGGCCGGGAGAGTCTGTTCCTGTGTCGATGAGTGGCTGATTGGTGGAAACGACAGGATGGTTCGTCTCGTAGCAGTAACCAGTCCTGCAACGCTCCGTAGTGCCGGACTCGTGAACGAAGACGGGGAACTCGACGAAGACATGATTGAGTCCGGTCGCAAGTGGCTTGAAGCGAAGATGCGGTCAAAGCTCCCGAGCGGCGGGGGTTACGTCCTGTCGCTAGAAATTCGCACCCTAGACGTAATGCGGGGCGACGAGATCAGAGGTTTAGCCGAGTGGGTCCTCGACCACCCTGGAGACCCTCTTGCGTAGTGGTTGGCGTACTCAACTCACTTGACGTGTGTTACTCACCCGGCGCCGGTCCACCACTACCTCACAGGTGCGTCCCAGGTAGTAGTGAAGTTGTGCGGCCTGCTAGCTCGGTTCTCGCAGAGTCCCAATCGGTGGAGGTGCAGTCACCCCAGGCGAAACCGTGGTTGGTTCGCCTCGAGTCCTTCCAGATCGGCGTTCGTCCTGGTCCGCAGCGTTGGACGGTACGCGACGAGATCACGGCGGTGCTGCCGGAGCTGGTGAATGGGCGCGGCGTATTCAGGTTACGGGACCTGTTAGTCCGCCTGAATCCGGACAGTGGCCTGCGTCGGCGGTGGGCGGTGGAGAAGGCGCTAGCGCGATTGATCGGGCGCACATCGGGGTCGCCGATTGTCGTTCAGACGTCGAAGATTGGCGTCTATCGCTATCTCTCTAGTGCCGAGCCCCCGACTGCCTCATGCGCCAGCGAACCGTCTTGACGCGACTCAGGAAGTCTCCAGGGGAAAGAGCGGTGATGGTTGTTTGGGGCGGGAGAGCCACTCCACGCACCATGATGTCCTTCGCTCGAACGGCGTCCGCGCACCTGGTCACGAGGATCCGACTCGGCGCGAGCTCAGGACCAACTAGCCCTCGTGCAGCGGTTGTCGCGGATTCGTCCAAGCCGCCCAAGAAATTCGCGCGAGAGTTGGAGGTTACGACGCCGCCGCCTGAATCCTTAGCACCGGCGACCAGCAGTTCCACATAGTGTGCTGCCTGCTCGTCGTCCCATCCCAGGGCGCCAATCAGCGTGGTGGTAACGGTATCGAGTACAGCCTCGGTTAGTACAAGACCGAAGTAGTCGTCGTCGTACACGAAGACCCCGATGGCATCTGCGTTCACGGCGCCGGCGCCCGGTGGGTACTTCTGCGGAAACACCAGCGCACCCGGGCTCAATTCCGAGGCGGCGGCTACAAGCGTGGGGGCGTCTAACGCCACATGTATCTTCGCCACCTGGGGCCGACCCTACGCGTCTTGGGTCTCAGACTCCGCGACGCGCGAAGGGACGAGTTTGCGCAGCAGTTGCTGGACGTCATCCCGGTGGAGCTCCACGACCGCGAGCACCGTGACCCCGTCGCCGAGATCCTCTCTGGAGTGCGTGAAGTTGACGGGATCGTCCTCGTGATGGTCTGTCGCGGTATCCAACGCGTAGGACAGAGCAGCTGCGAGCTCGCGATCTTCGTCTGACTGCTCGTATGGCGTGGTGAGCACACCGTGGTGGCTGATGAGGTCAGATACGATCGCCTTCGCACGATCTGTGGTCTGAGGATCATCACGACGCGCTTGCGCGTCGACAATGCGGGGGATGTCTTGGATGCTGAATCCACTCCGAGACAACTGAGCACTGCCGTATCCTTGTAGCTTCGCAAGGTCCTCGGCGCGGGCAACGCGCTCCATGAGATCCATCGCGCTTCGAAGAAACGCGCTGCGATTCCCACCGCCGTAGCGCTCGGCAAGGTCTTCCAGGCGGTCACGGTCCGCATCTTCGACGGAGAACCCTATGGTGCTGCTCTTCCTCATGTGCCCTACTGTACCGTGTTGCATACGGTATGCAACCGTTTCTCCGTCCCGAACCGAGATCGCGCTCTTGCGCACATAGAGTCCCTGATCAGAGTGCGTGCGTGGAGCGGGTTCGGCTTTTGGGCACTACGTTGGTGCGCGAACTCCCGGCCATTCTGGTGCGTATCCGACATTGGAGCCGAACGAGGATGTTCGGCTGGAAGGCATGATCTCGGTGCGCAACTCACCTGGCCCTGCGCCGGGGTCGCGGTCGCGGAAGGGGCACGGTGCCCGGAGTTCTCCCAGCCTGTCCTCGAGGGCACTCGCAGGACTACCGCGTGCATCGTGACGGATGGACGACGACCAGCGCGGGCCGACGGCAGCGGTTCCGTAGGACATGGTCGCCTGGGCACCGCCGGGGCGACCTCGCCGTCGGGGGGGCGGTGCACAAGAATGGGCCGATGGGGCGGGACGGGGCGCGAGCGGTGGTGCGGGCGGCCCTCGTCGCGGCGGTGCTGGCGGTGGGACTTGCGTCGGTCGGCGCGGGCGCCGCGCCGGCGCCTCGCGTCGGGTCGTGGCCCTACCCCAACGGCGAGCTCGACAACGCCCGCGTCGCCGTCGGCTCGGGCATCTCCGGCGCCACCGTGGCGCGCCTGCGCGAGGCCTGGTCGTTTCCGATCACCGGCAAGGCGGCGAAGAGCCTCGACAAGCTCGGTTCGCTGGTGGCCAACCCGGTCGTCGTCGGTGGCGTCGTCTACCTCCAGGACGCGTACTCCAACGTCTACGCCCTGCGCCTGGCCACGGGCGAGAAGCTCTGGGAGCACTACGTCGGTCAGAAGCTCCTGAGCGGGCCGGGGCCCAACGGCGTCGCCGTCGCGGGCGGGCTCGTCTACGCCCTGGCCCCGCGCACCGCGTTCGCCCTGCGCGCGAGCGACGGGCGCGTGGTCTGGGCGGACCGGCACCTCCTCACCAAGGGCCAGGGGACCTTCGGCGTCCAGCCGGTGGTCGCGGGCCGGCGCGAGTACCTCGGCAGCCAGTACGGCAAAGGCCCGGGCGGCGGCGTCGTGCTCGCGCTCAACGCGAAGGACGGCCGCGAGCTCTGGCGCTTTGACACCACGACCTCGCTCGACCCGGGGGTCGCCGCGCTGGGGCTGGGCTCGGGCGGGATCTGGGAGACGCCTCTCGTGGGATCGGACGGCTCGGTGACCGTCGGCGTCGGGAACCCGTACCAGACGTTCGGCTCGGCGATGAGCGAGCCGCGGCCCCAGCCCTACACCGACAGCGAGGTCAACCTGGACGCGGCGACCGGGCGACTCCGCTGGTACTACCAGGCGGTCCCCGACGACTTCAAGGACTACGACCTTCAGGCCTCGCCGATCGCGGCCACGGTGCGCGGCCAGCCCGCGATCATCGGCGGAGGGAAGATGGGGATCGTCTACGCCTTCAACGCGCGCACCGGCCACCTACTGTGGAAGACGCCGGTCGGCGCACACAACGGCCACGACGGCGACTCGCGCCGCGCGCTGCACGGGGTCACGGCCTCCCTGCCGCTCGTGATCCTGCCCGGATCCTTCGGGGGGGTCCTGGCCAACATGGCCGTGGCCGGCGGCTCGGTCTACGTCGAGACGATCGACCTCGCGCTGCGCTACACGTCCAACAGCGACGTCACTGGCCAGCCCTTCGCCGGGACCAAGGCGGCCGGAGAGATCGAGGCTCTGAGCCTGGCGACCGGCCGGGTCGAGTGGGACACCAAGGTCGCGTCGCTGCCCTTGGGTGACACGACGGTGGTCAACGACCTGGTGCTGACGACCCTCTTCGACGGCACCATGCTCGCCCTCGACCGCGCGACCGGCCGCGTCGTCCGATCGATCGCGCTACCCACATCGACCAACGCGGGGATCGCGGTGGCCGGGGACACCGTCGTCGTCCCGGCCGGGGGACCCCAGCTGGCCCACGGAGGTGGCCACCCCCAGGTCGTGGCCTACCGGCTGGGTGGGTCGAGCTAGGACAAGCGGGCTCGCTCGCAGCAGCGCACGAGCAGCCGTATCCACGCTGACGCCCTGGAGGCGATGATGGTCAACAACCTGTTGGCCGCCTACCGCGACAGTGAGCTCTCCCCCCGTGCGGTGGCGCGAGCGGTGGAACTCGTGCCCGCGGTCACTGGCGAGCTCGATGAGCAGCTGGTGGTGGTCCAGGTCGAGATGCCCACGACCGAGACGGCGATGGGGCGTTACTACGAGGCCATTGAGAGCGTCTCGCTGACGGCGGAGGTCTTCGGTTTACGAGTGGCCGCGCTCCAGGAGCGCCAGGCGGCCCAGGATCATCATCGCCGTGAAGGACTTCCCCGTGCCGGGGCCGGCGAGGACCCGGCCGTGCTGGTCGACGGGGTGGTCAACGACAGCTCGCTGTTGGTCGGTCAGATGGGATAGGTCAGGCACGGCGACGTCCTGGTACGGAACTCCCATCTTCCCCCAGCGGGGCCACGCGACCGCGTTGACGTCGCGGGCATCCACCAACTTGCCGGCGCCCTGGGGGAGGATGGGTCGGCGGTGGCCCGAGTCAGAGAGGCTGAACTCGGATCCGCACGGTGTCGGACCCGAGTTCGTACCTACCTCCATTTTGGCGCACCAACCATAGTGCCTTAAAGCCGAACTGGTGCGTGGAGGTGCAGTCACCCCAGGCGAAACCGTGGCTGGTTCGCCTCGAAGCGTTCCAGATCGGTGTTCGCCCTGGTCCGCAGCGCCGGACCGTGCGCGACGAGATCCTGGCGGTGCTGGTGGAACTGGTGGATGAGCGGGGTGCGTTCACGGAACGGGACCTGATGGCGCGACTCAATCCGGACAAGCAGGCGCGCCGGCGATGGGCGGTGGAGAAGGCGCTGACGCGGCTGGCGATGGATCGTTGGGGCCACCCAGCCCTAGTGGATCGAGTGGCACCCGGCCTGTTTCGGCTGCGAACCTGAGCGCGGGGTTGGATCTGCGTCTAGTGGCCGAATTACTTACCCGCGGCGTAGAGGCTGGAGATCTGCGAGGCGGTGAGAGCAGTGGGGAAGATGGCGACTTCAGAGATGGCACCGGGGAAAAAATCAAACCCCGGATAATATGCCCCCAATGTGAGCGCATTAGCGCATGTAATAGCCCCCGGTGCCGCCGCTTGGCTGAACTGTTGAACGCCCTGGTAGTAACCTTTGACGGTCGCTCCGTCCCAGGTAAGTGTCCACATTTCCCATCCCGACCCTGGGTTTCGCAGCCAACTGCCGTAACTTGGGTACTCCGTACCGCCTTGTTCGATATAGATTCCAACCCCATTTTGAACGTAGAAGTCAAACCCACTACCTCCAGCACCACCCGCCGCAAGAACACGAGTATTGGACCCAAAACTTGTCGGGATCGCATTTACCCACACCAGGATGGTTATGGCCGAAAATGTAGGCTTGAATCCCGTCGAGATGTACCCCGTACTCCCGTCGAACAGCGCCGCCGTGTCACTCGGTGTGCCGGTGATCGGGCCGGTCTGTCCGAACGTCACCCCACCGTTCACCGTGCCCGTGTACCCGTTACCTGACGAGTCGATGGCGGTGGTCGAGCCTACGGCGTCGTTGAGCTTCCACCAGGCGCTCGGGGCGAGGGAGGCGACCTGCTGGTCGTAGGTCAGTACGGCCGTGCTCGGAGCGGCCTGGCTGGGACCGGAGAGGGCGACGTCGCCGTTGCAGTTCGAGCCCAGGTTCGTGGAGTACGACCAGTCGTAGACGTGCGACTCGGTGACCTCGGTCAGGACGCAGCCCCCGGTCGTGGACTGGGTGGCCAGGCCCACTGCGGTGGTCGAGTCGGTGGTGTCGAGGCTGACGGTGCCGTAGCTGGTCGATGGTACGGGAGAGGCCTGGGTGGTGGTGACGAAGGTGTAGTGAGTACCGGTCGCCGTGAGGATGGGCTGAGCCGACTGCGCGGTGTAGGCGGCCAGGGTGATTTCACCGGCGGCGGTGGCGAAGTCGGCGGCGGTGGGCAGGGTCTCACCCTGGGAGCGCGCGATCGAGAGGGCGTCGGTGCCCAAGGAGTTGAGGGTGGTCGCCTCCTTAGCCAGGACGGAGTTCTTGATGTCCTGGGTGAAGGTGGGGATGGCGATGGTGGCGAGTACGGCGAGGATCACCACGACGATGATGAGCTCGATGAGGGTGAAGGCACGGGATTGGGGGCGGCGAGATTGCACCGCACGGTGGTGCGCAAAGAGACGGTACACGGGATCCTCCGGGGCGACTGGTCAGTACGGAACGGACGGTCCGCGTGGCACCGGCATGCGCCAGGAGGCGGGGGCGACCCTTGGTCTGCGCTGCGACACCGATTCCAGAGAGACGCGAGATTCAGCCGCTGTGGTTCGACCGCATCCACAGCGACCGTCTGGCAGTGCCCCGCAGCTCACGCCTAAGAAGCAAATGGACCTGCTCGGCTTCCGCGACCAGAGCGCGCGCACTAGTCGTCAGCTCCGCCAAGACGGAATCGAGATCGGGATGCTTTGGGCCCGTCATTGACGATGCACGTCGAACTTCTTCAAGTCGACCTACGGCAAGACGGTAACTCAACACAGCCCCAGAGAACTTGTTCATCGAAGACACAACTTTGTCTGACGCGAACAGGGACACTCTCGCACCCTCGATGTCACTTACTTGAGGAAGCCGGGGCTCTGGTTGGCTTGCGATCTTGATGATGTCCAGGTTCCACTTCGCGTGGTCTGCCCAAGAACTGATGTAGATCTGAAGGGTTACGTATGCGTCAGCGAAGCGGCTCTGAAGGATCTCTTGTCGTGAAAGTACTCCCTGCTGGCGGATCGTGATCCACGCGGCGACGCAGGTGGCACCGCCTCCAAAGAGAGCACCGAACAGGGCATCATTCATGGCGTTAGTCTGCAGTACCCGCGTGGACTCAGCAAGCAACCATCGCAGCGTTTCTGAACGGACCAAGACGCAGCCAGATCCGTCAGGGCTGCTTCCGCGCAGCGATGCGAGGCCGTTTCAAGTCGCAGCACCATCGTAGGCTCGTGCTAAGTGCCAAGTACGAGGAGAGGGGGACCGTCAGCGACATGACTGAGGATGAAGCACGAGCTTTAGCTCGCGAGCTGCTCCCCGCTGAGATCGAACCGGTGTCACTCGCGGATCTCGAGGCGTATCTCGCACGAGCCGCCGACCTCCTAAGGGGGGCGATCGACCAGGCTGACTTTAAGGCCTACATATTTCCGCTCATGTTCTTCAAGCGCATCAGCGATGTGTACCTAGAGGAGTACGCCCACGCGCTGGTGGAGTCGGGCGGTGACCGCGAGTTCGCTCACTTCGCGGAGAACCATCGGTTTCAGATTCCCGACGGTTGCCTATGGGAAGACGTGCGTCGGCGTACTGAGAACGTGGGGCAAGCGCTTGTCACAGCCATGCGCGGAATCGAGCGAGCGAATCCCGACACTCTCTACGGCATCTTCGGGGGCGCAGCATGGACCAACAAGACCAAGTTGCCCGACCGAACGCTCACCGACCTCATCGAGCACTTCTCGTCGAAGCATCTGACGAACGCCAGCGTTGCCCCTGACATCTTCGGTCAAGCGTACGAGTACCTGATCAAGCGTTTCGCCGACCAGTCGAACAAGAAGGCTGGCGAGTACTACACCCCGCGATCGGTGGTCAAGTTGCTCGTTGACATCCTCGACCCACAAGAGGGAGAGACCGTCTACGACCCTGCGTGCGGTACGGGAGGAATGCTCATTGAAGTCATTGAGCACGTGAAGGACGCTGGAGGCAACCCCCGCCTGCTCTGGGGGAAGCTCTTCGGACAGGAGAAGGTGCTCACGACGTCGGGCATCGCCCGGATGAACCTGCTCCTACACGGGGTGACGGACTTTCGCATCGTGAAGGACGACACGTTGCGGTCGCCGGCGTTCTTCGATGGAGGTCGCTTGGCCCACTTTGACTGCGTGATCGCTAATCCACCATTCTCTCTGGAAGCCTGGGGCGAAGAGGCGTGGCCAAACGATCCGTGGGGGCGAAGCCAACTCGGCGGGACTGCTCCCCGAAAGTACGGAGACTGGGCCTGGGTCCAGCACATGATCACCTCGATGGCACCTCTCACGGGACGGGTAGCCGTGGTCGTCCCGCAGGGGGCGCTCTTTCGGCGAGGAAAGGAAGCCACTATTCGCCAGCACGTGCTCGAGGCCGATCTCGTCGAGGCAGTGATTGGGTTGGCGCCCAACCTCTTCTACGGAACTCAGCTGGCCGCCAGCGTCATGATCCTTAGGGCGAAGAAGCCGCAGGAGCACGAGAAGAAAGTGCTCTTCATCAACGCCGAGTCTCTTTTTCGGAGCGGGCGCAACCAGAACTCCCTCGAGCCCGAGCACGCCGCACAGATACTCACCCTCTATCAAGAGTTCGGCGACCAGCGTGGTCTGTCGAAGGTGGTGAGTCTGGACGAGATCGCCAAGAACGACTTCAACCTGAACATACCGCTGTATGTGGAACCCGCTCCTGTGGAGAGCGAGCTCACGTTGGAACAGAGCCTGAATCTCCTGAGGGCGGCTCACGAGAACGCGAAGAAGTCACGGCGAGTCCTCGAAGAGCAGCTCGCGAACTGGGGGCTGGCGTGACCGATTCAACCCGCATAACCCAGAGTGAACTTGAGGGCTATCTGTGGGGCGCCGCGGTGATACTTCGGGGCCTCATCGACGCGGGTGACTACAAGGGCTACATATTCCCTCTCGTCTTCTTGAAGCGCGTCAGCGACGTCTGGGATGAAGAGCACCGAGCGGCGCTTGACGCCTACGGAGACGAGGCGTTGGCCGATCTACCTGAGAACCACCGCTTCACCATCCCCAAAGGATGTCACTGGGGCGACATTCGCTCGGTCACCAAGGACGTCGGATCGAAGCTCCGCTCGGCGATGGGACTGATCGAGGCCGCAAACCCCGACTCTCTCGACGGGGTCTTCGGTGAAGGAGAGTGGACGAACAAGGACCTCCTGTCCGATGCCACCCTTGTTTCGCTGATCGAACACTTCTCGACGAGGACTCTGTCGATTGCGAACCTTCCCGAAGATGAACTGGGGAACGGATACGAGTACCTGATCAAGCGCTTCGCTGATGACTCCGGTCACACCGCCCAAGAGTTCTACACGAACCGCACCCTCGTTCATCTGATGGCCCAGATGCTGAAGCCGCAACCCGGCGAGTCGATCTACGACCCCACCTGCGGAACTGGCGGGATGCTGATCTCGTGTGCAGCTGAGGTAAAGGCTCGAGGTCAGGAGCACCGTGCACTACGACTGTACGGCCAGGAACGCAACTTCACCACGGCCTCGATTGCCAAGATGAACCTCTTTCTGCACGGAATAGAGGACGCCCACATCGCGCAAGCAGACACCCTGACGGATCCGAGGTTCCTCGACGATGCGGGGCGCATCCGTCGGTTTGACCTCGTCCTCGCCAACCCTCCGTACTCGATCAGCTCGTGGGACCGCGGTGCGTTTACCAACGACCGCTTTGGACGCAACATCTGGGGCGTCCCGCCCCAGGGGCGCGCGGACTACGCCTTTTTCCAGCACATCGCATCGTCCATGGACTCAACGACGGGCCGAGCCGCGATTCTGTTTCCGCACGGTGTTCTCTTCCGTCAAGAGGAGGCCGATCTGCGAGCACAGCTGGTTCGGTCTGGTCTGCTCGAGGCTGTCATCGGGCTCGGTCCGGGACTCTTCTACAACTCCCCGATGGAGGCTGTCGTCGTGGTTCTTCGGTCCGCCCGCCCAGAGCCCCAGCGAGACAAGGTCCTGTTCATCAACGCTGTCGATCTCGTTGGCCGTGAGCGTGCTCAGTCCTATCTGTTTCCCCAACACCAAAGTGAGATCCTCGCCGCCTACGAGACCTACACCACCATCCCCGGGCGCTCTCGGGTCGCTTCGCTCAACGACATTGCTGGTAACAACTACTCACTCTCCATTCCGCTTTACGTGGCGGCCTCGGAGGAGGGCACACCTTCTCTGCCCATTGAGGATGTCGTGGGGTCATGGCGCATTGCTGCTACTAAGGCGGATTTGGCCATCGAGGAGATACTTGCCTCATTCGCCCCAGACTCCTCCGATGCACAGGAGGCTCAGTCATGACCTTGGCCGTTGACAAGAGCACCTGGACGAAGATGAAGTTTGAGGACTTTGTACAGAACGTGACAGACCGCGTCAACGACCCTTCCACTTCTGGGGCCGATCGCTACGTTGGACTAGAGCACCTTGATCCAGGCACGATGGTCGTAAGTCGGTGGGGGTCACCAGACGAAGTTGAGGCCCAGAAGCTTCGGTTTCGAAGTGGAGATGTCATATTCGGCCGGCGGCGCGCCTATCAGAGGAAGGTTGCTCGAGCGGACTTCGACGGGATCTGTTCAGCTCACGCATTGGTCCTGCGGGCAAGACCCGAGAGAGTACACCCGGACTTCCTTCCTGTATTTCTGAGCAGTGACCTATTCCTCGATCGGGCGATCAAGATTTCGGTGGGGTCATTGTCTCCTACGGTGAACTGGCGAGATCTCAGAGTTCAAGAATTCCTTCTCCCACCACTCCCAGACCAACAGCGAATCGCTGACTTGTTGTGGGCGGCTGAGCGGCACCGCGAGTCACTCGTGAAGGTAGTGGAGCAGATCCAAGCTGCGAAGAGGACCGCCATCATTGAGTTGTGCAATCCAGGTGGCGTAGAGAGCAAGACTCTGGGCGAACTTGCTGATGTCTTGGATCACAAGCGAGTTCCTGTATCTGAAAGCGAGCGGGCCAAGAGGCCCGGGGATGTGCCTTACTACGGGGCAACTGGTCGAGTCGGGTGGATTGATGATCACCTCTTTGATGAAGAATTGGTGTTGATTGGAGAGGACGGAGCGCCATTCTCCGAATGGAGGGAAAAGCCGATTGCTTATGAGATTACTGGCCCCTCGTGGGTTAACAATCATGCACATGTACTAAGGGCAACGGGTATCTCACACAGGTGGCTTTTGTACTCGCTTATGCACTATGCAATTGAACCCTATGTGACGGGAACGACAAGGGGTAAGCTAAATCTGTCAAGTTTGAAAAAACTACGGATTGCGATCCCGAGTGACGAAGCAGATCTCGTGACAAAGATCGATGTAATTGGTGCCTCAGCCTTGAGAGTAGCTGCTGAATTGGAGCAGGTGTTGAATCTGGTTACATCACTGCGGTCTGACTTCTTTGGGCAGGAGAACGCATGATATTTGACGAAGCTAACTCCGTGCGCGACCTCGTTCGTGATCAGGCTGTTCTCAACGAATGGGAGTTCATTGAGGGATCCAGCCTCGAGCGGGCTCGCGATGACGTCGTCATTGACTCACACCTCCGCGCCGCACTGGTCAGACTCAACCCGGACATCGCGGTTGATCCTTCTCGCGCTGATGACGTCATCTACCGCTTGCGGACCATCATCCAGTCGGCGCGGTCGGGCGCGATACTCGCGGCCAACGAGGAGTTCGCCGCGTGGCTCACGGGCGAGCGCTCTATGCCCTTCGGCAAGGACGGAGAGCACGTCACCATCAAGCTCCTGGATCACGAGAATCCGCTGGCCGATCGGCGAGTCGTCTCCACCGAGGTCACGTACGCGCGGGGCAAGGTCGCGCGTCGCTTCGATCTCGTCTTCTTCGTGAACGGGATGCCGCTCGTGGTTGGCGAAGCGAAGTCGCCGGTGCGGCCCGCCTACTCGTGGGTGGACGCCGCGTCTCAACTCCACGACGACTATGAGGACAACATCCCCGCCTTCTTCGTCCCGAACATCCTTTCGTTCGCGACGGAGGGCAAGGAGTTCCACTACGCGTCGGTAGGCACCCCCGTCGACAAGTGGGGCCCCTGGCGAGAGGACCGACCCGGCTACCGACCCCCCGGCATCGAGATGGTCAAAGACGCCGTACTCGGTCTCCTCGACCCCGCCGCGATTCAGGACTTCGCCCGGTTCTTCTCTGTCTTCGCCACAGATGACCAACATCGGAAGATCAAGGTCGTGGCTCGCTACCAACAGTTCCTGGCGGGAAACGCAATCGTCGATCGCGTTCGGGAAGGACAGGTCAAGAAAGGACTGATCTGGCACTTCCAGGGCTCGGGCAAGTCGCTGCTGATGGTCTTTGCCGCAAAGAAGTTGAGAGCTGATCCGGTTATCGGCGCTCCTACCGTCATCATCGTCGTCGATCGGCTGGATCTCGATACGCAGATCTCAGACACCTTCACCCTCCACGAAGTGCCGAACGTGGTCTCGACCGACTCACGCGCAGAGCTCCACGAGCTGTTGAGGGCGGGAACCCGCAAGATCATCATCACGACGATCCACAAGTTCGCCGAGGCGGTCGGGGTCCTCGACGACCGCTCGTCGATCATCGCCATGGTGGATGAGGCGCACCGCACCCAGGAGGGTGATCTGGGTCGCAAGATGCGCGAAGCGTTGCCGAATGCCTTCCTCTTCGGGTTGACGGGTACACCCATCAACCGGCGAGACCACAACACTTTCGCGACGTTCGGTTCGGTGAACGATCCGGGCGGATATATGTCGAAGTACTCATTCACGGATTCGATCCTCGACGGGGCGACTCTCCCGCTCCACTTCGAGCCCCGCTTGGTTGACCTGCGCCTCGACCGAGCGTCCATCGACGCGGCGTTCGCTGAGTTGACCGAGGAACTCACGGACAAGGAGAAGGCGGCGCTGTCCACTCGTGCGGCGTCGGTAGCGCATCTGCTGAAGGCGTCGGATCGAGTTGCCAAGGTCGCGGCAGACATCTACCAGCACTTCATCGCCCACGTTGAGCCCAATGGATTGAAAGCTCAGGTCGTCGTGTACGACAAAGAGGCGTGCGTCTTGATGAAGCGAGAACTCGATCGACTCTTCTCGCCGGACGCTTCGACGATCGTCATGTCGATGAACGCTCGGGATCCCCAGGAGTGGCGGGACACGTGGGGAAGGGATCGGGACGAGGAGAAACGGCTCCTCGACCGCTTCCGCGACCCCCAGGACCCTCTCCAGATACTGATCGTCACCGCGAAGCTGCTCACCGGTTTTGACGCCCCAATCCTGCAGGCCCAATACCTGGACCGGCCACTGCGGGAACACACGCTGTTGCAGGCCATCTGTCGCACTAATCGTCCCTACCCCGGCAAGACCCACGGTCTCATCGTGGACTATCTCGGCATCTTTGACGACGTGGCTCAGGCGTTCCTCTTCGACGACTCATCCGTGGTCAACGTCATTTCGAATCTCGCCACCCTGAAGGACCAACTTCCCGCGGCGATTACGGACGCTCAATCCTTCTTCATCGGCGTTGACCGCGAGATCGCAGGTTGGGAAGGTCTGCAAGCCGCACAGGAGAAGCTGCCTGGCGACGAGACGCGGGACGCGTTCGCGCGGGCCTACTCGAAGCTGGCTCAGCTGTGGGAGGCAGTGAGTCCCGATCCAGTGCTGTCGCGCTACGAGAAGGACTACCGATGGCTCACGAGTGTCTATGAGTCAGTGCGACCGGCCGACCACACGGGCAAGTTGGTGTGGCACGCCCTCGGGGCAAAGACACTTGAGCTGATCAATGAGCACGTCAAAGTTGAGGTACCGAGAGACGACCTCGCGACCGTTGTTATTGATGCCCAGATGCTCGAAGACCTCGCTTCCGGACGCGCCGACCCCCAGGGTGCCATGAGAGTGATCTCGGGTCGCATCGCGAAGCACGGTGATAACCCCACCTTCGTGGCACTGGGAGAGAGGCTTCAGCGGCTGAAGGAGCGCTACGAGCACGGACAGCAGGCGAGCCTCGACTTCCTCCGCGAGCTCTTGGAGATCGCTCGTGACACAGTCGCGGCGGAGAAGGCCGCAGCAGAAGTCCCCCGCGAAGAGAAGGGCAAGGCCGCGCTGACCGAGCTCTTCGAGACCGTCCGGTCGGAGAACACCCCGGTGATGGTCGAACGGGTCGTAGAGGACATTGACGCGGTCGTACGGGCGGTGCGATTCGACGGGTGGCAAGAGACAGCCCAGGGAGATCGCGAAGTCCAACAGGCCCTACGCAGGACCCTTTACGTGCGCTACCAACTCCGTGACCCCGGTCTCTTCGAGCGGGCGCACGAGTACATCCGGCAGTACTACTAATCACCGGGAAGCCCTCTCGCGGTCAAGAAGTGACAGAAATTTCTTGGCGGCACCGGGCGCCCAGTATTTCGATCGCGACTATAAGTCGATCGCTATCAGGAACGATGCGTTATTGGGCACCCTGGGCGGCTTGAGCTGCCGGGTGTGGTGGCACGGAAGAGTGGAGCACTAATGCCACCGTGACGCAGCGCTTGGGGAAGACCCCCGAGTACGGCGGCTCCCTCCGGGAGCGGCCCCGCCGAAAGGCCGGGACTCGGGCCCGCCGCGCCGAGGCGGCGCCGGCGGTGCGGGCCGGTTCGGGGCGGCGCAGTACTCCAGAAGTCAGCGTGGCGCTGGTGGCGCCACTCATCGAGAACCTGCTCGACGCGGCGGGGGCGCTGTCTGAGCTCCTGGCGGGGTCTGACTTCCCGGTTCGTTCCCGGGGGACAAGGGGACGATGTGAGGCCGAACCAGTAGAAACGGTGAGGGGTAAGGAGCAGCCATGACCCAGAGTCAGTCACGTTCGCGGGGGCGGGGTAAGCGCCAGGCGCCGAAGGCGGTGACGCGAGTGGCGACCTACCGGCGCATCTCGACCAATGAGGTGAACCAACCCCACTCCCTCGAGGCCCAGGAGCGAAGCCTCAACGAGTACATCACCCGCACTCCCGGCCTGGTGCACGTCGGTGACTACTTCGACATGCAGACGGGCACCAAGACCGAACGACCGGGACTGCAGGCGCTGCTGAGCGCGGCCGCCGACGGGGAGTTCGATCTCGTCCTCATCTACCGCATCGACCGACTGGCGCGGTCGGTTCACGGATTCATGGAGGTGCTCCAGCGTCTGGGCGAGCACGGAGTGTCGCTGCAATCGGCGACCGAGACCTTCGAGACGACGTCGCCCTCGGGCAAGTTGATGGCCCAGACCCTCGCCTCCTTCGCCGAGTTCGAGCACGACGTCCTCATGGACCGCATCCTTGAGGGCTTCACCGCGAAGGCGATGAAGGGTGAGTGGTTGGGCGGACGGGCACCTTTCGGGTACGCCAACGACCGAGAGAACCGGACCTTGCGCGTCGTGGCGGACGAGGCGCCGACCGTGAAGCGCATCTTCCAGCGCTACCTCGACGGGCTCGGGGCGAAGACCATTGCCGAGGAGTTGGACCGTGCGGGGCTTCGCGCGCGAGGGGGACAGCGCTGGACGGGGCACAACGTCTTGCGACTGCTGGCCTCGCCGACGTACGCCGGTCTCATCGAGCGCAACGACGAGTACTTCCCGGGCCTGCACGAAGCCATCGTGAGTCGAGAGGTCTTCGAAGAGGCCATGGCCCTGCGTCAGACCAAGGTCGGTGACGACCAGTTCGCGAAGATGCAAGCCGGGAACTCCGAGTTCATCCTCTCGGGCGTCGCGCGGTGCGGGGCGTGCGGCGGCGCGTTCGTGGGTGCCGCGGCGAACTCCAAGAACCGTCACTACCGCTACTACGACTGCTCAATGAAGTCGAAGCGCTCGGACGCCGAGCGCTGTCAGAACGACCGCGTCGACGCCGACGCGTTGGAGAAGATGGTGGTGGAACGGCTGCTGGCGGCGTACCGGGACTCGGACCTGTTCCTCGCCGCCGTGCGGCTCGCCGGGGAGCAGGCCCCCGAACGACGGGCGGCCCTCGAGGAGCAGGTCAGTGCGGCCGAGGCGGCCGTGACGCATACGACCCGGGCGATAGACCGCTACTACGCGGCCTTTGAGGCGGGTGAACTCGACCCGGGTGCTCTGCGCCCTCGCGTGACGGCTCTCGGCGAGCAGCTGGACGCGCAGCGCCAGGAGTTGGCGCGCCTGGCGCACGCGCGAGACGAGTCCGCCGGGTCGGCCCGGCTCGTCGACTTGGAGGCGGCAACCGCCCGTATCGAGGCGGCCCTCAATGAGCCCGAGTCGTGGCGCGCCAAGCGCCGACTGGTGAGGGCGCTCGTCGAGTCAGTGGTGGTCTCTCCGGGTCGGCACGTGCGCGTGACGCTGCGCGTACCGACCGCCGGCGACGCCGGTCCGGCCGACGTCCTCTCGGGCGAGCGGGTGCGGCGCGCCCACAGTGGGTCGCGGGCCGCCAGCGGACTCGGGAGCGCCGCCGGGTCAGCCTCGAGCAAAGCGGTGGGACAGTGGACCCCGTTTCGCATGGGGTCCCAATTGGTGGAGGTGCTGGGAATCGAACCCAGGTCCGTCAGCTTCGTAGTGAACATTCTCCGAGCGCAGCCCATGAGTAATTGTCGGAGACCCCGCTGCCATGAGCATCGGAAGGATCCCGTAGCCAACAAAATTTCCCGACGGTTTCGTTGGCAGATTCCGACGGTGAGCCCTGCATTATGACGCCCGTTTTCTAAACCGCAAGGCTGGGTCTAGTCGGACGTTGCTAGTTACCTAGCAAGCGCAAGCTGAGGCTTGGCGTTTATTTTTGTTTCCGGCTCTTTAACGTGGCTCCGGAGACCACGGCTCGCTGCTTTCACCGTGACGACTGACGTCGAGACCAATCACCCCCTTCGTGTGATTCCTTACGAAGTCACGTCGTCAGTGTAACGCGAGACGCGGAGGTGGCGCCGCGTGGAGCCGAGTGAGGACGCCGACGCTCCCGTTGAGGGCCGTAACCTCAGCCGCCATACTTCTCAAAGTTGCGCACCGATCGAGCGATTTCGCGTTCGGCGTCTCGTTTGGCGATGGCTTGGCGGCGATCGTGCTGCTTTCGACCCCGTGCGAGAGCGACCTCTACCTTGGCTCGGCCATCTTTAAAGTAGACCTTGAGCGGCACAATAGTGAGGGGCTGCGTTTGGGTCTTTACCCACCACTGATGCAGCTGCTGGCGGTGGGCCAACAATTTTCGTTTGCGATCGGGATCGTGACTACCGAATCCCACCGCGTAACTCCACGGGGGAATGTGTGATCCGAATAGCCAGAGTTCTCCGTTCTCGAGGCGAGCGTAGCTTTCGGCGATCTGCGCTTTCCCATCGCGAAGCGACTTGACCTCGCTGCCCGTGAGGACTAGTCCACACTCCAAGACTTCGATGATCTCGTAGTCGTGACGAGCTCGCCGATTTGTCGCCACGACGCGATCGGCGCTTGCGCCCTTCGCCTTTGCTCGGCGCTCCTGGATTTGCTTGGCACGAGCCATCCAACCAGCGTAGTTATCGCGGAAGAAGGACGTTGCTAGTCGCTAGGGTGGGGCCGTGCTGACCATGACCCTCGCTCAGCGCAACGCCGTGGTTGCGACGTGCGTGCGAGCACTGCCTTACGAGGGTTGTGGTCTCTTAGTGGGTTCCGATAACGGGACCAGCGCGACCGTCGTTGAAGTGGTGGCGAGCAGCAACGTGGCGCAGTCGGCGCGCGTCTACGAAGTCGATCCCCTCGTGCTCTTGAGAACGGTGCGGCGGGCCGACGACGAAGGCATGAGCGTGCTCGGGGTGTTCCACTCCCACACGCACTCCGATGCGTACCCGAGCGACACCGACGTGCGCCAGGCGCCGGATCCTGCGTGGCACTACGTCATCGTCTCCTTGCGTGACGTGCCTGCTCGCGTTCGGAGCTTCCGTGTACTCGGTGACAGCGTCGACGAAGAAGACATCTACATTGAGGGGTTGGAGGAGTAGCGGTGGTGCTCGAAAGAAGGGTTGGGTCATGAATGTCTCGACGTCGTTTCCGGTTTCCGTTGATCTAGTCCTGTTGGTGCTGCGCGTGTACCTAGGTTCCATGATCTTTGCCCACGGATACCGGAAGTTCTTCGGTGGTGGCCGTCTACCCGGGACCGCCCGGTGGTTCGAGTCCATTGGTGTTCGTCCAGGGCCGTTGAACGCGCTCGTTGCCGCTACCACCGAGGTGGGTGTTGGCACATTGCTCGTGGCGGGCTTCTTCACGACGCTCGCCGCCGCAGGTCTTCTGTCGTTGATGACGGTCGCCATCGTGACGGTTCATCGCAAGAACGGCTTCTTCATTTTTAACAAGGGCGAGGGCATCGAGTACACGCTCGGAATCGGTGTCGCTTCGCTGGTGCCGGGGACCCTCGGCGCGGGACGATTCTCGCTTGATCACGTTTGGACTGTCGTCACCTGGTCCGTGTCGACTCACCTTGTCGTCACGGTCGTTGTCGGTCTCGGTGGAGCGCTGTTACAGCTGGCATCGTTCTACCGGCCGTCGCGCGTTTCGTAGGTCACGACCAAATGACTAGCCGATTAAAGTTGACGCCGTAGGTCGTAATTAACGGGATGAGTCGAGGAGCGGTAGATGGCAGCAACGGTGCGTATCCCGACGGTGCTGCGTCCGGCAATGGGCGGCCAAACCACCGTTGATGTTGAGGGCACGACGATTGGCGCGGTTCTCAGCGAGCTCACCGTGGCGTACCCGGCCGTTGCCGGTCAGCTCTTCAACGCCGACGGCACGCTCCATCGATTTTTGAACGTTTACGTAAACGACGACGACGTTCGCTACATTGGTGGCGTTGACGCGCCGGTTAGCGATCGAGACGAAATTACGCTGTTGCCAGCGGTGGCTGGCGGCGCCGCGTAGTGACGCGCTACGCCTCGGTTCTAAATCTCATTGGCTCGACGCCGGTGATCGACGTCAGCACCCTCTCTCCCAATCCCAACGTCACTATTCTCGCCAAGCTTGAAGGTCGTAATCCCGCTGGCTCAGTCAAGGATCGAGTCGCCCTATCACTCGTTGAGGCAGCCGAAGCTGAAGGGCGCCTCGTTCCCGGAGAAACGGGCCAGATCCTGATTGAGCCGTCGTCCGGAAACACTGGCATCGCGCTCGCGATGGTGTGCCGCCTGCGTGGTTATCACCTCAAGGTCGTGCTACCCACGAACGTGTCGCCCGAACGTCGCCAACTGTTACTCGCCTGGGGGGCAGAAATCATCGAATCACCGGGCTCCGAAGGATCGAACGGCGCCGTTCGAATGGCTCAGCGCATTGCCGCCGAACACCAAGACTGGGTCTTTCTCTACCAATACGCGAATCCCGCGAATCCCGCTGCGCACTACGCGACGACGGGGCCTGAGATTCTCGCCGACGTCCCCGAGGTCACTCATTTCGTGGCGGGGCTCGGCACGTCAGGAACGTTGATGGGCGTCGGTCGGTATTTAAAAGAACGCAAGCCAGACGTTCAGATCTGGGCGGTGGAGCCACCCAGTGGCGAAGTTGTCGACGGGCTTCGTAGTCTGGACGACGGTTACATCCCGCCGATTTTCACCGCGAACGATGGCGCCAACTTACTGGATCGAAAAGTGGTTGTTCGACCACGCGAGTCGATTGAGTGGACTCGAGCCATGACGAGCGTGGGCCTTTTCGTCGGCATATCATCAGGCGCCATCATGGCTGGCGCAGTAAAGTGCGCCAGTGCGGTACCACCGGGTCAGTCAGCCACGATCGTAACCATTGCGTGCGACGACGGTTGGAAGTACCTGTCCACCGGCGCGTGGAGCGATGACATCGATGAAGTCGTGGAGCGAGCCAAGCGGATCATTTACTTTTAGCTGGCTCCGTTGACGCGGCGTGCGATACCGTGACGCGAGGCAACGAGAGGAACGGCGAGATGAAGCGCAGCGACGGCCGTGCGAATGACGAAGCGCGATCACTGCGTTTCGTGAGGGACTACACCGAGATGGCGCAAGGCTCGGTGCTCGTCGAGGTTGGGCGGACTCGCGTCTTGTGCACCGCCTCAGTCGAAACGGATGTTCCGCGATGGTTGCGCGGTTCGGGTCGAGGATGGGTGACGGCGGAGTACTCAATGTTGCCCGGCTCGACACCCGAGCGCGCGTCGCGTGAAGCAGCCCGCGGGAAGCAGTCGGGACGCACGCACGAAATCCAACGACTGATCGGTCGTTCACTCCGTGCCGTTACCGATCTCCGGCTGCTGACCGACGTGCAGATCACCGTTGACTGTGACGTGTTGCAGGCCGATGGCGGAACACGCACGGCGTCGATCTGCGGCGGGTACCTAGCCCTTCACGACGCGGTGACGCGGTTGGTAGAGGCGCGGCGCATTTCGTCTCACGCCGTCACCGACCTAGTGGCCGCCGTGTCGGTCGGCGTCGTAGATGGCGTGGCGGTACTCGACCTTCCTTACGACGAGGACTCACGAGCCGAAACCGATATGAACGTCGTGATGACCGGCTCCGGTAATTTCGTCGAGGTCCAGGGGACGGCGGAACGATCTGCCTTCAGCCGCCGAGAGCTCGATCGGCTCCTCGATCTCGCTGAATCAGGCATACGCTCGATCCACGAAGCGCAGCGGCTGGTGCTCGCGAGTACACCGGCAATTCGCTCGGCGTGACGTCGTTCGTCCTCGCTACCGCGAACGCGCATAAGGCCTCCGAGATGCGCGCGGTGCTCGCTCCTTTCGGCGTTGATGTTGAGCGGCGTCCGGTGGACCTTCCTGAGGTGCCGGAAACGGCCGATACGCTGGAAGGCAACGCGCTCTTGAAGGCGTGGGCGGTATGTGAGTCGGTGGGCCGAGCCGCGATCGCCGATGACACGGGTCTCTTCGTTCAAGCATTGAATGGTGCACCCGGGGTCTATAGTGCGCGCTACGCGGGGCCGGACGCGTCGGACGCCGACAACGTTGACAAATTGCTGAGTGCGCTCTCAGAGGTTCCACCCCCGCGGCGCGCCCACTTTCGAACAGTGATCGCGGTGGCGTTTCCTGGCGGCGAATCGTTGATCGTCGACGGCACACTCGAAGGTTCGATCGTGGAAGCGCCACGCGGGGCCGGAGGTTTTGGCTACGACCCCGTTTTCGCGGCCGACGATCTCAACGGTCGAACGCTCGCCGAGGTGTCGACCGCGGAGAAGAATTCAGTATCACACCGATCTCGGGCATTGCGGGCGCTCGTCGCGGCAATCGTGTCGTAAACGGTACTGCGCGGAGCGATCACCCGTAGGCTGGCAACGTGAGCGACGTGCTACCGATGTTCCCGTTAGGGATGGTGGTTTTTCCGCACCAAGTCGTTGGACTCTGCGTCTTCGAACCTCGGTATCAGACGATGTTGCGTGAGCTGCCCGACGATCACCGATTCGGCACCTGCATGATCGAACGCGGATGCGAAGTTGGCGGGGGAGACGTTCGCGCCTCGGTCGGCACGGTGCTGAGAATTCTCGGCTCCCAGATTCTGCCTAATGGTGAGACGCTTCTGCGCGTCGAGGGAACGCAGTGCGTCGAGGTTTCAGCGTGGCTGGCGGACGCGCCGTATCCGCGGGCGAGCGTACGGGAGCGTTGCTGTGATGAGCAAGCGATCGAGCCCGGCCTACTACGATCGACCGAGTCCGCCGTGCGAGCGCTGCGCGCGCTACGTAGCGAGGTGCTCACCGACGAGCGACTGCGTCACGACTGCGTGATGGACGCCGATCCGTGGGTGCGAAGTTGGCAACTCTGTGCGATGACGCCGATGTCGACGCTGGACCAGTTCAAGGTGCTCAGTCTGAGTGATCCCAATGATCGATTGCGGCTCGTCGCGGAGATCTGTTGCGAGCGATACGGCGACTACCAGCGACTCTTGGCCCGTGACGCGGCGCCGTACTCGTTCGATTAGCGAAGCTCGACTAGGTCGACGACAAAAATGAGCGTTTCGCCTGGTGCGATGACGCCACCCGCTCCGCGCTCTCCGTACCCGAGGTGCGGTGGAATGACCAGCCGACGTCGCCCGCCTACTCGCATCCCCACGACGCCCCGATCCCACCCGGCGATAACGTGGCCCTCGCCAAGCGCGAACGCGAATGGATCACCTCGGTCCCACGACGAATCGAACTGCTCACCACTTGAGTTACCAACCCCGACGTAGTGCACCAGGGCCGTCTGGCCCGGCTGACTTTCGACGCCAGTGCCAACAATGACATCGTCAATGATCACGTCGAGCGGCGCCGGCCCCTCGTGCCGCTCGACGGCTGGTCTGTCAGTCACGGTCCGACGTCAGCGCCGTGAACCAGCCACGACGCGCACGTTACGTGCCTCGCGGCCCTTGGGCCCCGTGGCCTCGTCGTAGGCGATCTTCTGACCCTGGCTGAGGGTCTTGAAGCCGTCGCCGACGATATTGGAGAAGTGGATGAAGAGGTCGTCGCCCTTGTCGTCACTGGCGAAACCGAAGCCCTTGGAGTCGTTGAAGAAACTAACTATCGCGTGACCCGCGCCCGCACGTGCGGTGGACGGTGACGTCCTGGACTCCCCACGTCTCGCGCGAGGAGCTAGGGACTTGGTCGTGTTAGCGGCGCGCACGTCTCCGGAGGACGGGCGCGGTCGGCGTGGGGTGCTTGGGTTCGAGGTCGAGTCGGTGACTCGCGCGGTAGCGCGATCGGCGCGTGGGCTGCCACCACGCCGAATCGGGTCGTCCGATGAACGACGCGAACGCGCCGCCCGATCATCCAGCGGCTGCGCGGCGGTGGCGTCGTCGACGGCACCCAGGCGAAGCGCGGTGGCATTCGACGGCTCATCGGCGGTTGCCGGCAGACCGAGGGAGCGCTGCATGCGACGCACGTGTCCGGCGACGTCGTCGCTCACGAGGGAAATAACGGCACCGCTGGCGCCGGCTCGGCCAGTTCGTCCCGAGCGATGCAGGTAATCAGTCGCCTGGGTCGGTGGGTCGTAGTGCACGACTACCGGGAGCAGATCAATGTGGATACCGCGCGCGGCAACGTCAGTTGCCACGAGGACGCGTGCCTCGCCGGCTTTCATCGAGCGCAGGGCGCGCTCGCGTTGCGCCTGTGACCGGTCACCGTGCAGGGCCACCGCGGAGACGCCCCGCTCACCCAGTTGGCGGGCGAGACGGTCGGCGCCGTGCTTGGTGCGAGTAAATACGATCGCTCGCTCGTACTCGTTGGCGATGTCAGCGGTAATTTGGGGCCGTTGATCTCGTCCGACGCGCCAGAAATAGTGGTCGACGTCACTCGGAGCTGTTTCGCCGACGACGTCGTGTACGGCGGCGTCCCGGGTGAAGGCATTGACGAGAGCTGACACATCGGGTCCGAGGGTCGCCGAGAACAGCATCACGTGTCGGCCAGCGGGGGTAGCGCCAACAATGCGTCGTACCGCGGGCAAGAAGCCCATGTCCGCCATTCGATCCGCTTCGTCGACGACGACGGTCGTGACCGCCGAGAGGTCGAGGGAACGTTGTTCGAGAAGATCTTCGAGTCGGCCGGGACACGCCACCACGAGATCAACGCCACTGTTGAGCGCTTTACGCGTGGTGCTATACGACGTGCCGCCAAAGATTGTGATAATCCGCCGGCCGCGGTCGTTCGTCAGCTGCGCCAGTTCCTTTTGAACTTGGCTGGCGAGCTCTCGCGTCGGTACCAAGATGAGACCCAGCGGCTGGCGGGGACGGGCAGTGCCGATTCGAGCGAGCATCGGAAGGCCGAACGCCAACGTCTTGCCGGATCCGGTGGCAGCCTTGCCAACCACGTCGCGTCCGGCCAATGCGTCGGGAATCGCGGCGACCTGAATGGGGAATGCGTCACTGATGCCGCGCGCTCGCAATCGGTCGACCAGGTTCGAAGGCACGCCGAGATCGGCGAATGTTATGGACACGATGACTCCTATGAGTTGAGATGAGCCCAACTCGAAATGCCACGGTCGAATCGGTCTCCACCGCTAGTTGCGGTGAACAATGCCGCCAGCCTAGCAGGACTAAGCAGCAGCTCGAGCGGTGCGGGCGGAGGGACTCGAACCCACACTCCGAAGAACTGGTACCTAAAACCAGCGCGTCTGCCAATTCCGCCACGCCCGCCAAGCCACTACCCTAGGTGCCTCCGGGGGTCGATGCACGATGGTCCAGTAGATTGAGACCATGAATAACTCCGCCTTGGCCGAGGGCCTCGGGACCAATGACCTGAATCAGCGACTCCTACGGGAACGAATTGTGTTCCTCGGCTCACAAGTCGACCAAAACACCGCGAATCGTATCTGCGCTGAACTGCTGTTGCTCGAAGCCGAAGACCGCGACCGCGACATCAGTCTGTACATCAACTCGCCGGGCGGATCAGTGACCGACGGGCTCGCGATCTACGACACCATGCAGTACGTGAATTGCGATATTCGCACGATCTGTGTGGGAATGGCGGCGTCGATGGGCCAGTTCCTCCTCTGTGCTGGAACACCGGGCAAGCGATTCTCGCTGCCTCACAGTCGTATTTTGATGCACCAGCCGTCGGCCGGCGGCATGCAGGGCCAGGCGTCCGACATTGCGATCCAAGCAGAGCAGATCGTGTACATGAAGAAGATGCTCGCCGAGCGGATCTCGTATCACACTGGTCAGCCGGTGGAGCGTATCGAGGCAGATTCGGATCGCGATCGATGGTTCACCGCTCAAGAGGCGGTCGAGTACGGCTTCATCGACGCCGTCATCGACCGTTCGGTTACGCGACAAGGGGTCTAATGGGGGACAGTCCGCCGGTGGTGAGGCGGTCGCTGGCGCCCTCACCGGTGCGCGTCGTCAGTGCCCGGCCGCGCCTTCGCACGCGCTTGGCGAATCTGGTCGAGCGACGAGAGTTGCTCCTCAGTCTCATCACGTCCGATATTCGTATCAAGTACAAGGGATCGGCGCTCGGCCTCTTTTGGTCGATGCTGTCGCCGGCCCTAACCCTCGCTACTTACTACCTGGTGTTCTCAGTCTTCTTGAAGAACGGCATTCCCGACTTTGTGGTGTATCTATTCGCTGGCCTCATCGTCTGGAACATGTTCCAGAGTGCGGTGAGCACCGCTACCGGCGTCATCGTGGACCGAGCCGGTCTCGTCAAGAAGGTCTCGTTCCCCAGAGAGATACTGGCGCTCTCCAACGTTGGGGCGTCGGTTATCTATTTCGTGATTCAGGTCGCCGTACTCGCCGCGTTCCTCGCGATCATCGGTTACGCCCCGGCGTGGGGATTCCTCTGGTTGCTGCCCGTTTCCTTCGCAGCCCTGTACCTCCTGACCGCGTCGATCGCCATAGTCATGTCGGCCGTCACGGTGTACCTGCGCGACGTTCGTCATCTCATGGACGTGGTGTTGCAACTGTGGTTCTGGGTCTCGCCAGTCGTGTACTCGTACGAGAACTCCATCGCCCCCGCCTTACGATCACGGGGTCTTACCGCCCTCTACTTCATCAATCCGATGACGCCAATAATCCTTACGTTCCAGCGCATTTTCTACGTTCATACGACGGTGCGGTCTACCACGACTGGCCTAACGCTTCACATCTTGCCGACGTGGTCGCTGTCTACTTTTTCCCTGGTAAACGTGCTACTGCTCGTCGCTGCCGGCCTTCTCTTCCTCGTTGCGTTGGTCATCTTCGGACGCCTGGAAGGCAACTTCGAGTCGGAGCTGTAAATGGTGAACGCCATTGAAGTCGAAGCAATTGCCAAGCGTTTCACGATCCATCACGAGCGCAACCAGACGCTGAAGGAGCGGATACTGCACCCCCGTTCTGGCTCGTCGGAGGAATTTGACGCGTTGGTCGACATCAACTTCGTGGTCGGACAAGGTGAGACGCTCGGTATTGTGGGCCACAACGGTTCGGGGAAGTCGACGCTGCTGAAGTGCATCTGCGGTGTGCTGCAGCCCACGACAGGTCAGATTCGTCTTCGCGGCAACCTCGCGGCGCTCCTCGAGCTCGGTGCCGGTTTTCAGCACGAGCTCTCGGGTCGCGACAACGTCTACCTCTACGGATCGATGCTCGGTTTTTCGCACAAGATGGTTGATCGGATCTTCGATGACGTGGTGGCGTTCAGCGAGCTCGATCACTTCATTGATACGCCGGTGAAGTTTTACTCCAGTGGGATGTACGTACGACTGGCATTCGCGGTCGCGGTCAACGTTGACCCGGACCTCCTGGTAGTCGACGAAGTGTTGGCGGTGGGCGACGAGCGCTTCCAAGCGAAGTGCATTGACCGGATCCGTCAATTTCAACGCGAGGGCCGTACAATCTTGCTGGTCACGCATCAGGCCGACACCGTTCGCGCCATATGCGACCGCGCGATCGTGCTCGATCAAGGGCGCATGGTGGCCGATGGACCAGTCACCGACTCGCTGCGAATCTTTCGTGAGCGACTACTCGGTGACGTGGCCAACCACCGACCCGCGGGGGCGGGTACGGTGCGCATCGACGGCGTGTCGAGCGGCGCTGGATCGTTCGAAGTGCGCCACGGTGCCGGTATGGACATCGACGTTACCTTCACGAGCGATCGCGCCGTGAGCGGCAACTTGGTCTTAGAGGTGTTTACCCGCACGGGCCTGCTAGTCAGTCGCAACGACGCGCAGTCGGCACCAGTAACGCTTCGTCCAGGAACTAGCCGAGTGGGCGTCGCGTTGTCGAACGTGCCGCTGCTCGACGGCGTCTACGATCTGAACGTCGGACTCGTCGAACCCGAGGGTGCGACGGTCATTGCGTGGAGCGAGAAGGCCGCGTCGATTCAAGTCCTCTACGATGGTCGAGCGGGTGGCGTCGTGGAAATCGAGTCGACGATCACGCAGTGGTAGGCGCTGGTGATTTCAAACGCGGATATCGTCGTAGCGAGCCGAGGCGTCCGAGTCGCCCGGCGTTGACCGGATAGGTCGCGAGGCGCAGTAAGCGTCGATCGCCGCGAGAGTTACCGTAGGCGTAGATGATTGGTTCGGTAGCGTAGTCGCGCGCCGCAATCCAGTCGGTGAGTCGGCGCATCTTCTCAGAACCTCGACAGTTGCGTCCGAGGTAGCCACCGGTTAGGCGCCCCAACGGGTCGGTGGCGAGGCGCGTGCCGAGCGCACCGAGCGCACCGAGCTGTTCAGCGACCACGTCGACGTAGAGCTGAGGCGACGCTGACACAATGACGACGTCGTGACCCTCGAGCAGGTGCCAGCGCAGGCGGGCCAGTGTTTTAGGTCGTAAATGATGCTCCAGGTGATCGAGAATGAACGCGCGTGATTGTGACGCGACGTCGCTCTCGTCGCGTCCGGCCAGCAACCGTAGAAAAAGACGCTCCTTGGCGCTGTCCGCACTCGTGCCACTACGCACGGCGCCGACGCTCAGCGGTATTGCGAGCCGCAGCGTCGCCGCGACGGTTCGTCCACCGCCGGCAATCCAACGAAGCCAACGGAACACGCTTCCGCCTTCGGTTAGCGTTCCGTCCAGGTCAAAGGCGGCGACAACCGGCACGGCGGTCACCTCAGGCTGCGTCATTGCTCCAGTTTCTCAGGCTTTCGCACGATGCGCAGGCGAAACCACTTGCGCGATGAAAGATCGTGAGCGGTCGCCAACGAGTGCCGTTATGCTGGCCGCGCAGTCGTGGGATTGGCCCAGCAACGAAAAGGAGTCAACATGTCGATTCGCCTCGGTGACGTAGCCCCGGACTTCTCGGCGGACACTACGGAGGGACCCATCAACTTCTACGAATGGCTCGGAGATAGTTGGGGGATCCTCTTTTCGCACCCGAAAGACTTTACGCCGGTCTGCACGACTGAATTGGGCGCCTTCGCGGCCCGCAAGGCGGAATTCGACCGGCGCAACACCAAGATCATCGGTGTATCGGTTGACGACGTCGCATCGCACCAGCAGTGGAAGGGCGACATTGCTGAGACGCAGGGTACCGCCCTCAATTTCCCGATCATCGGTGACGAAGAGCGTAAGGTGGCCGGGCTCTACGACATGATCCACCCGAACGCCAACGATACGCTGACGGTGCGCAGCGTCTTTATCATCGGCCCCGACAAAAAGGTGAAGTTGACGCTTACGTATCCGGCGTCCACCGGGCGCAACATTGATGAGATCATTCGCGTTCTGGATTCGCTGCAGCTCGTGGCCGGCTACTCGGTGGCGACACCGGTGAACTGGCGCGACGGAGACGACGTCATAATCGCGAACTCGATCTCCGACGATGAGGCCAAAACGAAGTTCCCCAAAGGCTTTCGAAAGCTGAAGGACTACTTGCGCCTGACGCCCCAGCCCAACAAGTAACCGTCGATGCGCGTAGACCCGGTGCTCGGTACCGTGGCGCCTGTCGCGATGAGATGACGGCGGTGTCGTCGAGGTCTTCGCTCGCGAGCACCGCGATTCGCTTAGGCGGGTTGTAAGCGGGGCACGACACCGGTGGTGGGATTGACCACCTCAGGCGGGGTCTAGTGGGGTGATGTGCCGTGTCGTCGAACGCGGTCCACGCTCCACTGACCCGGCGATTGCGTGCGGTCCAATGGTCAGCGAATGACTGGTGCACTTGCCCATCTCGAGAACGAGGCGCGGGACGTTGCTGGGGCCGGCGGAGCGTTCGACGGGACATGGGTGGACGGAACCGGCGACGGAAACGGTGGCACCCGCGACTGGGGATCGAACGTCACTGGCGTCGCCGGCGAGATTGGCGGCGTTCGGTGACGCCAATAGGTTCCAGTGGTTTGGGGTCGGTGCGAATCGGGGCATACGCGGAGGTCGTGGTGGCGCCGTTCCGTGGCGACTTCGATACCAGTCGCTCACGCATGGTACGAACTCCGGTGAAGCAGCGCCAATGACGGAATGGTCTCACGCAGCGTTCGCCGAGTTTGGTGGCTCGGTCGTCCAGGTCATCTAGTTCCGCGGTTGCAGGGACGTTGCGCCGTTGGGGCGAGATCGCTGATGAGCCCGAACATCGATCGCCAACCGCCCGTGTCGTGCGGCACCTGTGTATGTCATGGGGAACGTTTGAATCGGTGTTGAGGGGCGACGGTTGGTTGACCAACTGGGGAAAGGTTCAATCAGATGGCATCTCTAGCAGCGACTCTCGCAGCGCTCGCTTGAGCACTTTTCCTTGCGGGTTGCGCGGCAGTGGCTCTCCCCGGAAGTAGTACTTGGTCGGGACTTCGAAACGTGCGAGTCGATGGGTCACGTGCGTGCGTAATTCATCGGCTCTCACTGATCGTCCGGGCCGCAGCACGATGACGGCGGCTACCTCTTCGCCTAAAGTCGGGTGTGGTAGGCCGACTACGGCGCAGTCGGCAACGTCGGGGTGTTCGAAGAGTGCGGCTTCTACGACCACCGAGTACACGTTCTCGCCGCCTCGGATAATCACGTCCTTTGCGCGATCGACGATGTAGATGAATCCGTCGTCGTCAATTCGTGCTATGTCGCCGGTGTGCAACCACCCCGCGGTGAAGGATCGAGCGGTTTCCTCCGGCTTGTTCCAGTACCCCCGTACAACGTTGGGTCCCTTGATCCAGAGTTCGCCGACCATGGCTGGATCACTCATGCTCGGCGGTTCGGCCAGGTCGTACCCGTCGGGAACGACGGCGACTTCGCACACGGGGACAACGGTCCCGCAGCTCGTCGGACGTTCAACGTAATCGGGGCCGGTATTGAGTGCGACCGCCGCGGCGGTCTCGGTCAGCCCGTAGCCATTACCGGGCTGAGCGAGATTGAACGCGCTGCGGATTCTCGTGACGAGTTCTGGCGGTGCGGGCGCTCCGCCGTAGGACACCAGACGGACGCTCGACACGTCATAGCTGGCAAAATCCGGGTGGTCGAGGATCTGCATCACGACCGTCGGCACGCCACCAATGGTGGTGATGCGCTCGCGCTCGATGATCGCCAGTGCCTCAGCCGGATCGAAATGGTGCGTCATCACTAGCTTCCCACCGGCGGCCGTACTCACCACCATCACGGCGAGACAGCCGGTGGCGTGGAAGAGCGGAATGTTAAGCAGGTTGGCGCTGGGGCCGGGCGTGTCGGCGCCTGGTTCGGTCGACGCGAAGCGCAGCGTCGCGCGCTGGCCGATGAAGAACAAGTTCATCAGATTGGTGACCACGTTGCGGTGGGTGCCTACGGCGCCCTTGGGGTGACCCGTGGTGCCCGACGTGTAGAACATTGTCGCGTCATCGTCCGCGTCAATCTGAATGTCGACGGGTGTTGCCGCGGGGTCGACGGCTCCGAGGAACGTGTCGAACGACACGATCTCCACGCGCTGATGCCGTTCAAGTTCACGAACGTGCTCGAGGTGTTCGGTCATCACAATGATCGTTGTCAGTTGATCTAGGTCGTCAAGAAGCGGCCGGATCTGTTCCAGCCGTTCGTCGTCGACGAAGACGACACGTGTTCCCGAGTCGGCGAGCCCGTAACGAAGTTCGTCACTTGTCCACCATGCATTTAACGGTACGGCAATGGCACCGGCACACACGATCCCCCAAAAGGCACTGACCCACGACGGAAGGTTTCGCGAAGCAATAGCCACGCGATCGGCGCGGTCGACGCCGCGATCGCGTAAGCGGTGCGAAAGTGCAGAGGCGATCCGGTAGTGCTGATCGAAGGTGATCCGCTGATTCCCGTAGACGAGAAAATCTCGTTCGCCGTGGCGAAGCGACAGATCGAGAACCTCGCGAAGGTTTTTGGGCGCGTGCTTCCACACCGACATCTCGATTCCTCGCACGACGCGACGCTCGGTCTCGAATAGCTGGCCGGGCGACGTCAACTGGGCGGTAGCCGCCGTCAGCGACAGGGGTGGCTCGGTCACGCGGGCGGGACCGTACCCGTAGACCGGGGAAAGAGACGGTCGCGATAGTGAGCAAGTTCTTCTATCGACTCCCGGATGTCGTCGAGCGCTCGGTGACTGGACTCCTTGTCGGGTAATCCGGCGAGTACTTCTGGATGCCAACGCCGAGCGAGCTCTTTGATGGTCGACACGTCGACGTTGCGATAGTGAAAGAATGCTTCGAGCTCGGGCATGTACTGCTGGAGAAAGCGCCGGTCGGTTCCGATTGAATTGCCACAGAGAGGAACGCTGCCGGGTTCAGTGATGTGCTCGCGCAAGAACGCCAAGGTTCGTTGCTCCGCCTGAGCCACGCTCACCGTAGACCGCCGGATGGCGTCTAGCAGCCCGGATTTAGAATGCATTCGCGTGACGAAGTCACCCATCTGTGCCAGTTGGTCCGCCGTGGCACCAATGACGATGTCGGGTCCTTCCGCGACGACGGCGAGGTGGTCGTCGGTCACAATCGTTGCGATCTCCACGATGACGTGGCGGTCGGGCTCGAGGCCGGTCATCTCGAGATCCATCCAGGCGAGCATGGACTGACACTATCGAAGTGCGCGGTTGGGGCATGTAATCTTCGCGCCATGGAGATCCCCATCACGAGGTTGTGCGACAACGCCGTTATCCCCAGTTCGGCCCATGACGGCGATGCCGGATTCGATCTCGTCGCCGTAGAATCGTATCGGCTCGAACCGCGAGGTGGGCGCGCGCTCGTCAGCACCGGCATCGCAGTCGCCATTCCCTCGGGTTTCGGCGGCTTCGTACTTCCCCGCAGTGGCTTATCACTTCGTCACGGAGTCACGTGCGTCAACGCGCCCGGCCTCGTTGATTCGGGCTATCGAGGTGAGATCAAGGTGGCGCTCGTGAATCTTGACCCGCAAGACGTGTACGTGGTGAGCGCGGGTGATCGGATCGCACAACTCGTCGTGTTGCCAGTAGCGGCAGCGGATTTCCGACTGGTCGAAGATCTGCCAGCGTCGTCTCGAGGTATCGGGGGATTTGGGAGTTCGGGCCGGTAGGTCGAGAGGACGGCTCAACCGATCACGCTGTGGCGATCCCGTCCGCTACACTTAAGGCGACGCGGACGTAGCTCAGTTGGTAGAGCGCGACCTTGCCAAGGTCGAGGTCGCCGGTTCGAGCCCGGTCGTCCGCTCCAGGAGAGTCGCGTCCCGGGGTGCTTGGACCGCGAGGTCGAGTCGGTAGGCGTGGTGATCGGTGACGAAACCGCGGGACCGTGGGTGTAGTTGCGAATCCGTGCGTGGGTCCATGACGAGGGGAGGCGAGTCTCGGCCACCTCGCTGAACGCTAACCGGGCGAGGGCGGTGGACGGGCCGTTGGTTGGTACGCCACGGATGATCGAAGGTATCAACGCAAAGGATGCGAACGCGTCGTACTGGCCTGACACACTGGATCCGAATGGGAGACGGCCATGCGAACGGTAACCGAGGAAGATGTTGGCCACCAATTGGAATCAGTGGCCCACGACGAACCTCGAGTAGTCGTCTCGGGGAACTTCGCAACGCCATGGACGTTGATCAACATCGCGAATGAGTCCTTGGAGAAGTTTCGCGCGTTCGTTCTCAACCCGCAACGAGGTTGGCCCGAACGAAGTGGACTGATCACTGAGACGCCGTTCGTGGGTGAAGGCGTGCGGTACGCCTCCGGTGTGGAGTTCTTGCCCATGCGACTCTCCCTCGTGCCCCGACTCTTCGCGTCGACGCGCCCCCCCGACGTTGTCCTCGTGCAGACCTCGCCTCCCCATCGCGGTCGAGTATCTCTCGGCATTGAGGTGAACATCTTGCCCGCGGCAATCCACGAGGCTCGACGGCGCGGTGGCGTAGTCGTGGCCCAGCTCAATCCGCAGATGCCATATACCGTTGGTGACGGCGAGATTGACGCGGAGCTGATTGACTTCGCCGTCGAGGTGGACGAGCCGCTGCCGTCTCCCGTAGCACGGCCGATTGACGAGGGCGCTTCGCGCATCGGACGCAACGTCGCGTCGCTGGCCAGTGACGGCGCGACGCTGCAAATGGGAATCGGGCTACTGCCCGACGCCGCCCTCTCCTTCATGGGTCAGAGACGCCATCTCGGAGTTTGGTCAGAAATGATCAGTGACGGCGTCATGATGTTGGACCGCGCCGGCGCGATTGACCCGGATCGGGTGATCACGTCGACGTTCCTGTATGGTTCGGCCGAACTTTATCGCTGGGTCCAGCACAATCCGCGCGTGGTAATGCGACGTACGGAGGTCGCGAACAACCCGGCGCGTATCGCCGAGCAACCGGCGATGCTGTCGATCAACACGGCGTTGGAGGTTGACCTTTACGCGCAGGCCAACGCTAGCTACGTCCACGGAGCAATTTATTCCGGATTCGGTGGTCAGCCGGACTTCGTGAGTGGGGCGCTGCACTCGCGAGACGGGCAAGCGGTGTTGGCGCTTCGATCGTGGCACGAGAAGACGGATAGATCGACCGTTGTCCCGATACTGCGCGACCCCGTGTGCTCCTTTCAGCACAGCGCAGTCGTAACTGACCAGGGGGTGGCGACGCTCTTCGGCCGAAGTCAGAGTGACCAGGCGAGGGCTCTGATCGAGTTCGCGGCTGAGCCGAAAGCGCGAGACGATCTCGCTCGTGCCGCAACAACGTTAGGAATTCTCTAGCGACGCGCCCCACGCGCTGCGTAGGCTGCACGCGAGGAGGGCGAATGATTCATCCGGCGTTGCAGGCATACTTGGATGACGTGCGCGCCCGGCCGCTGCCGCACCCGTCGACGGTGACGATGGCCGAGCGCCGCGCAACGTTCCGCTCGACCGCTCAGTCGCTTTGGCCGAACGAACCACCAATCGCCAGTGTTCGCGATTACGTCATTGACCTCGTTGGTCGCGCCGTCGGATCAAGACTCTACGTGCCGACGACGGACGAGGCCCGGGGGCTGGTGGTGTACTTCCACGGCGGATCGTTCGTGCTCGGTGACTTGGAGACCCACGATCGCGTCTGCCGACGGATAGCGGAAGACACGGCGATGCGGGTGCTCGCCGTTGACTACCGGCTGGCCCCGGAACACCCATTCCCCAGTGGACTAGACGACGCGGTCGACGTGCTACGTCACGTGGCGACGCACCGTGAGCGTTTCGCCGATGCGGAGGCGGCCCTGTTCGTGATGGGTGATTCGGCCGGTGCGACGCTCGCGACCGTGGCCTGCGCCCTCACCCGCGACGAGGATCTGAGCATCGTCGCCCAAGTGTTGCTGTACCCAACGCTCGGTCCCGATATGGTGACCGATTCCGCCCATTCGTACGGCTCGGGCTACGGGCTCGAGTTGGATCACCTGCGCTATGACTACTCCCAGTACCTGGGTAGCGCCGATCACACTGATTCTCGGATCTCACCGCTGCTAAATCCGGATTTGGCCCACTCGCCGTCGGCGATCGTCGTGGTAGCGACGCTCGATCCGCTGCGTGACGAGGGGATCGCGTACGCCGGATTACTCGAGCACTTTGGCGTCGACGTCGAATTACTAGAGGCCGAGGGCATGATTCACGGTTTCATCCGCCTTGGTGGCATCGTGCCCGAGGCTCTGGACATCCTGGACGACGTCGCAGCTCACCTCCACCGACTCGTCGTCCGGCCGTGAACGTCCTCTTCATCACACTGGACCAGTTTCGAGGGGATTCGTTCGGTGCGGCCGGGCACCCGTTGGTCAAGACGCCTACGCTCGATCGGATCGCTCGAGAGGGTATTCGATTGGCGAGGCATTTTTCGCAGGCGGCTCCTTGCGCGCCGGGTCGAGCTGCGCTGTACACCGGGACCTACCAGATGAACAATCGCGTCGTGGCTAATGGCACGCCACTCGAGCGGCGGTTTGAAAGCTTCGCTACGGTGGCCCGCCGTGCGGGTTACGATCCGACCCTGTTCGGCTATACGGATCAGGGTCTCGATCCGTTCGCGGCGGTCGGCACGGACGACCCGCGCCTCGACTACTACGACGGCGTACTCACCGGACTTTCGGTCGGCCTGTACTTGCCCGAAAGTCAGGCCGGTTGGGTCCAATACCTTCGCGCGAAGGGTTACGACGTACCGAGTGGCTGGGCGGCGGCGTTACGCGGTGAGCCAGATCGACCCGCCGAGGACTCCCTCAGTGGTTTTCTCACGACCCGGTTTCTCGAGTGGCTCGGACGCCAGGAGTCCGGGTGGTTCGCGCACCTCAGCTATTTGCGGCCCCACCCCCCGTACGCCGCGGCTGGGGAGTTCGCATCGAGGTACCATCCAGACGACGTCGACCTGCCGATTGCACCGGCGACCGATGATCGTCACCAACTCCACGACACCGCGCTGAACCTGAGGGCTAGCGCGGCGCCGAGCGACGAACGTGAAATGCGTCACTTGCGCGCACAGTACTACGGCATGATCAGTGAGGTTGACGAACAGGTGGGGCGGGTGGTTCGTGCGATTGAGGAACGCAACGAATGGGATGAAACGCTCGTGGTGGTGACGGCGGATCACGGCGAGCAACTGGGCGATCACGGTCTAATCGAGAAACTTGGATTCTTTCCGCAGAGCTATCACATCATCGGCCTCTGGCGCGACCCACGACGTGCGCCGGCGGGCGTCGTGGTGACTCAGTTCACAGAAAACGTGGATCTGTTGGTGACGCTTTCGGACGCCCTGGAAGTATCCGCACCGGTCCAGTGCGATGGACGGTCGCTCCTTCCTCTCTTCGAAGCGGGGGCGACCGAGTGGCGCGCAGCGGCGCATTACGAGTGGGACTTCCGGTCGTTCTTCATTGGTCGCGGCGGAGCGGACTGGCCCGCCGATCGGTCGCTCAGTCGTCACAACCTTGCGGTTTCGGTGAGTGACGATACTGCCTACGTGCAGTTTGGCGACGGCAGTTTTCGCTGTTACGACGTCGCCGCCGATCCGACGTGGCGCACCCCGTGCCGGGAGACCGAGCGGATCCTCGCCGCGGCCCAAGAGCAGCTTCAGTGGCGCCAAGAACACCTGCGCCGGGACGTAACCGACATGGTGCTGGGTCGCGAACGGCGAGGCCGCTGGCCCCGATTGTCCATCGCTGGCTGACCGGACGACCGAGTTCAGCGCGCAACCGCTTTGCGACAAAAGCTCCGTTTCATCAGGGATCTGGACGTCGCCACGGGGCGCCGTCGTTCGATGGGTGCGAGAAACATCGATGGTGCGACGCCAAGCGAGGAATCTATCTGGTATCAATAACGGTTGCGTCACACTGGCGCTAACGGTGAGGGAGTAGATATGCAGCGGATTTCACGCGTGCGTCAAGTACTGGCTACGGCGGGCGTCACGGCGCTCGTGGTGGCATCGAGCGCCGTCGCGGGAGCGTCCTCGACAACGGGTACGTACAACGCCGCGGCGGCCAAGTTGGTGCCGTCAGCCTTCAAGGGCAAGGTTCTCCAAGTAGCGACGGACGCGACGTACGCGCCCGACGAGTACATGAACGGTACCAAGATGGTCGGTTTCGACATTGACTTTATTAACGCGATTGCGAAGACCTTGGGCATCAAGATAAACGAGAACAACGTGACGTTCGACAACATCATTGCCGGAATCAAATCGGGTCACTACGTCATTGGCAACTCGTCATTCACTGACACCAAGGCGCGCGAAGCGCAAGTCAACTTCGTTGACTACTTCCAGGCCGGTGAGGGCGTGTACGCCAAGTCGACCTCGAAGCTCACGTTCACGGGACTTAAGAGCTTCTGTGGTCACAGCGTCGCGGTCGAGACCGGCACCACCGAACAGACGGACGCTACGAACACGGCCAAAACGTGTCCCGCGAGCAAGAAGTTGAGCGTCCTTCCTTTCTCGACGCAGACCGAGGCGAACGTCGCGGTTTCGTCGGGCCACGCCCAATTCGGCTTTGTTGACAGTCAGATTGCGGGCTACATTGTCGCCACGTCGAAGGGAGCATTTAAGCTCGTCGGACGGGCGGTGAAGGTAGCGCCGTACGGTATCGCCACACCGAAGACCGCAGCCGGTTTGGGGTTGGCTAAGGCCATCGAAGCTGCGATTAAAGTGTTGATCGCCAACGGGACGTACCACGCGATCTTGACCCACTACGGCGTGCAGGCCGGCGCCTTGCCGCTCGGTCGGATTCAGCTGAACGGGGCGACGTCGTAACCCCCCAGCAGTATTTGCGCTTGTAGTAGAAACGTAGCCATGAGTACGGACGGGGGCGACGCAGTAAAGGTCGTCCCCGTCCGTCACGTCGGGCGGTGGTTCGGCGGGGCCGTCATCGTGATTCTCATCGGGATGCTGGTGCACACGATCTTCTCCAAGATTCCCACCGGTCAGCGGTCGTGCCAGACCGTTCGCGGTGTTCGATTGTGCCACCCCCAGATCAATTGGCGATTTAGCTGGAACGTTGTGTTTCACTACTTCACGTCGTCGGAGATCTTGCACGGCTTGATTAAGACCATGGAACTGACGGTGCTCGCGATGGTAATCGGTATCGCGCTCGGCGTCCTTATCGCCGTGATGCGCCTGTCACCGAGTCGATTACTGTCGTCACCGGCGTGGAGCTACACGTGGTTCTTTCGTGGTACGCCCGTCTACGTACAGCTCCTCTTCTGGTTCAACATTTCCGCGATCTTTCCGTCGTTGACTATTGGGTTGCCGTTCCTGCCCGTCACGTTCCTACACCTCGACATGGTGACTCTGCTCACGCCATTCACGGCCGCGGCCGTCGCCCTCGGTCTCAATGAAGCGGCGTACATGTCAGAGATTGCGCGATCCGGCCTGATCTCGGTGGACGAGGGCCAAGTCGAAGCGGCCAGTTCACTCGGCATGACCCGGAGCCAGTCGCTTCGCCTCGTCGTGTTGCCCCAAGCCATGCGGATCATCATCCCGCCGACGGGCAATGAGGTTATCTCCATGTTGAAGACGACCTCGTTGGCTAGCGCCATCGGACTGACCGAGTTGCTCGGTGCGGCGACCAATATCTACGCGGCCAACTACGAGGTCATGCCCCTGCTGATCACGGCGAGTCTCTGGTACTTGATCGTGACGACCGTGCTATCGATCGGCCAGTTTTACCTCGAGCGCCACTTCGGACGCGGAGCGCTTCGAACGCCGCCACCGACGCCGCTGGCGCGTTTGCGGAGCGATCTGCGGGGCATTCTGTCGAAGTTTCGAACGCCGCGACCGGCGCTCGTGCGCGAGGTGACGTCGTGACGATCCCGATGGTTGAAGCGCGCGGAGTCTGCAAGCACTACGCCGGGGTCGAGGTGCTGAAGGGCGTCGACTTGACAGTCAACCGCGGCGAGGTCACGTGCTTGATCGGACCCTCGGGCTCGGGCAAGAGCACGCTGCTACGCTGCATCAACCACCTCGAGAAGCACGACGCGGGGGAGCTGCGCGTGGATGGCCAACTCGTCGGGTACGAAGCCCGTGACGGCAAGCTGTACGAACGAAGTGACAAACAGATCTGCGTTGAACGATCACAGATCGGCATGGTATTCCAGCGCTTTAACCTGTTTCAGCACCTGACCGTGCTCGACAACGTGACCATCGGTCAGGTGAAGGTGAAGAACGTCTCACCCGACGATGCGGCTAGACGGGCTCGCGAGTTGCTCCTTCGGGTCGGACTCGACGCCAAGGAGCGTTTCTATCCGAGTCAACTCTCGGGCGGTCAGCAGCAACGCGTCGCAATCGCCCGAGCCTTGGCCATGGATCCCAAGCTGATGCTCTTCGACGAACCAACGTCGGCGCTGGATCCCGAGCTCGTAGGCGAGGTGCTCGACGTGATGAAGGACCTCGCGAATAGCGGGATGACGATGATTGTCGTTACCCATGAGATGGGTTTCGCGCGTGAGGTTGCTGACACGGTGTACTTCTTAGACCGGGGTGTCATCGAGGAATCGGGCGACCCACGGCAGGTACTGACCGCACCCCGGTCGGAGCGATTGGCGAGCTTCCTATCGAAAGTGCTGTAGTGCGTTGGGACATTCATCCGACCAACGAGGGCACCGGTCTGCCGCTCGAGGGTGTTCGCGTGCTCGATTTCTCGCGGGTGTTGGCGGGACCGCTTTGCGCGATGATCGCCGGGGACTTGGGAGCGGACGTCGTGAAGGTGGAAAGTCCTGACGGCGACCCGGTTCGAGCCTTAGCCCCGCCTCGATTTGGCGACGACGCTACCTACTATTTGGCGGTTAATCGACATCGGCGTAACGTGGTGGCGGACCTACGAGTACCTAGCCAGTTTGACGCGGTGGCGGAACTCGTCAAGCAGGCGGATGCCGTCGTAGAGAACTACCTGCCCAACCAGATTGCTTCCTTGCGGATCGATCGTCTGCGAGACGCCAATCCGGAATGCGTCTGGGTGAGCGTCACCCCGGCGACGTCGGGCGGACCGGTGGCCGCGCAGCCGTCATTCGATTTACTGGCTCAGGCGCGGTCGGGATTGATGGGCGTGACTGGACGAGCCGACGGCGAACCCACCAAAGTTGGTTCGCCCTTGGCCGACGTCGTGACGGGTCTCTACGCGACCATTGGACTGCTCACCGGACTGTACGCGCGAGCAGACGGAAGGTCGGCCCGACGATTCGAAGCGCCGTTGCTCGAGTCGACCATGAGCGCGTTGATCAATCAGGCGCAGGGCTACCTCTCTACCGGCGTAAACCCGGTGCGGCTCGGCAACGATCATCCGAGCATCGCACCATACGGACCGGTGTCGACCGCCGACGGTTACCTACTCTTGGCGGTCGGCACCGACCCGCAGTACGAGAAACTCATCAGCGTGCTTGGTAACGAGGCGCTGGCCAGTCACGGCGAATGGGCGACGAACGCCGCACGCGTCGCCGACAGTAGGAGCCTGCGTGAGGCGCTCGACGGCGTGTTCCGTACTCGCACGACAGCGCAGTGGTTGGAGGATTTGGCTGCTTCTGGTGTCCCACACGGCCCAATTTTTGACGTCGCGTCAGCCTTCGCGCAGCCCCAAATCCGTGACGGGGACTTCGTCGGCTGCATGGACGCGCCGGGCGGGACCACCCGGGCCATGCGAACACCTCTGTTGATCGACGGCCGACGCCCGGTAATTCGGCGCGGACCTCGCCAATTAGGTGAGGACACCGAGGCACTGCTTGGTCGCGTTGATTAGCTACGAGAGCTACTCAGTGAGTGTGTCCCACGCGAGCCCGGACACCATCAGGCTGTCGGCCGCATCACGGCCCTGACGGGCGTAGTGGACGAAAGCGGCGTCACTCGAGCATCAGACCGTCGAAGGTATCGATAGTGGCGAAGGAATCCACTGAACGCCGAGTGAGCCTCGACGGCTGACGGCGCGGATAGCCGAGTGCGACGACCGCCGCGACGGCGTGGGTTGGCGGGATCCGCAAGAGCGTGCGTAGGCGAGACTCGTTTCGCGTGGCCACGGTGGTGATGACGCCAGCGAGGCCGTACGTGCGCGCCGCCAACAGGACGTTCCACACGAACGGGTAGATCGAAGCCCCGCCTATGAAATGGTACCGGTCGAGGTCTTGGTCGGTCGCTGCGAACGCCGAGAGATCCGCACACACAACCAGGAGTGCCGGCACCTGGTCCAATGTTTCGGCGAAACCGGTGGGTCGTGAGGTCGCCACCGCTTGGTCACGCAGTGCCGTCGCGTTGAGGCGCTCAGACGATGTCGCCAGCGGCGAGAAGGGAACGAGTCCGGCTAGGACGTGCGCCACGTAATCGTGCCAGGCGTCGAGATACGCGTCGCGCACGCCGCGTCGAGTTTCGTCATCGTCGATTACGATGACGCGCCACGGTTGTCGATTGCCCCCCGAGGGGGCAAAGCGGGCGCTGTCCAGTACGGCGCGAATGATGCCGTGGTCGACTGGTTCGTCGGTGAACTCGCGTACGGCACCGGTCGTTCGAATCGTCTCAATGAGGTCCATGGTGAAACGCTAGACCTAGGCGTCTCGACGCACCAGCAGATACGTTCCGGTGGCCAACGCGCACGTGACGTAGACGGCGAGAACACCAGTTGCTGGCCACGAAGCGAACAGTTGCGCCGGCGGGGTCGTCGACATCATCGCGCGGCCTAGGGCTGACGGCTCGTAGCGGGTAATCGAGTTTTGCCAGCTCTGGGGCAGAACAAATATCACGATCGGAACTACGAGCAACAGCGACGTGAAGACGCTAATCGCGGCCGACTGATGACGAAGTATTAGTCCGATGCCAAAGCCGAAGCCGGCGAGCAAGGTGAGGTAGACCCCACCGAGCAGTACCGCGCGAAGTACTGGTCCGCTGGCGATCGACGCTGTTGGAACCACGCCCGTGAAGATTCGTTGACCGACCAGAAACGCAACGATGACGACCGTCTCGGCCACGACGGCGGTGGTGCTCAGGAGCACAAGCAATTTTGCGACCACCAATTGGACCCGCCGTGGAGTGGCCGCCAGCGTCGTACGTATGGACCCTGTCGCGTACTCGCTGGTGATAAAGAGGATACCGATTACCCCGACAGCGAATTGGGCGAACAACGTTCCCCCGAGACTGGTCGCTACTGGATCAAAGGCCAGTTTGGCGAGCGGATCCATCGTTTGCCAACGGCCTCTGATCGCCGTCGCGATGAGCGCGCCAATGCCGATGGTTAGGGCGAAGGTGACCAAGTAGCCCGTAGCAGTGGAGCGAACCGTTCGGAACTTGATCCATTCGGCCCGAGTGACCGAGGCGATCGTGACGTCAGCCATGGTCACCGACGTTCACGGTACTGGCGTACTCGACGGCATCAGCCGTGAGATCCATGAAGACGTCTTCGAGTGACGCGCGCCGAGGCGTCAACTCGAAGAGCGCCACGCCGATCGCGAGTGCGATGGTGCCCACCCGCTCCGCGTCGCGGCCCGAGACGCGCAGGGTCTGGTCATTCGTAACGTCTACGGTGGCGCCGTCGCGTTCCAGCGCAGTGCGCAGGCGTTCGTTATCCGCTGATCGGACCACTACGGTGCCGCCGATCGAGGCGGTCAGTTCGTCGATCGAACCCTGGGTGATGAGGTGACCCCGCCCGATCACGATGATGTGATCGGCACTCACTGCCATTTCACTCATGAGGTGTGAGCTGACGAACACCGTGCGACCCTCTTGGGCGAGTGAGCGGAAAAACTCTCGGATCCAACGGATTCCCTCGGGATCGAGTCCGTTGACCGGTTCGTCGAAGAGCAATACCGGTGGGTCACCCAGCAGGGCCGCCGCGATGCCGAGCCGCTGAGCCATGCCCAGTGAGAAGCCACCGATCTTCTTGTTCGCGACCGACGCGATGCCCACGAATTCGAGCACCTCGTCGACCCGACTCGCGGGGATCCTATTGGAGGCGGCGAGCGCGCGAAGGTGGTTGCGTGCCGACCGGCCTGGGTGGACTGCTCCCGCGTCGAGCAGGGCACCGACTTCGTGCAGTGGAGCCTTCAAGTCACCGTAGCGCTGGCCATTGATCGTGGCCCGCCCAGCAGTCGGCGCGTCGAGACCCATGATGATGCGCATCGTCGTCGACTTGCCGGACCCGTTTGGTCCAAGGAAGCCCGTGACGACGCCGGGCTGGACATCAAATTCGAGGTCATCGACCGCCGTCGTGTGGCCGTATCGTTTGGTTAGGTGCGAAATGGAGATCATGCTCTCCACGAATGTAGCGACTAGCGGCGGTGTGGGCCTACCGGGACGCTACGAGGACGCCGTGACGCTCGTCGCGCACGTGGCGCATAACCCGGCGATGGCGACGTGGTGGCGATCAAGTACGAAACCGTACGTCTTCATGAGGTCTCCGCTTAGCAGATCGAAGTGACGCGCGGGTATCTCAATGGTGGCGCCGCACGCCGTGCAGACCAGATGTCCGTGTACCGAACCCGCCAGGTGATAAACGGTCGCGCCATGTCCAACGTGGGAGTGGACGACCAGATGCAGCGACTCGAGCTCCTCAAGGATTCGATAGACAGTTGACGTACTCACTTCGGGTCGACTGATCTGAACTGCACGAATAATCTCGTCGGCGGTCAAGTGGTCGGACTGTTGAACCAGCACTGACGCTACGGCTCGCTTCGCGGCGGTTACGCGGTGCGCGTTACCGCGCAGGGCCGACACGATGTCGTCCAGGCGCGGATCAGTGGTCACGAGTTGAGACTACGCCGTGCCGAATGCGAGAATTTTCCTCTAGCCTTTAAGCATGAGAACGTGGAAAACAAAACTCTCAGCGACGGAAGCGCTCCCGGGACGACCAGACGCTATCGTCGTCGACCGACCGCATCTGGTGTTTGGGACATCCTTTAACCAGCCAATTCTTCCTCCGAACGAAGTGGCGTTTTTCGCCATGGGCTGTTTTTGGGGTGCCGAACGTTCCTTCTATCGGATGTCTGGGGTGGTCTTCACGGCCGTTGGCTATCAGGGGGGCTATACGCTGAATCCCACCTATCGAGAGGTCTGCAGCGGCGCTACTGGACACGCGGAAACCGTCCAGGTTGTTTACGACGCGACGGTCGTGACGTACTCGGCGCTGGTTCGCCATTTTTTTGAACAACACGATCCGACCCAGGGCAACCGGCAAGGAGCGGACGTCGGTACGCAGTACCGCAGCGCCATTTTTACACTCAACGCCGATCAACAGACGATTGCGTCGCAGATTGCGCAACGCTACGACGCTGAATTACGAGCGGCAGGATTCGGGCCGATAACCACCGAGATTGCTCCCGCCGGCCCATTCTTTCTGGCTGAGGAGTACCACCAGCAGTATCTGGAGGCCAATCCCAACGGCTACTGCGGAATCGGTGGGACTGGCGTCAGTTGTCCCGTTGGGCTGGTACCACTAGCCGACTAGACGAGCGATCGCCGCCTCGGTCTCGGCGGCCAGCGTCGCCACGAGTTGCTCGGCCGCGACCAGCGCGGTGATGCCGCCCACCGCCTGGCCGGCTGGATACCCCTCTTCGGCTTGGTCTATTCCCTCGGTGGATTCGTCACCCCCCAAGTGAAATGACCCGTCGGCTAACGACGCAACGAGCTGTTGGGGGAAAGGTTTCACCAGTTCGGGGTGCTCGTCGTATCGGTCGGTCCGGCGATTGCGAAGAACGCGCATGGTCTTACCGGTGTACGCCCGCGTGATCACCGTGGCGTCTTCGCGACTCGCGAGGAGTCGTTCCTTGAACCCCGGCACCGCACGGGCCTCAGTTGTCGCGATGAATCGGGTACCAATCCACGCGCCAGCGGCGCCGAGAGCGAGAGCAGCCGCGATACCGCGTCCATCGAAGATGCCACCGGCGGCTACGACGGGGATGGCGTCATCCATCGCGTCGACGATCAGGGGCACCAGCGGCATGGTGGCCACCGTTCCCGTATGGCCGCCCGCCTCGGTGCCTTGGGCGATGACGATATCGCAGCCGGCATCGCGGGCTCGTCGTGCGTGATCGACTTTACCGCACATCGAGATCACGAGAACGTTGTGGCGATGGCACCTGTCGACGACGCGCTCGGGCACGCCGAGGCCGGCGACTAGTGCCGTTGCGCCGCCTTGGATCACGATGTCGACATTGCGATCGAGCGAATCGGGAAACGCCGTCAGCAGGTCGGCGCCGAACGGTCGATCGGTGGCGCCCCGTACGAGGGCTAGCTCGCGCACCAGCTCCTCGCTCGTCATCGTCGATGCACCAAGGCAGCCGTACCCGCCCGCTCGCGAGACCGCCGCGGTTAGCGCGCTATAGGAGACGCCGCCCATCCCGGCGAGCATGATGGGAACGTCAAGGTTGAGCAGATCGGTCAGGCGAGTTCTCATTGTTCACTACCCACGTGACCGAACCTAGCAAGAGCGCGCTGCGCGTCGTAAGAGTACGCCACCCACGAACGCCGCCACCGCTGACGTGACAACGAGTCCGAGCGCAAAGGCGCTGTAAATCGATCCCGTGGTTGGAAAGAGCGCTTGAGCGAAGAGCAGCGGTACCGTGAAGCCAATCGCGCACAACACCGAGCCAGCCCGAAGCATGGCACCGGTGATCGATGGCGGCGGTGGCAGGCCTACGCGACGGGCGAGCCAGACTCCCGCCGCGATGCCCGCGACCTTGCCTCCGATTCGGATGGCCACCATGGCGATAATGATCCGTTCGGCCTGTCCGTGGAATCGCAACTGATTCCATGCGACCCCACAGGACACCAGCGCGAAGAGTGGCAGGACCGCGACGGTCGACGAGCGTGTCGATACTCGCTCGAGAGTCGGAGCAACTTTGTCGTCGTAGGGAACGAGTGCCCCGGCGATCACGCCGGCGAGGGCGGGCTCGACGTTGGCGAACGCGAGCGCGACCCACAAACTGATCAGGTAGAGCCACCGCCCCGTCGCGGACGTTCGATGCCGAAGGACCGCCCAGCCTCCGGTAGCGAGAACGACGCTAATGCATAGAGCCACGATGTGCACCGACGAGGCTCCCGTCGTTGCGAGGACGACGACGCTGAAGGCGTCATCCGCGATGGCGAGGGTGAGGAAGAAGACCCGCAGGGTCGGTGGCAGTCGTCGTCCCACCAGAGCCAAAATGCCCAAGGTGAATGCGATATCGGTGGCCATGGGGATTCCCCATCCCCGCCCTAGGGCGGGTGTGTTGGTTGCGCCGCCGGCGACGACTGCCAGCAGCGCAGTCATCAGCATTCCTCCTAGGGCAGCGAACACCGGGGCAATCGCGTGGCGTAGGTGGGCGAGCGCGCCACGACGTCGTTCACGGGCCAACTCGAGTCCGATGGCGAAAAAGAAGATAGCCAAGAGCACTGAAGCAACCACGTCGTGCCAGGTTCGCAGTCCGACGCTCGACAACGCGCTGTTGTGCCATGGTGCATTGACGCGCTGCTCGTAGCTCGCTGGCGAAAGCGCCGACCACACGATGGCCACGAGCACGCCAATTGAGATCGTCAGGGCGGGGGTCGCGTCGCGATCAGCCCACCGGACTACGGCGTGACGCGAAGCGCCCACTAGCGTGAGCGCAGCCGCGAGCCGCGTTCGTCGGGCCACACCGGCGCGCGATCAAGAGTGGAGGACCTTCGCCTTCGCTCCCGTCGAGTGAGTGTCTGTGTCGCACGGTTGGTGCCAGCGTTCGAGGGTTCCTCGCTCATGACTAACGCCGCGGGCCCATCGAGACGGACGGGACGCCAGTGAAATGTCCCTACGCAACGAGGTCGTGGAACTTCGCCTGGAACGACCGTGCGTCCATTGCGAGATTGGCGGAGCGTGCCGGCGAGTCGTTGCGTTCTGCAGGCCGAAGTCACCGCGCCACCTACGCCACTAGCTCCATAGGCGGTTCAGAATCTGGCGCAAAACGTCGGTACCGCGTACGTGGGGTCACTTCGGTGGAACGTGAGGGAGGTCGAAAAGAACTTCTGGCGATGGTCAGTCGGCCATCATCAGGAAAATCCCTCTCAGGTGCGGCGTCCGTTGACGTGCGTACATTCACGTTCAGACGATACGATAAATCGAGAGACGAGAAAGGGGAAGCGGTGCCACTGTCAGACCACGAACAGCGTATTCTGGCCGAACTGGAAGAATCGCTTTCCAAGCAAGATCCTCGTTTCGCCAAGTCAGTGCGCGAGACGAACGTCTATGCGCACGGCGGAAGGCGAGTCCGCTGGGGCATCGCTGGGTTCATCGCTGGCCTGGTCGTGTTGGTCCTGTTCTTCTCGCGTTCGATAGCGATTGGGCTGGTTGGCGTAGCCCTGATGTTCATCTCGGCCATCGTGATCGAGCGGAACGCGCGACTGCTGGGCCGAGCCTCGTGGCAAGATCTCACAAGGCGCGCACACGCCGACGACACGCAACCGGCGGTGGGCTCACGGACCCGGTCGATTCGCGACTGGTTGTCGCGCCAACGCCACCGAGAGGAGTGACCGGAGCGGGAGCGGCACGCGTGGACGCGCCGACCTGTGTGGCTCGGAGCCAGTCACGTACGTTTGAAGGATGTCGGGCAGTGTCGACGGGTGATGGCGTCTTTCGAAGGGAGGGCGAGTGCCGTTTGAACGATCCGGTCATCGCCGATCAGTAGCGCGTCGAAGGATTCCTCAGTGAATCGATGGTGGCCGATTGGGTTAGGGCGCTACGTCATGTCGCATCCTCGAGACCTCGCGGTGCTACTCGGTGCCGCGTGGAGGCTTCGCCGCCGTGAATGGTGGCGCCGACGGCCATTCCTGCCCCTGCCCGATCCGCTGTACTGGGACTTTCGCTTGAGTACCGTGAGCGGTGCGTCTACGTATGCGCTGACGCCAAGCGCGGCTGTGGAGGCCGCGCGATGGGCGAGAACGCAACGCAGCAAGCGGTAGGTTTTGGGCATGGGTCGCGTCTTACTACTGAACGCAACCTTCGAACCGCTCCAACTGGTAAGCGAGCGTCGCGCGGTCGTGTTGGTCCTTGGCGGCCGGGCCGAACCAATTGCGACGCAGGACGAGCCTCTCCTCTTTCGCTCGGCGTCGCTCACGGTACCTATCCCGGCCATCGTTCGTCTCCGCGAGATGGTCAAGCTGCCTACGAAGGTGCGCACGCCTCCGCTGACCCGTCGAGCGCTACTGGTGCGCGACAGCTATCGGTGTGCGTACTGTTTAGAACACGCCGACACCGTCGATCACGTCGTTCCGAGAAGTCGCGGCGGGGAACACAGTTGGACCAACGTAGTGGCGGCTTGCCGACGACACAACACCCTCAAGGGCGATCGGCTTTTGGAAGAACTGGGTTGGCGCCTCCACTTTGAGCCGAGAGTCCCCGACGGATTGTGGTGGCGATGGCGCTACGTGCCTGATCCGCACCCGCTGTGGGATCCGTACCTTCCACGTGCGTCGTGACCGACGAGGTCCAGGAACTGATCGACTACGACGAGTTGCGTCGACTGGGGGAGCCGACGGTTTTCGTCGGCCAGGTCCAGCGTCCCACGGTAGTGCTCGGTAGTCGACAGTCAACGTCGTTGCTGACGCGGCTCGGCCGCGGTGCGGTGACGTTGCGTCGCCGTCGAGGCGGTGGCGGACTCGTGCTCCTACAACCAGGTGATCTTTGGGTTGATTGGTGGATACCGGTGGATGACCCTCGATGGTCTCACGACCTTCGAGCGACCTCGATTCGCGCTGGCGAGTGGTGGCGTGAAGCGTTGACCGTCCAAGGTATTCAATACCTTCGAGTGCACCGCGGAGGTGTTGCGAATCTGGGAGCGCTCGACGTGGCATGTTTTGCGGGTCAGGGTCCAGGCGAGGTCTTCCAAGACAGCCGTAAGGTTGTCGGCGTCTCGCAGTGGCGAGTTCGCGAGGGCGCGTACGTGTCCACGTTGTTGCCCGGAGCCTCATCGGCACTCTTGCTGGATCTCCTCGAAGTGCCACCCCCTGGCCTGGCAGCCGCGATCGATCATCACACGGTTTCAACGCTGGCCATTACCGACGCTGACGCGATCTACGCACGCCTCGTAGGGGCCAGTGGCGCCTGGCGTCACCAGCGCGTCCAGCTGACCGCCTGAAGTCACCTCGATAGCTCGACTCCTCGCGCCCTAAGCGCGTAACCAAGCGTCCCCGTGCGCCAAGAACTTTCCCGAACGGCCATGGGTTTCCGAGCGTACGTAGTGGTGCAGGACGGAGGAAAGTGGTGTATTGTGTCGAAAAGTGGTGAGAAGTGGTGACTAAGAGGGAGGTGGTCGCGAATGCTGGGGTTCGTCGGTCAGTTCCAGCACTCCCTAGACGCCAAGGGTCGCCTGATTCTGCCGGTTCGCTTTCGACCGGAGTTTGAGCACGGTGGGCACCTGAGCCCAAATACCGAAGGATGCGTCGCTCTGTGGACGCCAGCTGAGTTCGCGCGACAAACGGAGGAGAGACTGGCCCAGAGTCGCCAAGGCGCAGCACACGAACGTCAGCAGGTCCGGTTTTGGGCGGCGAACTCGTCGGACGTGGAATTTGATCGACAGGGACGATTCGCACTTCCGTCGGTGATTCGTGAGTATGGCGGACTGCGCGATGACGTCCTGATTGTCGGGGCGCTCGATCACGTTGAACTCTGGAACCCAGCGCGCTACGTGGCCGCCGTCGGCCCGGCCGAGCAGACCTTCAAAGACGGCGCACAATGAACCACGCGCGTCGTTATCGCTCCACGGTCGTGGTGGCGGATCAGTCACTGGATAGCTATCGGCATTATTCGAGTGCGAACGGAGGGCTGGTCATGACCGAGCACGCCTACCACCGACCAGTTCTTGTCGAGCGCGTCGTAGCAATAGTGCGCGATCTTCCCCCGGGCGTAGTGATTGACGCGACCGTGGGCGGTGGTGGGCACGCGGCGGCCATCCTCGAAAGTGCGCCCAATATTCGCGTACTCGGTGTCGACCGAGATCCGACCGCCCGCGCGGCCGCCCACCAAAGGTTGGCGGTGTTTGGCGAGCGAGTGCGAATCGTTGGCGGAACGTTCGCGGACCTCTCGGCTGCTGTAGGTTCCAACGATGATTTCATAGCGGACGCACCGATCGTTACCGTTCTGATGGATCTCGGCGTTTCGTCACGCCAGTTAGATGATCCCGACCGAGGATTCTCATTTCGATTCGATGCGCCACTCGACATGCGCATGGATCCGTCGCGTGGCGAGACGGCAGCGCAACTGCTTGAGCGCATCTCCCAGCAAGAGCTCGTCGATCTCCTGCGTTCCAATGGTGAGGGGCGCTACGCGATTCCCATCGCGAAGGCGCTACGCCTGGACCAGCCGACCACGACCGGGGAGCTCGTACAGACGGTGGAGCGGGTCGTACCCATTCCAGCACGCCGTCGAGGCCACGTCGCGACACGAGTGTTCCAGGCATTGCGGATTGCGGTCAACGACGAAGAACGCCAGCTGCGCGAAGGGTTGGAGGCGGCATTTCGCGTTTTGGAGCCCGATGGAGCGCTGATCGTGATTTCGTATCACTCAGGTGAAGACCGTGTGGTGAAGTCGTTTCTGCACGGCCTGTCCACTGGGGGCTGTCAATGTCCGGTGGAACTTGGCTGCGTATGCGGAGCGGTTGCACAAGCGCGTCTGTTGCGGTCCAGCGCGGTTTTGTCGTCGGCCGACGAGATCACGGCGAATCCCCGCGCGCGCTCGGCCAGATTACGCGTCGGTTGGAAGTTGGCGACATGAGCGTCATTGCTTTCCCTCGGCGCGTCGAACGACGACCGATCGCCCTCGGGCAGCCGTCCCGGCAAGTCGGTGCGCACCAGCGCACTCGGCGCTCCGCTGCCGTGCGAACCAAGTGGCGAGGAGCCTCGCCAGCGAGACGCTCGGCCATTTTGATCGGGTCGGCATTGGCGGTGTCATTGGCCGGCAGCATGCTGGCTGCCAACCGACAGATCGAGCTACACCGGCTCCAGAGCAATCTGCTACAGGCCCAGTCGAACTACGCAGTTCAGGTCGGGTCGTTGACGAATGTATCAGCGCCGAGTGAGATTGCGTCTCGAGCGGGAGCACTCCACTTGGTCGACCCCACGACGGTAACCCAAGTACCCGCTGTGTCGCTTGATAGGCCCCTGCCACTGCCGAAGTTCATCGGGTACGCACCGGTCACGTCAAGGACGCATCGGTGAGGTCGGCGACGCTGGCGCCCAATCGGCGTGTCCCGGTTCCATCGACGTTAGTATCGAGCAGCTCACTAACGACTCGTCGGCTCCGCCTGTTCCGGGCGAGCTTTGTCGTCGTGCTGATCCTGCTTTCATTGAGACTGACCATGTTGCAGGTGGTAGATCATGCGTATTACGCCCGACTCTCCCTGGGACAGGTGAGAGAGGACCTCACGACGACGGCGCTGCGAGCGGGTATCTACGACCGGTACGGCCAGATTCTCGCGGTGTCGCGTCCAACATCGCTAGTCATCGCGGACGACTTTCAAATCGCCCATCCTGTCATCGAGGCACAAGCGATGGCTCCTATCGTCAAGGTCCCGGTCGGACAATTGACGAAGTTGCTTTCGGAGCACCATGGCTACGTCGTCGTCAATGGCTCCTTGGATCTCGCGTCCGGCCATCAACTGTCATTGATGAACTTTCCGGGCATTGTGGTGCAGAGCTCGTCGGTGCGTACCTATCCCGACGGTACGCTTGCCACATCGTTGATTGGTAGAGTGAACGCGTCCGGTGTTGGATCGTCAGGCCTCGAATACCAGTACCAAAAGATGCTGGCCGGACAATCCGGAGTTACCAGGGCTTTCGTATCGGCCTCGGGCGTAAATTTACCGAACACCTACACCACGGTGATCAAGAAGGCTCAACCCGGGGTAGGGCTCGAACTGACGATCGACTCATCGCTGCAGTTCGTCGCTGAGCGAGCACTTGCCCACGCCATTGCGTCGACCGGCGCGGTGGCGGGAACCGCCATCGTGATGGATGTGCACACCGGACAGATCTTGGCTAACCCGTCGCTGGTCAACAAGTCCTCAAAACCGGGGATCTTGGGTCCACTTCCGGCGTGGGGCACGTCAGTTGGTGTCGCGGGTGTTCAGCAGTCCATCAACGACCTGGCCTTCAGTTATGCCTACGAGCCGGGCTCGGTGTTCAAGGCTGTAACATTCTCGGCCGCACTGCAGGCCGGTATCATCACGCCGAACACGGTGTTCACGGTTCCGAACAGCATTGTCGTGGGTGGCCGAGTCTTCCACGACGCCGAAAACCACGGACTCGAACATCTGACTGCTACGCAGATTCTGGCTCAGTCGTCGAATATCGGTACCTACGAGATCACCAATCGTCTCGGCGAGGCCGGACTACTGAGTCAAGTTGAGCGGCTCGGATTCGGTCAGCAAACAACACTGAACTACCCGGGCGAGACGGCAGGACTACTAGTCAACGCGACGAGTTGGTACCCGAGCGATATGGCGGCGATGCCCATTGGCCAAGTTGACGCCGTTCCACCGATCCAAGTCCTTGATGCCTATAACACAATCGCCAACGACGGCGTCTTCGTGGAGCCGTCCCTGGTGCGCGGCTACGTGTTAGCTAACGGCTCGATGCGGGCGGCACCGCAGCCATCATCGCGCGTCGCCCTAACGCCTCGGGTCGCTGCGACGTTGACCAAGATGCTCGAACAGGTGGTACTCGCTGGAACGGGAACGAACGCGATCATCCCTGGTTATCCAGTGGCGGGAAAGACGGGGACCGCCAACATTCCGTATCCGGGTAAGGACTTGCTGCTGCCGGGCGCATTCGATGCCACGTTCGTTGGCTTTGCCCCGGCCGACCACCCAGTACTCTCGATGATCGTGGTAGTGGAGCGACCGTTGACTACCGTGTACGGCGGCACCGCCGCGGCTCCGGTGTTCCAACAAGTGATGTCCTACGCGCTGCACCACTACGGCATTCCGTCATCGGGAATCGTAGTGAAACCGCTGACTGGACGGGCATCGATCGCGTCGGACGTGACCTGATGCAACTGGGCGATCTGTTCGATGAGGCCGCGCTCGACGTCGCGACAGCGAGCGTCGAGATCACGCGCGTGGAGGTCGATTCGCGCGCCTGCGGTCCGGGCTCACTCTTTCTCGCCGTTCCAGGGGCGCACACCGACGGTGCGCGTTACGCCGCGGACGCAGTAGCCCGCGGTGCGGTCGCGGTCATGGCGAGTTCGTCGCTGGACCTGAGCGTTCCGGTCGTTGTCGTGCCACCATCACAAATTCGCGCAACGGTCGCGCACGTGAGCTCGGCGATCGTCGGTCACCCGGATCGCCGACTTGAACTAGTGGGCGTGACGGGGACCAATGGCAAGACGACGGTGGCGTCCCTCGTCGGTGAGCTGGCGCGGAATCTCGGATGGAACGGTGCGAGCATCGGAACGCTCACCAACGAACGAACAACGCCGCCAGCTCCGGAATTGTTTCGGTCTTTGGCTCGACTAGTTGACGAATTTGGGGTCGCGCCACGCTCAGTCGTCGGATTGGAAGTGTCAAGTCACGCCTTGGATCAAGGTCGCGTTGACGGGCTCATGTTCGCGGTCGCCGTGTTCACGAATCTCAGTCATGACCACCTTGACTATCACGGGACTATGGAGGCCTACTATCGCGCCAAGGCTCAACTCTTCAGTGCGGAACGGGCCAAGCGAGCCGTCATCTGGGGTGACGGACCGTACGGAACCCGCCTCGCGGACGAATCGACGATCGCCACGACGGTGGTGTTGCCAAGCGACGCCTCCAGCATCACGATGTCGCTCATTGGTACCACGTTTTTCTGGAGAGGCCAGTTGGTTCGTTCGCCGCTCGTCGGTGCGTACAACGTTGATAACGCCGTGCTGGCGATGACGGCCGTGAGCGCTCTCGGCGCCAGTGACGAGGCTATCGTAAACGCGTTGGCGGGTGTGCAGCGCGTGCCTGGTCGCTTCGAGGTGGTGAGCAACGACGAGATCACTGTCGTGGTCGACTACGCGCACACGCCGGATGCGTTGTCCCGGCTGCTGGACGACGTTCGGTCGCTGTCGACCGAAACACGGATCATTCTGGTTTTCGGATGCGGTGGTGACCGCGATCACGAAAAGAGAGCGTCGATGGGAGCAGTCGCCGCTGCCAAGGCCGATGTTGTCTTCGTCACTTCTGATAATCCGCGATCTGAATCGCCTGACGCCATCATCGACGCCATCGTCGCAGGTATGCCAGCCGACGGTGCGGTGTACCGAGACGTCGATCGACGTCGCGCTATCGAACGGGCTATCGCCGAGGCGAACCGCGGTGACGTGGTGGTCGTGGCGGGTAAAGGGCACGAATCGACCCAGACAATTGGCGACCTCAGCGTTGCGTTCGATGATCGGGTGGTCGCCAAAGAAGTACTGGGGCTGCTCGCGTGTTGAGTCTGATGGAGTCCGGGGGCGTCGCCTTCTTAGTCGCGCTGCTCGTTACGCCTCTATGGATCAGGTTTGTGCGACGACGGTCGATGGGCCAACAGATTCGTGTTGATGGACCGCCGTCGCACTTCGCGAAGGCCGGTACGCCGACGATGGGTGGCGTTGTCATAGTGCTCGCCGCGGTGGTTGGCTACGTTATGGGTCACGCGGGCACGTCGATCGACTTCACGCGTGCGGGCGGCCTGGCGATTTCGGTGACGGTAGCGTCGGGAATCCTGGGCTTCGTCGACGATTACTTAGCGATTCGCAACGCCCGCAACCTTGGTCTGGACAAGCGGGGAAAGCTGGTCGGACAGTTACTGATTGCCGCGGCGTTCGCAGTTCTTGCGATTTATTGGGTGAAAACGTCGACGGACCTCTCGTTCACGCGGTTCTCGCTACCCGGCTGGAACCTCAGTGCCGTTGGGTGGATGGTCTTGGCGGTCTTCGTGATCGTGGCCACGTCGAATGCCGTGAACTTGACCGACGGCCTCGATGGCCTCGCCGGTGGAGCGGCAACCTTCGCGTTTGCCGTGCTCTCGATTATCGGTTACTGGCAGTTTCGGCATTTTTCGATTTACCACTTGCACAGTGCGCTCGATCTCGGCCTCGTGGCGGTTGGGTTGGTCGGAGCGTGTCTGGGATTCCTGTGGTGGAACGCGGCACCGGCGCGGATCATCATGGGAGACACTGGTTCGCTGGCCATCGGTACTGGTCTCGGCGCGCTCTGTCTCTTAATGAATCTCGATCTGCTACTCATCATTTTGGGGGGACTGTTTGTCGCAGAGACTGCTTCGGTGATTCTGCAGGTTCTCAGTTTCCGCCTGTTCGGACGCCGAATCTTTCGAATGGCGCCATTCCATCACCATTTCGAACTTCGGGGTTGGCCTGAGACGACGGTGATTATCCGTTTCTGGATACTGTCTGGACTGCTGTCGGCTCTGGCTCTCGGCATCTTCTATGGTGACTTTCTCAAGATTGCGAAGGTGGTTTGATGTCGCAGTCTCGATCTGGTCGCCTCTTTGGACCGTGGCCGCGAGGCAACCACGCGGCCCGATCACTGTTGCTCGTGACGATGATTATGGTGACGTACGGCACGGTAGCCGTGGCGTCGGCCAGCGAAGGGCAAGCAGCGGCCAACGGGGGGTCTAGTTGGAGCATTGCCGTGCACGATCTCGTGTACCTCGGTTTCGGCCTGTTCGCACTCTACGTAGCCGCGAGGATCCGCCTGGACTGGGTTGTTCGTCGTGCACCACTCGCCATGATGGGCGGGCTGGTGTTGCTGCTCGCCGTCAAGGCGATCGGCGTTAGCGCGAACGGTGGCAAACGCTGGCTCAATCTTCACGTCATCTACTTGCAGCCGTCGGAGTTGTTCAAGCTGGTTACCATCTTGTACATCGCGTGGCTCATTGAACATCACCACGAGGAACTCGGAGACTGGCGTCCCTTAGCCCTCTGGTCGGTGCCAGTAGTCGCTGGAGCGGCGTTGATCGTCATCGAACCCGACATCGGTACGTCGTCAGTGGTAGCGGCCATCGCGATCACGATGCTCGCGATCGCGGGCCTACCGCGACAACTGCTCATCCGTATCGTCGGCCTCGGCATTCTGGCGTTCGGTGGATTCATGATCGTCAAGCCGTACTCGGCGCAGCGTTTTCTATCGTTCCTGCACCCGAATCAAAACCTTCAGGGGAGCGGGTACCAACTTCTACAGTCCAAAATCGGGCTCGGCGCCGGAGGGTTGACGGGACTAGGTCTCGGCCACAGTCGCGAGAAGTGGGGGCTTCTGCCAAACCCCCACACCGACTTTATCTTCACCATCATCGGCGAGGAGTTGGGACTGATTGGCACTCTCACGATCGTCGGGCTCTTCATCTGGTTCTTGTTCAGCGCAACTCGGGTAGCTCAGTCGTCAGCGAACGCCACCTATCGGCTCGTAGCGGTGGGTATCACGGTGTGGATCATGTTGGAGGCGGTCATTAACATCGCGTCCGTCGTGGGTGCCTGGGCGGTGACGGGAGTACCGTTGCCGTTCTTTTCATACGGCGGCACCGCGTTGATCAGCGAGCTCTTCGCGATTGGCCTGCTGTACAACATCGGTCACGATCACAGTGAGTCCGGAGATCGAACCATTCGCCACCGAGTGCCCCGGCCTCTTCGCGGTGAGAGCACCCAGAGCAGCACCGGCCCTCGACGCGGACCGTCGCGGTACGGCGAAGAACGGGTACGCGCTCCGCGCGGGTACGAGTGATGGGAGGACCCGTCGTCCTGACCGGGGGCGGGACCGGGGGACATATCTTTCCGATGATCGCGGTCGCTGACCAGTTGGCGGCGAGTGGGATTCCCGTGTCGCGGATTCGGATGGTTGGCAGCAGGCGGGGTCAGGAGCTGCGTTTACTGCACGGCAGCCCGTACCGCCTTACCCGGCTGCCCGGGCGAGGTTTTCGGCGATCGTGGCGGCTGGACGCCGTGGCGGCGAACGCCGGAGCGCTCGCGGGTCTCGCAGCGGCCCTAGTGGTGGCACTACTTCGAATTGGACGGTGGCGTCCGTCAGTGGTCGTCTCCTTTGGCGGTTACGCCGCCGCTCCGGCCGTCGCGGCGGCGATTCTGTGGCGCCGACCGCTGGTTTTCGTGGAACTCGACGCAGTTCCGGGAGCAGTGCACCGAATCTTGGCCGCGCGCGTTTGGCGCCGGTGCTTGGCCTTCGGGCCGGCGGGTGCACGCGACGTCGTTACCGGGGTTCCCGTGCGTTCAGAGGTGGTGGCGATTGATCGCAGCGACACTGCGCGAGCTCTTGCTCGTGCCGCGTTTTCGCCGCCGATCGAGCCTCAGCGTGAGGTCGTCGTGGTCATGACCGGTTCGCTCGGTTCGGCGCGCGTGAACGACGCGGTCAGTGAGCTCGCTCGCCTGTGGGCTGGCCGTAGCGACCGGACGATTATCCACGTCACTGGCCGCCGCGACGCCCCACGCATTCGCGAGCATCGGCCGCCGACGAGTGGACTCGACTACCGAATCATCGACTTTGCGGCGATGGCCCCCTTGTGGGCGGTTGCCGACGTCGCGGTGTGTCGGGCAGGGGCCAACACGATCGCCGAACTGGCCGTCGTCGGCGTGCCGGCGGTGCTGGTTCCGCTGCCGGGTTCGCCCGGGAACCATCAGCTGAGCAACGCGAATGTACTCGAGCGCGTTGGCGCCGCCATCATTGTCTCCGATGAGCGGTGCGACGCACTCAACCTAGACGAGGCACTGGGTCGCCTTCTCGAGCCGGCGCGTCGGGCTGGGTACGTCGAGGCCGTGCGTTCACTCGGTCGCCCCGACGCGGCGTCAGCCATTGCTCGTGAGGTCACGGTTGTTGGCAAGTTGGCGCCATGACGTTTGAACCGGGGCTGCACGTGCATATCGTCGGCGTTGGTGGTGCCGGGATGAGCGGCCTGGCGAGGCTGCTTGTCGAGCGAGGGTGCGTGGTCAGTGGATCAGATGAACAGGACTCGACGGTGCTCGCGGACCTCGCGGCGTCGGGCGTAGCGACCGCCGTCGGCCACGACGGCGGTCACGTGGATGGGGCCGCGATCGTTCTCTGGTCGCCGGCCGTCTCGTCGGACAACGTTGAGTTGCGAGCGGCTAGCCGACGAGGCGCCGAGCTGATGTCACGGTCTCGGGTGCTCGCGGCGCTGGCGCACGAGCAGTCGGTTGTTGGACTGACGGGAACCCACGGCAAGACGACGGCGACGTCGATGATGGTGCACGTGTTCGTGGCGGCGCAACGCGATCCATCGTGGCTGCTCGGGGCACCCGTGCTGGGCGTGGGCGCGAACGGCCACTGGGGATCGCGCGAATTGGTCCTGGAAGTTGATGAGAGTTTTGGAACGTTCGAGGAGCTCGTTCCATCGTCGCTCGGGCTGTTGAACGTCGAGTCGGACCACTTGGACTACTACCGCACTCGCGACGCCCTCGAGGGGGCCTTCGTGAATCTTCTCGATCGTACGACGGGGCCGGTCGTTGCGTGGAGCGACGATGATGGGGCGCGACGGTTGGTGGGACGAGCCCATCGCGCCATCGTCACGGTGGGGCGTGCCGATGCGAATGTACTGGTCAGCGGCGAGAAATTCTCACGACGCTCTGCGTACTTCAGGCTCGACAGTGACGGCTCGCACCTTGAAATTGAACTCGGCGTCACGGGGGCTCACAACGTGGCGAACGCCGCCGTCGTGGCGACGCTCGCCGTCGAACTAGGAATCGACGCGGTGTCGATTGCGCGGGGCCTGGCTACGTTTCGCGGCGCACCGCGCCGATTCGAGCTTCGTGGTCGATGGCGCGGCGCTGACGTGTACGAGGACTACGCGCACCTACCCGGCGAAGTTAGCGCAACGCTGGCGGCTGCGAGGTCGGCGGGGTATCAGCACGTGACAGCGGTCTTTCAACCGCACCGCGTGACTAGGACTAGTGCGCTGGCTTCGACGTTTGGCGGCGCGTTCGACGACGCCGACGTGGTCATTGTGACGGACATCTACCGCGCTGGTGAGCCGAACCCCCTCGGAGTAACGGGCGAGTTGATCGCGCGGGCCGTCTCAACCTCGCGCAGCGTGCAGTACGCGGCGACGTTCGCCGACGTGGTCCAGCTCCTCATCGATGCGACGCCCACCGAGGCAATTGTGTTACTGGGGGCCGGTGACGTCGGGCGCATCGCGACCCTGCTGCCGGGTGGTCTCGAATCGTGAGCGTGGCGGACCTCGTTCGCGTCGGCGGGAGCCGCGTGGTTGAGCACGCCGACCTCGGGCGGCTGACGACGTATCGCGTCGGCGGCTCAGCGCGGGCCCTCATCACCTTGCGGACTATGGCCGACGTCGGTGAACTGCTTCCCCTGATTGACGAGACGGAGTTGGACATGCTCGTGATTGGCAAGGGGTCGAACCTGCTCATTGCCGACGGCGAGCAGCCGCTCGTGGCGGTGACACTCGATGATCAACTCGCTCAACTCACGTGGCGCGACGTCGCCGATGATGTGGAGGTCGTGGCTGGCGGCGGTGGGACTCTTCCGGTGGTGGCTCGTCGCTTGGCCGCCGACGGGGTGTGTGGTTTTGAGTGGGCGGTGGGTGTGCCGGGAAGCGTCGGCGGCGCGGTGGCGATGAACGCCGGTGGACACGGTTCGGACATGGCGTCCAGTGTGGTGAGCGCCCAAGTCTGGACCGGTGATACGTGGCGGACGTGGAGCCGAACCGAACTCGAACTCTCCTATCGCCACAGCGCCATCGGCGACCACGATCTGGTGCTCGGCGCGACGTTGCGCTTGGCCCGGGGCGAGGCCGCCGCGGCGCAGCGCCGGATCGGTGAGATCGTGCGGTGGCGCCGACGTAACCAGCCCGGCGGGGCCAACGCCGGAAGCGTCTTTCGCAACCCCGTCGGCGATTCTGCGGGGCGCCTGATCGAGGAAGCCGGCTGCAAGGGCCTGCGATGCCGAAGCGCGGTCGTGAGCGACAAGCACGCCAACTTCATTATCGTTGAGCCCGGTGGTGCCGCCGGTGACGTCTACGAGCTCATCGAGGTCGTGCGTACGCGTGTTGCGCAGCGCCTCGGCGTCGCGCTGGAACCAGAGAACCGTCTTATCGGCTTCGGAGCGTCGTGGTAAGACCAGGTCGTACTCGTAACGGTCCGAGCGCGGTACGGCACCGACGTCGACGTGTAACTGCGGTCGAGTCCCCTGATGACGCCGCCCCGACCGCGCGTCCCCGGCGACGAGGCCGGCGCTTGCGGGTGACGCTCGCGGTGATCCTTGGCTTGGTGACGCTCATGGTCGTATCGGACTGGGCTATCCACACGTCGGTCTTCCGGGTCCGACACGTGGTGATCAGCGGACTGCACCACGAATCACGTAAGGCCGTGCTGGCCGCTTCGGGGTTGATCGGTACGGCCTTGATCGACGTGAATGGGGTGAACGTGGCCAGCCGGCTGGCGGCATTTCCGTGGATCGGTGCCGTTTCCCTTGCCAAGCACTGGCCGGACACGGTTGACGTGCACGTGATCGAGCGCCGTCCGGTTGCCGTGGCCTTCGATGGCAATCACACGCTGCAGTACGTGGACGCGAGTGGCCACGACCTCGGTCCGGCGCCGATGACGGCGGACCTGCCAACGCTGCAGTACGTTGATCCGAGCTCCAACAGCTGGCCATTCTTGCGGGCGGGGTATAACGCCGCCCTCGTGGCGAGTCGCCTGCCGCCGGCGTTCGCGTCACAGGTGTCGACAATTATGGTCAACGATCACGGATCCGTGAGCTTGAAGATGACGACGCCGGTTACGTTCATCTTGGGTACGCCGTCCGACCTGACCGACAAGTTCGTCTCAGTGGCGTCGGTCATCGCCCACAGCCAGTTGCGTCCCGGTGACGTCGTCGACGTGCGTTCACCCGGTGAATTGGCGGTAACGGGTCCGTCGTCGGGGTAGGGTCGTATTTGACCAAAAAGCAGCCACTGACTAGCCTGCAGTGACATTTTGTCGCGAACGCGCGCGGCGCCTGCGCGGTGGGTCACAATGGGTAGAGTCGCCCGAAGGGGGTTCCATGAGTCTGAGCCAGAACAATTACCACGCCGTCATCAAGGTGATTGGCGTCGGCGGTGGCGGCGTCAACGCGGTGAACCGAATGGTGGCCGCCGGGCTGCGCAATATCGAGTTCATCGCGGCGAACACCGATGCCCAGGCGCTGCTGCTGAGCGAGGCGGACCTCAAGATTGATATTGGGCGCCAGTTGACGCGCGGACTCGGAGCCGGCAGCGATCCCGAAATAGGTCGTCAGGCGGCCGAAGAGCACCGGGCCGAGATCGAGGAGGCGTTGAAGGACACCGACATGGTGTTCATCACGGTCGGCGAAGGCGGGGGAACGGGGACGGGCGCGGCGCCCGTCGTGTCTGATATCGCCCGATCCCTGGGCATCCTCACGATCGGCGTGGTGACGCGCCCCTTTTCATTCGAGGGCAAGCGTCGGGCGACGCAAGCGGAAAAGGGCATTGAAGCGCTGCGCGGCAAGGTCGACACCCTGATCATCATCCCCAACGATCGATTGCTGTCGGTCACTGCCGCGGACACGTCAATGCTCGACGCCTTCAAAATCGCGGACGACGTCCTGCTGTCGGCCGTGCGTGGGGTCACCGACCTCATTACGGTGCCTGGATTGATCAATACGGACTTTGCCGACGTGAACGCGATCATGCGCAACGCGGGCAGCGCCATCATGGGCGTCGGCCAATCGACGGGCGAGGGGCGCGCCGTGAACGCCGCGCGGGCGGCGATCACCTCGCCGCTGCTGGAGGCCTCCATCGACGGCGCCCGCGGGATACTGATGAATATCGTAGGTGGATCAGGTGTAACGCTCACGGAAGTCACCGATGCCGCCAACATCATTCACTCCGTTGCGCACCCCGACGCGAACATCATTTTTGGCAGCGTGATCGATGACTCAATTGGCGACGCGGTTCGCGTCACCGTCATTGCCGCGGGCTTTGATCACCAGAGCCCCACCAAGGCGCCGCAGTCGCCGACGACAACGAGCCAGCCGGTGATGACTGAGGGCCCGCGAACCGATATCTTTAGTACCGCGAACGATGACTTCTTCGACGTTGGCGGCGATGACGATCTCCCCAGCTTTCTCCGCTGACCCCGAGCTCATCGAACGCGTGCGAGAGAACCTCGCCGCGGTGCGCGGCCGGATCGCCGTCGCTGGTGGCGACGCCGAGCGTATTCGGGTTGTCGCGGTCACCAAGTCATTTGGACCCGAGGCCGTGCACGCCGCGGTCCGCGCCGGCCTCATGACGCTGGGGGAGAACTACCTTGGCGAACTCGAGGCTAAGCGAGCCGTCCTGGGTGAGATCGGGGTTCGCTGGCACTTCCTCGGCGCGCTGCAGTCCAATAAGATCCGTCGGGCAGCGCGAGCGGCCGACGTGCTGTGCGGTGTCTCGCGGCGAAAGGAGCTGACGTCCATCGCCAACGCATCGCCCGGCGCGTCGATCTACGTCGAAGTTGAGACCACGGGGCTCGCCACGCGTAACGGGGCACCGGTGGACGACGTTGGCGCGTTGGTCGACGAGGGGCGACGTCTGGGCCTCGACGTTCGGGGACTGATGACGGTGGCACCGCCCGACGAGGCGGGGACGCGGCGGGCGTTCGCCCTGACGAACGGTCTCGCTGATCAGCTCGGCGTGGCCGAGCGCTCGATGGGCATGAGCGATGACTTGGAACTAGCGTGCCAGTACGGCACGACCGAAGTTCGCCTTGGACGGGCACTGTTTGGACCGCGGCCGGTTCCGAGAAGGGCGTGACCTAACATGGTTCCGGGCTACGGCCACGAGGGGAGCACATGAGAGACACATTCCGAAAGGCGCTGGGGTTCCTCGGTCTTATCGAGGACGATTACGGCGACTATGCGTCGAGCGTGCCCGCACGCCCCTTTACGGATCAGCCGGAATACACCGACGAGCCCGACTGGGGCAGAACACCGTCGAGTGCGAGCCGATCGTACCCGCCAGCCCCATCGGGCCCGGTACCACCGCGTCCGCAGCCCTCGCCCCGTCGCCCCTCGTCCATCTCGGTGCTCGACAGTGCCGGTGGCCCACCCCGGGTGCGACCCATGCCGAGTCCGCGGCCGCGGCCGCCGGCGACCCTGGCCAATGAGTACGAACCCGCCATCTTGTTTCCCCAGTCCTACAACGAGTCGCGGCGGATCACGGATCTGTTGCGAGGTTCGCGGGTGGTCGTCTTGAACGTCAGCGATTTGGAGCCGGCCGTGGCGAGGCGCCTCGTGGACTTTGCCTCGGGGACCGCCTACGCCCTCAGCGCGAAGATTGAAATTCTCGATCAGGGGATCTATCTCATCTGCCCCCAGGGGTCGCATTTCAGCGCCGATGCACGAGCGTCGTTGCGCGCGTCGCGCTATCGATCGCTCGACGGTTTATGAGCCTTATCCATCTGCTGTTGTCGCTCTACATCTGGGTCTTGATCATCGCAGCGCTGCTGAGCTGGTTTCCGTCGTCGAGTTCGGGCGGCGTCGCGTCGCTGCGCCGCGCCCTCGGTACCGTGACCGAACCAGTCTTGCGACCCCTTCGACAGATTCTGCCGCGGCCGCAAGTTGGCGGGGTGGGCATTGATTTTTCGGTGCTGGTGGCAATCATTCTGTTGGAGATCGTGAATTCCGTGATCTAACGAGTCACGCCGACGGCGTGGTTCGACGGTAGGGTTACGGGTATGGACAGCACCGACAACGCCCGATCCGCCCTAGACACCATCGATACCGTAGCCTTCAAGGTTGGCCTGAAGGGGTACAACGTTGACGAAGTCGACGAATTCCTAGAACGACTATCGGTCGAGGCTCGCCAGTTAAAGGATCAACTGCAGCAACAGCGCCAACAGTTGCGCCAGGCGGCCGAGCGAATCAACCAGCTCGAGGCGTCTCGGGGTGCCGCTGCCCCGGCTGCCGTCCCGGCCCCGGCTCCGCCACCCGCGCCGCGGGCGCCAGGCGTTGGCGCCGAGCAAGTGACCTCCATGATTGCGATGGCGCAGCAATTCATCGACCACGCGCAACGAGAGGCTGAGGAAAAGGCTCGCGAACTCACCGTTGCCGCGCAAGAGCGTGCCCGCCAGATCGTCACCGAAGCACGCAGCCGAGCCGAAGACGAGGTGAACCGACTCAACGGTCTGAAGCAGCGACTGAGCGAGGATGTCGAGACGCTGACGCGTCAGCTCGACGCTGAGCGCACGCGCCTTAGTGCCGCGCTGAACGAATTCGCCCGATGGATTGAAGCGTCACTTCGTCCTGGTGGCTCGGGTGACGACGGGCTGAGGTCGCCCGCGCCGCCGCGAGCGCCAGATTCCGACGCTACCGCCAGCCAGCCGGCCGTCGGTCAGGTTCTACCGTTCGAGGTGCCGGATCGAGACGGTCGCGCGTAACGCAGCGCTAAAGGCCTGACCCGTCTCGGACGCCTTGGGCGATGGTAACGGCGACGGCGTTGGCCGACGATGCCTGAAGCAACTGGTCTGTTCCAGCGGTTGCTAGCACGCTGGGGCCAATGAAGGCCTCGGCCGGGCGAGCGCCGTACCACGCCCGAACACGCTGACCTCGTGACTGGTCCTCGTCACGTGGCGGATCGCTCATTGGTGGCGTCGGCTGGGTCCCGCGCCGACCAGCACTCGCCACGGCGCAGAGGGTCGGGGTCGGATCTCCCGATGTCGGGCGAACCGATCGCTCGTGTAGGGCCGCGGTGCGGCGAATACGGCGGTGACTGCTAGGGTCGGCGGGCACGAAACTATGGCCCGAAGGAGTCCCCATGCCCGCCAAGTCCAGCAAATCGAAGAAGGTGACGTCCGCACCCGCGGCGTCAAAGTCCAAGGCCGCCGCGAAGGCACGCGTCGCCGTAGCAAAAAAGCCAGCGCCGCCGGCCCGACCTCGCTCGGCGGCGCCGAGTCGCGCGCCTCGAACTCAGGGCGGCGCGAGTGCGGCGAAAGCCACCGCGGGCCCCAAGAAGTCGGCGGGGGCCACCGCTGCGACGGCGCGAAAGAAGGCCGCACCAGCGCGCGCCGGGCTCACGGCTAGCTCGACTGCGGCCAAGGCCAAGGCCGCGGCCGCGGCCAAGGCGCTGCGCGATCGCGAAGCGAAGGCCGCAGCGGCCAAAAAAGTCGCCGTAGCGAAGGCGAAGGCCGCCGCCGCGGCCAAGGTGCAGCGCGAACGTGAAGCCAAGGCCGCCGCGAAGGAACGCGAGGCGAAGGCCAAGGCCGCCGCGAAGGAACGCGAGGCGAAGGCCAAGGCCGCCGCGAAGGAACGCGAGCTCCAGCGCAAGGCGCGCGAAAAGGCGGCGATCGAGGCGAAGAAGGCCCGTGAGATCGAGGCCAAGAAGAAGGCGGTGGAGGCCGAGCGTCAACGCAAACTTCGAGAGATCGAACGGCGCAACCTCGAGGAAGTTAAACGCCAGGAGCGTCGAGAGGCCGAGGAGCGAAAGCGCCAAGAGGCGTTGGAACGCAAGATGCATTCCAAGCCGTACGAACATGATGCTGCCTTTCTCGCCGAATTGCGCGACCTCCTGCTCGAGAGCCGTACGGTGACCACCGAACAGATTGCGGTGCTGGAGAACGCCGTCAACGACCTGCTGGAGGGGCGTGAACGGCCCGAGTACGACGAGGAAGACGGCAGCAGCGCCGGATCTGACTACGACCGCGATCAGCTGAAGATGCAGTTGGACAACGAGCGATTGAAGGTTGATCTGATTGAAGTGGCGCTGACCAGGGTCGACGATGGAAGTTACGGACGCTGCGACAGCTGTTTCGAACCGATAACGAAGGCTCGGCTGTTGGCGCAGGTGCCGGTTTTCACCTGCGTGACGTGTCGCGCGAACGGCTAACGGGCGCGGCGTACGCCACGGCGCTGACTACGGCCCTTACGGTCGTGGTGATTGACGAAGTGACCAAAACGTGGGCCCGCCGGGCGCTCGCGCATCATCAGGTGCACGTGCTGGGTCCGCTATGGCTGCGACTGCAGTTCAATTCGGGCGTGTCGTTCTCGATCACGCCGTCGGGACCGCTCGCCACCACCGTAGTCACGGCGGTCGTGGCCATGGTGATCCTCGGCGCCGCCTTGCGCGCACGACGCGGCGCGCCCGCGTACGGGTTCGGTCTCATGCTCGGTGGGGGCGTCGCCAACGTCGTTGACCGGCTGGCGGCGTCTCCCCACCGCGTGACTGACTTCATCGCGCTGGGGGCCTTTCCGGTGTTCAACGGGGCCGACGTCGCAGTCACGGGGGGATTCATCGTCCTGATCGTGGTGGCGCTTCGGGGCGGTACCTTGTTGAGACGATGACCGACGCCCACGACCTCGCCGCCGACGTCGTCGACGTCGTCGTACCGGCTGGACTGCACGGCGTGCGCTGCGACCGCGCGCTGGCCATGCTGACCGGTCGGCCTCGCACGGTCATCGCGGCCGCGGTTGCGGCACGTCGGGTGCGCGTTGATGATGTCGTGGTGGTGAAGCCCTCTACCGCGCTCGCTGCCGGTCAGCATCTCGTCGCCGAGATACCGGCACCCGATGACGGCTGGGTGGCGGCGGATGACACGGTTGAGGTGGACGTCGCTCGCGAAGGAGCCGACTACGTCGTCGTCAACAAGCGGGCCGGCCAGGTGGTTCATCCCGGTGCGGGTCAGCGCACGGGGACCCTGGTAGCGGGACTGCTCGCTAGATATCCGGAACTCGACCGACTGCGCGAGAACGGTACCTGTGAGGCGGGACGTCCCGGCATCGTGCACCGACTCGACAAGGGCACCTCCGGGCTGTTAGTGGTCGCTCGTACGGCTCGGGGCTACCACGCCCTTCGTGGCGAACTGGCTCAGCGTCGCGTGGAACGGGTCTACCTGGGCCTCGTCGAAGGTCATCTGGCGGAGTCGCACGGCCTTATTGATGCGCCGATTGGGCGATCGACTCGTACGCCAACGATGATGGCGGTGCGCGCTGACGGTCGACCGGCGCGAACCAGTTACGACGTGCTGACTCGCTTGGTGGAACCGCGAACCACGCTGCTTCGCTTGCGGCTCGAGACGGGTCGCACGCACCAGATTCGTGTGCACACCGCTTCCATCGGCCATCCGGTGGTCAATGACCTGCGCTACGGGCACCGTCGCGACCATCGATTAGCCGACGACCGACTGTTCTTGCACGCGAGTCACCTCGGCTTTCATGACCCCGCTAGCGGCGCGCGGATCGACGTGAGTGCCCCGCTACCGGTCGATCTCGCGACGATCGCGAGCGATCCAATCGCGACCCCGTAGCGCTAGCCGCTACCTACGCTGGCTCGTGGGCGGCGATCACCGCTTCGTCTCGGCGAAGAATGGCCATCGCCTCTTCTTCCGCTCGACGCACCCGGCGCACGCCAATATCCATCGCCGTCGCCGTTGCCTGCAAGGAGAGGGGCGACGAGCCGTTCAGCCCGAATCGGTGAGTCAGCACGTCGCGCTGGAGTTCGCTCAACTGGTCGAGCGCGCCGAGCAACTGCTCATCGACCATGGACTGCTCGATATCGCCTACCCAATCGTGCTGGCTGGGTGCCACTAAATCGCCCAGCGTCGTTGCGGAATCCGACGACGCTGGCTGATCCAGACTTGCCGTGACGCCGGCGAGTCCTCGAAGGTTGTCTCGCTCCGCCTTGGACATGCCGGTCGCCTCGGTGAGCTCCTCGTCCGTTGGCTTACGACCGAAGAGCGAGGTCAACTCGGCCGAGGTCGCCTCGAGGCGCTGTAACTGCTCGCCTACCTCAAGAGGAATGCGAATGGTGCGTCCGTGCTGCTGAACGGCGCGCTGTAGGGCCTGGCGGATCCACCACGTGGCGTAGGTCGAGAACTTGAAGCCACGCTCCCAGTCGAACTTCTCGACGGCTCGCAACAGCCCGAACGTGCCCTCTTGAACCAGGTCGACCATCTCGACGCCGCGGTCCTGGTAACGCCGCGCCCAGTGCAGAACCAGTCGCAGGTTGGCGGCGACCATCTGCTTCTTAGCCTCTTCATCGCCGGCCGTGACTCGCTTGGCCAGTTCGACCTGCTCGTCGTAGTTCGGCATGGGGTAGCGGTCGAGGTCGCGCATCAAGAGACCCAACATGTCGTTTGTATTCACGCTTGATCGGTGGTTTGTCGTGGTCATCGCCCGCTCCTCGTCACAGTCCCAGCGTCAGCGTCGGGGATATTTCTCCTACTGACGCATAACTAATTTACCACACTAGGAAACCCAGTAGCGCGAACGGTATTCCTCGTTTTCAAGCCACGCTGCAGCGAACCGTGAGAATTGGCTAAATTTCCGGGCCCGTCGGCTTCGATCACGCGCTATGCGTGGGGCGAAGCGGCTGCAGGCCGCGCGCCTGGGCGACCATATCCGCCAACGTATAGCTGGCGAGGTGCTCGCGCATGTGCGAGCCCACGTCGGCCCACACGCTCAGCAGTACGCACTGGCCCTCGTGATCACAGGCACCGTCCTGGTGAGGCAGGCCGAAGTCGCCGGCGACAATCGGTCCATCGACGGCCGACACGACCTCGGCGAGAGTGATGGACTCGGCGTCTCGCGCCAGCACGTAGCCGCCCCCGACGCCCCGCTTAGACCGCACGAGCCCCACGCTCTTCAACACCAGCAGAATCTGTTCAAGGTAGGGCTGGGGCAGTCCGGTCCGCTCGGCCAGGTCGCGCACCGACGTTGGGGTTGTCGGGCTGTCGTGCAGCGCCAGGCTGAGCAACGCGCGACTCGCGTAGTCGCCCCGGGTTGACACTCTCACGATCTCAGTGTACTGACACTGACCGGCGAACGCCGGCGCGCGTCGTGGCGTCTATCTGGCACACTGCAATGGTGGAAGAAGACCAAAACCAGAATGTCACCGTGGGCCCCGACGCCGTCTTGCCGCCCGGTTCATCAGAGGAGGCCAGTGGCGAAGCAACTGATTTCATCAGTCAGCCGGCCAAGGTCATGCGCATCGGCTCGATGGTAAAGACGCTGCTCGACGAGGCGCGCAGCGCCCCGCTCGACGAAGCCGGCAGGGCACGCTTACGTGAAATCTACGAGACGTCCATTCGAGAGTTATCGGGTGCGTTGTCGAGCGACCTAGGCGACGAGCTGGCGCGCATGGCGATGCCCTTCACGACGGACGTTCCGACCGAATCAGAGCTGCGGATCGCCCAAGCGCAACTCGTCGGCTGGCTCGAGGGCCTCTTTCACGGCATCCAGGCATCGCTGTTCGCCCAGCAGGCGGCCGCAGCAGCGCAACTGGAGAAGATGCGCGAGCGCTCGCTCAATCCCGGCTCGCCGGAGCCGCGGTCAGGAACGTACCTGTGAGTCTCACGGTGCCGGCGCGTGTCGTCGCGGGGATCCGCCTCGTCCATGGTTGACGGATTCGTCCACCTGCACAATCACACCGAGTACTCGATGCTCGATGGAGCGGCCCGACTCGACGATCTGGTGGGCGCCGCGGTTGATGACGGACAGCGGGCGATCGGGATCACCGACCACGGCAACCTCTACGGTGTCATTGACTTCTATCAAACTGCTCAGAAGTTTGGCGTCAAGCCGATCATTGGCCTTGAGGCGTATATGGCCGCCGAATCGCGGTTCGATCGACCGGCGCGGCGCGGCAAGGTCGACGACACGGGTGGCGAGACTGACGGTGGCCAGAAGTTGTATCACCACCTCACCCTGCTTGCCGTCACGAACGACGGCTACCGCAACCTTCGCTCACTCTCGTCGCTGGCATTTCTCGAGGGCTACTACTATAAGCCACGCCTCGACTGGGAGTTGCTCGAGCGTTACGCCAGTGGCGTCGTGGCGACGTCGGGTTGCCTCGGCGGCGTTGTCCTGCAAGCGCTGTTACAGGACGACTACTCCAGGGCGAAGTCGCTGGCCGGGCGACTCCAATCGATCTTCGGGCGTGACAGCTTCTACATCGAGCTTCAAGATCACGGGCTGCCCGAACAGACCCGCACGAATCCCCACCTGATCAGCATCGCCAGGGAGATTGGCGCTCCGCTCCTGGCGACCAACGATTTGCACTACGTGCGACACGGTGACGCCGAGATGCACGACGCGCTGCTGTGCATTGGTACGGGATCGCTGGTGGCCGATCCCAATCGCTTCCGGTTCCACAGCGATCAGCACTACCTCAAGTCGGCCGCGGAAATGCGCTATCTCTTTCGCGACTATCCCGACGCGTGTGACAACACCCTGGCCATCGCCGAGCGGTCTGACGTGACGATCGAGTTCGATAACGACGCACTGCCGGAATATCCGGTGCCGAGCGAATTCCGTGGCGCCACTCACAAAGAAGGCGCGAACCGATACCTGCGCGACTTGACGTACCGGGGGGCCGTGGATCGTTACGGTGGCGTCAACGAGGACGTCCAGCGGCGTCTGGACTACGAGCTCGGTGTCATTGCCGACATGGGGTTCTCGGACTACTTCCTCGTGGTGTGGGATCTCATCCGTCACGCCCGCGAACAGGGGATCCGCGTAGGTCCCGGCCGTGGCTCGGCGGCGGGCTGCTGCGTGGCGTACTGCCTGCGAATTGTCGACCTCGATCCGATCCGGTACGGACTGATCTTTGAACGCTTCTTGAATCCCGGCCGTCGCCAAATGCCCGACATCGACATGGACTTCGACGAGCGATACCGCAGCGACATGATTCGGTACGCAGCCGATCGGTACGGGTCCGACCACGTGGCGCAGATCGTGACGTTCTCCACGATCAAGGCGCGGGCGGCAGTACGCGATGCGGCGCGCGTGTTGGGCTATTCGCCCCAGCTCGGCGACAAGATCGCCAAGGCCATGCCGCCGTTGCTCATGGGGCAAGATTTGCCGCTCGAGGCATGCTTTGCTCCGACGCCCGGCTACGAGAGTCGTTTCGTCGAGGCGTCGGAACTGCGCAAGCTCTACGACGATGATGACGACGTGCGCCACGTCGTCGACGTGGCCAAGGGATTCGTCGACAAGCGCCGACAGGACGGAATTCATGCGGCCGCCGTCGTGATCACGAAGGAGCCGATTCTCGACTACGTGCCCATACAGCGAAAGTCCGGTCCCAACGGGTCGTCGGAAGACGCCCCGATCGTGACCCAGTACGAGGCCAGCGCCATCGAGAAGCTCGGACTGCTCAAGATGGACTTTCTCGGCTTGCGCAACCTCGCCATCATTGAACGGGCCATCGAGCACATTCGCCGTCGACACGGTCGTGAGGTTGACATCGATAGCGTGCCGCTTGACGACCCGAAGGTCTACGAGATGCTGCGCCACGGCAATTCCATCGGGGTATTCCAACTCGAGGGCGACAAGATGCGCCAACTCATGCGCCGACTGGCTCCGACCAGCTTCGACGATATTGCCGCCCTGGTCGCGCTCTACCGACCGGGACCGCTCAGCGAGAACGTGCACAACGATTTCGCGGATCGCAAAAACCGACGTCAAGACGTTCGCTACGATCATCCGGACTTGGAAGAGATTCTCGGTGAGACGTACGGACTCATGATCTACCAAGAGGACATCATGCGAGTGGCGACCCGGATTGCCGGGTTCTCGATGACCGAAGCTGATGATCTGCGCAAGGCGTGTTCGAAGAAGATCCGCGAGATGATTCAGGCCCAACGCGCGAAGTTCGTCGAAGGCGCCGAACGGATGGGTTACGGCCACGATCTCGGTGAGGCCATCTTCAACAAGATCGAACCCTTCGCGGATTACGCCTTCAACAAGAGCCACGCCTACGGGTATGCGCTCATTGCTTACCAGAACGCATGGCTGAAGACGAACTACCCCGTCGAGTACATGGCGGCGCTGCTGACGTCGTTTCGCGACGATAAGGATAAGGCCGCCATCTACCTCAACGAGGCGCGCCAGATGGGCATCACGGTGGGCGTACCCGACGTGAACCAGTCACTAGCCGACTACGCGCCTAGCCAACGCGATCCGATGACGATCCACTTTGGCCTGGCGGCGGTACGCAATGTCGGTGAGGCTCTGGTGGACAAGATCGTCGGCGAGCGCGACGCGGGCGGGGCGTTTTCCTCGATCTACGACTTCGTGCGCCGAGTTGATCCAGGGGTCCTCAATCGGCGAACGATGGAGTCGCTGATCAAGGCGGGAACGTTTGACTCGCTCGGTATTCCACGGATGGGTCTGCTGTTGGTCATCGACGAGCTCGTCGACGTGACGCTCAGTCGGCGTCGCGACCAGTCACTCGGCATCGCCACGCTCTTTTCGACGTTCGATGGTCTTGATGGCGCCGCTGACTGGGAGGGTACGGAGCCGCCGATTAGCGACGTTGAGTTCGACCAGTCGGTGAAGCTTGATTTCGAGCGTGAGATGCTCGGAACCTACATCTCGGACCATCCGCTCTACGCAGTCGCTGACGCGCTAGCGGCGCGCACTGACGGCCCAATCAGTTCGGTTCGCGAGCGAGCCGACGAGTTGGCTCAAGCGGGACGCAGCGTCACGATAGGCGGCTTGCTGGCCGAAGTCCAGGTGCGCACCACTCGCGCCGGTCAACAGTATGCGCGAGTCGTGCTCGAGGACCTTGGCGGATCGCTGGAGGTCATCATTTCAGCGCGTAAGTTCGATGAGTTGAGCGGCTACTTGGTCAAGGACAGCGTGGTCCTTCTGAAGGGGCGTGTTGACGTCCGCGACGACGACATTCGATTCAACGTGCTCGATCTGACGACGCTGCCGCGAGGGTCGGGCGACGAGGAATTGCGATTAGCGCTGCGTGCTGAGGACCTGACCGCGCCGGCGATTTCCACGTTGCGCGAAATTCTGACTCGGTATCCAGGCAGATCGCCGGTGATCGTGGAAACTGGCGCCAGCGGCAAAGCGTTCAAGCTCGGCCCCGAATTCAACGTCAATATCCCGGCCGTCGTGGCAGACCTGCGCTCGGAATTCGGTCGAAACGTCATCCGAGCCTAGGCGCTGATGGGTCCCGCTCGGGTCCCGTAGAATGGGGACCATGGCGATGATGGTAACGACCAAGGACACGACGGCGCTGAGCGATGCGGAATTGGCGGAAATGGCCGATCTGTGCGTTGATCGCGAACCCAATTTCGACATTGGCTTTCTTTCCAAGCAACGCGAGGAGTGGGTCCTCGTCACCCACGCCCGTGAGGGTGCGAAGCTGCGTGGTTACTCGTTCAGCACCCTCGAGCGTATCGGTGGAACGCCGTCGCTCCTGATCGGGTTGATGCTCGTCGATCGCAACGCGAAAGCTGATCAGACGCTGCGCGCCGTGCTGCACGATCAGTTCCGCCGTGCCCTGCTGGCTTTCCCCGACGAAGACGTCTTGCTCGGCGCGCGCTTGACGTCGCCGGACGGGTTGCGCGCGTTCACGGGCCTCGAAGACGTCGTGCCGCGCAAGGGCTACAAGCCGACCGGAGAGGATCGGGCGTGGGGCCGGCGCCTGGCCAAGCGATTTGGTGCGGAGAAGGCTATCGACGACCATACGTTCGTGATGACCGTCCCGTCGGGACCGGTCGGCTGCCTCGACTACGTTGCGTCGAAGGCGACGCTGCCCGACGGCGCCGCGGAACTCTTCACCGGACTGCGCCCCGACCAGGGCCAGCGGCTCGTCGTGTTTGGCTGGGCCATGGCCGAGGCGCTCGCGTCAGGCAAATTGCCGCGCTGAGGTCAACCGCGCGGGAGCAATCCGGTGCAACTCTTGTAGCAGTGGCCGTCAACTGGGCGTGAGAGCGTAGTCAGCACGTAAGCGGGTCGGAATCCGAGCGAGGTCGCCAGGTCCTTTCCGGCGAGCGACGCACGTCGGGTCGCTTCCATCGTGCGAATGGCGTGCGCATCCTCGCAGACCAGCCAGACGTCATCGCCGAACCAGCCGAAACGGACCCACGTGGAGCCGTCGTCGTGACGACGCAGGAGCTGGGGGCCGCGATCCGCCGCGATCAGCGCCACGCTCGGTCGTTCACCTCGAAACTCCCAGTAGGGAGCACTGGGGCCGCGAAAACCAAAGAGCGGGCCGTCGGCTGGCGTGACGAGGTCCGCGAGCCATTGGCGGATGTGGCGGCCCCGGTACGAGCCCAGTCGCCGAGGTAGTGCAGCAATCGTGACGGCTTCGGGCTGGGCCAGGTCCGTGCGTTCGAGGTCCTCGGCGAGCAGACCCTCAACAACGTCGAATGAGACGAGGTCGGTCTCCACGTAGCTGGGCCAGGGAATACGCCACCGAACGATCGTGCGTGACGCGAGATCCATCACGGTAGTGGATTCGTTGGTCGAACCAAGAACCAGGCCGTACATGGTCGAACCCGGTGTGAGATCCACGACCACGTGGTTCGGCATCCTTTCGACCAACTGCTTGATGGCCTTGACGGCGGGGTCCCTGTTCAGCAATGCCATCAGCGGACCGAGCTGAGTTGGTTCTCGAGATCGTCGATGGTCGAAACGGGTCGTTGGCACACGCCGGCTCGACAGACGTAGGCCAGGCCCTCGGTCCGCCCTGCCAGGAGGGGCGAGGATCCAGTTCCGGTGACCAGTACGACGTTTCGCATCGACAGCAATCGTACGTGTTCACTCAGGTGGTTCGGTGGGCCCGGCACCACGACCTCGATACCGTCAAGGACGTAGCCGGCGGCGTTGACAAGGTCGACCACGGCGATCGGCTGGGACGCGAGGACCCGACCGGCCAACGTCACCAGTCGCTGGGCGACGACGAGCGCGTCGGAGGCGTCAATCAGCCCGAGGCGTGCCAGCGCCCTAGCAGCAACGGCGTGGCTCGACGGCGTAGCTCCGTCGAAGATCTCCTTGGGGCGCAGGGGGGCGTCGGCAACCAGGTCGCTCTGGCTGAAGAGCCCTCGACCAACGTTAGGTTGACTCGTGGTTGGCCGTTGTCCGTCCCAGTAATGGTCGAGCAGGTAGGTAGCGTCGGTACGAGCGAAGGCGAGCCACACGTCGTCGCCGGTCCATTCGAAGGCGTCGAGTTCGGCGTCCACGAGCCACGCGACGTCGCTCGCGGTGGCGTGGGCGGCGCGTTGATTGCTGCGGCTCCAGCGCGATTCGTTCCAGTGCGTCGTGCGCAGCGACTGGAGCAGCTGGAGGCCGAGGTCGGCGTAACTGACGTCGTACGTAGCGAGAAACGCGGACGCCAACATGGCGTTCCATTCAAGCACCACTTTGTCGTCTCGGCTCGGTTGCGGACGCCCTGATCGCGCGAGGCGCAGCGCGTACAAGGCCGGCAACAGCGCGTCGGGCACTTCGAACGGCTCGTCGTCGGCGAGGCGGGGCACGGAACGGCCTTCGAAGTCGCCCGGCGCGTCGATGCACCAACGATGCAGTGTCGAGTCGAGTAGATCGATCCGTCCGGCGGCGCGCAGTGCGGCGGCCACCTCGTCCGGCCTCCACGTGACGTGAGCACCTTCGACGCCTCCGGCATCAGCATCCAGCGACGACGCATAGCCGCTCGTGACGACAAACTCGCGTCCAACGAAGTCCAACGTCGCGAGCGCGACCGACCGCCAGGGCGTGTCGTTGTCAGCAAGTCGAGAGGCTCGTAGGTAGGTACGTGCGAGCAACGCTTGATCACTCAGCATTTTTTCGAAATGGGGAACCCGCCAGTCGCCGTCCACGCAGTATCGCGCGAACCCACCCTCTATATGGTCGAATAGACCGCCGCGGCTCATGACATCTAACGTCGAACTCGCGGCCGACCTCGAAACGCCGCGTGGTTCGTCAAGCAAGGATTCCACGAAACTCGGTCGAGGGAACTGCGGGGCTGCGGCGGGACCTCGACGCTGGTCGACGCGCGCGATGATGTCATCGCGTAGTCGGCGGCGCACCTGGGCGAGGTCAAGACGCTCCTCGCTCGGCGTCACGTGGTCAACGTAGGTCAGTTCGCGTCGCATTGCCGATGCCAGATCGTCGGCCTGTCGGACAACCAGTTCGCGTTGCGACGTCCACGCCTCGATGACGGCCCAGAGCAGGCGGGTCAGGCCGACCTGTCCGCCGCGATCAGTCGGCGGGTAGTAGGTACCCGCAAGAAAAGGCCGACTGTCGGGTAGCAAGAACACTGACATCGGCCAGCCCCCGTGTCCAGTGACGAGTTGCGTGGCGGCCATGTAGATTGCATCGATATCGGGTCGTTCCTCGCGGTCTACCTTGATCGAGACAAAGTGGTCATTGAGAATGGCCGCTATATCAGGGTCCTCAAACGACTCGTGCGCCATCACGTGGCACCAGTGACACGCGGCGTAGCCAATCGACAGAAAAATTGGTCGATCGAGTTCGCGGGCGCGAGACAGGGCCTCGTGGTCCCACGGCCACCAGTCAACCGGGTTGGTCGCGTGCTGGCGAAGGTACGCCGAACCCGCGTCGTGGAGTCGATTCACGTGTCGATGCTATGGCCCGTCTCGCATCGACACGACGAACGAACAACTCCGCCACGCGATCGGTCGGCCCTCGGCACCCTGGTATCAGGTCGCTGGTGGCGTGATCATCACGACTCGACTCGAACCGTATAGCTCTCGGCACCGGCAATGGCACTCACGACTTCCATCGAGTCGGCTCAGCGCGATGTGCGAGGTGTGGACAGGGGAGTCGTCCTGTGGAATCACGTCGATGGGGTGTGCGCGGAGCAGGGTGGATCGCGCCGACGTTCGCGCGTGACCTGTCGCACGCTTACGATGGCGTTGTTCTTTCGGTCGGAGTGCGAACGCAGAAGAGCGCCGACCAATTCGATGAGGCGTTCGACATCCCCCGACGGCGCGGCTCGTACGCCGCGCTCGTCGTCGATCCCGACGTCGAAGCGGTCCACGTGGTCACACCACTTTCGCCGCACGCCGAGCATGCGCGTATGGCGCTCGAACACGGCAACCACGTGCCGGTCGACAAGACCTTGACGATGAACGCCGACGAACCTCGATCGGTGGTGGCGGTGTCGCGCTCACGCAACCACGTCGCTACGGAAGCGATGTGGACGCGCTTTTTTGCTCACGTCGTCACACTTCGCGATCTATGGGCCGACGGAGTTCTCGACACTGTCGTTATGCTCCATGCCGATCACGGTAGCTGGTTCGAACGTGAACCGACGTCACGGCTGTTCGCGCCCGAACTCGGTGGGCGCACTACTTGAATTGGGGATCGACCCGGTTTCATTGGCCTCAAGGGTGCTCGGGCAACCCGCAACGGTTCGAGCGATCATGACGCCCATATCGACCGCAGTCGACGGGCAGTCGTCGATGCTATTTGGCTACCAGTCTGGTGCGCGTGCGGTCCTTACGAGTACCTCGCTCGGGCGCAGTGCCACCCGAGCCAGCATCGTAGGGACCGAGGCACCCGATCAGGTCGACGGCGATTTCTACGCGCCATCGTCGTTCACGGTGATCTCCCGAGACGGCGGCGTGACGAGATTCACCTTCCCAAGCCAGGGTCGGGTTCTGCGGTACCAGGCGTCCGATGTTGCGCGACGCGTCCGATCGGGCGGGTGCGACAGTCCCCTCATGCCGTTGGATGAAACCGTATTGATCATGGTGGCGATGAATGAGGTGCTCGCGCAACTAGCGGGCTTTGGGGGTCTCCATATAACCGGAGTGGATTTGGCCAACTCGCAGTAGGGTCGACGAGACCTTCTACGGCGGGCGCACGCCGGGTCAGCGAGGAGGCCGCCAGTACGGCGCGAAGCTGCCCGTAATCGTGGCCGTCGAACGCCGCCAGCCCCGCGGGTTCGGTCGCTGTCGAATGGCCATCGTCGATCGCATCAACCACGCGACCCTTCGCCAGTTCCTCGTTGAGAACGTCGCATCCGGCTCAACGATTCACAGCGACGGGCTCAACTCCTATATCCGAGCCACCGGGGGCCTTTACACGCTCAACGCGCAGCCGGCTCCTGGCGCCTTAGCGACGGTCGTACTGCCGGGAGCCCACCGGGTGGCCTCGTTCTTCAAGTGTTGGATGCTCGGCACCCATCAGGGCAGCGCCGACTGGGACCACCTGGCCCTGTATCTGGACGAGTTCGTCTTTCGATTCAACCGACGAACGAGTCGCCATCGGGGTCTCGTGTTCTTCCGCCTGATGCAGCAAGCAGTTGCGCACGGCCCCGCGCCCTACCACGAACTCATCGTCACCCCGCGTCCCAAGCGAGTTCCGCCCACTCCACCAGTGCCGGCGCTGCGCGGACGAACTCTCACGCTCGCGAGACCTCGGGCAGGCCGACCCTGGAGAGGCTGAAACGGGCCCTCGCGCGGACGCCACGTTGAGGGTGGCTTACGACGGGTGATGCTGGATGGCGCGCCAGACCCACGCGGCCTCAACAACGACCAGCAGGCCGAGCACGACATAGGCACCGACCGCGCCGGCAAACTTCCCGACCACTAAGGTCAGCAGTACTATGGCGACGAGTGTCAGCCAGAATTTGACCGCACCAAATACGAACCTCGTCTCGCCTCCTAAAGACCGTTGAGTTCCTTCGAACACCGTACCCCTTCGGCAGTGAATGCCAATCGATCATCTTGTACCTCTGACAGACCGAGGCTGCGGTGGGAAAAGCCACCATTCTCGCGTTTACTCCGGTTAGATGGAGATCCCTTAGCAGGCTAATGGAGGTGGCGAAGTTCGCTTCGACGGATCTTGCCGCTGGCGGTACGTGGAATCGCGGCGACGTAGCGGATCTCCTTAGGCTTGGCCCACGGACCGAGTCTTTCGTTGGCTGTCGAGCGAATTGCGTGATCGAGGTTGGACCCGTCGCCCACCACCATCGCGACGATTCGTTGGCCCCACTCGGGATCCTCGACTCCGATGACGGCCACGTCGCGAACGCTGGGCAGGGTCGCGATGGCGGCCTCCAGGTCCTCGGGCCATACTTTCTCACCCCCCGTGTTGATCACGTAGGCGAGGCGCCCGTGAATCGTAAGCCGACCGTCGACGAGTACGCCACCATCGCCCGTCGGGAACCAGTCGTCTAAACCGTCGGGACCGGTCGCACGCGGTCGGGGCGCGTCGCGATACGAGCGAAAGAGGGTGGGGGTTCGAACGAGGATCTCTCCGTTGACACTCGCGATGTCCACTTCCGGCAGGGCGACGCCGTTGTAGGCGACGCCCGAACCCGTTTCCGTCATGCCCCACGTCGAGATGACATTGGATGCGGTTAACGCCGGTGGGCGAGCGCCGCCCAGTAGTACGACGCCGAAACCCGATAGATCCTGGCGAGTCAAGTGGGCGCGAACGATCGCCACGTGCGTGGCGCCCTGCGAGAGGGCCGCGGCGAAGTCTGTCGGATCGCCCCAGTGGAGTTTCGCCTCACCGAGGACCGCTCGCAGGATCACCGCGATGCCCCCAATGTGGTTGGCGGGCAGAACGGGAAACCAGATCTGCTCGCCGCCGCGGTGCAATGATTCCTGCGTGAGTCGGGCGCTCGAGGCGAGTGCAGACCACGTCAGTTCGGCGGCCTTGGGCCGACCGCTTGACCCCGAGGTGAGCGCGACGAGTCCCACCTCATCGTCGACTGGTTGGCCGCCGTCGATGGCCGAGCGTCCTTCGGGGTCCCAGCAGTCGGTAGCACCGAGGGAGACGAGCTGGGCCCGTCGCTGACGCGGCGCGAGTCGCTGGTCCAGGATGCAGAATGCCCGGGCGTGGTCGACGCAGTCGCGGACGGCGTGTTCAAGGTCAGGTCCGAGCGGGAAGTCCAATGCGACGAGTCTGGCCACGAGGTGATGCTAGGTCTCGGCGCTAACGTTGCGCGATGGGGGGAGTATGGCGTCGGTGCGTTACGAGGTTCGAATTGTGGCGTCGGCCGATGCCGTGTGGGAGGTAGTGAAGGACCCCGCCTCGATCCCCAGGTGGTTTCCCGGCATCGTCGCCGCCGCCGTTGAAGGCTCCCGACGCACGGTGACGCTCGCCACCGGGATCAGCATGCCTGAAGAGATTCTCACGGTTGACAATCTGCAACGGCGTATTGCGTATCGCATCACGGCGCCGCTGTACCGCTCGCACTTGGGGACCATCGACGTTATCGAGTTGGGTGAGCGCGATTCACTGTGCGTCTACTCGACCACGGCCGAGCCCGACGTGCTCGCACTGGTCATCGGCGGAGCGTCGGCGCAGGCCCTGGACTCGATTAAACGCCTGGCCGAGGGGGAATGATGGGCCGCAAGATACTGTTCGTCACTACGGACCAGCAACGGTACGATACGCTCGGCGCCAACGGTGGTTTGATTGCTCGCACCCCAACGTTCGATCGTCTCGCGGCGGAAGGTTTTCGATACGAGCGCTGTCAGCCAACGTCAGTCGTGTGCATGCCGTCACGAGCGTCAATGCTCACGGGTCAGTTCCCGAGTACACACGGCGCGTGGATGAATGGCGTGCCGCTCGCCGTGGATGCGCCCTCAATCGCCGCGCACCTTCACGACGCCGGCTACGCAACGGCCCTCATCGGAAAGGCGCACTTCGAACCATTCCTAGACCCCTTTGGGCGCTTTACCGAGAACTCGCTCGCGGCGTTGGGCATTCCAACCGTGGCGTCGCGATGGTTCGACGGCCGTCAGGGAGTGCATCGTGGCTTTGACCACTTAGAGTTCGCTACCCACGGCGTGCTCGGCCCCCTGCACTACGCCCGTTGGATGCGCGAGCATCATCCCGGCGCGCTCGGGGGCTTCTACGACGTCCTCGATGCTGATCTCAACGTCAACGCCGAGGGCGGCGGCGACACGAAGGCTCCGCAGGTCGCGATCAATCCGATCCCGCGCGAGTGGTATCACACTGATTGGGTAGCCGATCGAACTATTGCGTGGCTGGACGCGCAATCCGAGTCCGCCGACTGGTTCTGCTGGATGAGCTTTCCTGATCCGCACCATCCGTGGGATCCCCCCGCCGCGGAGCGCCGGCGCGTGGCGTGGCGTGACGTGCCGCTCCCGGAGAACTACCCGGAACGAGCCGCGGATCGCGAACGCATCCTTGATCAAAAGTCTCGGCACTGGCGTGCCTGGTACGACGGTCGCCTGGTCAGCAACTACGAAGCTCCCGCCAAGTGGGTACCGGCCACGCTGACCGCCGATCAGGTTCGCGAGGTCAACGCCCTGAACGCAGTGGAGGTTGAATTGATCGACGAAGCCGTCGGTCGAGTCCTGCGGGCGATCGAGGCTCGCGGGTGGGGCGATGAGGTCGACGTGGTGTTTACCACGGACCACGGCGAGTTCCAGGGTGACTACGGCCTACTGTTTAAAGGTCCGTATCACGTGGACGCGCTGATGCGGCTGCCGCTGGTTTGGCGCCCGGCACCGTCGACGTCGCCGACACCGTCGGTGATTCATGCGCCCGTGAGCCTGGTATCGCTGGCGGCCACCTTCGCGAACATCGCCGACGTGCCCGTACCGTCGTGGGCCGAAGGTTCAGCGCTGCCGATCAACGATGACGATGCGGCAAGGCGAGGATTTGTGGCGACGGTCACCGAATGGGACTCCGCGCTGTTCGGAGTTGACGTTCACGTGCGAACGTTGGTCACCGGTGAGCATCTCTACACCGAGTACGGGCCGGGTACGATGCACGACGGCAGCGAGGGCGAGTTCTACGTTCTGGCCGACGACCCCCTCCAACGGGCTAATCGATTTGGCGATCCCGGCCTTCGCGCTATTCGGGCGACTCTGCGAGATGCGCTACGCGCTCACGAGCATCGCGATGTGCGTCGGGCGGTGCCAGGTCGTCTGGTGGCGCCCGTCTAGGTCCGCGGTAGCGTGGTCGCCATGACCAGCACCGTAATTCAGGGCCCGCCGGATGACCCGGTCGATCGATTTCGGACGATGCCACTTCCCCAGTGGACCGCCGACGGTGACTACCGCGACATCATTTTCGAGGTCGGCGACGGAATCGCCCGAATCACCATCAATCGGCCCGAGCGCCGAAACGCCTTTCGACCCCAAACGCTCTTCGAACTCGCCGACGCCTTCGAGCGTGCGCGCGACGACACCTCGGTCGGCGCGATTATCTTGACCGGTCAGGGTCCCGACGCATTCTGTTCGGGCGGCGACCAGAAAATTCGTGGCGATGACGGTTACCTCGGCGATGACGACGTGGCTCGCCAGGGCGTCGGACGCCTCAATGTTCTCGATTTGCAGATCCAAATGCGCCGATTGCCCAAACCGATCGTGGCGTCCATCGCTGGTTACGCCATCGGCGGCGGACACATTCTCCACCTGGTCTGCGATCTCTCCATCGCCGCCGACAACGCACGATTTGGCCAAACGGGCCCGAAAGTTGGCTCCTTCGACGGTGGCTATGGATCGTCGCTGCTCGCACGCACTATTGGCCTGAAGCGGGCCAAGGAGATCTGGTTCCTGTGTCGCCAGTATGACGCGGCCACCGCCCTCGAGTGGGGGTTGGTCAACGCAGTTGTCCCCCTGGACGATCTCGAGCGTGAGACCGTCGCGTGGTGCCGCCAAATGCTCACGCTGTCACCCATCGCGCTGCGGATGCTCAAGGCCGGTTTCAACGCCGCCGACGACGGTCTGGCTGGCATTCAACAGCTGGCGGGCGACGCTACCATGCTCTTCTACATGTCCGAGGAAGGCCAGGAAGGGCGTAACGCATTCGTCGAGCACCGGTCGCCAGACTTCTCGAAGTATCCCAAGCGTCCGTGACCGATCGACCGGGCGTGGTTGAACGGTGGGTGCTCGCGGCGCGACCTCGAACATTGCCCGCGGCGATCGTGCCGGTGGGCGTCGGGGCGGCACTCGTTCGTCCGGCGTCCATCAATTGGACGAATACGGCGCTAGCGGCCGTCGTCGCCCTCGCCCTGCAGGTTGGCACGAACTACGCCAACGACTATTCCGACGGTGTGCGCGGTACCGACGAAGCGAGGGTCGGACCGTTCCGGTTAACCGCCTCGAAGTTGGTGGCGGCGCGATTCGTGAAGATCGCCGCGATGGTCGCATTCGGGGTCGCGGCCAGCGTCGGGCTCGTTCTGGCCGCGCGGACCTCGTGGTGGCTCGTCGCGCTCGGCGCCACGGCGATCTTGGCCGGCTATCTCTACACCGGTGGGCCTAGGCCGTACGGCTACTTGGGTCTCGGTGAGCTCTTCGTGCTGCTCTACTTCGGTTGGTTCGCGACGGTAGGGACGGCGTTCGTGCAGCACGAACACGTCGTGGCGCCATCGTGGTGGCTCGGACTAGCCACCGGTTCCATGGCCTGCGCGCTGCTGGAAGCGAACAATCTACGCGACGTTTCGGGAGACGCCGCCGTCGGAAAGTGGACGCTGGCCGCGCGTCTTGGCCGACAACGAGGGGCGTGGCTGTACGTCGCCAGCGTGGCGGGCGTCGTCGTGGGCATCGCGGCTGGCGGCGAGCCAATAGTCGCGACGGTGGCGCTGGTCGCCTACGTGCCAGGTGTCGCAATGGCCTTTTCACGTCGGGTTGGCCGAGAGCTCCTCGCCTTGTTGCAGCATTCGGCCCGAGCGCAGCTGGCGGTGGGGACGCTGCTGGTCATCGTGTACGCAACGACTCGTTAGTCGAGGAAATCATCAATGAGTCGAGCGACCACCCGTGGTTGCTCGAGGTGAGCGGCGTGACCAGCGTCAGCTACGACGCGAACGGTGCCGTCGCGTACAGCGGCGGCGATGGCGACCGCTTCACGGCGGAACTTGTCATCACGTTCGCCGGCGATGGCGATCGTCGGGACCGTGAGCGACGTCATCTGGTCGCCGAGCCACGCTTGCGTGCCCGTGCCGCAGCGGCGCAAGGCGGCGGCCAACCCCGGGGTCCGTCGACTTCGCGACGCTCGCTCGTCGGAATCGAATGGCACATCGGCGAAAAGCGGCTGGGCCAGCCATTCGTCAAGGAACGCGTCCGCGCCAATCTCTTCGAGGTGACGGGCCAACGCCTCGTCGCGCGCCCGGCGCTCGGCTCGCTCGCGGGTGTCCTCGATGCCGCGGGTGGCGCTGAGAAGCACGAGCCGCGAGACGAGAGACGGATGGCGCAGCGCCACGTGGATCGCTACCCGTGCGCCAAAGGAGTAGCCGCCGAGGTCGGTCGGGCGGTCGAGCAGCGTCGCTACCTGGTCGGCGCAGTCGTCTAGCGAGTCCGCGAGCGCCGTGGTTTCGCCGTGACCGGGCAGGTCGGGTGACCAGACCTGCCGTGACTCTGCCAGAATGGATCGGAAACGAGACGCGGACCGTCCCGTCTGGGTGAAGCCGTGTAACCACAGGAAAACGGGGCCGGCGCCTTCGCGTCGTACGGAAAGGGGTGGCATTGCCTTCGAGCGTATCGACCTCGAGTGACGCGCAAGCCACGTTCGCCGCGACGATCTTCGACGAGTGGTTTCGGCACGGGTTGCGTGAGGTCGTGGTGTGCCCGGGCTCGCGCTCAACGCCACTCGCCGTGGCGGCGATGCGACACGGTGGTCTGCGACTGCACGTGCGGATTGACGAGCGCAGCGCCGGATTCTTCGCCATCGGTCGCGCACTCGTCCTCGATACTGCGGTGGCGCTCGTCGTGACGAGCGGCACCGCCGCTGCGGAACTGCACGCCGCGGTCGCCGAGGCCGATTTGGCGGGGGTGCCGCTACTGGTGCTCAGTGCCGATCGTCCCCCCGAACTGCACGGGGTGGGCGCGCCCCAAACCATCGAGCAACGGAACCTGTACGGCAGCGCAGTTCGTCGTTTTGAAGAGCCCGGAGTGGCGCGCTTCAACGCGGCAGATTCCTGGCGCCCCCTGGCCAGTCGATGCTGGTGGGCGGCCATGGGGCACGACGGCGAACCCGGTCCGGTACACGTGAACGCGGCGTTCGTCGAGCCCTTGCTCGGCGTGGCGGCACCCCTGCCGCTGGCGCGTGCGCAGCAGAGGCCATGGCGCGTGTCGAACGAACGAACGATGAGCGGCGGGGTCGACCTGCGCGATCAACGAGTACTCGCGGTGGTGGGACGCCGCGTGGACGCATCCCTGGCCGCGGCGCTGGGGCAATTGGGTTGGGCGGTCATTGGTGACGTCACGGTGGCGTCGACGATCCCGTATTTCGACGGCCTGTTGCGCGACCCGACGTTCGCGGAGACCGCGCGACCCGACGTCGTGGTGCGCATCGGCGCTCTGCCGGCGTCGAAAGTACTGGCTGAACGACTGCGCGAGTGGTCGGTGCCGACGATCGCCTGGCGAGGCGCTGGTCGGCTCAGCGACCCCGACGGAGCGATCAGCGACGTCTATCCCGGCCTTCCGGACCCGTCCGACGCGCAGTTGCGAGGCGACGTCGCGTACCGGCAGTGGTGGGACGTGGCGTCGGCCAACGTTGGTCGCTGGTTGCAGTCCGACCTGAGTTCGGATCAGCGATTGGACGAACCGAGAGTGGCCAGGGTGGCGGTGGCGGCGAGCAGCGAGCACGGCGTGGGTTTGGTGGTGGGCTCGTCGATGCCGGTGCGCGACGTCGAGTGGTGGTCGCCGCGCGCCGCAACGACCTACTCGAACCGTGGTGCGAACGGGATAGATGGCGTCGTGTCGACCGTGTTTGGCGTCGCCGCGGGTGGAGCCGCCATTGGTCTGGTCGGTGACGTGACGTTCCTGCATGACGTCTCTGGACTCGTTGATGGGCTGGGTGCGGCCGACGGTCGATGCGTGCTGGTCGTGGTGCAAAACGGCGGTGGCGGCATCTTCTCGTTCCTCGCACAGGCGCAAGCGCTCGATCACGACAGCTTTGAACTGCTATTCGGAACGCCACGATCGCACGACATCGCTGGCATCGCGCGGTCGTTCGGTCACCACGGCGAGTCCGTCACAACCGTAGGCGCTCTGATCGACGCCATTCACGCCGGACTACGCCGCGACGGCGTTAGCGTTATCGAGGCGGTAGTTGGCGATCGCGACGACAACGTAGCCACGCACGCGGCTTACGTCGACGGCGTGGCTCGCAACTGGCGCCTGGGCACATCGTGATGGGCTCTCTTCCCAGTTCAGTCGTCGCGGCGTTTCCGCTCGCCTTCGCGGCGGGTTTGGTCTCGTTCATTTCGCCGTGCGTACTGCCGCTCTTGCCCGGGTACGTCGCGTTTCTCAGTGGTGCCACGGGCAGTATCGAGAGCCGCTCTGGTCGGGGCCGTGCCGTCGCCGGTTCGCTGGCGTTCGTCGTTGGCTTCGCGCTCGTCTTCGTGAGCTTCGGCGCGGCGTTCGGTGGCCTGGGTGGTTCGCTCCGTCACGATCAGCGAATCCTGGAGATCATCTTTGGCCTCGTAACGGTCGCCCTGGGCTTCTTCTTTGCGGGGTGGTGGCCGTCGGCGTGGCTGCAGCGGGACCGACGCGTCCATCATCTGCCGCGTACCTCAGTCATTGGCGCCGCGGCGCTCGGCGTTCTTTTCGCGCTGGGGTGGACGCCGTGCATCGGTCCTACGCTCGCGGCAATTCTCGGGCTGGCCGCGTCCTCGTCGGGAGCGACGGCGTTACGCGGATCGGTATTGGCCTTCGTGTACTGCCTCGGCCTCGGGCTACCCTTCGTCGTCGCCGCGATCGCCACTGAGTGGATGGCGACTGCGTCAGCGTGGTTGCGCCGACACCACCGGATCATTGGGCAGATCGGCGGCGTCATGCTGATTCTCATCGGCGTGGCCGAGGTCTCCGGGGCATGGCAGAGTTTCGTGCTCTGGCTTCAAGTTCACTTTCCGGCGACCAACGCACTGCTCTAGCCGGCATGGCGCACCGCCTCTCCTAGACTTTGCCCATGAACCTGCGCGACGACTGGAAGTTTCGGGGACTGGTTCATCAGGCGACCGACGACGCGTTGCTCGATCGTTTGAGCGCGGGTGGCGTGACCGCGTACATCGGTTTCGACCCTACGGCGCCGTCACTGCACCTGGGCGGGCTCTTGCAACTCTGCAACTTGCGCCGCCTGCAGATGGCCGGCAATCGACCGATCGCGTTGGCGGGCGGCGGGACGGGCCTGGTTGGCGATCCGAGTTTCAAGGACGTGGAGCGGCCGCTACTCACGGTCGAGCGGTTAACTGAGAATCTGGCGGGGATCCGCGCGCAGCTCGAGCGGTTTCTGGAATTTGGCGCGTCAGCGGGTTCCTCGCGGGCCCTACTCATCAACAACGCGGACTGGCTCACCACCATTTCGTTGACCGACTTTCTGCGTGACGTTGGCAAGCACTTCACGGTGAATCAGATGGTGGCCAAAGAATCGGTGCGCAGCCGGCTAGAGCGCGACGACGTCGGGCTCTCCTTTACCGAGTTCTCCTACATGTTGCTCCAGGCGTATGACTTCCTGCGTCTGCACGTTGACTACGGTTGCACGCTGCAGCTCGGCGGGTCAGACCAGTGGGGGAACATCACCGCGGGGGCCGAACTGGTGCGCAAGGTGACGGGCCACGTTGTGGGTGGTCTGACCTCCCCGCTCTTGCTTCGTCCCGACGGTCGCAAGTACGGAAAGTCCGAAGGTGGGAACGATCGCGTGTGGCTTGACCCGACCATGACGTCACCCTTTGAGCTTCACCAATTCTTGCTCAATAGTGAAGACGAACTTACTCCGACGTTGCTTCGGTTCTTCACGTTCCTCGATCACGAGACGATCGAGGATTTGGACGACGCCGTTCACCGAGAACCCCAGTTGCGTCGAGCGCAGCGCGTGCTCGCACGAAGCGTCGTCGAGATGGTGCACGGCGTCGATGCGGCGACTAGGGCCGAGCGAGCGAGCGAAGCGCTGTTCAGCGAGTCCATCGCCGACGTCGACGAGGCGACGCTCCTCGAGATCGTGGCCGACTCGCCCTCGACGCAGATGAGCCGTGAAACCTTACGTGGCGGGATGGATCCGGTCGACGCGCTGGTGGCGACGCAGTTGGCGTCGTCCAAGGGTGAAGCGCGTCGTTTTCTGGAACAGGGCGGGGTCTACGTCAACAACCGGCGTCTGGGCGCCGACCAACGGGTGGATCTCTCGATGGCGTTGCACGACCGCTACTTGGTACTGCGGCGCGGCCGTCGCCAATTGCACCTCGTGGTCGTGGTGTGATTCGTCGATTCGGATTGCTGCTCGTCTCGGGACTGTTGCTGACGGCTTGCGGTGCCTCGATCGCCGCCGGTTCGGCGCTGCACGGCTGGGTCGTGCAGAGCGATTTCGCGTACGCGACGACGACGCTCCATACCGACGCGCGCCACGCCGCGACGGCCCTTCGAGATCGGCGCACGACCGCCAATCAACTGCACCTCGTCTGCGGGGTGCTGCTCTTTGACACCCAGAGTGCCAACGCGTCGCTGCCAACGCCGGATGAGCAGACGACGCAATTGCTCTCACGGGCCTATACGGAATTGGGAGCCGGCGCCCATCAGTGCTACGTGGCGGGGCCAAACCTTCGCCAGCGGGCGGTGGCCCTCCGTTCACTCGAGTCAGGTGCCGCGGCGTTGGCGGAGGCCAACGCGCGTATCGCGTCCGGTTAGGGCACTAGGACGATGGACGAGGTCGGAGGTCAATTTCCAGTCGTAGGATCCCGCCGTCGAGGCTGGCGACGGCGTCGCCCAGCATTGCGAAATCCTGGAAGTCCTGGCGAGCCGCTTCGAGGAACCGCTGGCGTTCAACGCCCTCGACCGGCGGCAGACCGCGCCGCTTGACGGCCTCGGCGCGTTCGCGGAAACGCAGGATCATGTCGTTGGGGTCAAAGCTATCGCTCACGTGTCGATGTTAGGGGTTCAGCTCGACAGGTGAGTTGGTATCATGGAGTCTCGGCGTGGGAGAGCGACGTCGTGGCTGCCGCCAGGTATGGCCCGTGGCCGGTGAGGAGTTAACGTGAAAAAGGGCCGCCACCGTCGATTTGTAGAGGCTCGGGAACTGAAGCGTTCAACGGGACCGCGGGCGACGACGTGCGTGGAATGTGGCGCCGCCCCGGAAGACGTTCACGCCGAGTGGTGCCTGGTTGAAGAGGATCGCTACGACGAGATTCTAGGTAAATTGCCTCGCTCGACGACCGTGGAGGACGACCCGCTAGCGGCTGAGGGCTAGCGTCGGCGGCGAACCACTGGGTGGGCCAGGCGCGTCGACGTCGCTTGCTTCGCGCGATGATCGAGGTAGGCGAGTAAGTGGTCGTAAACGTCGCGACCAATCATGGCGATGAGTTCGTCACGCATCGTGTCGACGACGCGACCGCGACCAATGAACGCGTCAGGCGTGTCGGTGCACCACCAGTGGAAATCGGATCCGCCGGCACCCCAATCGCGCCGCTCCCATTGCGCGATGCGCGTGATGACGTGCCCATCCTCGGTCACTTGATCGTCGCGGTGTAGCGGTAGCTGCCAGCACACATCTGGTTTGAGCGGGATGTAGCTCTCGCCGCTGTCGATTGCCATGACGTGCAGAGCGCAACCCGGCCCTCGCGCAAAGTCGGGCCGATTCAAGAATATGCACGCGTCTTGGACCAAGCGAGTGACAATCTCACCGTTTCGCTTCACCCGCGTCGTCCCGCGCCGGCCCCGCGATTTGAACTGCCACTGATCCGAGGTCAAACGGGTGGCGGCCCGCTCAACGCGTTGGCGGTCGGCTTCGTCGGTGAAATGGGCGCCGTAACTGCAGCAACCCTGGACGAGTTCGGGCGTTGGACCCGTGAGGACGCCCTGGCACCCGCGGCCAAAGATGCAGGTCCACGCGCTCTCGAGAAATGTTACGTCGAACATCCAGGTTCGTTGATCACGCTCGTCGTCAAAGCTGAACCATTCGTGGGCATCGCGAGGAATCGAAGTCACGGCACGAAACTACTTCGTCGTCGCGCCGGCGCATCGCGCCTCTAGACTTTGGCCATGACCACGGTGGAGACGTTTGACATTCTGACGATGACTGATGACGCTCGTAACGTCGTCGTTGACGCGTTGGCGAACGAGACTCGAAGCGACGAATTAGCGCTGTTCGTTGAAGTGACGGGAACCCGCGCCGGTGGTTATACCTACGATCTGTACTTCTCTGATCGAGTGGACGCGCCCGACGGTGCGGTCGTGGGTACCGATGGCGGCGTCACGATCGTGGTGCCCGCCTCGAGCGTGGCCCGGTTGCGCGGCAGCCGACTCGAGTTCTCGCCCGACGGAGGTGGGGGGCTCGTCCTGGTCAACCCCAACGTTCCCACGCCCGAAGAACGTCATCCGGGCGTTCCGAGCGAGATCCTCGCATTCGGTGTCGACGGGCCACTCGCGCGACGGGCGATTGAGGTGTTGGAATCGACGATCAACCCGTCGATAGCGGCCCACGGTGGCGTGGCCGACCTCGTAGCGATGGACGAGGACGTCCGAGTCGCCTACATCATGATGGGCGGCGGGTGTCAGGGCTGTTCGCTCAGCCGAATGACGCTGTCGCAGGGAATCGAGACGGCATTGGTCGAGGCAATCCCCGAACTCACCAGCGTCGTTGACGTAACGGACCACGCGTCCGGTGTGAATCCCTTTTACACGGACGACCACTGACCGACTGGGCTCGGGGCCCTAGAATCGTGCGATGTTGCGCTTCTTGACCGCTGGCGAGAGCCATGGCCCATCGCTCACCGTGATCGTTGAGGGTCTGCCCGCCGGTCTCGAGGTGCTCGAGGCAACGATCGCGGACGAACTCGCGAGACGGCGGCTCGGATTCGGTCGTGGACCGCGCATGCGATTTGAGCGCGACCAGTTGCGCCTCGGCGGTGGCATTCGTCACGGTCGCACGCTGGGTTCGCCGGTGGTGATCGAAATCCTCAATTCTGAGTGGCCCAAGTGGGAAGCCGAGATGTCCGCCGCACCGGGTACGCCGACGAAGCGACTTACGGCGCCGCGTCCTGGTCACGCCGACTTGGCGGGAATGCAGAAGTACGGCTTTGATGATGCGCGCGACGTGCTCGAACGCGCCAGCGCTCGAGAAACTGCGGCGCGCGTGGCCGCGGGCTCGTTGGCCAAAGCGCTGTTGGCCACGATTGGGGTCTCAGTGATCAGTCACGTGGTGCGCATTGGGACGGCCACGTCCGACGCGCGGCCGGGTCCGGGTGACCTGGCGGCAGTGGACGAGAGTGAGGTGCGGTGCTTCAGTCCTGAGGCCGCGTCGAACATGGTCGCCGAGATTAGGGCTGCGGCCAAGGATGGCGACTCGTTGGGTGGCATCGCCGAGGTGATTGCCTTCGGCGTACCCGTTGGCTTGGGCAGTTACGTCCACTGGGACCGCAAGCTCGATGGCTTGTTGGCTGGCGCGCTGATGAGCATCCAAGCGGTGAAGGCCGTGGAGATTGGCGATGGCATTGCGCAAGCCGCGCAACGCGGAAGTGCAGCGCACGACGCGATCGCGCGCGACGAACGCGCGATCTCGTCGGGGGGCTTCGTGCGACGCACGGATCACGCGGGTGGTCTCGAAGGTGGCGTATCCTCGGGCGCACCCATAATCGCGAAGGTGGCAATGAAGCCGCTGGCAACCTTGAATCGACCGACGCTGGAAACGGTCGATTTGGCCACGGGCGACACTGCGGTTTCGTTCAAGGAGCGCACTGACGTCACGGCCGTGCCCGCGCTCGGGGTCGTGGCTGAAGCGATGACTGCGCTCGTCTTGGCGAATGAGGCGCTGCGAAAGTTCGGGGGTGACTCGGTGACCGAGTTCGTGCGCAACCATGACGCCTTCGTTGCGAACCTGAATCAGTGGACGTCACCGGCGCACGCGTAGCCATGGCGCGCGTCGTCTTGATCGGCCTGCCGGGCAGCGGTAAGTCCACCGTGGCGGCCGTCGTCGGATCACAGCTGGGCGTGGAAGTTTGCGACACGGACGTCGTCATCGCCCATCGGGTGGGTTCGACCACGGCTGACTGGTTGCGTCACGTGGGCGAGTCGGTGTTTCGAGTGGCCGAGTTCGAGGCGTTGCGCGACTGCGTTCGTCGTGACGCGGTGGTTGCCACCGGGGGAGGCGTGGTCGAATCGGAGGATGCGCGTGACCTGTTGGCGCACGAGTTCACCGTGTGGCTCGATGCGCCCGATGAGGTTCTGGCCGCCCGAACCTCGGGCGGTGATCGACCCTTGCTAGGGACCGATCACGAAGGCACGATCGCGGTGCTCCGCGCCCGACGGTCGCCCTGGTATGAGGCGGTGGCGACGGTGCGGGTGGGGGCGTCGGGTTCCGTAGAAGACGTGGCGTCGCGCATTCGCCACGCGATGGTCGACCCGTGATCATCAGGGTCGAGCTGGGCGATCGAGGGTACGACATCGTAACGGACCCGAACGCGCGCCGTGAACTGTCCGCGGTCATCGCGCAGCGGCTGCCCCGAGCGCGTGCCGCTGCCGTGGTCACGTCCGCGTCGCTCGTCGATCAATCGTGGTTCGACGTCGACACGGGGCTTGAACAGGACATCGTGATCGTGCCCGATGGCGAAGCCGCCAAGACGTTGGCTGCGGTTGAGTACCTCTGCGAGCGCTTCGCCACGTTGGGGCTCTCGCGCGACGACGTGGTTGTTGGTGTCGGCGGAGGGGCGGTGACTGACGTGGCGGGCTTCGCCGCGGCGGTCTATCTGCGAGGTATTGCCGTGGTGCACGTTCCCACGTCGCTCGTGGGCCAAGTCGACGCAGCGGTGGGTGGCAAGACTGGCGTGAATCTGGCCGTTGGCAAGAATCTCGTCGGCGCGTTTCACCAGCCTCTCGCGGTGCTGTGTGACGTCGTCACGCTCGCGACGCTCCCCGAGCGAGAGTTGCGCAGCGGGCGAGGCGAAGTCGCCAAGTGCTGGCTGCTGGAACGCCGCGACGTGGCGGCCATCGACGGGGCGACACCGGCCGACTGGGTGCGCATCGCGGTAGCCCTGAAGGCGGCCATCGTTGCCGACGACGAGCGCGAGCTGGGTCGGCGCGCGTTGCTGAACTACGGTCACACGCTCGGGCACGCGCTTGAACTCCTGGCGCTGCGGCGCGGCGCGAACGAGCTACGCCACGGCGAGGCCGTGTCGATCGGACTCGCGTTCGCGGCGAGACTGGCGCGCGCCATGGGACGGGTCGACGACGCCGTTGTTCGCTACCACGACGCCGTACTGGACGCCTTTCGCGTCCCCCGCCTGCTGCCCGGCGATATGGCAACCGATGCGCTGATTGAGGTGATGTTCCGCGACAAGAAGGCGCGTCACGACTTGACCTTCGTGCTCGACGGGCCGAACGGATTTGAAGCAGTGCCGGGCATTGATCGCGCCGTGGTGGCTGCGCAGATCGATCAGTTTCGCGACGAGCGCGAGTCGCGAGCGAGGTAGTCTGGCCGCGGAGGTCGGTATGGTCGCTCGATGGAAAGCGCCGTTGGCGGTGCTGCGCGGCGTCGGTGTCGCGTTCGTGCGAATACATGACGTGGAGGTGCGCGCGATTCGACCGTTGCCCCGATTGCCGCGGCTGGCGATGGTCCGCGTTCGAGGTTCCGTGGGCGTGGTTCGTCCCCGCAAGCGTGGGCCCGTTCGATCGTGGTGACCAGGGCCGGCACGGATGACGATGCGGCACGCGGTGAGTTGCTCATGCTGTCGGGACCGAATCTCGACGAGCTCGGTGTGCGCGACGTAGCGGTCTACGGTCGCGCGACCCTGGACGATCACGTCACTCGGACGAGCGCTCTGGCGAGCGCGAGCGGACTGACGCTGCGGCACCTGCAGTCGAATTTCGAAGGTGACCTTATCGAGGCGGTGCACGACGCCCGTGGCACCGCGCTCGCGATCATTATCAATGCCGGAGCTCTCACCCACACGTCGTGGGCGCTGGCCGACGCCCTCGCGACCTTTCCGGGATTCAAGGTTGAGGTGCACCTCTCTAATCCGGCGGCGCGTGAACCCTTTCGCCACGTCAGCACGTTGGCCGACGTCGTCAATGGGACGGTGGCCGGATTTGGAGGGCTCAGCTACGACCTCGCGCTGGCCGCGGTCGTAGCGCTGCTGAAGGGGTCGCGTGGCTCATGAACGCTCCGATTGCCTAGACTGACGGGCATCGTTTCGAAAGGTCTGGGCTGATGGCCGCCATATCCAGTAATGACATCAAGAACGGCATCACGCTCAAAATCGAAGATGGACTGTTCACGGTCGTTGAGTTTCAACACGTCAAGCCGGGCAAAGGCGGCGCGTTCGTGCGCACCAAACTGCGCAACGCTCGATCGGGTGCGGTGATCGAGCGGACGTACCGGTCCGACGAGCGCCTGGAGCAGGCCATCATTGACAAGCGCGACATGCAGTATCTCTACCGTGATGGTGACGATTACGTGTTCATGGATCAGTCATCGTTTGACCAGGTTCCCGTACCGGCGAAAAGTTTGGGCGACGCCGCCAATTTCCTCGTCGAAACGGGCAAGGCAATGCTGGTGTTGTTCGACGACGAAATCATTGGCATCGAGTTGCCCGCGTCCGTGGAGTTGAGGATCGCCGAGACCGAGCCCGGTATCCAAGGCGACCGCGTCTCGGGGGCCCGTAAACCGGCGACGCTGGAAACTGGGTACGTTGTCCAAGTTCCCCTCTTCGTCGGTCCCGACGAAGTGATCAAGGTGGACACGCGCACCGGTGACTACATCACCCGGGCCTAGTGAACGATCTCGCCGGCCAGCGCCGCCGCGCTCGAGCGCGCGCGTTGGAAATCCTGTACGAGGCCGCCATCAAGGGTCGGCCTATCGGTGACGTGTTGCCAGAACTAGCCCTGAGTCCCGATCCCTACACGGTGCGTCTGCTCGATGCTGTCGAACTGAACGAGTCGCGCGCGACGGCGTTGGTAGCCGCCCACACGCAGGGATGGGCGATTGATCGGCTGGCTCTCGTCGATCGGTTGATCATGACGATGTCCATTGGCGAGCTCTTGATGGTGGACCGACCGCCGATCGCCGTAGTTCTCAACGAGGCGGTCGAGCTCGCACGGACATTTTCGACCGATGATTCACCGGCCTTCGTTAATGGCGTGTTGTCGGCGTGCGTTGCCGAACTCTCGTTGGACTAGGAGGGCTGCGCCATGCCGGGGATGGGTCAGCGCTCGATTGACCTCACCAACCCGTTCGTCGTAGCCCTCTTTCGCCATGCGAGCTTCGTCACGCTGCTGTTGTGGCTAGGTGGTGTGGCGATGGCGCTCTTGGTCGTGCTGGCCCTGACGGGCGGATTGCTGCGGTTCAATCTGGCACCGAACGCTTCGCGAGAGCCACGGGCGCGGACCTACCTGCGGTGGGGGTTCGGCGGACTGTGGTTCGTTGACGGTCTGTTGCAGTTTCAGTCATCGATGCCCCTGGGGTTGGCTAACAACGTGGTAGCTCCGATGTCGGTGGGGACGCCCTCGTGGCTCCACAGCGTGATGAGCGCGGGCATCACGCTGTGGAACAGCCACCCGGTGACAATGGCGTCCGGCGTTGCCTGGCTGCAAGTTGGTCTCGGTCTACTGCTCATTGTGTCAAGGGGCGTGACCAGTCGATTCGCCGGGGCCGCCTCGGCGGGGTGGGCCGCGTTAGTGTGGCTCGTTGGCAACGGTGCCGGTGGCGTCTTCATTCACGGCGCGTCATTGCTGTTCGGTTGGCCGGGCGCGTCGCTCTTCTACTTGTACGCCGGGGTGTGGATTGCCCTCGATTCGGACCTCTTTAGGCGCCGCTTCTCGGTGGTGACGCGCCGCAGCCTCGCCGTGGTGCTGCTCGTGGGCGCCGGTGTCCAGGCCCTTCCGGCGGCGGGATTCTGGCACGGGGGGAGCACGAATGCGTTGACGGCAATGGCCAACTACATGAGCGCGATCGCGCAGCCGCACTGGCTCGCGTACCTCGTGCGATCGGTCGGGTCGCTGGCCGCGACGATGGGTGGCGGCCTCAACGTCGTCGTGCTCATGTGGCTCGTGGGCGGCTCGGTGGGCCTCTGGGCCTCGGTGACGAAGGGGTGGCGGTGGCCGACGTACGTGGTGGTCGGTGGAGCACTGGCGTTGTGGATCGTTGTGCAGGACACAGCGCTCTTCGGTGGTCTCGCCACGGACGTCAATTCACTGCCCGCCGTAGCAATGATCGCGTGGTGCGCCTCGCCGACTCGACTGCGCGAGCGACCCCGTCGAACGTGGCTGCCGCGCGAGATGCTGTCGAGCTCGGGTTCGGTAGTCGCCACGTTCGCCGCGTCGATGGTGGTGGTCGGCGGCGTCGCTATGGCCTGGGCGGCGGTGGCCGGTGCCGAGACGACGCTCTACCTTGCCCAGAACGGTCCGGCGACTGCGGTGAACGCACCGGCGAAATCATTTCGTCTGATCGATCAGTTCGGTCGCCCGTACCGCCTTGGCGAGCACCCCGGTCACGTGACGCTGCTCACCTTTCTCGATCCCCATTGCTGGACGGACTGTCCGCTGCTCGCCAGTCAGCTCGCCCACGTTCGCCAGGAGTTTTCCGCTAGAGCGAAACTCGACATTGTTGCGGTCGCCGCTGACCCGTATCACGAGTCGCTCGGTGACGTGCGCCACTTCATTGACACCCGTGGCTTGCGCTCAGTCCCCGACTTCTACTTTGTCACTGGCACGCGGGCCCAGACGAGCGCGGTGTGGCGCGCATACGGGATCAGCGTGACCATGAAGCCCACCGATCAGATGAGCGTCCACTCGGACTTCATGTTCATTATCGGCGCGAACCAGCACCTGCACTGGATAATCCCCGACGATCCACTGGCGAGTTCGGCGGGCACGGCGTCGGCGGTGGCCGAACTGCACTCGCTGCTCTGGTACGAAGGCGTGCGCTAGTCCCGGGGCTGGCGATGGTCGTGTGCGTGCTCGCCGTGCACCCGGCGTAGGTAGTCGTTGTAGGCGCCCAGCGCATCGTCGTCGGCCGGTTCGGCGCGCGGTTGCTCACTGGCAGGCTCAGCGGTATCACGGTCGCGTCGCTCGTCGCTGAGAAGTTTCTTCCATACGTACACGCCGTAGGCCGCGAAAATCGGCCACTCGAACACGTAGGCCCACGACAGGCTGTTTCCACCTAGGGCCCGACGTAGTTCGACGTAGAAGGCGCTGACGCAGATGATCTCGGCGAGGACGAGACCGAGATGTATTACAAGAGGATTCTTAGTCTCGCGTCGCACCAACACGAACTCTACCGACGCGAACCGTTACTCTCGGGTCCACGAATCACCAACGTGATGCACAAGGAGCGGGGTATGTCGATACGAGGAAGATTCGCCACTGTCGCGGTGCTCTTTTTGGTGGCTGTCGGTCTTATCGTGTGGAGCCTCATGGCATTCTTGACGCCTGGAACGCCCGGCGGCGTCATGGACTTCACCACGTCGCAAGCGCCCGGTCAGCCGGTCAACCTTACGGTGCAGACCGTCGGCGCGATCGGTTTTGGCAAGCACCCGACCTGGGTTTCGTACCTGGTGAAGGATCCCCACACCAATCAGTGGGTTCAGGACACGACGTGGAAGCTGCCGGCGAACACGGTAGTCAACATGACGGTGTTGCAGTACGACACGGGCGGCCCCCTTCGCAATCAGGAGTGGGGCCAGGTTCAAGGAACGATCAACGGAACGGCCAGTCTGAACGGTACGAGTTACAGCGTCTACCCCTCCTATACCGGTAACGGCGTTGGTCACACGTTCGCCGTTCCCGCGATCGGGCTCAACGTCCCGCTCATCGGTGTCAGCGCGAACGCCCAGGTCTGTGGCGCCGGTCCCTGTCACACGAGTTCGCCCCACAACACCATCACCTTCAGTTTCAAGACGCCGTCGCCGGGAAGTTATTCGTGGCAGTGCTTCGTGCCCTGCGGGCTCGGTTACCTCTACGGTAACGGCGGACCCATGGCTACCCAGAACTACATGGGCGGCTTTCTGGAAGTGGTCCGATAACTATGACAGCGGAGAATGCAGCCATGAATGAGCCCCACCACCTGCGTCGCCTGACCACGATCTGGATCGTGCTGTCGGTCGCCGCGGATCTGCTGTTCTGGTTCCTCGTGGGACCCCACGTGCCGCCGGGGCGCATGACCGATATGGCGACGAGCAACCAGTTTGACTTCAACGTGCTCTTCGTGATCGCGTTGCCCGTACTGATTGGCGTGTGGCTGTATCTCGCGTACGCCATCGTTGTCTGGAGCGCGAAGCGCGGCGGCCCGGAGCCGGTGGGCGGCGAGGCCGCTCGTAACAATCGAACGGCGCAAGTTGCGTGGATCACGATCACCTCGGTCGTCGTGATCCTCTTAGCCGCGTTTGGCACCGTCGAACTGATCGTCAATCACGGTTCGGGTGGAGGGGAGGGGCCCAACCCGGTGTGGTCGCCGGCCGGTGCGACGCAGGCCGAAACCGCGGCCCTGGCGGGGACGGGGACCTGGTCGCCTAATCGTAACCAGGTCCTCCCCGTCCAGGTGATCGCTCAACAGTGGAAGTTCACGTACCGGTACCCCACCTTTGGCGGGTTCGAGTCCTCGCAACTGGTGCTGCCCAACAACACGACGATCGCCTTCAATGTGACGTCGCTTGACGTGATCCACAGTTTCTGGGCGTACCAGTTGAGCGTGAAGGCTGACGCCAACCCACAGATCAATGACGTGGCGTTCACCAAGACTCAACAGACCGGCCCCTTCACGGTTCGCTGCAGCGAGCTCTGCGGTATCTGGCACGGATCGATGTACAACTACGGTTCGGTGGTTTCCCAGCAGAAGTTCATGCAGTGGGCTCAGTCGACCGAAGCCGCTAACGCGGCCAATACCAAGTACCTCCCGCCGTTTGCGTGGACCTACGTTCCCGACGCGAACGGGGCGTCGGGCGGCTACTACCCCGACGGCACGGCGACGCCGTACAGCACGGCGGAGATTTACGGCGCGAAGCAGCCGGCGTCGTGAGTGAGCGGGGACGCAGGATGACCAACGTAACGACAACGACCTCAAGAATGGAGATTGGACGATGACGATGAGCGCCGAACGTCCAGACGTGGTGACCGCTGGTGCCGGCAGTTCGGAACGAGTGCCGTGGACCCAACGACGGGGCTGGCTCAGTCAGCACGTCGGTACGGCGTTGGTACTCGGACTGGTGGGCTACCTGTTTGGGCACTGGCTGGGCAACGCCATCACCGGCAGTTACGCGAACAACCTCAACAGTGGCCAGAACTCGACCGCTGACTTCTTTGGGCTGCTCTTCATGGTCGTGGGCTGGCTGCTGGGAATCGGGGCGCTCAACTATCCGCTCGCGAAGCTCGCGGGTCGACGACCTTCGAAGGAGCAGGACGTCGAAGGCTGGAGCAAGTACTTCCGCTACAGCACCAACCACAAGACCGTCGGCTTGCAGTACGTCGTCGGGGTCTTGTTGTTCATGTTCACTGGTGGCCTGTTGGCCATGGCGATTCGCACGGAATTGCTCAGTCCGACGACGCACTTCTTCAGCGCCAGCACGTACATCAAGATCGTGAGCGAGCACGGCACGATCATGATGATGATGGCCACCTCGATCATCGTGGGCCCCCTCGGCAACTACCTGGTGCCGCTCATGATCGGATCGCGCCGGATGGCCTTTCCCCGCATCGAGGCCTTCAGTTTCTGGATCTTCGTAGCCGGCTACATGGTGATCTTCTCGGCGCTGCCCTTCGGGGGCTTCCCGACGGGCTGGACGGGCTATGCCCCGCTGCAGACCCAGGCCGGACCGGGAATGATTTCGTACCTCTTCGGTTTCGCGGTGATCGGCTTGGGCATGATGGCGGCGGGCTTCAACATCGCCATCACGATCATCAACTACCGAGCGCCGGGCATGACGTGGAGTCGCGTGCCGATTTTCGTGTGGTCGATACTCGCGACGGCCGCGCTGCTGACGCTCGCTACGCCCACACTGTTCGCGGCTGGCCTCTTCGGCCTACTCGACAAGACCGCCCAAACGGCGTTCTACGTAACTGAACACGGCGGGAGCTCGTACCTCTGGGAGAACCTCTTCTGGTTCTTCGGGCACCCCGAGGTCTACATCATGGCGCTGCCCGGCTTTGGCATCGTGGGCGAGATCCTGCCCGTCTTCACCCGAAAGCCGCTTTTCGCGTACAAGGTCGGTGCCGCGGGAATGATCGGTGTGTCGTTGCTCTCGTTCTTCGTGTGGCAGCACCACCTCTTTCAGAGCGGGATCAACCCGGACATGCGGCCGCTCTTCATGCTCACGACCGAGTTAATCTCGATCCCAACCGGCTTCATCTATCTCGTCGGGATGGGGACCCTGTACAAAGCGAAGATTCGCTTCGAGATACCGATGTTGTTCGCGATGGCCCTGTACTTCAACTTCTTGATCGGCGGGGTGACGGGCGTGTTTCTATCGGACGTGCCCGTGAACGTGACGGTGCACGGTGGCTTCTTCGTGCTGTCGCACTTCCACTACACCATCATGGGTGGGCTGCTGTTCGCCTTCATGGCGGGCCTCTACTACTGGCTACCCAAAATGACGGGCCGAATGATGAACAAGAAGATTGGCCTGCTGCACTTCTGGACCATGTTCATCTTCTTCAACCTCACCTTCTTTCCGATGTTCATTATCGGGCTGCTCGGCCAGCCCCGGCGGGTCTTCACCTACGCGAAGAATCTCCAGGGATTGAACGACTTCTCCTCCGTGAGTGCGTTCCTTCTCGGCGTGTCGTTTCTAATCTTCTTCTTCAACCTCGTCTGGTCGCTCTACATCAACCCGAAGAAGGCGCCCGCGAACCCGTGGGAGTCACTGGGTCTCGAGTGGCAGACGGCTAGTCCGGTGCCGGCGCACAACTTTGACCGGATTCCGGTCATCTTGAGCGACCCGTACCACTACAGCGAAGAGAATGCCCCCGCGGTAGCCGACCTGGGCGACGATGATCAGTTGGTGCGCGCGGGAACGTCGCCGGACGATGCCGGCGTGGCCTAGGACGAGTGGAGGATCAATCATGAGTGACGTAACGAAGAGCCCGGGCTACACGTCGACCCCCGAAGAGGACGAGTTCGAGCTGCGCGCGCACATTGGGTCGGTGTGGTCCGGTGGTCGACTCTTCATCGGTATGTACACGTTCTTGTTGGCTTCGCTCGCCTTCGCGTACTTCTATCTCCGTTCGAGCAATAACGGGTTGCTCTGGCGGCCGAATCACGTGACGGCGCCCACGGCTTACGGTTGGACGATCATCTCACTGACCGTCTTGGCGTCGGTCATGGCTATCTACGGCCAGTGGCGGTTTCGCCGCGGCAGTGTCGTCGACTGGCAAGTAGCGGGCTGGACAGCACTGTTTGGCGCCGTATTGGCCCTGGTGCTGCAGATCTGGGAACTGACCGCACTTTCGTTCTATCCCGGCTCGAGCGGCTACGCGTCAACCTTCATCGGCTACGCGGTGATCAACATCGCGACACTGGTGGTTGGGGCGTACTGGTTGGAGACGACGCTGGCGCGGTCGCTTCGGCTGCGACGCGAACTGGGTGGCGCACAGCCGGCGTTGTCGGCTCACGCCGAGGCGCAGTCATTCCGTGCGAACGTCGCCGCGATGACGTATTTCTGGGGTTTCGTGGGGCTGAGCGGATTCTTGTTCTTCGCCATGTTCTACTTGCTCTAGGCGTAATTCGACGAAAGGAGAGGTGGTGACGATGCTCGGAGTTGACATATACCTTGGACCACAGGTTCAGACAATGGTGGTTCTGCTCGGCGTGTTGTTCGGAGTCATCATTTGGGGCTTCTTTCAACGACACCCGTCGGAGTAGCGGCGCAGGCGGCTAACGAGTGATGGGCCGGCGCAGGCGGCGTGACGCACTAGCCGTTGCTGCGGTCGCGTGCTGGTTCTTATGGCTGGTGCCGCCGCTGGCGCTGTGGGCGCGACAGTACGAGTACGTCCAGGCCCTACAGTTTTGCTTCTTCGCGTTCGTTGTTCCGGCACTCTTCGTCAGTGGTGCGGCGTGGCGTCGGCTGGGTGGTATTGCGCGGCGCAGGGTGGCGGAACGCGACCTGTCGTCCGCGAGCGCGGACAACGTGGTAAGGCCCGCCATTGGCTCCAGTCACGGTCGAGCCGTGGTTACGACGGCAGTCTTCCTAGCGGTCGCGGTCTGGTGGCGCACGGCACCAGCCGTGGATGCACTGGTGCGCGATGGTTGGCTCACCTTGGTCGAGTCGATCTCGTTGGTGGTGGCGGGTAGCGCCCTGTTCTGCCACCTGATCGAGTCGCCACCAATTCGGCCCGGCACCAGTCGGCCGTATCGGATCGGCATCTCCGCGGTGGTGATGTGGGTGGTCTGGATCGTTGCGTATTTGAACGGCATGTCGCGCTCGTCGTGGTACGACGTGTTTCGGTCGAACGCACATCGGGCGATCTCGCTCGCCGCCGACCATCAGTTGGCGGCGGGCGTGATGTGGATGGTGTCCGCCGCGGTGTTCTTACCGATCGTGTTTTGGAATTTGGTGCAGTGGCTGCAATCTGAGGATGATCCCGACGACGAGCTCTACCGGCTCGTGCGCCACGAGCGGGCTCGCGGCTTTTTCGGCCCGAAGTGACCTACGTTCCGAGCAAGTGCGGCAGCACCGGTATCGCGACGGCGAGCAGTCTCTGATGCACGGTGTCTCCGGCCTTGTGAACCAGTGACAGGATCTTTATTCGGTCCTGGGTAAGGTACGCCTGGCGCCGAGTGAGGTCGCGAGTCCATGACGAGTTCGTGACAGTGGGACGCTTGAAGCAGTTGATGATGTCGTAGATGGAGTCCTTAGCGTCATTGGTCGCCCAGGAGATTACGAGCGCGGCCATGGTCTGGATGTACTGGCCCGCCTTCGTATTGGAGGGCTCAATGTTGTTGCTTAGATCGTAGATCGGCCCGCTCGCGAGGGTGCACGAGACTTGGTCATCGGTGAGCAGTTTGGGCACCTGGGCGATGTTGCCCGCCGATAGCGTTCCCGAGCGCAGTTCGTTGTAGAACGAAAAACTCTCCTTGAGGGCGAAGCTGCACGGCGCAATGTCGGTGTTGATCAGCGTGATCGTATCGTTTTGTAGTGCCGCGTCGCTCGCGCGGGTCACCGGGTGCGGCAGGTCCGACACGACGGACACGACGACGACGACCGCCACGACGACGGTGACGAGAAACCAGGGACGGCGGTACCACACCGCTCGCAACGTCGACAAGGACGACGCCGGCATCGACGCGGGATCGTACGAGTTCGCGCGGATGTCGCTGTCGGGTGTCTTCACGGCAACAGACTACCGGCGACCTCGGCGAGGGCCGCGCCGAAGTGTAGACGCGTGGGACCGCTCAGCGATTCGAGGCCAGTACGGCTTTCGTTGGCGAATGGTGTGACGAGATCGCGCAGCGCGCCGTGGGTGTCAATGACGTAGAGCTCGTCGCTGTGGATGACCGGCGCTGGCGGGGCAACGCGGACTTCGACGCCGTAGCGTGTCCATACCGAATCGAGCGCGTCGAGCGAACCGCTGAGAAAGACCACGTTCGATCGCCCCGCGAGACCGGGTACCGTCAGTGCCCGGGGATCTCGCAGAACGTTGGCGTGCGTTGGGTCGGTGTTAACTATCGCCACCACCACGTGGTCGGCGTTGGAGCCGAGCAACCGCAGGGTGATCGAGAGTTCCGATCCCAAGACCGGGCAGATGTCGTTGCAGTCGCGATTGTAGAACGCGAGAATGACGACCCGACCGCGAGCTCCGGCGAGGGACCACGCTTGGCCGCGTTGATCGGTGAGGACGAACGGAAACGCTCGACGCCCGGCGAGATGGCTCAGACCGAGGATGGCGTCGCGTGACGCCGGGGGCGATGGAGTCGGCGACGGCGAAGTGGGGACGACGTTCGCGGCGCCCGGCGTACCGATGATCCGCTCCAGGACGATGCCGCCGAGCCCGAGGATGATGAAGGTCACGACGACGGCCACGATAAATCGCTGGGGTACGGGCGTGCGTCCAGCCCGCAACGCGGCGCGGCGATCGTCCGAGAGCGTCGGCGGCGCGTCGGGGGTTAACCGCTGTTCGGAATCGGAATCGTCGGAGGCGGCCATTGGGCTTCCACCCTAGTGATTCTGACGACCTTCTCAGTGTCGAGCGTGAGTTGGCGGCAGTACAGTTTGGTGATGAGTGGTGCTGACGGGCCGGACGGCGAAGCGCCTCGTCGCCTCACGAGTGCTGAGGCGTGGCGAGTGCACGTCACGCTGCTCGTGGGACTCGCGTTCTGTGCGCTCGCCTTCTGGTTCGAGCTTGGTCGCGCCGAGGGCGGCAATGAGCTGAGTTGGGCCTACGTGTTTGAATGGCCGTTGCTCGGGGGCTTCGCCGTGTACATGTGGTGGAAAGTGCTGCACGGCGAACGATCGCCGCGGCGTCGTACGCGCGAGCCGGGTTTGGCCCCGGAATACGAGGGGATGCTAAACGCGTGGCAAGCGCACCAGCGTGAACTCGCGGAATCCATTCGCCGTGAACGTGATGACGAACGCCACCGTGACGAGGAGCGCTCGCGTGCGGACAACGCGTGGGGCGACGACGCGTGGCGCTGAGGCGAGTGGCAGCCAGGATCGGCCGGTGACGTGAACTACCTCGCGCACCACTGGAGTGCCGATCCGATGATCGCGGTGGTACTCGCTACCGTGGTCGCGCACGAGATCGGACTGTCGCGACTGGCGCACCGTTCGTCGGCGTCGAATCGGCAACGACGCCGTCGACGTTCGCTCGTTTTCTACGGTGGGCTCGTTCTGCTCACGGTGGCTGTCGTGTCGCCGATCGACTACTGGTCGGGACGCTATTTCTTCGTTCACATGATCCAGCACATCGTGATCGCGTTTTTCGTGCCCATGCTGATCGTGTCGGGATCGCCGTGGATACCGCTGCTCTTCGCGCTGCCGGTCAAAGCCCGGCGGCGTCTCGGTCGATTTCTCTTTCTCAAACGATCGACGCGCTGGTTGCGGCGTCTTGGAAGGTTTGTCCGTAATCCGTGGCTCGCGCTCGCGCTACTCAACGTGGCTATGGTGGCCTGGCACGTCCCAGCGCTGTTCGACCTGGCCGAGCGGAACCAGTTCGTTCACGTCTGGCTGATGCACGGTAGTTTCGTCGCGACGGGAACGCTCTTTTGGCTGCAGATCTACTCGTCTGCGCCCATGAAGCCCGCCAAAGGCCCCGTGTGGCAGATCGGCGCGATTGTGGCGACCAATGCCGTCATGACGATTCTCGCCATTTCCATGAGCATTCTCACTACGGTGAGTTGGTATGCGGTGTACGCGCACGTGCCGGGCGTGACCCTCTCACCCTTCGCAGACCAGCAGATCGGAGCCGCGATCTTGTGGGTGTGCGGCGACTTTTGGGCGTTACCGACGCTCGCGATCGTCATCCGTCGCGCCATCGACAACGAGGGGTCAATTGGTAGCGTCATCGATCGGCTCACTGGTCGATCGTCAACGTTGCTCACGCGAACGCTCGCCGGTCCCGCGGTGGATTCCGATCGGTAGTCACGACCACGTGCGGCCTGCTAGAGTTGCGGCCGTCGTCGTGAAGCGGGTCCCGTGAGGCCCGTACGGCGGGAGGCAGCGTGTCGAAGGTACCTGAAGAGGCCCGTGGGCTCCCCGGCGCGTTCGTAGCCCGTTCGCAGCTGCTGCGACGTGACGACGTGGGACGAGCGATCCGACGGATGGCTCACGAGGTCGTTGAGCGAAACGCCGACGGTTGCGAACTCGTGATCCTCGGGCTGCAAGCCGGTGGCGTCCCGATAGCCAACCAGTTGGGCGCCGCGATCCTGGCGATCGGCGACGTCGACGTCAAGCTCGGCTACCTCGACGTTGCGTACTTTCGTGACGATCACCTCCGTCGGCCGCTCACCGAGGCCCGAGGGACGCTGATTCCCACCGATCTCACCGACCAGACAGTCCTGCTCGTGGACGACGTCTTATACACCGGACGTACCATTCGAGCCGCGCTTAACGCCCTGGCCGAGTGGGGGCGACCCCGGGCTATCGAACTCGCGGTACTCGTGGATCGAGGGCACCGGGAGCTTCCCATTCGTGCTGATTTCGTCGGCAAGAACTTACCAACGTCATCGCACGAGGCGATAGTCGCGACGATCGACGGCGTATGGATCGGCGAGGAGACGTCGTGATCGACAGCATTCGCGGCCGAAGTCTGATGACGCTGCACGATCTGACTCGCGACGCCGTCGTCGAGGTGCTCGACACCGCCGAATCGTTCGTCGAGGTGCACCAGCGCACGGTGAAGAAGGTGCCGGCCCTGAAGGGGCGAGTGGTTGCGTCACTCTTCTACGAAGAGTCAACACGGACGCGACTGAGCTTCGAGACGGCTGCCAAGCGCCTCAGCGCCGACGTGCTCTCGTTGGCGGTCGCGTCGAGCAGTGTGAAGAAGGGGGAGTCGCTGCGCGACACCATCGCCACCATCGACGCGCTGGGCATCGACGCGGTCGTTCTGCGGCACCGTTCGAGCGGCGCCGCCGAGCAGGTGAGCCGATACGTTCCTCACGTACGCGTGATCAACGCCGGCGACGGACTCCACCAGCACCCCACGCAGGGTTTGCTCGACGTCTTCACCATCCGCCAGGTCCTCGCCGAGCGACGAGGCGTGAGCGCGATCGACTCTGGTTCGTCGGTCTTCGAGGGCCTGCGCGTGCTGATCGTGGGCGACGTCTTGCACAGCCGAGTAGCGCGCAGCGACATCGACGCGTACGTGGCACTGGGCGCCCGCGTGCGTGTAGCGGCTCCGGGCACGCTGTTGCCGGTCGATATCAGTACGTGGCCCGTTGAGGTGGTCGATGATTTCGATGACGCGATCGAGTGGGCGGACGTCATCGGTCTCCTGCGACTGCAGCACGAGCGCGGCGCGAGCTCATTCGTGCCGAGCGTTTCGGAGTACACCGCTACCTTCGGCCTGACTGCGAGTCGAGCGCGGCGCTTGCGGCCAGAGACGCTGATCATGCACCCGGGCCCCATGAATCGTGGCGTCGAGCTCGACTCGTCGGTCGCCGACCTGCCCGCAGCCATCATCGAGCGCCAAGTCAGTAACGGCGTGCCTATACGAATGGCCGTGCTGTATCTCACCATCGCGGCGCCGCGCGAGGTGGCGTGATGGAGCCCGTCGTGCTGCGCAACGGCTTGGTGGTGCACCCCGATGGCGCGGGGATGGCGGATGTCTTGGTGGTTGACGGACGGATCGCGGCCGTGGGGACCGGGGTGGGTCGTGACGTTCCCAGTGGGTGCCGAGAGATCGACGCCACGAACTGCTGGGTGGGTCCGGGCTTCGTAGACCTGCACACGCATTTGCGCGAGCCAGGCGACGAAGCGGCCGAAACGATCGCCAGCGGTGCACGAGCCGCGGCGGTGGGGGGATTCACCGCGGTGCTCGCGATGCCCAACACCGAACCGGCGCTCGACAACGTCGCTCTGGTCACCTACGTGCTCGACCAGGGCTCGCGTGCCGTCGTCGACGTCGCGGTCGCTGGCGCGATCACACTCGGTCGCCAGGGCGAACGCCTGGCGCCCATGGCGGAATTAGCGGCGCTCGGCGTGCGGCTCTTCACCGATGATGGCGTGGGCGTGCAAAACGCCGCCGTCATGCGGCGGGCGCTTAGCTACGCGCGTCCGCTCGGCGTCCGACTCGCTCAACACTGCGAAGACGCAGCGTTGAGTGCCGAGGGATCGATGAATGAGGGTGCGTTGAGCAGCCGGCTCGGTCTCATCGGACGTCCGGCGGTCGCCGAGGAGATTATGGTCGCTCGCGATCTCGCTCTGCTGCGGGTTACTGGTGCGGCCCTGCACTTCTTGCACCTGTCGACCGCCCGGTCGCTCGATCTCGTGGCGCGCGCTCGAGCAGAGGGCCTGCGGGTGAGTTGCGAGGTCGCGCCTCATCACTTCACCTTGGACGAGTCAGCCTGCGCGACGTACGACGCGTCCTACAAGGTGAACCCGCCGCTGCGCTCGGTGAACGACGTAGACGCGGTCCGTCGAGCCCTGCGCGAGGGCACCGTCGATGCCGTGGCGACGGATCACGCGCCTCACGCCGCGCAACGCAAGGATCTTCCATTCGACGAGGCGCCGGCCGGCATGCTCGGTCTCGAACACGCGGCGTCGCTGACGTACGAGGCGCTGGGTGCCGGCGAGTGTGACCCGCAGCGATTCTTCGCCGTCTTGAGTCGCAATCCGGCGACGATCGCCGGCTTACGCCAGGTGGACTCGCGACCGCGTCACGGTGGACACGGCGGCGCGGTGGAGGTGGGCGAGGATGGCAACTTGGTCGTCTTTGACCCAACCGAGCGCTGGGAGGCTCACTCGAATCTGCAGAGCCTCGCCAGCAACTCCCCCTATCTGGGTCGCGAGTTACGGGGACGCGTTCGTTGCACGATGGTGAACGGCGCCGTGGTGGTCGACGGCGGGAGCCTCTCGTGAATCGGGCACCCGCCGCGTTGGTGCTCGCTGATGGCGCAACGTTCGAGGGGTACGCGGCGGGCTTTCTGCCCGCGTCGGGTGTTACGAGCGGGGAGTTCGTCTTCAATACCGCGTTGAGTGGCTATCAAGAGGTCATCACCGATCCCAGCTACGCGGGTCAGATCATCTCGTTCACGTATCCGCACATTGGGAACTACGGCGTCAGTGCACTGGACGATGAGGCCGCGCGACCGTGGTGCGAAGGTCTGGTGGCGCGCGAGCTGTCGCTGTCGCCTTCGAGTTGGCGCGCCGAGGGGGCCCTCGAACCATTCCTCGTGCGGCACCACGTTCCGGCGATCGTCGGCGTTGACACGCGGCGCCTGACGAGGCACCTTCGTGCTCACGGGGCGCTGCCGGGCGCCTTCGGCCACGCCGATCTCGCCACCGTGGCCGACGCCGCGTCGCGGGCGGTGGGTACCGACGGGCTGGACCTGGTGTCGAGCGTTTCGACGATGACGCCCTACGCGCGCGGCGATGGCGCGCGACACGTGGTGGCAATCGACTACGGCGTGAAGGCGACGATGGTTCGCCAGCTGGCGAATCGGTTTCGCGTCTCGGTGGTACCTGCCTCGTCGACGAGCGCCGACGTGCTCGCCCTCGAGCCCGACGGCGTCTTCTTGTCCAACGGGCCCGGCGACCCGGCCGCGCTCGCGCGCTACGTTGCTGAAGTCGAAGGTCTGATTGGCGAGGTGCCACTCTTTGGCATCTGCTTAGGCCATCAGCTACTCGCCAACGCGCTCGGTGCCACGACATACAAGTTGCCCTTCGGCCACCACGGGAGCAACCATCCGGTACAGGACCTCACGACGGGCAAAATCGAAGTCACCGCCCAGAACCACAACTACGCCGTGGATGCGGGGTCCCTGCATCGGGCGGTCGTCACGCACCGGAACCTCAATGATGGCGTGGTCGAGGGCTTGGCCGTCGAATCAGAGCGTTGCTTCTCGGTCCAGTATCACCCCGAAGCGGGGCCCGGACCACACGACGCTCGGTATCTGTTTGAACGATTTGCCGCGCTCATCGAACGTGGCCGGAGAACGGTGGTGTGATGCCTCGGCGCGACGACATCCATTCGATCATGGTGATCGGGTCGGGACCGATTGTGATCGGCCAGGCGTGCGAGTTTGACTATTCGGGTACCCAGGCCTGCCAGGTCCTGCGTGACGAGGGCTACCGCGTGATCTTGGTGAATTCGAATCCAGCGACGATTATGACCGACCCGGCGACCGCCGACGTTACCTACGTTGAACCACTGGACCTTGGCGTGGTGAGCGAGATCATCGAACGAGAACGTCCCGATGCGCTCCTACCGACGCTCGGCGGCCAGACGGCCCTCAACCTGACGATGGCGCTGGTGAGGGCGGGGGTAACGCAACGATTCGGCGTCGAGGTTATCGGGGCCCGTCCCGAGGCCATCGAGACGGCGGAGAACCGCGAGCTGTTCAAGTCCGCCATGGCCGACATCGGGCTCGGTGTTCCCGAATCAGGGTTCGCTCACGACGTCGACGAGGCACTCGCGATCGCGCAACGAATCGGCTGGCCCATCATCATTCGACCGAGCTACATCCTCGGCGGTGCGGGCACCGGTATCGCCGAGGATGACGTCGCACTGCGACGACTGGCCCGTGAGGGCATCGCCGCGTCGCCGGTGGGCGAGATTCTGGTGGAGCGTTCCATCGCCGGGTGGAAGGAGTTCGAACTCGAGGTGATGCGCGATCGCCACGACAACTGCGTCGTGGTTTGCAGCATCGAGAACGTTGATCCGATGGGCGTGCACACCGGCGACTCGGTGACGGTCGCACCGGCCCAGACGCTCTCGGACGTCGAGTACCAAGCGATGCGCGACGACGCCTTCGCCATCCTGCGCCGCGTCGGCGTGGAGACCGGTGGTTCGAACGTGCAGTTCGCGGTGAATCCCGCGACCGGGGAACGACTGGTTATCGAGATGAATCCTCGGGTTAGCCGTTCGAGCGCGCTGGCTTCCAAGGCGACGGGTTTTCCGATCGCCAAGATCGCGGCACGACTCGCGGTTGGTTACAGCCTCGACGAGATCGTCAACGACATCACCAAATCAACCCCGGCGAGCTTCGAGCCGGTGCTCGACTACGTAGTGACCAAGATTCCCCGCTGGGCGTTCGAAAAGCTCCCGGGTGCGTCGTCGGTGCTCGGAACGCGTATGCAGTCGGTCGGTGAGGTCATGGCGATTGGACGGAACTTTGCCGAGTCGCTGCAGAAGGCAATTCGATCGCTGGAACAGGGTCGGGCCGGTTTCGCCGCGGGGCCCACTCGAGAGTTCGCTGACGTTGATGACGAGACGCTCTGGCATCGCTGCGAGGTGGCGACGCCGGAGCGCCTGTACGCACTGCACGAGGTGATGTGGCGAGGGGCCAGCGTAGCTGAGGCCGCTGCTCGCACCAAGATCGATCCATGGTTCATCGACCAGATGAACGAGATCGTGATCCGCGAGCGTGAACTTGGCGCCGCGGACGTGACGACGTTCGACGCGCGAACGTGGCGCCGTTACCGGCAGTGGGGCTTCTCGGATGCGCAGGTCGCCGCCATCACCGGCGAGGAGCTGGACCGAGTGGCCGAGGCGCGACGCGCCGTGGCACCGGTGACCTACAAGACGGTCGACACGTGCGCCGCCGAGTTCGCAGCGCACACGCCGTACCACTACGGAACAACCGAGGACGAGACGGAAGTCCATCCGTCGAGCCGTGACCGAGTCATTATTCTTGGTTCGGGTCCCAACCGTATCGGCCAGGGAATCGAGTTCGACTACTGCTGCGTACACGCGTCGTACGTGCTGCGCGAGATGGGTCTGGAGTCGGTGATGGTGAACTGCAATCCCGAGACGGTGTCGACGGACTATTCGACGTCGGATCGGCTCTACTTCGAGCCGCTCACGCCTGAGGACCTGGCCGAGGTCATCGCCGCCGAAGAGGCGGCGTGCGTTGACGGAGCGCGCGTAATCGGGGTTATCGTCTCCCTCGGCGGCCAGACGCCGCTCAAGTTGGCGCACTCGTTAGACCCCTCGTTGGTTCTCGGCACGCCGGTGGCCGCAATCGACGCGGCCGAAGACCGGCAACGCTGGTCGACGCTCTGTCGCAATCTGGGCCTTCGCCAGCCGCCGGGGGACGTTGCGGTCACCGCCGACGAGGCGTTGGCCGTAGCCGAGCAAATCGGCTACCCGGTGCTGGTGCGGCCGAGCTACGTGCTCGGTGGCCGCGCCATGGAAATCGTGTACGACGCCACCGCCTTGGGGCGGGTGATGCGTGACCTCACCGGCGCGCACGGTGCGCTGGCTCGCGAAGGCGGAGTCAGCGTGACCCGGCCGATACTGCTGGACCGTTTCCTCGAGGACGCGATCGAGGTTGACGTGGACGCGGTGCGCGACACGGCGGGGGACGTCTTCGTGGCTGGCGTCATGGAGCACGTCGAAGAGGCGGGAATTCACTCGGGAGATTCCGCCTGCGCGCTGCCGCCGCAATCCCTGGGCGACGGGATCATCGCGACGATCAATCAGATAACGTCGCGTATCGCCGAAGCGCTAGGGGTCGTGGGCTTACTTAACGTTCAGTACGCCGTCAAGGATGACGAGGTCTACGTCCTCGAAGCGAATCCGCGGGCGAGCCGAACGGTCCCCTTCGTCGCGAAGGCGACGGGAGTGGCGCTCGCTCAGGTTGCGGTACGCGTGATGCTCGGACAGTCGTTGGCGATGCTGCGCGATGCGGGAATCGTGCCGGCGCAGACGCCGCGCCCGCCGTACGTCAGCGTGAAGGAGGCGGTGCTGCCGTTCAATCGGTTCCCCGCCGTGGACTCGATTCTCGGTCCCGAAATGAGGTCGACGGGCGAGGTGATGGGAATCGGTGAGAGCTTCGGCATTGCGTTCGCGAAGTCGCAGCTGGCGGCGGGCACGGGACTGCCCGACGGTGGTCAGGTGTTCATGTCGCTGGCCGACCGTGACAAGGTGGGGGGACTCGAGCTGGCGCGTCAGCTGGTGGCACTGGGCTTCACCGTGGCGGCAACGGTTGGCACGGCGGGATACCTGCGTGCCAATGGCGTGACGGTCACCACGTTGGTCGGCAAGGTCGGACTGGCGACGCTCGGGGTCGACGCGGTGTCGCTCATCGGCGACGGCGCCGTGCAACTGGTCATCAATACGCCGTCCGGCGGTGTAGCCAAGGTCGACGGTGCGCTCATTCGTCACGCCAGCGTGACCCACGGCGTGCCGTGTCTCACCACGCTGAGCGCGGGATTCGCCGCCGCGCGGGGCATCGCCGACACGCGCCAGCACGGGTGGCGTGTTCGGTCACTACAGGACCTGCACCGCCAGTGAGTGGCAGCCTCGGGGTCCGGGTGGGCTCGGTGATACTGAAGTCGCCCATTCTCACCGCGTCGGGCACGGCTGGATTCGGTGTGGAACTGGCGGGATACGGTGATATGGCTGAGCTCGGCGGATTCGTGACGAAGTCCCTCGCCGCGTTCGAGTGGCCCGGCAACCCACCGCCTCGGGTGACTGCGGTGGGTGAGCACCTAGTCAATTCGGTGGGTCTCGCCGGCCCGGGCGTGGCGACGTGGCGACTAGAGCACGAGCCATCGCTGCGCGCGCGCGACGTTACGGTCGTGGCCTCGATTTGGGGTCGAACGGTTCAGGAATTCGCTGACGCCGCCGCGGCGCTCGAGGGGACCAGCGTGGTCGCGGTCGAGGCCAACGCGAGCTGTCCGAACCTCGAGGATCGTTCGTCAATGTTCGCGCACTCGGTAAACGCGACTGTGGATATCGTCGCGGCCGCGCGTACCAGCGGGCGCCCGGTCTGGATCAAACTGAGCCCCAATACGCCTGATCTCGTAAGCATCGCCACGGCCGCCGTGGCGGCCGGCGCCGACGCCGTGGTGCTGGTCAATACGATGCTCGGGCTGGCCATTGATGTCGAGGCCCGGCGGCCGGTACTGGGTGGTGTGGGTGGCGGCGTGAGCGGTCCGGGCATTTTGCCGGTGTCGCTGCGGGCCGTGTACGACTGCCGTCGCGCGCTACCCGGCGTCGCCATCGTCGGCGTCGGTGGCGTACGGACGGGTTCGGACGCGGTGGCGATGCTGATGGCGGGCGCTAACGCGGTCGAAGTTGGTACGGCGATCTTCGCCGATCCGCGCGCGCCGTGGCGAATCCAGCGCCAGCTGGGTCACTGGATGATCGCGCACGGTGTTGAGGACGTCGAGGAACTCGTGGGGGCCGCGCATGGCTGAGCCCTTCGCCGTGCGGCTTCGTAACGCGCTCGACCACCGCGGGCCACTCTGCGTGGGAATCGATCCAAGCGGCGACGTGATGCGGCGATGGGATCGACCTGACGACGTCGCGGGGCTCGACTACGTCGCTCGCGCCATCCTCGAGGCCGCGCTACCCGTCGCCGGGGCGGTGAAGCCCCAAGTCGCGTTCTTCGAGCGATTTGGCGCAGCGGGCTACCACGTGCTCGAGCGGATCATCCGCGAGGCGCGTGACGCCTCCATTCTCGTCATTGCCGACGCCAAGCGGGGTGACGTCGGTTCGTCGAACGTCGGATACGCCGAGGCGTGGCTGGGTGACCAGTCACCGTTGGCGGTCGATGCCGTCACGGCGAGCCCGTATCTGGGCGTTGACGCGTTGGGGCCACTGTTCAGCCGGGCCAGTGATGCGGGGCGTGCAGTCTTCGTTCTCGCAGCGACGTCAAACGACGACGGACGAGAGATCCAAGAGGCAACGACCAGAGGTCGAGTCGCAGTCGAAGTCGCGGTGCTGCGGGCTCTGACCTCGGTGAATGATCGTTTTCCCGGTGAGGGTGTTGGTGGTGCCGTCGTGGGTGCGACGCGCTCGCGTCCCGACTTTGACCTCGGTCTCTTGGGGGGCCCGCTCCTCGTGCCCGGGGTAGGCGCCCAAGGGGCGACGCTGAGCATGGCGCATCGACTGCTGAACGGGGTTGCTCCCGGATCATTCCTGATCAACGTGAGTAGAGCGATTCTCGAGCGCGGTCCGCGGTCGAGCGACCTCGAGGACGCGGTGCAACGCTGGCGCGACGATCTGGCGGCGGTTTTCCCCTGATTGAGGCCTGCACAGCGACCCGTCGAGATGTATTCTGTGGCCGTGACACCGACACCGCCCACTTTGTCGCAAGAGCAGCGGGTTGCCGCTTCGCGGCTCGCCGTCGCCAACCGCCGTCGCCGGGCGGAGGTGAAACGTCAGGTGAAGTCGGGTGAACTTTCTTTAGCGGAGTTGTTCGCGTTGGCTGATCGAGAAGAGTGCGTGGCGCAGATGCGGGCGTACGACCTCATAAGCGCGTTGCCCGCCATTGGTGATGTGAAGGCCGAGCGGATCATGAATCGCGCGCAAATAGCCAAGACGCGCCGTATCAGGGGACTGGGTCCCAGGCAGCGAGCCGAACTATTTCGAGCCCTTGTGCGCTAAGCCGCTGCTGGCGGTTTTGATTGGGCCGGGCGGCGTTGGCAAGGGAACGCTGGCTCGGCGCTTGACCCAAGTTGATTCGCGACTGTGGCTGAGTCGCAGTTGGACCACGCGGCCGCAGCGGCCGACCGAGACCGGTAACGAGTACGTGTTCGTCGATCGCGAAACCTTCGAACGGGCCATTGACGCCGACGAGTTCCTCGAATGGGCGCAGTTCCAGGGCAATCTCTACGGAACGCCGAAGCCGCACGACCTTCGCGGCGCTGATGTACTTCTCGAAATCGAGGTTCAGGGCGCCGAACAGGTTCGCCGACAGTTTGAGGACGCGGTTATCTTTCTGATCATCCCGCCATCGATGGACCACCTGGAGAATCGCCTGCGCGAGCGTGGTGACACCGACGAGCACGTGGATCGCCGCTTGGCGAGCACGCCCGACGAACTGCGCGCAGGTCAGGAAGTGGCGTCCTACGTCATCGTGAACGATGACGTAGAGCGGGCGACGGCCGAAATTCTCTCTATACTGGAGAAGCTTCGACGGGAGCGCCGTTCCCTCGCGTGAAAAGGACTGAATTCATGGCCGATCGCCCATCGCTCGTCGACCCACCCATTGAGGCGCTGCTCGCCAAGGTCGGCGACTCCAAATTCACCTTGGTTGCGGTTTCGGCCATTCGAGCGCGTGAGATCAACGACTACTACAACGGTTTGGGGGCCGGACGCGGGTCGGTGATCCCGCCTCAGGTCACGTCACTGTCGAACAAATCGCTCTCGTTGGCGCTCGAGGAGCTCTACGAGGACAAACTCGAGTTCCACCGGCCAACGCCGGAAGAGCGGGAGCGCGAGCGGCTCGATCGTGAGGCGGCGCAAGCGCACGCCGAGGGGGCGAACGATCTGGACGCCTTCACCGATGCCCTCCGCGACGCCTGACCCAGTTTCTCCCTCGCCGTACATCGTCTTAGGGGTGGCTGGCGGCATCGCCGCGTACAAGGCGATTGACGTGCTTCGTCGATTGCGCGACGCCGGCTATATCGTGGCACCGGTCCTAACGCCCGACGCGACCCGATTCGTCGGGCCCCTCACGTTCAGCGCGCTGGCGAGTGAGCCGGTGCGCGTTGGTCTCTACGAGGATCCGAGCGTGCCTATCCCGCACACGCGGCTCGGACAGCGCGCCGACTTGATAGTCGTTGCTCCGGCTACGGCCCACCTGATCGCTCGCTTCGCCATGGGCCTCGCTGACGACCTGCTGACGGCCACCCTGATGGCGACGAACGCCCCGGTGTTGCTGTGCCCGGCCATGCATACCGAGATGTGGGAGCAGCCCGCCGTCCAGGAGAACCTCGCGACCCTGCGCCGCCGCGGCGTGCTGGTACTCGAGCCCGAAGTCGGCCATCTGGCTGGCGGTGACGTCGGTGCGGGCCGACTGGCCGATCCCGACACGATCGTGGAACTGGCCACGCGCATGGTCAGCGGGTATCGCGGCCCGCTCACCGGACACCGCGTCGTGGTTACCGCGGGCGGTACGCGCGAGGCGATCGACCCGGTGCGCGTACTGACCAATCGTTCGTCGGGACGCCAGGGCTACGCATTGGCCGAAGTGGCCAGCCGACTCGGCGCCGCGGTCACGCTCATCACGACGACAGACCGGCCCCTGGCCCTCGACGTGGTGCGACACATACGGGTGTTGCCGGTGACCACGGCCGACGAGATGCGTAGCGCCACCCTCGAAGCGGCGCGCCAGGCCGACGTGGTGGTGATGGCCGCCGCCGTGGCCGATTTCACCGTGGTTCCCGCCGCGAACAAGTTGAAGAAAGCCGACGGGCCGCCGACGTTGGAGCTGGCTCCGACGGCCGATATTCTGACCGAGCTCGTTCGCCTTCGCCCCACGGGTCAGATCGTGGTCGGGTTCGCGGCCGAGTCTACCGACGTCGTCGCTAACGCCGAGGCGAAGCTGGCGAGCAAGGGCGTGGATCTACTGGTGGTCAATGACGTGATGACTCCCGGCGCGGGCTTCGAATCGCGCACCAACGAGGTGCGTCTGATGGCCCGCGGCCTCGCGCCCGAGACGATCTCCATGCGCTCGAAAGACGATGTCGCCTTCGAGGTCTTGACTAGGGTGGTCTCATTGTTAGCCCAAGGAGCCCAATGAGTGACCGTACCCTCTTCACGTCGGAGTCGGTGACCGAGGGACACCCGGACAAGATTGCCGACCAGGTATCGGACAGCGTCCTGGACGCCATTCTCACCCAGGACGCCCACGCCCGCGTCGCGTGTGAAACACTGTTGACCACGGGCCTGTGTGTTGTCGCCGGCGAGATCACCACCTCGGCGGTGGTTGACATCAACGCGATCGCCCGCCAGACCATTCTCGACATCGGCTACGACGATGGCGCCAAAGGATTCGACGGGCGAACGTGCGCGGTGCTCGTGTCGCTCGACAAGCAGAGTCGTGATATCGCCGACGGCGTGGACGCGGCCCTGGAGCTGCGAAGTGGTTCGGGCGGCGAGGACCAGCTCAATGCCCTCGGGGCGGGCGACCAGGGCATGATGTTCGGCTACGCCTGCGACGACAACGACGACTTCATGCCGGTGCCGATCTGGCTGGCCCACCGGCTGTCCATGCGTCTCTCCCAGGTTCGCCGATCCGGACTCATTCCGTACCTCGGACCCGACGGCAAGACCCAGGTGACCATTGCCTACGAAGGCGGCCGACCGGTGGCGGTCGACACGGTGCTGGTCTCGACGCAGCACGAGGACGGCTACGACTCGCAGACGACAATTCGCCGTGACGTTATCGCCCACGTCATCGAACCGGTCTTGCCAACGAATCTCGATACGAGTTCGATGCGGATCATCGTCAATCCGTCGGGCAAGTTTGTGCTCGGGGGGCCGCACGCCGACGCCGGTCTCACGGGGCGCAAGATCATCGTCGATACGTACGGCGGCATGGCGCGTCACGGCGGCGGCGCATTTTCGGGAAAGGATCCCTCTAAGGTCGATCGATCGGCGGCCTACGCCGCGCGGTGGGTCGCCAAGCACGTGGTGGCGTCGGGGGCGGCCCAACGATGCGAAGTGCAGGTCGCCTACGCGATTGGCGTCGCCCGACCAGTGTCGGTGCTGGTCGAGACCTTCGGGACCGAGCGCGTCGATCGAGCAACCATTGCCAAGGCGGTAGACGCGATCTTTGACCTGCGTCCAGCAGCCATCATCCGGGACCTTGACCTTCGCCGACCGATCTATCAGCGCACCGCCGCCTACGGACACTTTGGACGCGGTGACGAAGGCTTTACCTGGGAACAGACGCCGCGAGTCGACGATCTGCGTCGGGAGTTGGCACTGGGCTAGTGGACGCGCCCCGTGCGGTTCGCGTGGTGACCGAGGTCGGTGCTGTCGATCGACCGTTCGACTACCTCGTGCCGTCGCGCTGGGCCAACACGGGCGTGGGCGACCGCGTGCGAGTTGATTTCAATGGCCGTAGCGTGCGCGGATGGGTGGTCGGCGACGCGACAGTAGGGGACGATCTCAAGCCGCTGAGCAAGTGGCTCGGCTACGGTCCGCCGCCGAGCATGATGGCGTTGTTGACGTGGTCGAGTGAACGATGGTTCGCGCCGTTGGCGCGCTTCCTCGTGGCGGCCTCGCCGCGCCATCTCGTGACCTCGTTGCCCTCGGCGCCGCGAGCTGGGCCGCTCGAGGATGAGACGTCGCGTCGCGTCAGTGACCACGCACCGGGCGTCATCCAACACGCCCCCACGACCGACCCACTCGACCTCGTGCTCGCCGCGTATCGGTCCACGCGCGCCGACGGTGCCAGTCTCCTCGTCGTCACACCAACCGAAGCGAGGTCTCGGCGACTTCGCGGTCGCCTCGAGCAACGCGGGTGCGCGGTGGCGGGGGCGGACGAGTGGGAGCGCTGTCGCGCTGGTTGGCCGATTGTCGTCGGTGCGCGCGGCGCCGCGTTCGCGCCGGTGCCGCGATTAGCGGGCGCCGTTGTCCTGGATGCGGACGACGAGGCACTTCGTTCGCCGGCGCAACCGACGTGGCACGCGATCGACGTGCTCGAGGAACGATGCCGCCGCGCCGAAGTGCCGTGGTGGGCGACCACGATGCTGCCGAGTCCCCGGCTGATGGCGAAAGGCTGGCGCGTCGAGGGCGACATTCGTGGGGGCTGGCCCCGCGTCACCGTCATCGATCGTCGGGTCGGTGATCCGCACGACGGGCTGCTGGCTCGCGAGTCGCTCAGCGCCGTGCATCGCGCACTGACGGGTGATGAAGCTGTGGCGGTCGTCGTGCTGCACCAGCGGCTAGGACGAGGCCGGCTGCTCGCGTGTGCGCAGTGCCACGAGCTCTACCGATGCGCAGTCTGCGGCCAGGGTGAGGAGGAGGTCGACGACGGCGTGTGCTGTCAGGACGCTCACGAGCGCCGATTACGGTTCTGCCGCGCGTGCGGATCGACGCGCGTGACGCGCCTGCGCCAGGGCGTGAGCGCGGTGCGTCGTGACCTGGAGGCGCAGATTGGTCAGCCGGTGGGGGAGGTCACGGCCGCCAGCACTGAACTGCCATCGACGCGGGTGGTGGTTGGCACCGAAGCAGTATTGCAACGAGTGCGTCGATCGTCGCTGGTCATCATCGATGACTTCGATCAGTACTTGCTGGCCCCGCGAGAAACCGCGCGACGTCAGGCCGTCGACGTCGTGGGACGGGCCGGCCGACTGGTTGGTGCTCGACGCGCTGGGCGCGGCGACGTGATCGTGCAGACGCGCCGCGGCGACGACCTCGTGATCCGATCCCTCGTTGACGCGTCGTTCGACCAGCTGCTAGTCGACGAATACGAGACGGCTCGAGCACTCGGGCTGGCGCCCTTTGGTGCTCGGGCGACGATTCGGGGTGTGGGGGCGGCCCACTTCGTTGCGTCGCTCGGTGACGCGGTGACGGTGGCGGGCGATGGCGAGAGCGGCTTCGTCGTGCGCGCCAGCGATGTCGCACACCTCGTAGCGGTGTTGCGCGGGGTTCCGAGGCCGCCCGCGGTGCGCGTGGCGGTTGACTGAACCGGTAGCGTGGAGTGGTGAGCACGCTGCCCATTCGCGTCTACGGCGACCCGGTGCTGAACCAGGTGACGACGGCCGTCGACGACATTGACGGCCGGATTGCGGCGTTGGCGGCGACAATGATTGAGACCATGTACGAGGCGCCGGGCGTCGGGCTGGCCGCTAACCAGATTGGCGTGCAAAAGCGCTTGTTCGTCTACGACAAGGGCGATGGGCCGGTGGTGGTGGTCAACCCCGTCATTGTCGAGACCGACGGTGAGTGGACATACGAGGAGGGGTGCCTGTCGGTGCCCGGTCTTAGTTGGGAGATAACCCGCCCGAACTCGGTTCACCTTACTGGCTACGATCTGGACGGCCGCGTGATCGACGTGGAGACCAGTGAGTTTGAAGGTCGCATCTTCCAACACGAAATGGACCATTTGGACGGCGTGCTTTTGGTGGAGCGCCTCGACGACGAGCAGCGTCGCGACGCGAAGCGGCTGCTGCGACGGCGCCGCCTCTCGCTAGGTCGGGATCCCGATGGCCTCGCACAGTTGCTCGGCGAGTAGATGCGCCTGGCCTTCTTGGGGACTCCCCTTGAGTCGGTAGCGTCCCTGCGGGCGCTCGTCCAGCACGGCCACGACGTGTCGGTCGTCGTGACGAGACCGGATCGTCGCCGTAGTCGAGGCGCGGCGCCAGCGCCTAGTCCGGTCAAGGCGGTGGCAACGGAGCTGGGCATCCCAGTGATTCACCAGGTGAGTGGGCTCGCCCAGTTCGAACTCGACCGTGGCGTCGTCGTCGCCTACGGCGCGATGATCCCCGAGGCAGTCTTGGCACGAACGCCAATGCTCAACGTTCATTTTTCGCTGCTGCCGAGGTGGCGCGGCGCGGCACCGGTGGAGCGGGCGATACTGGCCGGGGATGAGGAGACCGGCGTGTCGATCATGTCGCTGGACGAGACACTGGACACCGGACCCGTGCACCTCGAACGACGGCTTACCATCGGCGAGCACACGGCGTCGTCGCTGCGCAGCGCCCTCGGGACCCTCGGTGCTCGAGCGCTGGTCGAGGTGCTCGAGCGCCCCGAGCTGCTCGCGCACCCGGTCCCCCAAGAAGGAACAGCCACGTACGCCGCCAAGATTCAACCCGCGGACCTGCACCTGAACGCGGCAATGTCGGTCGAGTACGTGGCGCGCGTCGTTCGACTGGAGCGCGCCTGGCTGTTCGCGGACGGTCGCCGGCTCCTCGTGCTCGCGGTGCGGCCCTTCAGCGGAACGGTCGGTCCGCCGGGCACGATCGCCGCGATCGATGGCGAAGTCGTCCTGAATGGATACGCGGGCGGCGTCGTCATTGAACTACTCAGGCCCGAGGGGTCGCGGACCATGTCCGCGCGCGAGTGGTGGCGGGGGCGCTCGACGCCGTCCAAAGAAGCGGTGTGGGGATAGTGCGGTATCTAGGCTGCAGGGTATGACGTACGCCGACCCGGGAATACCCGGACTGCTACGAGTGGCGCCCTCGATACTCGCCGCCGACTTTGGCTCGCTCGCCGAACAGGTGCGCGCCGTTGACGCCGAGACCGACTGGCTGCACGTCGACGTCATGGACGGCCACTTTGTTCCGAACATCTCGATCGGGCCACCGGTGATCGCGTCGCTTCGACGTTATAGTGATCGATTCTTCGACTGCCACCTCATGATGAGCGAGCCGGGGCGCTACTTTGGCGCCTTCCAACGGGCCGGTGCGAATGGGTGCACGATTCACGTCGAGATCGGCGATACCGCTGCGCTCGTCGCTGAAGCTCGGGCCATCGGGTTGCGCGTCGGGCTGGCCGCGAACCCCGACACGCCCTTCTCGAGGGTGGCGCCATTCTTGGGCGACGTTGACCTGCTCCTGTTGATGACGGTCTTTCCAGGTTTCGGCGGGCAGTCCTTCATGGCCGACGTCATGGCCAAAGTGCGCGAGGCGCGATCGGAGCTCACGAGACAGGATCTCGCCGTGGACATCGAGGTCGACGGCGGCATTGATGTGGACACCGCCGCCGTCGCGGTTCGGGCCGGCGCCAATGTCCTAGTGGCCGGATCGGCCATCTTCGGCAGGGATGATCCTCTCCTGGCGGCGCGGGCGCTGCGCCGCGCGGGTGACGCATGATCGCACTAGACGAGTTGATGCGACTCGCCGTCGACGAGGGCGACAAGGCACGGTTGCACGCGCCGCCTAATCCGTGGGTCGGCGCGCTGGTCGTCGACCCACGCGGCTTGGTGCTGGGCGCGGGTCACACCCAGGTGCCCGGGGACGCTCACGCCGAGGTGGTGGCGCTGCGCCGGGCCGGTGACGCAGCCCGTGGCGCAACGCTGATCGTCACGCTGGAACCCTGCAACCACCACGGACGCACGGGACCCTGTACCGAGGCAATTCTGGCGTCGGGCGTCTCGACGGTGGTCGTTGGCGTGCTCGATGCCGATCGACGGGTGGCGGGATCGGGCGTCGCGGCGCTGCGCGAGGCCGGCGTCGAGGTGACGGTCGGTGTCGAGGCATCACTCGTGCGCGAGCAGTTAGCGCCCTACACGTGGCACCGCGAGACGGGACGACCCTTCGTGGTGCTGAAGGTGGCCGCAACGTTGGATGGCGTGGTCGCCATGGCGGACGGGTCGAGCCAGTGGATTACGAGTGAACCGGCTCGCCGAGATGCGCACGTGCTGCGCGCACGCAGTCAGGCGATCATCGTGGGAGCGGGGACCGTGCGACGAGATAATCCCCGCCTCACGGCACGACTGGATGACGTGGTTCTCGAGCCGTTGCGCGTGGTACTGGGTAACGCTCCACCCACGGCGCGCGTCCAACCTTGTTGGGAGCGTTCGGGCGACTTGGGCGCCATTCTGGACGAGCTCGGCGCCGCCGGCGTGCTGCAAGTCTTGGTGGAGGGCGGACCGTCGACGGCCAGCGCGTTCGTCGAGGCCGGTCTCGTGAACCGCGTCGTGTGGTACGCCGCGCCGGCCCTCGCGGGATCTCGGGGTACCCGCGGTGCGCTGGACGCGATCGGTGCGCCGTCGATGGAGGCGCTGCGGCGCGGGCGATTGGTCGACGCACGGGTCATCGGCGAAGATGTTCGTATCGAAGTGGAGGTCTGATGGCGCTGTCAACGATCGAGGAGGCGGTGGAGGCGCTGCGGCGCGGTGGCATGGTCGTCGTGGTCGACGATGAGGACCGAGAGAACGAAGGCGATCTCATCATGGCGGCCGAGGACGTCACCGCCGAATCGATGGCTTTCTTCCTTGAGCACACGTCGGGTGTCTTCTGCGTTCCCCTGGAGTCGACTCGGGCCGATGAGCTCGACCTGCCGTTGATGGTTATTGCTAATACTGAGGCGCAGCGTACGGCATTCACCGTCACGGTCGACTACCGCCACGGCACGACGACCGGCATCTCCGCACACGACCGTGCGGCCACCGTCCGAGCGTTGATTGATCCCGCGACGACGCCGAGTGACCTTAGCCGTCCCGGTCATATCTTTCCGTTGCGCTATCGCGCGGGCGGGGTGCTGAAGCGGGCCGGTCACACGGAGGCCACGGTTGATCTGTGTCGACTCGCGGGGAAATACCCATCGGGGGTGCTGTGCGAAATCGTGAGCGCCGACAAGTCAGACATGGCTCGTCTGCCCGAGTTGGAGCAGTTCGCCCGCCGTCACCATCTGCCGATTGTCACGATCGCCGACTTGATCCGCTATCGCCGTCATCACGAGAAACTGGTAACGCGCGTCGCCGAGGCGACGCTGCCGACGACGGTGGGCACGTTCCAGGCGCTGGTCTTTGAATCGGTGCTCGACGGCGAGCAGCACCTTGCGTTGGTGTACGGCGATATCGCGGCGGCGGCCGCGGTGCTCGTGCGCGTTCACTCGGAGTGCCTAACCGGCGACGCCCTGGGTTCCCTACGCTGCGACTGTGGTCCGCAACTACAGACGGCGATGGCGAAGATTGCTGCGGAAGGCGCTGGCGTCGTCGTCTACCTGCGCGGCCACGAGGGCCGGGGTATTGGCCTGGGTCACAAGATTCGTGCCTACGCGCTCCAAGAAGACGGACACGACACGGTGGACGCAAACTTGGAGCTCGGACTGCCGGTTGATTCGCGAGAATACGGAATCGGCGCGCAGATCCTCGTCGACCTCGGCGTGACGTCGATGCGCCTGATGACGAACAATCCGAGTAAGTACGGTGGTCTGGAAGGATTTGGTCTGAACATCGTCGAGCGCGTGCCCATTGAGAGCCTGCCGACGCCCTTCAACATTGACTATCTGCGAACGAAGCGAGAGCGAATGGGCCACCTGCTGGGGGGACTCGATGACGTCGAGTGAGGAGACCGAATTCGATCCGGCGCGCGCCGATGCGCTACGCGCGTTGGCTGGGACGCACCTCGTGGGGGATCACGATGGGCGGGGCCTGCGCATCGCGGTGGTCGCGGCTCGCTTCAACGGCGCCATCACCATACGCCTGCTCGAGGGAGCGCTGGCGGCACTTCGCGAGGCGGGCGTAGCGGCGTCGGACATCACCGTCGCGTGGGTGCCCGGTGCCTACGAGATACCGATGATGGCCCTGGCGTTGGCCGACGGACCGTCGACCGTTGACGCGATCGTCACGCTGGGCGCGGTGATTCGGGGGGAGACCGGTCACTACGACATCGTGGCTGGGGAGTGCGCACGAGGGGTGCAAGATGTGCAGCTCACTGCCGGGGTGCCCGTCATCTTTGGCGTGCTGACCACCAATACCGTCGACCAGGCACTGCAGCGATCCTTGCCCGATCTTACCAACAAGGGACGCGAGGCTGCGCTGAGCGCGGTGGAGATGGTTTCCCTGCTTCGCCAGCGCCGGGGCCGATGAACGTCGCCGGCGTAGTAGTCGATTTCGATGTGCGTCGGGGCGACGGCTGGCTAGATGACGGCGCGCAGCGCTGGTACTTTCATTGCGTCGACATTGCGGATGGGTCGCGGCGCATCGACAACGGAACCGAGGCGGTCGGCGAACGAGTCGTGGGCCACCTGGGCCGAGACGAGGTGCGCGACGTTCGCGGGCGTGACTAGCTCGCCTCGCTCGAGCGCGCGGCGCGAACGTACACCTGCTGAACCTCGGCCAGTGCGTTGCGGTAGAGATCAACGTGCTCGCCGAGGCGCTCGGCGCCCTCGCGGATCATGGCGCCAACCACATCGATGACCAGCCGAGCGGCGGGCAGGTTCGCCGGCGTCGCCGCGAGGTGGACGGTCGCCAGCTGGATCAGGTGAAAGATGTGGTTCCCGAGGATCGTCTCCACGGGGGTAGCGCGCAGCCAGTCGATCTCGTCGGCGGACGTCGCGTCGGTTGGCTCGGCCACGACTCCACGGTAGCGGCCATCGAGGCGTCGGCGCGACCTCGTGACAACGTCAACGCGCGAGGGCGCTCGACGGCCGCACGAGTGCAATGAGGGGACGAGCGAGCAGTCCGATCACCGCTGGGACGAGAATCACCTGCCACGCCCAGCTCGGTACATCGAGTCCTCGGTGCACGAAGGGCGACGTGAAGGCCGTGTTCACGATGATGAGTGCCGTCGCATACGCGATGGCACCCCAGTACGCGTGACGGTGCCAGAGTCCGTGGAGTATTCGTGCCAATACGGCGACTGCGATCACCAAGACGTACGCCACCTGAACGGTCGTGGCACTCTGCGGCGCGGGAAAGAACGCGACGCCGCTCAAGCTCAGCCAGGCCAAGGTCTCGGCGCGCAACCGTCCCTCGAGCACCTCGAGCACGACGAGCAGCACCGCGCTGGCGGCGAAGTAGTACCCGAAGAGGTTGACCTCGAAGACGAGCCGCAGGGCGAGGCTGACGCCGACGAGCGAGACCACGAGGACCGGGTCGGCGAGGACGTCGGGTCGCCGACGGGCGATCACGCGAGCGAGCACGATCGAAGCGACGATCGGTGCTGCTCGAGTGATCAGAAACAGTGGTGCACCGTGCAGGTGGACCTCCCAGAGCACGGTTCCGCCGTGCGGCGTAAAGAGGTTCGCACCCAAGGTGATGCGGTCCGAGCCGAGCAGTAGAACTCGTAGCGCCGACGAGGACGACACGGCGTCGAGCGCGGCGCTCGCCGGAAGTAGAACCGCGCCTAGGCCAAACAAGAAGCGCCACCGTTCACGGCCCACGAGGATGACGACCAGGGGCGCCACGGCCAGCACCGCGAATTGCTGGGACGTGAAGGCGAAGGCGAGCAGGGCGCCCGCGATGCCCCAGTGGCCGCGCACGCCGACGCCCAGCGCCGCGAGGATGAGTCCGAGGGCGAGGAGGTCTTGGGGGTGAAAATAGTCCACAAAGGCTGACATCACCGGTGCGGCGAGCACGAGCAGTGCGACGGTGGCGGGCTCCCAGACGCGCCCACCGCGGCCGGTGGCGCGTACGAGGATCACCGCCCCTATGGCCAGCGCGACCGGGGCCACATAGCTCAGCTGCAGCGTCGATGCCGTGACGTTCGCGAAGAGTGCCCAGTGAACGATGGCGGACGCGGCACCTGCGCAGTGGCGACCAAGTTGGGAAGCGCTGGGAAACGCTACCGAGTGCCCGATACGAAGTAACGCCTCGGGCCCGGCGGTCAAAAAGGCGTAGAGGGGCGCCCCGAGCGGGTTGCCATCGACACCACCGCTCGGGAACGCACAGGCGAGTGACCCATGTGCAATCGCCCACGACGGCACGGTGACTTCGAAGGAATCTCCCGAGTCGATGCCACCAAGAACCCTGGTCACGACGTACAGAAGCTCGCCAATGAGCGACCACGCGAGCACGAGTTGTCCCCGGGTGAGGGGGTGGTCGAGGACGCGCCCGACCCACGAGGGCGCACGAGGGCTACTGCTCACTCGTCGTGCTTCACGATCGTGGGCGTCGCCGCGAACCGGCTGGGTGACGGTCACGACACCGCGACGTATTCGTAGCGCGCCTCGGCGGGGGCATCGCGGACCTGATGGCGCCGTTGTTTGTCTGCACTGGCACTGGATACTACCTAGTGACGCGAGGTAAGGGGAGTGGGTTGACTCGACCCGAGCCATCGGGAATGCGGCGTGGTTCGTAGGGGCGTCACGACGTCTGCTAGCCTTAACGGGCAGTTCATAGCAAGTGAGGTTGGCGACGCCAACGTCCACCTGGGTATGCGCAGTACGCCGGGTTCAGAGTCATCGCCTCGCTTGCCGTGGCGACGCCGTAGCGTCGCGTAGAGCAAGGAGAGGGATATCGCAACAGGACCTGGAGACCACCGCGTCAATGAGCGGATACGGGTGGAGACCGTTCGGCTGATCGACAACGAGGGTAATCAACGAGGCGTTATGTCGAGTCGTGACGCCTTGGCGCTCGCCCGAAGTCTGGATCTGGACCTGGTCGAAATCGCGCCGACCGCGAGTCCGCCCGTCTGCCGAATCATGGACTACGGAAAGTTTAAATTCGACGAGGCGCAAAAGGCCAAGGAGTCGCGTCGCAAGACCACCAACGTCGGCGTGAAGGAGATGAAGTACCGTCCGAAGATCGGTCCAGGCGACTTCGACACCAAAACTCGACTCGTCGAGAAGTTCCTTACCGAAGGTCACAAGGTCAAGATTACGATTATGTTTCGAGGCCGCGAGTCAGCGCACCCGGAGTTGGGTCGAAAGATCCTGGACCGGATCGTCGAGAAGGTGGGCGAGCTGGCTCGCGTCGAGTCAGCGCCGAAGATTGACGGACGCAACATGATTATGGTTCTGGGTCCAGAGAAGCGCGCGAAGAGCAAGGGTGGTGACGTCGCGAAGGCCGCGGCGTCGTTGGACGGGTCTCACGACCCGTCTCGTGAATCGATCGAGGAGAGCTGAGATGCCAAAGATGAAGACGGACAGCGGCGCGAAGAAGCGGATCAAAATCACCGGCAGCGGCAAACTACGGCGACGCAAGGCGTTCCGGGGCCACATCATGGAAAAGAAGAGTTCCGTGCGAGCTCGCCGGCTCGGCCGCGAGACGGACATTGCGCCGGGCATTGAGAAGAACGTCAAGAAGATGTTGGGCCTGTAGGCCTCAAGTGAGGAGACATTGATATGGCACGAGTGAAGCGGGCGGTCAACGCCAAAAAACACCACAAGGCGATTCTCGAACAGGCCAAGGGCTACTACGGCGACCGCAGCCGTACCTTTCGCGCAGCGAACCAAGCGGTTCAGCATTCGGGCGTCTACGCGTTCCGCGACCGTCGGGCACGCAAGGGCGAGTTTCGCAAGCTCTGGATTCAGCGGATCAATGCGGGTACGCGTCAGCACGGGGTCAGCTATAGCCGATTCATCGCCGGCCTCAATGCGGCGGGTATCGAGGTCGACCGGCGAATCCTTGCTGACCTCGCGGTGAACGATGACGCCGCCTTCGGTGCCCTCGTGGCCCAGGCGTCGGCGGCACTGGCTAAGTAGGATCTCCTGCTCGAGACGCTTAGTTCGACGCACCAGCGCGTGCGACGGGTGCGTCGCCTGATGGCGAAGCGGTCGTTGCGTTGGCGCGAGCGGGTGTGCGTGCTCGAAGGACCCGACTTGGTACGCGCCGCGTTCGAATGCGGGGTTGAGGTCGAGGCGGTGTACGTCGATCCGTCGTCGATTGAACACGCCGACGTGGCGGACATTCTTCGCCGATCACGCGAGCGCGGTATCCGCAGCTTCGGTCTCGAACCAGCGACGCTGGCCAAGGTGGCGGACGCGCAGACGCCGCAACCGGTCATGGCGACCGCGCGATTTCACGCGCCGGTGGTAACGGCCATCGCGCCCGGGCGTCTAACGTTCGTCTTGCACGACCTTCGCGATCCCGGCAACGTGGGCACGATCATCCGTTCGGCGCACGCCACCGGAGCCTCGGCGGTGATTATGACCGGCCAGAGCGTCGATCCGTTCAATCCCAAGACGTTGCGCTCGACGGCGGGTTCGATTTTCAGCGTGGCGGTGAGCGTGGCGGACTTCAGCGACACCATGGCCCACTTCGAATCGCGAGGCGCAACGACGTGGGCTACGGTCGTGCGCGGCGGCACTGACCTGTTGGCGTGCGACCTCTCAGGACCGTCAGTTGTCGTGATCGGCAACGAGGCTCACGGTCTCGACGTGACCGCGGTCGAACGTTGCTCGGCGCGCCTGAGCATCGCGATGGAGGATTCCATCGAGTCGTTGAACGCCGGCGTGGCCGCGTCACTGATCGCCTTCGTGTCTCGCTGGCAGGCGGGGGGAAACGCGCCAGGGGTGATCCGATCTAGCCTGGGTGGCGTATGAACGTCCCCGAAGCCGCAATACCCGCCAGCTTCGCTGGTCAAATTGCTGATCACGTGGCGCGGGCCGTGGCGACCATCGCCAACCTATCGTCGATTGAGGAGCTCGACGACCAGAACGCCGTGATCGTGGGCCGGCGTTCAGCGTTGGCGGCGCTGCAGCGTTCGCTCGCCCAGCTGAACCCGGAAGAACGGCGAGAAGTCGGGGCACGTCTGCAAGAGGCGCGTCGCGTCGTGCAAGAGGCGATCTCGTCGCGCCGCGATGCATTGCTGGCAGACGCGCGGGCTCGTCGGCTCGAGGCCGACCGTCTGAACCTCGGCGACGTCGTGGTCAGCGCGCGGCCGTGGCCGCTGACCCTCGGACACACCGGGCTCGTGTCCTCGACGCAGGCCGAACTCGAGGACGTGTTCGTCGCGATGGGATACCGCGTGGTTGACGGCCCACAGGTCGAGAGCGACTGGTACAACTTTGAAGCACTCAACATTCCTCCGGCGCATCCGGCACGGGGCATGTGGGATACCTTCTACGTCGACCTCGGTGAACCCGAAACCGTGGTGTTGCGCACCCATACGTCACCGACGCAAGTTCATTTGATGGAAGCGGCGGTCGCCGAGGGTACGCTGCCGATCCACGCCGTCGCGCCGGGGCGATGCTTTCGTCGCGATACACCTGACGCGCGGCACCTCGCGGTCTTCCACCAGATCGAAGGACTGGTCGTCGACCGCGGCATCACGTTCGCCGACCTGGCGGGGACGATCGAGACCTTCACCCGGTCGTACTTCGGTTCCGATATCGACTCGCGGCTGCGTCCCTCGTACTTTCCGTTTACCGAGCCGTCCGCGGAATTCGAGATCACGTGCACGGTCTGTCGTGGCGACGGCTGTCGCACGTGCTCGCAGACTGGCTGGGTCGAATTGGGGGGTTGCGGAATGCTCGATCCGGCCGTATTCGACTCCGTGGGTATCGACGCCGACGCATGGAGTGGTTTCGCCTTTGGCTTCGGGATCGACCGTTGCGCGCAGATGAAAGTCGGCTTGTCCGACATGCGGGCGCTCATCGACAACGACGTTCGATTCCTGGATCAGTTCGCGTGAAGACGCCGCTCTCCTGGTTGCGCGAGTTCGTCGACCTCCCAGAGCCGGTCGAGGAGATTCGAGACGCGCTCGACGATCTTGGCCTCGTGGTCGAGGGAATCGAGCGAGTCGGCGAGGGGCTCGATGACGTCGTGGTCGCGAGGGTCGACGAGATCCACGCGATACCGGGGGCCGATCGAATCCGCCGTATCGTCGTCGATGCCGGTGGCGGCTCGCTGGAGATCGTCTGTGGCGCGTGGAACTTTCACGTGGGCGATCACGTCCCGTTAGCGCCAGTCGGTGCCGTGCTACCCGGTGGCTTCACGATCGCTCGACGGGCGATGCGCGGTGTCGTGAGCAACGGCATGCTGTGTTCGGCGCGTGAGCTGGGGCTCAGCGACGACCACGAGGGACTGATGGTGCTCGACGAGTTGATCGAGCCGCGAGTCGGCGAGGGGCTGCTGGACACGCTGGGCATGGAGACTGACGTGGTCTTCGACCTGTCCATCGAGGGGAACCGGCCCGACGCGTGGTCAATTGTGGGGGTAGCACGCGACCTCGCCGCCCGTTTCGGGCGCGAACTTCGCGTACCCGAGATCGCGACGCCGACACCCGGCGTGTCCACGGCGATGGTGGCGACCGCGCTCGTCGACGCGCCCGATCTGTGCGGACGACTGACCGTCTCAGTACTTCGCAACGTTCGTGTCGGGCCCTCCCCGTCCTGGGTGGCGAAACGTCTCGAGCGAGCTGGCATGCGATCGATTTCGAACGTGGTCGACGCGTCGAACTTGGTGATGCTCGAGCTGGGGCAACCAACCCACCCCTACGACGCCGCGAAGGTCGCTGGAGGAGTCATTCGGGTGAGGCGCGCTCGAGCCAACGAGCTGTTGGTGACGCTCGACGGGGCCACCCGCAAGTTGGCGCAACCCGGTCGGGGTCTCGGCGATTCCGGGGACGACTGCGTTATCGCCGACGGGAACGACGCGGTAGTGGGTCTCGCGGGAATCATGGGTGGCGCCTCGAGCGAGATCAGTCTCGCAACAACAGAGGTCATTCTCGAAGCGGCGTACTTTGACCCGATGTCCATTGCGCGCTCGTCCAAGCGTCACGGTCTGCGCAGTGAAGCGTCCGCTCGGTTCGAGCGCGGCGTTGATCCGGAACTGGCCTTGTTCGCCGTCGCGCGTTTCGTCGCGGTGCTGCGTGAAAGCGTCCCAGAGTTGGAGTGGCTCGACAGCCCCCTGGACGTCCGTGGCGAGGTGCCCGCGCCGTCCACCGTTGCCTTGGGGCCGAACGACGTGGAGAAGGTCCTCGGTGCGTCGCTGCCACTGGACGAGGTGGAGGCGCACTTGCGGGCGATCGGCTTCATCACCTCGCGTGGCGATGGCGATTTCACGGTTGTTGCCCCGTCGTCACGACCCGACATCCGCTCGGGGATCGCCGGGCGAGCCGACGTCATTGAAGAGATCGCTCGGCTTCACGGTTATCGTCGCCTACCTCGGCGCACGCCATCGTGGCCCGAGCCGGGAGCCCTGAACGAACGCCAACGCCTTCGACGTCGCCTTCGCCGCGTGTTCGTCGAAGCGGGTGTCGATGAAGCGTGGACGCCGACCCTAGTCAGCGCGCGAATGTTCTCGTTGACGCACGCGGGGCAGTCTCCGGTCACGGTCACCAATCCGTTGGCCACCGATGAATCGGTGCTGCGACCGACGATGCTGACGGGCCTCGTCGCGGCGTGGGGAGAGAACGTCGACCGCGGCTTCATTGACGTGCGACTTGGCGAGCTGGGCGTGGTGTTCACGCACCCCGCGGACGCAAGGGAGCCGCGGCGGACACGTGGTGGGGTGGGTGGTCGGGCCAGTCTGGCACTGCCCCGCGAGAACGAGCGGCTCTCGGTGGTGCTTGGACATCGCGACGATGACGCGGCCAGCGCGGTCATACTGTGGTCGAAGATTGCGACGAGGTTAGGTTTGGGTGACGTCGTGGTGCGCTCGACACCTGACGTCGGTGACGGCTGGCATCCCACGCGAACGGCGGTTCTGGTGGATCGCGGCAGCGGCGCGCGCCTCGGAATCGTCGGCGAGGCTGACCCCGACTTGATTGAGGCGTTGAGCGGTCAGACGACTCGTCGCCTCGGCGTGCTGGACGTAGACCTCGACGAACTGGTCAGTCGTGGACTGTCGCACGACGAGCCGCGCCGCGCCCACGTTCCCAGCCGCTTTCCCAGTGCGGCCGTTGACCTGGCGTTCGCGACACCGGACGCGGTACACGCCGACGATCTGCGCTACGCCATGTGGCAAGCGTCGCCGTTGGTCGAGTCGATCACGCTCTTTGACGCGTACCGCGGTGGCTCACTCGCGCCCGCCACGCGCAGCCTGGCCTACGCCGTGCGACTCAGTTCGCCTGATCACACCCTCGGTGAAGATGAACTGACGGCGGCTCGCCTTCAACTCATCGAGGCCGCGGCCACCCTGGGCGCCGTTTTGCGCTCGTGAGCGTGAGTTCGAACTTTGAGAGTTACGACGTCGAGTTCGCGCCCGACCTTGGACTCGGGCGACACTTCAGCACGTCGAGACGGGTGCGTCTCAGTGATTGTGGTCCCGACGGGTTGCTTAGACCCGACGGCCTGGCCCGGTACCTCCAGGACGTGGCGACGGACGATTGGGACGACACGGGCGTGACGTCCGATGAGACGTGGCTTGCCCGCCGCACGTCGTGGCGACTCGTTGATGGGGTGGCGCCGCGACTAGGTGACGTGGTAGGGCTGACCACGTGGTGCAGCGGATCCGGCGCCGCGTGGGCCGAACGTCGCACGGACGTCGTCTGCAATGGGTCGCTAGCCATTGAGACGGCGGCGCTCTGGGTGCCCGTGGGTCCCTCGGGTCGGCCGGTGCGCGTTGGCGCGAGTTTCTTCGACGTGTACGGTCAGGGAGCGCGGCGTCGCGTAACGGGCCGGGTACCGATGTGGGAGCCGCCGCGAGACGCGCTACGACGACCCTGGCCGCTGCGCCGAACGGATCTCGACGTTGTCGGTCACGTCAACAACGCGGCGCTATGGATGCCTCTGGTCGAGGTGACGGGTCCCGTGCGCGCCGCGACCATCATCTATCACGGTCCGGTGAATGGGAGCGACCACGTCGAGTTGGTGCAAGCCGCCAACCGATGGTGGCTAACCGTGGAGAATCTCGTCCGCGTCGCTGGTGAATTCGTCCGCTGACGATGTCGTCGAGGCGGTCGCGATGACACTGCCAACCAGCACGAGGGGAAAGCCGACGGCGATGCCAACGGTCAGGGGCTCGCGCAAGAAAATGATGCCGAGCATCACCGCGATGGCCGTGTTGACGTACGTGACGACGACGCTTCGTGTCGAGCCAACCTCCTTGACCAGCTCGAAGAACACGAGGAACGCGCCCGCCGTGCAGACCACCGACAGCACGGCGATGGAGGCGAGTGTTTCTCGGTCAACTCGATGGGGCCAGTGCGCGACGCTCCAAGGCACCCAGGCCAGCGCGACGAGACCGGTGGCGCCGGCGACGACGGCGAGCCCGGGCACGTGAGCAAGCTTGGTGGCGAGGATGATGGGACCGAGGGTGTAGCCGACCGCAATAACGAGCATCAGACCAATCCACTGGACCGACCCCCCACGGATACCCAGACCGACGAGCAAGGCTACGCCGACGGACCCGAGACCGAGTCCCACGAGTCGCCGCCGAGTGATGTGCTCGTCGCTGCGTCGCAGACGTTGGGCCACGACGGACATGAGTGGGACTGAACAGATCAGCAAACTGGTGAGCGAGCTCGTGATGTGCTGTTCGGCGGTGGCCATGAGGTACCAGGGCACGCCAAACTCGACGAACGCAAAAACCGCAATCCACCCGAGGTGACGTCCGACGGCGCGTAGGTGTCCGCGTGTCACGACCAGCGGCACCAGCAGCAGCGCGGCCGGCGCGGTGCGCCCGAGCACGACGACGCCGGGATCGAGCTGTCGCACAGCGACCCTGATCAGGAGATATGGAATACCCCAGATGATCGACATGAGCGAGAAGAGGAGCCAACCGCGACGAGACACCTCCCCAGAGTAGTAGCCGCGACTAGAATTGCATTTTTACTCTCAAGTGCGCATAAAATGTCACGATGCGAGTTGGCCTACTTGGAGCGTCGGGGTTCGCCGGATCCGAACTGTTGCGACTCTGCCTTGGCCACGACGATCTCGAGGTGATCATCGCCACGGGTGAGTCAAGCGCCGGACGCACCGTGGCGAGCGTGGTGCCGGCCCTCGCGGCGGTGGCTCCCACGATGGTGTTTGCACCGACTGAGGCGATCTTTACTGAACGCCTCGACGTCGTCTTCGTCGCCCTGCCCCATGGACGCAGCCAACGCCTCGTGCCCCGTCTACTAGATCGCGGCGTCACGGTCGTCGACCTCGGTGCGGACTTTCGACTGAAGAGTCCTGACCAGTACGAACGCTGGTACGGGCACGCCCACGAGCAGCCGGCGCTCTTGGAGCACGCGGTCTACGGGTTGGTTGAGCGACACCGCGCGGAATTGGTCGACGCTCGGCTGATTGCCGTGCCCGGTTGCTATCCGACCGCCACGGCCCTGGCGTTGGGGCCGTTCGTCGACGCGGGGGTGGTGTTGAACACGGGGATCGTCGTCAATGCGCTGAGCGGGGCGTCGGGTGCCGGCCGGGCGCCCAATGATCGACTCCATTTCGCTCGCCTGTCGTCCAACGCCGAGGCTTACGGCCTCGTCTCGCACCGCCATACGCCGGAGATGCAGCAAGAACTGAGCAGCGAACTCATCTTCACGCCCCACCTCGTACCGGCTAGTCGAGGCATGATCGTTACGGCGTACGCCCGAATCACGGGCACGGCGGACTTCGAGCCCCTCGACCTCTTGCGCGACGCCTACGCCAACGACCCGTTCGTCGTTGTGGTTGACGAGCCCCCGACGTTGAAGGATCCCGTCGGTAGCAACCTGTGCTTCGTGTCGGCGCGCGTGGACGAACGAACCGGGTGGCTGGTCGCGATGAGCTCGATCGACAACCTGATCAAAGGGGCGGCGGGCCAGGCCGTGCAGGCCTGGAACGTGGCGACGGGCCGCGACGAGACGAGCGGACTGCCGCGAAGCGGCGTCACCCCGTGAAACGTCTCGTGGTGAAGATCGGTGGCCACGCGCTCGACCGGCTCGACTCGTCGTCGCGGGTCCTTCGTGATTTGGCGCATGACGTGGGGGCCATCGCGGCCGAGACATCAACCGTGATCGTTCACGGCGGCGGACCGCAGATCGCGGCACTCTTAGGCGAGGTGGACGCGCCCAGCGACTTCGTTGACGGGCTGCGCGTCACCGATGAGCGAACCATGCGATACGTCGCAATGGCGCTCGCGTGGGTGAATACGCAACTGACGGCGTCGCTTCAGCACGCGGGGCTGTCGTCAATCGGGCTGAGCGGGGCCGACGGAAACCTAGTGGTCGGCACACCGCTCGGCCCCCCGTGGGGACAGGTCGCGACGTCGCTGCGCGTTCGCGGCGAGCTGCTGACGTCACTGCAGCTGGCGCGATGGACGCCGGTGGTGAGTTCGATTGGCGTTGACGATGAGGGCCATCTGGTGAATTGCAACGCCGACACGGTCGCTGGGGCGATCGCGAGGGCCGTGGACGCCGACGCGCTGGTACTACTGAGCGACGTCGATCAGGTACGGAGTGACCCAGCTGACCCCGCGACCGTGCAGGACCACCTCACCGAGCAACGCGTTCGCGAGTTGGTTGCGTCGGGAGCGATCCGCGACGGCATGCTCCCCAAAGTCGCGGCGGCGCTGGATGCACTGACGGCCGGTGCGCGTCGCGTGGTGCTCGCGAGTGGAACTCGTCGCCACGCGCTCGCGGGCGTGCTGTCGGGCGACGCGCCAACAACGGAGGTGGGACCATGAGCCGACACGTCGTCACCATCAGCGAGCTCGCTAACGCCGAGCTCGCGGCGATCTACGACGCGGCGCGGACGCCGGTTGACGACTCGCTGCTCGACGGGCAGGGCGTAGCGCTCGTGTTTGAACGTCCGAGCCTTCGCACGCGCGCCGCGTGCTCGAGCGCCGTGCACGAACTCGGTGGCTTCGCGACGTTCTTCGGCGACGACGAGATTGGCCTTGACACGCGGGAGTCGGCCGAGGACGTTGGGCGTACCCTCGAGCAGTTCTTCTCAATCTGCGCGATGCGCGTACGCGACCATTCAGTGTTCGGTCGCATTCGTCAGGTGACCGATGGACGCCTGTCACTGGTCAACCTGCTCAGTGACGTGGCCCACCCCACGCAGGCGATCGCGGACGTCTTGACGATAGCGGATCACTTCGCCGGTGGGGATGTGACGCAGCTGAGCGGCCTGCGAGTGGCGTACGTGGGCGACGCCACCAACGTCACGCGATCGCTGGCGGTCGCGCTGTTGCGACTAGGGGCGGTGGTGAGTGTAGGCGCACCGGACCGGTATCAGCTTGCGGCGGGCACCGCGGAAGATCCGGCAGCGGTTGCCGAGGGACGGCTCCGTCTCACCGACACAGCCCGCGACGCCGTCCGCGGCGCTGACGTGGTGTACACCGATGCGTGGGTCTCCATGGGCCTCGAGGACGAGTCAGCGCGTCGACGTGATGATCTCGCGGGGTTCCGCCTCGACGAGGATCTCCTCGAGGCAGCCTCACCCAGTTCGGTCGTGCTGCATTGCCTGCCTGCCCATCGCGGTGACGAGATAACCTCCGCCGTTCTCGATAGCCCGCGGTCGCTCGTGTGGGAGCAAGTCGCGCATCGTCGTTCGGCCATGTTGGGAGTACTGCGCTGGATCAAGGACGGTGAACGATGACCAAAACGCAACGCCAGCATCGAATTGGCGAGTTGATCGAACGCGAGCTGATCTCCACCGCGGCGCAGCTCGTGGCGCGACTCCAGGACGAGGGCATCATGGCAACGCAGGCCACGGTCACGCGTGATCTGCAGGAACTTGGGACTATCAAGGTTAGAGACGAGCACGGATCGCGACGAATCGTGTTGTCGAGCGCGTCGAGAACTAGTTCACCGCCGCTCGATCACCTCCGCCGAATGATGGGCGAGTGGGTCGTGTCAGTGGAGAGTTCGGCGAACCTGGTGGTGCTGCGCACGCCGCCGGGCTGCGCGCACGTAGTGGCCTCGGCGCTGGACCGCAGCGCCCTCGACGGCGTGCTCGGTAGTGTGGCGGGTGATGACACACTGTTGGTCATCGCCAGCGACGAGCACGGTGGCGCGAGCCTGGCGAAGAAGTTTCGAGAGCTGGCGGGTCTGGACTGAGGCGTCGAACGGAAGAGGGTAGCGGATGACGAAGCGCGTGGTGTTGGCGTACAGCGGAGGACTCGACACGTCGGTCGCGGTTCGCTGGATGATGGAAGAGTGGGGTGTCGAGGTGATCTGCGTCTTGGTGGACGTGGGCCAGGATCCCGACAGCGCTGAGAGTTTCGACGACATCGCCCGGCGGGCCCTGGCCGCGGGGGCCGTCGACTGCGTGGTGGTTGACGCGCGAGACGAGATGGCGGAGTCATTCTGCGCGTTGGCCATTGCCGCCAACGCTCGCTACGAGGGCAAGTACCCGCTGGTCTCTGCGCTGTCGCGCCCCGTGATCGTTCGACATCTCGTGGAGCAGGCGCGGCGGTTCGATGCGACCGCCGTTGCCCACGGCTGCACCGGCAAGGGCAACGACCAGGTTCGTTTCGAAGTCGGCACGCACGCGTTGGCTCCGGACCTCGAAGTTCTCGCGCCCGCACGAAATTGGGGTATGACCCGGGCGGACTCCGTTGACTACGCCCAAAAGTGGGATATTCCCATTCGCGCCACGAAGGAGAAGATCTACTCGATTGACGAGAACCTGTGGGGACGCGCGATTGAGTGCGGGGAGATGGAGGACCCGTGGGCCGAGCCGCCGACCGAACCGTACACTCTCACGAGGGTGACCGCGTCGGATCCCGTGGAGGTGACGATTACGTTCCGCGAAGGCCGCCCGATCGCGCTCGACGGGCGCGAGATACCGCTCGCCGAACTCATTCGTTCGCTCAATCACCGGGCCGGTTCGACTGGATTCGGTCGCATTGACATGGTGGAGAATCGACGGGTCGGTATTAAGAGTCGAGAAGTGTACGAGTGCCCTGCGGCGCTGGCGCTCATCGCGGCGCACGCCGATCTGGAGGATCTAAACCTGGAGCGCGACGTGCACCACGAGAAGGCGCGTTTGGAACCTCGCTGGGCAGAACTGGTCTACGACGGTATGTGGTACTCGCCACTGAAGCAGGCCCTAGACGCCTTCTTTGCCGAGACCCAACGGCACATCACTGGTGAAGTTCGGCTTCGTTTCGAGCCGCCGGGCGTGATGAGAGTTGTGGGGCGTCGCAGCGATGTGGCCCTGTACGACTACGGCTTGGCGACGTACGACGCCGCCGATACCTTCCGCCACGCCGACTCCGAAGGTTACGTACGAATTTACGGACTTGGCGTGAAGACGTGGGCGGCGCGTCAAGGAACGAAGGGCACGTCGCCCGCCCGATCATGACGCTGTGGGATGGCCGGTTCGATGCGGGGATGGCAGATTCACTCTGGCGACTCTCGGAAAGTTTTCCGTTTGACCACGTGTTGTACCACTACGACATCGTTGGTTCGAGAGCGCACGTCCGGGGTTTGGTGATCTCGGGTCTGCTCGACGAGGTTGAGGGAACTGCGCTGATCGACGCTCTCGACACCGTAGAGAGTGAATTCGATCGCGGCGTCTTCGTGCGCGCCAGCGGTGACGAGGACATTCACATGGCGATCGAACGGCGCGTCACCGAGCTCGCGGGTGAGGTCGGCGCCAAGTTGCACACCGCGCGCAGTCGCAATGACCAAGTTGCTACGACCACGCGCCTCTGGGTCCGCGACGCGCTCGTCAATGTGGCGTCGAGGACCCTGGCACTGGCCGAGACGTTGGTGGAGCTCGGTGAGCAGGACCCCGAGCGCTACCTCCCCGGCTACACGCACCTCCAGCGCGCCCAGCCAGTCTTGCTCGCGCATCACCTGGCGGCACACGCATGGTCCCTAACCAGAGACATTGATCGTCTTCTCGATTCACGGCGCCGACTGAACGTATCACCCCTGGGGGCGGGCGCCCTCGCGGGGACGTCACTCGCCATCGACCCGGCAGCGACGGCGGCACTATTGGGCTTCGACCGGGCGTTCGCTAATTCGATGGATGCGGTGAGCGACCGGGATTTCGCCGCCGAGACGCTCTTCGATATCGCGCTGTTGGGCGTGCACCTGTCGCGCATGGGTGAGGAGCTCATTCTGTGGACGAGTTCGGAATTCGGATTCGCCACCCTGGGTGATGCGTTCACGACCGGTTCGTCGATGCTGCCCCACAAGAAGAACAGTGACGTCGCCGAGCTCGCCCGCGCCAAGGCGGGGCGATTCATCGGCAACCTGACAAGTTTGTTGGTGGTCCTGAAGGGATTGCCACTCGCGTACAACCGCGACTTGCAAGAGGATAAGGAGCCCCTGTTTGATTCAGTGCGCAACGTGGTTTTGGTGCTCGACGCCCTTCGCGGAGCGTACCGGAGCGTGACGTTCCACAGTGACGTGGCTCGACAAGGTGCCGACGACCCGTATTTGGCCGCCATCGACCTCGCCGAACGACTGGTGGAGCGAGGGGTGCCGTTTCGTCAGGCTCACGACGCGGTCGGTGCCGCGGTCGGCGAGTCAGTTCGATCGGGACGGCCGTTCCCAGAGGTGATCGCGGAGACGCCGGAACTGTCGAGCTTTCGTGACGCGTTTGAGCCAGGTGCGACCCTTCGCAGTCGTCGGTCCCGTGGGGCTTCTGGACCGGTGGCGTGGCCCACCCAGGCTGAAACGTGGCACCGAGTCGTCGCTGACTTGCGGCGACGCTTGGCGGCGGTGCGTAGCGACGAAAACGCTGGACCCGGCTCGTGAATGTCAGACCCATCGTCCACATGCATCCCAGCGGCCTACGTGTGCAAGCAGCATTGGACGAAGCGGGGGTGGCGACGCGGATCGTCGAGACGATTGACCCGGCACCCACGGCGGCGAGCGCGGCGGCGCAATTGGGTATCGAGATCGGACAAGTAGCCAACTCGCTAGTGTTCGTCGTCGACGAGAGGCCAATACTGGTGATGGCATCGGGCGGGCATCGTGTTGACATTGATCGCCTGGCCGCACACTTCGGGGCGAACTCCGCTACGCGGGCGAACGCCGACTTCGTCCGACGCCATACTGGTCAGCCCATCGGAGGCGTGGCGCCCGTTGGACATCCGAGCGCGCTGACCACGATCGTCGACCGAGCGTTGGCGACGTGGCCGGAAATCTGGGCCGCTGGTGGGCATCCGCACTACGTCTTTCCGACGACGTTCGACGACCTAGTCCGCATGACCCGTGGCACGCCACTCGACGTTGGCGAGGCCTGAAGCGGCCGAATTGTCACAGCGGTACGCGAGACTGGGTCGGTGCGAGTGCGACGAGGACTAACGTGAGCGAACCGGTGCTGACCCCGTCGAAGATCTCCGCGTGGCTGGACTGTGCGCACTCGTTGACCTTGCAAAACCAGTTCGACGCGGGTCGGCTCGCCCCTCGGACCACGCCAATGGGGTCGTTGGCTGAACTGTTGCTCCAAAAAGGCATGGTGCATGAACGCAACTGCTTGAGTGATCTCGAAAACAGTGGTCGATCTATCTACTACGTGCCAGGTCGTAATCCTGACGAGGCCTTCGACGCGTGGGTGGCGAGGGTCGCCGACGTCATGAGTGCCGAGCACGACGTTATCTATCAGATGCCGTTTCTCGTGAATGGCATTCGGGGCATTGCGGATTTTCTGGTTCGCGTGCGCAGCCCGGAGTCGGGTTTTGCCCATTACGAGCCGATTGACGCGAAGTTGACGAGGTCTGCCGCGAAGCCCGGTCACGTACTGCAACTGTGCTTCTATGCGGACGCAATCGAACAGTACGTAGGACGGCCACCACGCGAGATGCACCTGTGGCTGGGCTCGGGCGAAATGGAGTCGTTGGTGGTCGAAGAGTATCGACCCTACTGGCGCCGACTTCGCCAACAATTGGTTGACCGACTCGGGTACGAAGGGTCGGTGGGAACCAAGCCAGAACCGTGTCGTCACTGTGAGATTTGTGAGTTCGCCAGTGAATGCGAACGAGAGTGGCGCGGACGAGATTCGCTCGTTTACGTGGCCAACATTCGTCCGTCTGAACGTCGCGCGCTCGAAGCGGCCGGCGTCGAGCGCATTGCGACACTCAGTACCAGCGCGGACGCGGTTCCCAACGTAGGCGACGAGGCCCTTCGTCGCCTACGCAGACAGGCAACGTTGCAGGTGGCGTCGCGCGAGGAGCCCCAAGCCGCGCCGGTGTTTGAGCTAATCGATCCAGGGGAGGATCCGGTATACGGGCACGGCTTTCAGAAATTACCGGTGCCCGATGACGGTGACGTTTTCTTCGACTTTGAAGGACATCCCTTCTGGAGTCCTCAGCACGACCTGTTTTTCCTCGCGGGCCTGTATCGCCAAGACGATGATGGAACCTGGCGGTACGAAGCACGCTGGGCACACGACTTGAGCCAACAGCGAACCATGATCGCCGGGCTCGTTGCATTCTTCGCTGAGCGCCGCCGATCGTTTCCCGGGATGCACGTTTACCACTACAACCACACCGAACGGTCGTCGCTCGAACGTCTGGTAACTGGGACCGAGTCGGAAGGCTCGCTGACGTCGTTGGTCGAGACGGGCTTGTTCGTCGACCTGTTCGACGTCGTGCGAAATGCCGTACGAGTTGGCGCGGAGTCGTACGGCCTCAAGTCGCTCGAGCCCGTTGCCGGGTTCGTGCGCCGTGGCGGCATCGAGAAAGGTGCGGGGGCCATCGTCGAGTACGAAGCCTTTATGAAGACCGGCGACGCCGTGCTGCTCGACGAGATTGCCCGGTACAACGAAGACGACGTGATGGCGACCAAGGCGCTGCGAGATTGGCTCATCGAACAGCGACCTGGCCAACTGGCGTGGCGTGACGCAGTGTTGGCCGAAGAGGTGCCGTCAGTCGACACCGATGAGCTCGTTGGGGCGCTGCACGAGTTTGGAGCCGGCAGCGCGGAGTCACTGCTTGGCGACCTGTTGAACTACTGGCGGCGAGAACGGTCGGCAGCTCTCGCACCGAAGTTCGAAAACGCGACGTCGGATTTCGCCATTCTCTACGAGAATCGGGACTACCTCGCCAACCTGAAAGCAGTCAGCTCAGTCGACGAGAGCGCGCTGGCTGACGGGGGCGTCCGTTGCTCAGCCGACTTCACCTGGCCCGACCAGCTGGTTGATCAAAGTTTCGAGAAGGGAAAAGGCGTGCTGTACACCGCGGAGGGAACGGAGCGCGGATACGGGTATCTGCGCTCGTTCAATGGCGCGGCAAAGCACCTGACGTTGTCGTGGCGAACCGAGGCGCAAGCTTCCAGCGTCGTGCCGTCCGTCATCACACTCAACGACTACGTGTCTCCGCGAGAAAAACCGGGCGTACTGATCCATCTCGCTGAACAGCTTGTGAAACCGGACCCGCGAGATCCGCCCAGCCGGGTATCTCTCGAGTTGCTTAACCGTCGCGCTCCGCGCTTCACCGACGAGCCGCGCCATGCGCCGATCACATTCGGCGACGATCTCTCCGAGATGCTTGGGTGGGTGGGCAGATTGGACGAAAGCTTCGTGGCGATCCAGGGGCCGCCGGGAACGGGCAAGACCTTTCGAGGCGCACACATCATTCACGAGCTCGTGCGCCAGGGCAAACGAGTCGGCATCACGGCGATGAGCCACGCAGCGATTGACAACGTGTTGAGTGCCGCCCACGCTGTAGTTCGCGACCATGGCGACGAGCAGCTATTTCGAGCAGTACGGCGCACTGCTAAGGCGCCGGCGCAAGCTCTCGATGGTGTGCGATATTCGAACGTGCCTCGTGACGTTGAAAGCGGTGACTACAACGTGGTCGCGGGAACTACGTGGATGTGGGCGCGTGCGGGCATGCGGGCTAATCCGGTCGACGTGCTGATCATTGACGAGGCGGGTCAACTCGCGCTAGCGGACGCGGTGGCGTCATCCAACGCGGCGCGCAATCTCATTTTGCTCGGGGATCCGCTCCAATTGGCCCAGGTGTCCCAAGGCGATCACCCCGGTGGATCGGGCGCCAGCGTGCTCGAACACGTTTTGGGCGACCACGCGACGATACCCAGCGTTCAGGGCGTCTTTCTTCGCGAAACGCGCCGGATGCACCCGAACGTGTGTCGCTTCATCTCGGACCAAATCTACGAAGGTCGACTGACGAGCCACGTGAGTTGCGCGAACCAGACAACCGAGTGGGGTACGGGCCTGCGCTGGCTGCGGGTCCATCACGTGGGACGTTCGACGGAATCTGCGGAAGAGGCGATCGTCGTGGCGACGCGCATCAGGGAGATGATCGGAACGCCTTGGATTGATCAGCACGGCCGTGCGGCTCCACTGCAGGCGACGGATTTTCTGGTGGTCGCGCCCTATAACGATCAGGTGCGGCTAATGCGGCGGGTACTCGACCGCGATCTCGCGTTGCGCGAGGTACAGATTGGCACGGTCGACAAGTTTCAAGGGCGCGAAGCGCCAGTCGTGTTCTTTACGATGACGACCTCGAGCGCGGATGACATGCCACGCGGGCCCGACTTCCTGTTTTCGCGCAATCGTCTGAACGTGGCGGTGAGCCGTGCCCGTTGCCTCGCGTACCTCGTCTGCACCGACGATCTATTGAACGCGCGCGCCCAGAGCATCGAGGAGATGCGACTCATCGCGACGCTGAACGCCTTTGTCGAATACGCGGACGCGACGACCAGTTGACGGGGCAGCGTGTCACACCGGCACCGATGTTGGTGTTAGACTAGGTATCCCTGTCGGACGTCCTGGTCACGTGATTTGCACGTGATGGCGGCGCGCTGGTAGGGTGAGTATCCCGCCGCTGGGAAGTTCCAGCGTGGGGTCGGGAGAAATCCCGACGGTGTACTTCGCACCTCCGGCTTCGGTCGCGTGCGATGTCGCTCCTTGAAAACGGAAGAACGAGAGCCAAAAGCCAGTACGGGCGACGATGAACGGATCTAACCGGACGCGTCGTTCGTCAAAAAGAAGTAGGCAGCGGAGTCCACCCCGTGGGCGACGCTGTTGTCGAATGGATATTAGAGTCGTCCATTCGGCTCTCTGGTTCGTAGGGGAAACCCGAAGAATCTTGATGGAGAGTTTGATTCTGGCTCAGAATGAACGCTGGCGGCGTGCTTAATACATGCAAGTCGAACGGAATCCAAGGAGCTTGCTCCGAAAGATTTAGTGGCGAACGGGTGAGTATCACGTGAGCAACCTGCCCCAAAGACTGGGATAACACCGGGAAACCGGTGCTAATACCGGATACCTTCTCTCGGTCGCATGATCGGGAGAAGAAACGAATTTTGCTTTGGGAGGGG